>CALHNS010000022.1 GCA_938035125.1 uncultured Granulosicoccaceae bacterium | reverse complement strand
CGAATGAAAGTATGTAAATGCTAATACTCTAATGAGCTATTAACCAAGAACCCCAGCTACCGACTCATTGTCTGGTAGCTGGGGTTTTTAATTTTATTAGATAACGTTTTTTCCTATTTTTTAGTTAATGTTAATTACCGCGGTTGTTTGAAACCAAAGCGAGGAGTTTCCCTCAACGCATCGACAACCGATAATGTTGTACCTTCAATACTAGCGTGCGCAATAGAATGGGTTGCCACAATATTGGGTTGCCAGTTCGGTGTTATGCGTTCAATAATCGTTTCTTTGTAGTCATCCAGTGTTAGGGTTTGAATTTCACTGATATTGAACCCATAACCGTAGTCGTAACGACAATTCTGCGAAGGGCGATATAACTTCCCCTGCTCTCGGTATAAAGGCCCAGCAGGACGCGAACAACTCAAATCACTAACAATCGGGTTCAACGGATGAGGTCGCCAATCTGGGTTTAGAAAATCTTCAGTTGAAAACAGATGCAGTTCATCCCAACCATGACCTCGCATGCTGCGGTGGGTTTCAATATTAGCGAATAGCCACCACCGGTTCTGATCATAAATCAGTGTTGAGTCAATCATTCGAACATCAGAAAATAGCGTGCTGTGAAATTCCCAACGATGCGGAAATTCCACGCAGCGATACAGATCAACCGAATCGTTCATGATAGTTTCTGGAACCATCCAAAGCTCACCGTTATGCTCGATAAGTCCTGGATATGACATGTGGTAAGGCTTTTCTAACACCACTTGAGGCTCTGAAATTTCACCATTTTTTGTTATACAAACAACCGCAAGGCGTCCGATCATTTTGCTGTACAGCATCTCTTCAAAGAAAACATAAAATGCACCGTCTCGGGCAATGACATGCGGGTCGGCCCAAATTCTGTCGGCAGGTGGTGTTAACGCACGGTAGCGATGCAAAGCTGTTTCAGGTGTGAGGTTTTCAGCGTTATCACGCAAATGATAAAGCAACAACCATTGCTCTTGTTTTAACCGACGACCTAAAGATACCCGTACTTTACGAGCCGCTTGCTTCAATGACAATGCTAAGTACTGTGTTGCAGTCGCTTCGCGATAAACGGGCTTACTGTAAAATTTTGGCGGCTTCTGTCGAGCAGCAATTCGTTGACTAAATGTATCTCGATAATTGCAAAGTTCGCGTAACGCTCGTGGAAACAATACTGACGATTTCCAATAGTGTCGGTTTAACGTGTTGTGCAGCGAAAAGGGAAAGACTGGCCCGGTTGTGCGATACAACACTTCACCGTTGTCTAAATTATCATTCAATACTTGTAATACCGACCCCACCTCAGGCCACCCTTCCATCACTTCCCAAAAAGCAGGAGGACCACCACGCAGGTAACGGTTATCACCGTGATGAAAAGACCAAACACCGTAATGGGATGCGCGCAGAATTTGTCCTTTTAAAATTCTAAAACCACCACGAAATAAAACATCCAGATTTTGTTTTTTTATTTCATCGATTGCCTCATCTGGATAAGTAACTGCGTTGCCATCATTCAATGTATCGACATGAATTACTTGAGCTTCAGGTAAAAGCTCAGTGATCGATCGAAGAGTTGTGGCAGATTCTACTGAACGATCACGCTGCGTATAGAGTCGATTCAAACCATCTGCGGTACGCCTTGCTAATGCATTCCAAATTCGCATTAAGGAAATTCTCTTACTACCGCCTTCTTTAGAATGACCCTGTGCGGAAACAATATCGCGAGTGCTGCCCACTGTGTCTGAATGATTGGCCACCACAATTAAAGGAATCACCGTTGTTCCATCTGATAGGCAGCTGTCCAGCATTTCATAAACCCAAACGCGAACTTCCAGCGAATCCAGTAACAAACCCAATCGCACAGGAGAGCGGTCTTCTGAACCAGAGCCTTTGGGTACTGGGGAATTTTTTTGCTTATCAGACATACTTTAAATAGGGCCAGCAGAATTAGGCGTAATGCGAATCTATGTAATAGTTGAATCTTACGATAAACGCATGAGTTTGCAGTACATTTCGATACATAAGCACACTAAAACCGCACTGATATCTGGGCGTTGGAATACCGATAATTCTCCTGAACTTAACCAAAGGAGATAATTCCATGTACCTATCTAATCATCAAAACCACCCGCAATACCGCGCCCAACGTCAATCTCAAACCACACTTAACGCCGTTGACAGCTCACAGGCCCGTCTGAGTAAGGTAAAGAGCACTTCACTATCACCCTCTTTGAAAGTCAGTGCTCTCGCCGTTGCCATGTTAATGGCGGCACCGGCTCTTAACGCCGCCAACCTTCGTATTATCGGAGGTAGCGAAGCCCAGATCGAACAATTCCCATATATATCGGCACTCGTCAATCGAGGATCGGACGCCACCAGTGCTTTCTGTGGGGCAACAGTGATCCACCCTCGTTGGGTGTTAACTGCTGCACACTGCCTCGAAAACACCGCAGCCAGCTCGATTGATGTACTAACAGGCGTTGACAACCTACAGCGCGCATCAGAAGGCGAACGAATTGCGGTATCACGTATCATTAACCACCCCGCATACGATGCAAACAACATCAGAAGTGATATCGCGTTGTTGGAGCTAGAACGCCCCACACAAGCGCCGATTGTTTCTGTGGCAACGAGCAGTAATGCGGCCCTATTTGCAACCGGTCAACCTGTCGCAGTTGCCGGTTGGGGCGACAGAACGAATGGAAACGGAGACTTTCCCAGTCAACTTCACGCTGTTGATCTCTCCATTTCAAATTTCAACAGTTGCAGCCAAGCCTACGGTGGGCTGACATCCGTTCATCTTTGCGCCAGCGTTCCAGATGGCACCCGAGATTCATGCTCAGGTGATAGTGGCGGGCCACTGGTTGCTAGGACTGAAGAAGGCGTGTTCCAAGTGGGCATCGTCAGTTTCGGCGATGGTTGCGCCTCGGCTACACACCCAGGTGTGTACACACGAGTGAGTGAATTCTCTGACTTCATTACACAGCACGTAGGTAGCTCTGCGTTGGCAAGTAATGCAGTTGATGAACTTCCTTCCAATCAAGAACCCACAGTGATTGCTGAAAACACTGAAAGCACTGAAAGCACTGAAAGCACTGAAAGCACTGAAAGCACTGAAAATATCGAAAACACTCCAAGCGATTCGTTCGTAGATAACGGACCCAATTCGATCAATGATACCGCAATAGAACTAACGCAACTTCATGAACACGCTTATGAAATCGATAGCAACACTGTTTCTGTACTGGTTGAAGTGTATAACGCCAGTGATTCTGATCTTGTATTAACGACCCCCATAGTCAGTAGCGATGTAGCTGTATCCATTGATTCTGATGCTTGTACCACATCCCCGTTATCGTCAGATGATTTCTGTGATCTTGAACTAATCTGGGATAAGTCTGAAGGGAACTTGGACGCAGACCTATCGGTGACCGCTTTTACTGGTGCACAGAATGTACAGTCGAACGTGAATATTCAAGCTGACGTACTTCAATCCGCCGAATTTTCCCAAGCACTGGATCACGAAGCTGACTACTTCACCGATAATTTAGATGTGTGGGATGAATTTGAACCCGAAGCAGCACAGGGATCAACCGCATTAACAGCCGAACTCACAGAAGATGAAGACGGGTATCTAGCGGCAGAATTTGATAGCAACGAGGGAGATTACTTAGATTTTCTTTATCAGCTTGAGCATACCGATTGTGTCATCTCCATCAATGGTGAAGAGCGTTACTTTTTGAACGCTTCAGACGAATGGCAACAAGCATCCATAGAACTACCTGCGAATGCACGAGTTTCGTGGCGCTTTGAACCAGCGGCTGACTACCCATTACGTAATAAAGAAAACATCGATTCACGCATCGTCGTAACAAAAGCCAGTTTAGACAGTTTCAAACTGCGTCGATCGGGTGAAGCACTTCAAGCTGCATCAACTTTAGGTAACACACCCATAGATTCACCACTAGTTAATAATATGAGCGGCGGTAGTTTGGGTACTGGAATTTTACTACTACTACTCTCTGCAGCAGGTAGATTCTGGCGCTCCCTTACATTATCAACAAAAGCCAACCTCCCAGCGAAGGCTAACAACAAAACAGAACGTGAGAATCAGCGTTATGTTTAAATCATCAGGAGGTGCGAACTTATGTGCCGCCCTGCTGTGTTCGTGCTCTCTACTGCCGATGCTTTTCGCATCGGCAGTAGGTGCTGAGAACACATCGGATGCATCAGAAATGGCCACCATCGTGCACAAGGCGAACCCAACAGATACTGTTTTAGCGGCTCAACCGGAACCAATACTCGCCATCATGCGAGATGATCAGTGGGTGTTCTTGGATGTCATTTCCACAGGTTGCACAAAGGCTTCAGATTTTTCTTGGTATTTCAAGCCCGAATTGGCTCATGAATCGATTCAAGATTCGGATCGTGAATCAGCCACTGCAACAGCATCAACAGCCGCTTCGGTAGGATCAATAACAACATCAATCGTCATCTATCGAATCAAACCCGATCGTTGCCGTAAGCTGCCTATGAGTATGCGTTTCAAACTTCAGCTGCCACCAGAGGTTAAATTGGTCAATGTGAGAAACCCTTTGGTGGCCGAGCACACTACACGTTCGCGATTACGCTAACATCAAGGTAACCAAAAATAGCCCAGATTCTATAGATACGAATCTGGGCAATACCTTAGAATTTTTTAATAACAATCCCTGTTCAATTAGGTTCGATAAACGGAGTGCTAACGTTGGAAACAACACCTACCATATTGGTTGTCGATGATGATGTTGAGTTATGCAGTTTAATAACAAACTACCTGTCTAATCACGATTTCCAGCTGACTAGCTGTCATACCGGTGTCGATGCCATTGAGCGAATTGTTAACGAAAAACCTGATCTGGTTATTCTTGATCTCATGTTACCCGGTGTGGACGGATTAGCTGTCTGCCGCGAAGTGAGAGGCGAATTCAGAGGGCAAATATTGATGTTAACCGCTTTAGATGACCAAGCCGATGAAATTGCAGGCTTAGAAATTGGCGCTGATGATTATTTAACCAAGCCCGTTAGCCCACGCTTGCTGTTAGCCAGAATCAGAACCTTACTTAGACGTCGGGTAACCGATGAAAAAACGATAACCACTCTTGAAGAATCAACCATCGTATTAGGTGAACTTGAAGTTGACCAAGCGAATCGCGAAGTTAGGCTTGCACAAAAACCGCTGCGTATGACTACCACCGAATTTGATCTTTTATGGATGTTAGCATCTCACGCTGGTGAGCCTTTATCGCGCGAGGTGCTGCATCAAAAGATGTATCGCTTGGAACTAGAGCCCAATGATCGCAGAATTGATTTATTGGTTTCAAGACTTCGAAAAAAACTAGGTGACGATACCGCCCAACCACACTATTTAAAGACTGTTCGAGGAAAAGGTTATCAGATGGGTACGGGGCGATGAAACGCAGTCTTATTTACGCCGTAATTTTTGGCGTCGTTTTATCAGCAGTTATCTGGTTAGTGGGGGTGCTGCTCAGCGAGCGATTATTTGACAATGGCAATGATGCCGAAATATTTGAAGATGACGTTCTACTCAATGCCATTGCTACTGATATTGATGCATTGCCTGCTAACCCTGATATAGATGATTTAATAGGACTAGAGGATTTTTACGAAGTATTCATCAATCTCATAGAACAAGAACAAGAACAAGAACAAGAACAAGAACATGAACATGAACATGAACATGAACATGAACATGAATCTAACCCATCGACAAACAATCAAGAAGCTGCTTTAGATCAAGCTAGTGATGTTAAAAATGATTTAGATGAAAATATTCAATACGAAGGGGAATGGTACTTAAATTCAGATTATCCTAACAGTATGGAATACGAACGAACAGATGGGGTAATTTTTATCGTTGAACCACACAACAGTACCCCTGCACTATTTAAAAACGGGCAACTGTTTCAATTGTTACTGCAATTACTGGCGCTGTTAATAACTCTGGTTTTCTTCTACCTGTTGATTCGATTGCAACTCAGTGAACTTGATAAAAAGACTCGACAAAGCCAACTACTAGCATCACCATCCACTGACCCGGTTAAAAGTGCCATTGATGCGTTAACGGCAGCCGATAGCTCGATTGTGTCTAATATAACCATACGCAATCAAGAAGCGGTTAGGCATCGTGATTTATTGGCAAGCGTAGCGCACGAATTTCGTAACCCGTTAGCAAGATTGCAGTTCGCCAATGAAATGGCAATGGATGCCCAGCCTGAAGAACGCATCAATCTTCTTGAACAATCGAATGCGGCTGCCTTGGAGTTGGATGCATTGGTTAGAGAGACACTGAGCTATTCACGGCTCAGCACACCTGCCACCGAAATAAATCGTACTGAAGTATCCATCGTTGAAGTATTTGAACAACTAGAAACTAGAAATAAACCCATTAATTCGACATCAGAAGCAGCATCCACGGAGAATTTGGTTCATTTTCACGTTAAATATCCAGATAAAGATGTGATAGTGAATGCCGAACAAAGACTGTTAGTACGAGCACTTGAAAACCTAATCAGTAACGCACAACGCTACGCCAAAAACCACGTAACATTAAGCCTTGCGACATCGCCAGGCAATACCGAATACATCGTTATTACTGTGCAAGACGACGGGCCTGGAATTGATGTTATTCATCATGAAAGGCTATTTGAGCCCTTTTATCGTATTGAACCAAGTCGAAGCCGAGCTACTGGAGGTTTCGGGCTAGGATTATCTATTGTTAAAAGCATCTGTGATAAACACGATGCGCAAGTTCATATAGAAAGTGATGGTCGAAACGGTACGCGTTTTTTATTGACTTGGCCAATTATGGCGGTTAACTCAGGAAACAGTTAAACGCTACAAGCGCAAGCTGCCAGAACTAACTCTCTAAAACCAACGAGAGCGATAGGTATTCATTTTTTTCAATAGAGGAAGTGAATTCACCACGATGGTAGGTAAACCTGATCGCAGAGCCAACACAACACTCTGAATCTTAACTTTCTGGCCCCAAATACGATTCATTGCCGATTCGCTGCTCGCAGCACAGGAGTCTGCAAAAGTAATACTTTCTGCGTGCATCAATTCAAGGTTATGAATTTCGATCGCAACGCCAGGCGAGAAAGACGCATAGGATTCATCAAAAGCTGTTTTGAATGCTTGGATTCTTGATCCGCAGCTTATGCAGGAAATCATAGCAATGGGCTTATCATTTAATTTCAATGTTAAGAACCGGCACTGCCCTAATGGGCTCAATCTCTCTATGCAATCAAGGTAGAATTTTTTTCTGCTGGGGTCACACGCTAGGGCTGTTCCGTTTTTTCCCTTCCAACCCGATTGCTCAAGATCGAGAAACTGATGGGCTAGTTGAGAAAAGTCACTGTGTTCATTCGCTTGTTCATAAACCACTTCACCCTCTTCGGCTAAACGCCGAGCAAGCCTTTGTGATTTTTGCCTAAATTTCTTCGACAAATTTTCTAAGACATATTGTTTAGAATCGGAAGTAGGCATAAACGCCGCTCTCTCGAACTCATCTAAGGTATACGATGAAGCACCTAATCGATGTAAATTTTCATCTATCGATTGTTGCAATTGTTCTTCGATGACTACGGGTGTTAGTTTTAATAAGCGATAGTTTTCAGAATTCAAAAACGTAACTATCTCCTCCATCACTTCCTTTTCAAAGCCATCGCGAATTAGCGGCGTGCCATCAAAGCAGTAATCATGCTTCCAAATAGCTGCAGTCTTGATAGGAATACCATATATTTTTTGATCGATCAGTGGCAGTAGCCCGAACAAACGAACATCATCTGAATCAGAGTTATCTTCAATGATCAAACATCTTGCATTACTATCATTAAGATACATAAATGCAGGGATCAACATGCCCGGCATCAGCATGGGGTTTTTCCAAGTAGCATCATTTGCCAGTTCAGACCACTGACCTGAGATCGATTCCAATTCAGACACATCTGAAACCCAACGAGCACTCAAACACGGCGCAGTTTGCGCAGTCGAGCCAGTCGATAGATCAGCAGGGAATTCTGCTTTAAGGGCGTGATTCATCGGTCTCTTGCAAATAATGACGGCTTGGGTCGCTTGAGTAAATTAGGACGCAGTTAGCAGGCCATAATTCGCGCAAAAATGTGGCTTAGGACAAATTATTGCACCGAGATTTATCTATCAGGTAGCGATTCACTTGAATTATCTCGGCCTGAGCAAAAAAGCGGAAAAACGGATGTCATTCAATTTGTAGATTATTGGTGCTCAGAGCACAGGCAATTTTCGCTGATGAGCTTCTAGCAGACAGTTAAGAAACAATTCTGTTTTTCGAGCAGGTTCGGAATGCTTTCTAACAATAGCGCCCAATGACGTTTGATAACTGGTTAGTTTAGGGGCCAATGCCCTCAGTTGGCCTTTAGCCACAAATGGCTTTGCAACATGATCGGGCAAGAAGCCAATATAGTGCCCAGAGAGTAATAAAACGATTAACGCCTCTTCATTGTGCACTCTTCCAGACAACGGAAGACCTAGCTTCTGTCTTGCTTTTAAATTCGGTGAACTGAAACCGAAACCTGCATACTTATATGTTGAAAGCTGATCGATACCAATCGGGTCAGCATCGTATAAAGGATGGTCTTTTCCACAATAAAGAACCATAGTTTCACTGTATATGGGGTGAAAAATCAAGCCATCAGATCGTTGATGTAATGGCACCACGCCAATGTCAAATCGACCACTAACCACGCCTGCTTCAATCACATTAGGCGGCTCTGTTGATAATTCTAAATTAACTTTCGTTGCTTGCTCTGAGAATGATGCAATCGATGTAGACAAATTAGCTTCTGGGTTACCTGCAGCCAAATCAAAAAATGCAAATCGTAAGGTGCCGCGCAAGTGGCGATGAATATCATCAACATCACCTTGAAACAAATTTAGCGCATCAATTAAACGATTAACCGCGGCTAACACCATTTCGCCATCTCGAGTTAACGCAAACCCGCTAGGCCCCCGATGGCAAAGCTTCATACCAACCCGTGTTTCTAAATCAGAAATATGACGACTGATGGTTGAACGGCCAATATTCAATTCAAATTCGGAAGCAGCGAAACCACCGCAATCTGCAACGGTTCTGAAAACCTTCAGCAATCTGATATCAACATTACTCAAACGGTGTGTAGATTTATGCTTTTGCATAGTTTTAGGTTGCGGGTTAATGAAACTTTCGATTGAAACTTTAGCATTGATAAAACTTATTGACCAACTTAACCTACATGAGGCACATTAGTGCTTACGTACTTCGCTCTTTTATAACTCCTTTGGAGGATTGAAACATTGAATACGCATGACACGAGAATCGCTTCTCGCCCTCATCAACATTCCGGAGGACAATAGATGAGCGTTCAACCGGCATTAACTGACTTACCCATTGAGACAGCTGAAAGCGGCTTTTATAAAGGCTTTAGCCAAATCGTTACCATCAGTTCGAAACTGCTAATAGGAGGGCTGGTTATATGGGCAATCGCCTTCCCTGAGCAATCGGGGGCCGTACTCAACGGCATTAACAAGTTTATCCTTTCATCTTTTGGTGCCTGGTATATCTGGACCGTTATGTTTTTCGTTTCGGTCTGCATTGTATTGGCTATTTGGCCAGCTGCTGGAAGATTGAAACTGGGCAACAAAGACGATGTGCCTGAATTTTCGAATTTCTCTTGGTTTTCAATGATGTTTGGCGCAGGTATTGGCGTTGGCATGTTGACTTGGGCCGTTGCTGAACCGGTGTATCACTTCAACAATAACCCAGAGGTTATAAAAGGTATTACCCAAGCGGCCTCCGAAGGCAACATACGCATGGCCTATAAATGGTCTTTCCTACATTGGGGATTGGGCGCTTGGGCTTGTTATGCCATTGCAGGGTTAGCGCTTGCTTACTTCAGCTATCGTCGATCATTGCCACTTACCATGCGTTCCTCGTTAACGCCTTTGTTCGGCTCAAAGCTCAGTGGTTCATTGGGGCACGTAGTGGATGTGGTCGCAGTTGTTGCCACTATCTTAGGTGTTGCACAAACCTTGGGGTTTGGTGTTGAACAATTTGTAGCTGGCTTATCTAGAGTTGGTATTGGCGGGCTAACTAACGAAGCTGGCACCGCGAATTCAACAGGGATAATTGTCGCCATCGTTGTCATTATGACCGCCTCAACCCTATCAGCATTGTCAGGTGTTGGTAAAGGCATTAAGTGGTTGTCGAACATTAACATGGGGCTCAGTATCTTTTTACTTACCTTTTTCCTTCTATTCGGTGCAACATTTTTCGGCCTAAAAGCACTGGTTGTTGGCATATGGGATTATCTAATTGCCCTACCTGAAATGAGCATTCGGGTTTGGTCAGGCGATGGTAATGCTGAAAGTGTGGCAACCAAGCTTGAGGGTTGGCAAGGCGCTTGGTCGGTATTTTACTGGGCGTGGTGGATTGCTTTCGCGCCTTTCGTAGGATTGTTTTTAGCGCGAATCTCTAAGGGCCGCAGTATCAGAGAATTCGTTCTTGGCGCTATGATTGTTCCATCTTTGATGTGTTTTGTTTGGTTTACTTGGGCTGGTGGTACCGCTATCGACCTAGAATTAAACGGAAACGCGAACGGCGCCATCATGAGTGCACCAGACGGTGACAAAATATTCGCCATGACACACTTCATGCTCTCACCCATTTCTGAATTTTTATCTTGGGGAATGGCTGCGCTGATTGTGGTGTTACTGATGACCTATTTAGTCACCACTGCTGATTCAGCCGTGCTAATTGTTAATACAATAAATGCAGCAGGCGATGAAGGGCCTAAAGCCCGGCCTCATATTTTGTTCTGGGGTGTTGCACTAGGCGCTGTAGTTGCCGCACTACTATTGGTAGGTGGGCTGAAAGCGATTCAAACTGCAATGGTTATCGGGGCCTTGCCCTTTTCGGTGGTGATGGTGTTGCAATGCTTTGCACTAATAAAAGCCATTTACAACGATGGCCGACGTGAGGCCGCTGGCCAATCAACGACTATGTCTAAAGCTGAAGCGTAAAGCTAACTAGTATCGGCTTATAAAAACGATCAGCCTGGGGTTCGTTACCACAGGTTGATCGTCTAACCAACATCACGCAAATAGCATAGAAACAAACAGTTCTTTTTGAGCCGTTAGCCGTTGGTTATCATTGACCACTCTATCTAATAGTAGCGCACCTTCTAAACTAGACAATAAGCTTTTTGCAAGCACCTGGGCGCTTAGCGAAGACTTAATTTCACTTTGATGCTGGGTTATTAAATCAACGAGCCATTGCTCAGTTTTTGTAAAGTAATCGGCTAACAGCTGACGGTTTTCATCATTAAGCAGCTCAACTTCAGCAGCCATCATTCCACACAAGCACAATTTGTTTTCTTTAATAACTTCTTCGAAGATAGTAAAGAAATCAATTATCTTCTCTTCAAGACCACCAGGTTTTTCTGCTATGGCATCTAGAGCTTGAAAAAATTCAGCGCTGTAGCGTTCAATTAAGGCTTTGGCTAAATGTGATTTTTCAGGAAAATGGTAGTGAACACTTGAGGATTTAATACCAATTTCTGTAGCCATTTTGCGAAAACTTAACGCTTTAAACCCACTGGTTTGAACCGAACCTAGTGCATATTTTTCAAGTTTTTCTCGAATGCCTTTCATTAAAAATACACCTATAAATTAAAGGTGCTCACAACTTGCGAGCACCTTCAGTTCCACTAGTTTTATCTATTATGGCGTTAAGTGAACAAAACCGATCTTGTTGCCGTCTAGATCTCGAACATAACCCCCGTAAAAGAAAGGTAGCGCTTGATTGGGTGTTTCCAAATCAGTTGCCCCTAACTCTAGCGCTTTTTTGTATAAAGCATCAACACCCTCGGTTGAACCACCGGGAATAGCGATCATTTGACCGTTACCTGTGCTTTGAACATTGCCATCAGCGGGGTTGCAAACCGCTAACATAGCGCCGCCACCGTCAGTACCATAAAACTTGATTCGATCAAGCCCCATGAGTTGTTTACCACCAATAACTTCAAGCAACGAGTCATAAAACGCTAATGACTTTTCTAGATCTTTCGAACCAATAACTGAATACGCTAACATTTCTTTATTTACCTTATGTGATGAGAAAAATTTAAATAACTACTAAGTACCGGAGGCGACGAGGAGAAAATTAATAATCAACACCGCCTCACAAGGATAAAAATATGACTTAAGACTGCGAGGGAACATTTATCTGATTTAAATGCCCTGTTTTCATCCAGATTCGCGCACCCGAATTACCGGTATCGAGCGTTACGGATTTATTCTTTGGAACGCGAAGCCAGTCGTGCTTTTCAAACGTTTTATTCTCATGAACAAAGCCACCGTCAACAACGAAAAGCTCTGCTCCCCCTGCATCACCTACAAGCACATGACTGCCTGGATCCCATTGTTGAATCTCTACTGTTTCATTGGAATCTTGAAACAAAACAGCGTGCGCCACACCTTCAGCGCTGGGATGAGCTGTTAAAGAAAGGGATTGAGTATCAACACGCAATATGTCTTTCTCAGTTGACCCGAACTGCCACAATTTCACGAAGATCTGGCAACCATCCTCTGATGCTGGCGTGTGTGATGTGCCAATCGGATTTCGCACGTAAGTGCCCACGGGGTAGTCTCCATGTTCGTCTTGGAAAACACCGTCAATTACCAAAAACTCCTCACCGCCACCATGTGAATGAGCTGAAAAGTGTGATTTTTCATCGTAGCGAACAA
Source organism: uncultured Granulosicoccaceae bacterium (assembly GCA_938035125.1). Taxonomy (GTDB): domain Bacteria; phylum Pseudomonadota; class Gammaproteobacteria; order Granulosicoccales; family Granulosicoccaceae; genus Granulosicoccus. The sequence continues at coordinate 30,645 of CALHNS010000022.1, read as the reverse complement.
TGCTAGTGGCTCGGGCCACTTCATCACCAATCCGATCGAGCATGCGGCGGCTTACGCCTTTCATTGGCGAGGCAACCCAGTCCATTTGGCTTGTATGCGCCTCTGCAATTTTTTCAAAATCTGCATTTATATGCATGGTTTTCTACCTGTTATTGAAGCTATGAGCGAAGCATAGCGGAAGTCAGATGAATATACTACCTTCTGATAGGTAGATTTGAGGCTTGATATTGAAAAAAGTTCGCAAGGAACCAAAAATGGAAGAACTTCACAGATTTGAATTCGCTAACCACCCTCTCTCAGCGCTTGAAACCAAATCTCAAGGCGATCTCAAGGCGCAACAATCTATTCAGAACGATGGTTCAGCGGTAAGGGTATAGCGGGGAACTGATTAACTAACGGAAATATGCAAGCCGCTCTAAAAGTAGGTCAAATAAACCATCGGCATCAACATCAGTCACCCATATCGCGTTCTTCGCTCTGTTGGTAACACCCCAATAATCTGCCACGGTCATACCCATAGTTAATTCACATTGAGTTTCGATCTCTACATTAATGTGCCGCCCAGAATATAAGCCAGGGTTCAGCAAATAAGCGATGACATTGGGATCGTGTAGTGGGCCACCATCGGTGCCGTATTTATCTTCATCAAATCTTTCAAAAAAGTTTAACCAATCAGCAGACACCTTACCTACTTGCGTTCCAAGCGATCGGATAGCCTCTGTGCGAGCTTTAGTTGTTAACGCCTTATGCGTAACATCTAATGGCATTACCACTAAAGGAATGCCTGCTTTAAAAACCAATTGAGCTGCGTCTGGGTCAACAAAGATGTTGAATTCTGCTGCAGGCGTAACGTTCCCACCTTCAAATAAACCGCCACCCATCATCACAACCTCTTTTATACGTGGTGCTAATTCAGGCGCCTTCTCAAGCACGTTGCCTAGGTTCGTTAATGGGCCAAGTGTGCACAGCGTTACTGATTTTTCTGGTAATCGTTGGATCGTCTCTATAATGAAATCAACTGCATGCTGATCTTGCACAGGCATTGTAGGTTCTGGTAACGGCGCACCATTAAGCCCAGTTTCGCCGTGCACGTATTCCGCTGTTATCAAGGAACGTTTCATTGGCCTATCAGAACCAACAAAGACTTTGGTATTCGTCCTACCCGCTAACTCACACACTTTACGAATATTGTTTTGCGTTAGCCCAAGAGGTACGTTACCTGCGACAGCTGTTATTCCCAATACATTGATTTCAGGGCTAGCCAACGCAAGCAATATCGCAATTGCATCATCTTGCCCGGGGTCCGTATCGATGATTACATTATGGGTTTCAGTCATTTTCAGCTTTTTCTACCTGAGACTTCTACATTGAGTACTAATAAACGCTAGCAATAGCAATAGCAATAGCAATAGCAATAAGCAAATGCAGCAGCAACTAGACAAGCTTTTCCAATTCGTGCTATTAAACGCATAAATCAAGTATTCAATCGAATTTGCGAGATTGGAAAGCCAAAATGTACGACACTACGATATCCGATAACGGGCAATTATTGACTCTAACCGGTGCTTCTCAACCGATTAGATTTCACGCTATTTGGTTGAGGGATAATGCGCAAGACGCCGATACCCGGTCTACTCAAAATGGCCAACGCTTAATTACGCTGCAAGACATTCCAAATAACTTAAGTATAAGCGCTGCTCGAATTCAAGAGAACGATGTAAAACTTACGTTTTTACCCGAAAATAAAACCATCGATTATCCCATTGATTGGTTACTTGAACATTCCTATGATCAGAAAAGCAAGAACAATGATCAAATGTGCCAACTGCTAAGTTCTGGAATACAGACATGGGGGAACGAGCTACAAAATGAGATTCCGCAAGCTGATTTTAAAGAACTTAAAACAGATTCAAACATTCTAGCAAAGTGGCTGGAACAAATTTCACGCTATGGATTTGCGGTTATGAATAACGGGCCAAAGCGAAATCTAGCATTAATGGAATTGGTCGATTTATTCGGCTTTGTGAGAGAAACCAATTATGGCAAACACTTTGAAGTGCGCACAGAAGTAAACGCGACCAATCTGGCCTACACAGGAATGGCATTACAAGCGCACACTGATAACCCCTATCGAGACCCTGTACCCACACTACAAATACTGTATTGCTTACAGAGTTCAACAGACGGTGGAGAGAGTATGGTGGTCGATGGTTTTAATATCGCAAAACAACTGCGATCTGAAAACCCGGCATGGTTCGATGTGCTAACGCGTTACTGTGCACAGTTTGAATACAAAGGCTCTGAAGGCGTGCAACTGCGTGCAAGACACCCGATGATAGAACTCACAGCAGATGGGCTATTAAACGCCATTCATTTTAATAATCGCTCTGCGACTACGTTTACCGACATTCCTTTTGATGATATGCAAACCTACTATGCCGCCTATCGACGAATGAGTGAACTGATTGATGACCCATCACACTCAGTTCAATTTCATTTAAAACCCGGCATGGCGTTTATTGTTGACAATACCCGCGTGTTACACGCCCGCACTGGGTTTTCAGGAGCTGGAGAGCGTTGGCTGCAAGGCTGCTATGCAGACAAGGATGGGTTACTTTCTACGTTAGCAAGCCTTAGTTAAAAGTCAGTTAAAACTTAGCTATACAGATACCAATCTTAGACGGCATATGAACAACACTCTCACTCAATCCAATATCGTAGAATTTATCCAGGATATTTTCGAGCGTCGCGGGCATGAGGAATATTTAGGCGAGCCCGTTACGATGGCTGAGCATATGCTTCAAAGTGCTGCATTGGCTGAACACAATCAATCTAATGAGACGATTATTGTGGCTGCATTACTTCACGATATTGGTCATTTCACCAGTGAATTTGGCATGTACACCAGCGATGACGAACACGATCGATATCACGAAACCGCAGGTGCGCAAGTTCTAGAACCGTTTTTTCCCAAATTAGTTACCGATTGTGTTCGCTATCATGTTGCCGCGAAGCGATACTTATGTGCTGTCGATACGCCCTATTTCAATAAATTATCAACGGCTTCTGTACACTCTTTGTCTCTGCAAGGCGGACCAATGAATAAAGAGGAAATTGCACTCTTTGAAAGTAATGAAAATCTGGCTGATATTATTCAAGTTCGGCTATTTGATGATAGCGCGAAAGATGCCTCTGTGGAAACCCCAGCGTTCTTACACTATGCGCCGCTTGTTCAACGTGTTGTTGATACGCATTGTTCATAAGAGACTTAAATTTCCATATCTATTATGAACCGATGTCTACTGTATCGCCGTTAGCGATAACACCGCCTTCGAGCACTTGAGCATAAATTCCCATATCCATGTGGCCGTATTTTTCACGAAGTAATTTGGGTGTTTTAATATCCCGTTTACCGGTTTTTAAATCAACTTCAGTGGCAGGGCATCGTTTGGTACGCTGCACGATTTGCAATCGAACACTTCCGATTACCAATTGTTGCCCAACCATATCCAACTCTTTAAAGGGTTGCATATTAGATAGATGAATGTTCCCACGGAATCTCCTCGGATCTACTTCCTGCCCAATGACATTTGAAAATTCATTCACACTGTCTAGATTAATGATGGATACAGCATTCATCATGGCCACAGAATCTACAGATACATCGGTAAATCTGTGTGGATAGGCTTCAAATAATTGAGGTGTTTCTTCTTCAGATAAAGAGAGAAATGATTGAAGAAACAGACCAGCCTCTTTTTTACCTTTATCAGTGGTTATATCAACCTGAAGCAACTGATCTGATGCTGATAAAGTCAGTTGACCGCTTTCGGCATCAAATTTAGTATTGAGTAACGCTAATGATGCATCACGTGCAAGCATGTAAAACTTTGTTTTCGGCAATGGTTTTGGATTGTTCGGATCAAAACCACTGTCTGGGCGAGCAAATCCGAATTGACGATCATTAGGAAATCCTTGTCCAGTATTAAGCACCACTTTATCAAGAAGCTGGCCACTTAAGCCTTTTATTGGATAATTGGCTAGTGCACTGATGGTTATAGGCATAATGTTTTCATCGGGTTTTATCTGAGATAAGCACTACTTTGGCCACAGTATAATTTTACGATTGAGTGCTTCATGTTACCGAAAATAAACACAACCGGTTTCTCGATTAGCATAAAGTACGAGAATACATCGCCAATATAGGGCAAGGGATAATTGTTACGGCCTAATGACCTAGCATAAAGATTTGGTCTAATGTTTCGGTTTCATGTTCCGGCCTAATGTTTCTGTCTAGTGTGCTGGCACATCCCCAATCTCTGCCATTTTCTCATCCAGTAGAGTCACCATTTCCTCTAAAACGAATTGATAACTAGAGTTTGAATATACATTGAATAACTCTAAAGGGTCTTCTTCGCAGTCGAATAACTCCCATTCGCGATTCTCCCCTCCATGGTTCGTACCTGGCAAACCAAAGCCATCGTTATACCAGTAAATTAACTTATATCGTTTGGTACGAATACCATAGTGGGAGTAAGCATTATGATCTGGGTCTCGATGCATCCAATATCGATGGTATGCCACATCAGGCCAATCTTTGCGTTCAGCGCCGTTCAAGAGTGTACGAAAACTTCTACCTTGCATATAGCTTGGCGTTTTAAGCCCAGCCAAGTCTAAAAATGTGGCAGCGAAATCAACATTGCAAACGATATTACTGCAAATTGCGTTGCTACTCACCTCTTTCGGGTAACGAATCAAAAAGGGCATTTGAAATGATTCTTCGTACATAAAACGTTTATCAAACCAGCCATGTTCACCTAGAAAAAAACCTTGATCGGAGGTGTAAATAACAACCGTATTTTGTGCCAAATTATTTTCATCAAGATAGTCTAGTACTCGCCCAACACTTTCATCGATCGATGCAATCGTTCTCAGGTAACGTTTCAGATAGCGTTGGTATTTAAAATGGCTTAATTCCTCTCGATTATTAAATCGATATACCTCACCACTGTCTTTATCAATTAACTTCAAGCCTGATACATCTTTTGGGTTGGGGATTTTTCGCCTTGTACTCTTTAGCGTGGCTCTCTCGCCAATATCTTGCCCACCCTCCGGTTGTACTAAACCAAGATCAGCGTACGTCATATCATCTTTAATTCGCATCTTGGCATCTATTGCAGCTTTTGCACGATTTTTGTAATCGTCATCGAAGGTATCTGGAATTTTTATATCATCCTGATATAGATGTCGGTTCTTTGGGTGTGGCTCCCATTCTCTGTGAGGAGCTTTATGGTGGCACATAAGAAAGAAAGGGTTTTCCTCATCTCGCTCATCAAGCCATTTCAAACTTTTATCTGTAATTACATCTGTTGCGTATCCAACTTCTTCAATCTCTTCTCCCATTTCAATAAAGATAGGGTCAAAATACTCACCTTGCCCGGGCAATACAGACCAATAATCAAAACCAGTAGGTTCGTGTTTTTCTCCCTCTCCCAAATGCCATTTACCCACAATAGCGGTTTGATAACCACCGGTTTGAAGATGTTTAGCCACGTTAGGCAAACGATTGTTTATAGGCGTTTCTAGAGTAGTAACTGAATTCACATGGTTATAAGTACCTGTCAGAATTGCCGCCCGACTGGGTGTACAGATCGAATTAGTAACATAGCAATGATCGAAACGCATACCTTCTGTTGCAATGCGATCTAGATTAGGCGTGTGGTTAATCTTCGCGCCATAACAACTGATGGCTTTGGACGCATGATCGTCCGCCATTATGAAAACAATATTAGGTTGTTTGTTCATCAAATTGCCAATGAGAGCTATATGAATAATCTACCATTTTAAATGTGTGATGTTGGCGTATTAATTTTCAATATAGTGTTTAATTAATACCAAGCATCTGGCATTTCAGATTTACGTGATGCTATAAAATCTTCTAAATCATTTAGGATTGATTGGCTTAATACAGGAGAACTATAGTTATTTAGCTGTTCTTGCCATACCTTAGTGGCCCTGGTTGAAGCATCTTCCGAACCTTCATCTAACCATCGTTCAAAAGGTCCGGTATCGGGTAACAGTGATTCATAGTTGGCATCAGAATAATGAGCCATCGTATGTTGTGTGGTGAGAAAATTTCCGCCAGGCCCCACTTCAGAATAACTACGCTGTGCCAAACTCTCTTCAGACACTTCCATACCTTGAAGCATGCCTAACATCGCACCACAATTATCTAAATCCAGGATAAATTTTTCATACGACATGGTTAGCCCGCCCTCTAACCACCCGGCCGCATGCCAAATTTGATGAGCACCTGACAAAACCGTTGCCCACATCGCATTAGTACTGTCAGCCATTGCTTGTCCATCAGCTGTGTTTGCAGCGGTAACTTGTCCACCACCTGAACGAACCGGTACACCTAATCGACGTCCTAATTGGGATAACGCCATCGACACCAAATTAGCCTCTGGTGTACCAAAGGTAAGCGAACCCGTGCGAAGATTTATAGAAGAATGAAAGCTTCCTAACACCACAGGGCAACCCGGATTTACCAATTGTGTTAGCGCGATACCTACCATAGCTTCTGCCAAAGTTTGTGCCGCTATGGCAGCTGGTGACACAGGCCCCATGGCTCCACCAAAAATCGCAGGCGAAACACAAACACACTGATTAGCTTTCGCATATTCGCGCAATGCACGTGACATAACCCCATCAAAAATAAACGGCGAATTTATGTTGATATTGGCTTGCATAACAGCGTGTTGTTGCATAAATTCACCACCGAAGACCATCTTTGCCATCTGTATTGAATCTTGTGCACCTTCTAAAGAAGTAACCGCACCCATGAAAGGTTTATCCGATAACGTAAGGTGAGAAAAAACCATATCTAAGTGCCGTTTGTTTACTGGCAAATCAACTGGCTCTACCACCGTACCTCCGGAATGATGAAGGTATGGCGAACTGTAAGTTAGTTTTACAAAATTACGAAAATCTTCAATGGTTGCGTATCGCCTACCCTGAATATTGTCAGTAACAAAGGGGGAGCCATACCCTGGCATGAACACCACGTGATCATCGCCTAAAGTTATTGAGTGAATATCATTACGACTATGCAGCACGAATTTTTTAGGTGCCGAGGAACAAAGTTCCCGAGCATGATGCTCTTTAAATTTAACTCGTGTACCTTCGACCAAGGCACCCGCGTTACGAAATAATTCCAACGCATCATCATCTCCATGAAATTCCATGCCCACATTTTCAAGCAACCAATCAGCTTGTTGCTCTAACTGTGAAAGCTCGGCTTCAGAGCAAAGGCAATAAGGGTTAATGGCTCGCTGTTGTAAAATAGTTTTCGAGCTAGGTGTACGTTTTTTCTTTCTAAGTCTGGGTCGGGATTTTTTCCTACCAGCGCTGCCATTTAGGCTTTTAGGTTCAATGCCGCCAGAGGCATTCGTCTTGTTGTTTGTTTCGTCCGAATTCATTGTTTTCACACAAAAAGGCCTGATTCAATAACATCTCACTCTTTACCGCCAACGACCACCAAAATATATTGACCGCTACGTATAAATGCTTTAAACATATCTTATGCGTTCACAACTTAAAACGACACTACGCAGTATAGAAAGTTTCACCAATGAAAATGTGGGCTTTGTCAAAGTCACATGCATGGATGGCTCCGAAGGCTGGGGTCAGGTGTCAACTTATCATTCAGACATTACTTGCCAAGTTCTCCACCGACAAGTAGCCCCGTGGGTGTTAGGAAAGCCTACTTCCGATTTAGACGATCTTTTAGATTGGGTAACCGAACGAGAACACAAATTTCCAGGATCTTATCTTCGCCGGGCCATGGCTGGCCTAGACACCGCTATTTGGGATATGCGAGGCAAGCAACAAGGAAAACCGGTTGCAGAATTACTCGGTGGGTCAGCAGGAACCGTTCGAGCCTATGCATCGTCAATGAAGCGCGATATTACCCCAGCAGATGAAGCCGAACGATTAAAGAAACTACGTGATAAATACGGCTTCAATGCGTTCAAAGTTAGGGCTGGGTCGGAAGTGGGTCGTGACGTGGACGAATGGCCCGGACGAACTGAAGAAATCATTCCTACTATTCGAAAAGAACTGGGCGACGATGTAGAACTGCTCATTGATGCGAACAGTTGTTATTCGCCTTATCGTGCTATTGAAATCGGGCATCTATTACAGGAACAAAATTACTGCCATTATGAAGAGCCCTGCCCTTACTGGGAACTTGAACAAACCAAAATGGTAACCGATGCTTTGGAAATTGATGTAACCGGCGGTGAGCAAGATTGTGATCTGCCCACATGGAAGCGTATGATTGACATGCGAGCAGTAGACATTGTTCAACCCGATATTTTGTATCTTGGTGGTATAAGCCGCACCCTAAGGGTGGTAGCTATGGCCGAACAGGCAGGCCTTCGAGTTACACCGCACTGCGCAAACCTTTCCTTAGTAACACTTTTCACTATGCACTTACTTAGAGCGATTCCCAACGCAGGCAAATACCTCGAATTCTCTATAGAAGGTGCTGACTACTACCCATGGCAGCAAGAACTCTTTGTTGAAAACCCATACGTTATTGAAAATGGCCACGCCGAGGTTACTGAAAAACCAGGGTGGGGAATCGACATTAGCCCTGATTGGCTTGCCCGTTCGAAATACCAGATAAGTTCTCACACATCTTGAGCTAGAACAAAAAAAAACATTTGTGTTCAAATTACATTTCAAATGTCAAAGGAATCTGAATTTCAACACTATTCAATCAGAACCGTATAAAACCTCAGATCTGCTCACTATATATTTTTCCGTAATAGCGCTATGCTAAACCCTTCGCAAGGTTAACGATAGAATGTATCCATGATCGATTTATACACTTGGACAACACCCAACGGCCGAAAAGTGTCTATCTTGCTCGAAGAGCTGGGTATTGATTACAACGTTCACTCCATTGATATAACCAAGGATGAACAGTTCGCCCCTCACTTCCTTGCGATTGCACCTAATAATCGCATTCCTGCGATAGTGGATAACGAAGCCAATATCACCATGATGGAAACCGGTGCCATCATGCAATACTTGGCTGAAAAACACGGCCAATTTTTATCATCTGATCACAAAACACGTTGGGCCACAATTGAATGGCTCAATTGGCAAATGGGTGGCTTAGGCCCAATGGCAGGGCAAACCCATCACTTTGTTAAATACAACCCTGGAAAATCTCAATACGCTGAAGAGCGGTACCAAAATGAAACTAAGCGCTTGTACGGTGTGCTTGAAAAAAGGCTGGAAAACAACGATTTTATTGCAGGCGAATACTCAATTGCCGATATGGCTTGCTGGCCATGGATATCTCGCTTCGAATGGCAGGGAATTAATCTCACTGACTATAAAAACTTAACGCGCTGGTACACCACAATTGCACAAAGGCCCGCTGTTCAAAAGGGTTATCAAGTACCTAAATTCGTTACCGAAATCCCTATGCCTTAATCATTGCATAACGTAAATATTAGGGCAAAAGAACAACCTCACCCTGACGTTGCGATCCATCAGAACAGTGCACCACCACCGACTGGCCTTGATTCCAAAATTCACTAGCCACCATGCCTAAAGCCACATTGCATTTCAATTTTGGTGACCAAATAGCGGTACTGATAAATCCAGCCTCGCTCTTTTCATGTGTTAGTGGCCAAGTAGAGGCACAAGGCGGACACTTTTCCCCATCAAATCGAATACCTCGAATCTGCTGTTTTATTCCTTCCTGGTTTATTTTCAATAATGCTTGTTTACCAATGTATTGAAGATCATCATCAAAGCAGCAGTACTTTTTAAATCCACACTCAAGGGGATTATTCTCACTGGTAAATTCATTACCGTATGAAAGTAACCCCGCTTCCACGCGCTCAATCAAATTAGGGCTACCGGGGGCTACATTGAAAGGTTCACCTGCTTGCCAAAGCGTATCCCAAAGATCAAGACCTAACGAAGAATCATCAAGATAGATTTCGAAGCCGCCTTGTTTACTGTAACCCGATCGTGCAACGATCAACGGCCGTCCTTTAAAATCAAGTTTCTTAAATCGAAAAAAAGCAATATCGCTAACTTCGCTTCCAAAAACTTGCGCCATTAAGGCATCCGATTTAGGGCCTTGCACTGCCAAAGGCGATACATCAGGTTCCTTGATGTTAACGTTCAACTGGTAACCCACCATTAAACCTTTCGCCCACAGCAACACATCTGAATCAGCAATGGACAACCAATAATGATCTTCAGCAAGTTTTAAAATAACCGGGTCATTCAACATACAAGCGTTTTGATCGATCAATGGGGCATATAAACACTGACCAATTTGAGCATTGCGCAAATCTCTGGGGGTCATCATTTGCACTAACTTCGCAGCATCTTCTCCTTGTATTTCCACTTGTCGTTGGCACGACACATCCCACATCTGGACATGCTCGCACAAATGCCAAAAATCCTCTTCCACTGAACGCCCAAAGCCTTTCGGCAAAATCGTGTGATTAACGATGGAATAATCGCTAACGCCCAGCGACTCGATACGAGGTGTGTATGGCGTTGAACGTAGCCTTCGCGAAACTGCAAGTCGAGTTTTCATAAATTAAGATGCCGGAGGGTTTCCCGACCACCATACTGAGTAAGAATGAGGCGACAACATAATCGGCACATGATAGATATGATCGGGTTGCGGTATTGAAATTCTGACCACCACCGTGTTCATCACTTGAAAACCATCATCGGGCAAATGCATCGTTTGAAAATAATTTGCCGAATGAAAAACCAATTCTAATTCTGCGTCGGCTTCTATATCAACAATCTCTGTCATTCTTCCTTCGGCTGAGGCGTTGACGTCAAACATCAACACAGTTTCTCCCCCTGCCAATCGTTTGAAACACTCAATACGAATTCCACCCGCGTGTGTGCCGGTAACTGAATCTAATACATGCGATGACAGTGTGGCCATTATTCAATTGATGCCTTATCACGTTTACTGGTAGTAGCGAGCACGATGGGGCTGATATGCCCTTTAGTTTTTACATTCACACAGGCCGTTTTTCCACTGGCTATGGCTCTTTTAATGGCTGGAATCAATTGCTCCCTAGTTTCAACCAATTCACCATACCCTCCTAAGCCTTCGAACATGCTGTGAAAAGGGATATCACGAAAGTCGGTGGCAAAATGAGATTGATTAGCAAACAAGCGTTCCTGTTGTTGCGAAATACAATCCAATCCGCCATTGTTATCAATAACCACCACGATCGGTAAATTTTCTTGAAACGCAGCCTCGATACTTAATCCCCCTGATAGGAAGGCGCCATCTCCACTGATTAGCACAACGTTTTTATCAACATTCGCTTGTTTAGCGGTTATGGCGAAAGACACTCCCACACCCAACATGCTAAACGTACCTGGGTGCAGAATATTCCCCAGTTTTCGGCCCTGCCAACCACTGATATTCACAGCGATTTCTGACCAGAAGTGTGTGTTACCACCATCGATCACGAGCCAATCATCATCAGCCATCGCTTCTTGCACATCCAACGCTACTTGCAATGGATGCAATTGACCATTGAGCGCTTCTTCTGATGGAATGTCAGCCACCATTTGCTTAACCCATTCCCCACGACGCTGTCGATTGTCTTCAAACCAATGTCGATTCTCACTCCAGGAATCTTTTTCATGAAGATTCAGCATGGCCTCAAAAAATGCGTTGGGATCACTAAGAAGAACTTCATCGGCTGCACGATTAAATTCTAATTCTTCATGTGAACCGTTAATACATATTAATTTGGTAGTTGCTGGAAAAAGAGGCGGGTTGCCAAAGTTCATTTGATTATCAAGGCGCACACCCACCAATATCGCAGCATCGCAGTTTTGCAGTGCGTATTCAGAAGGATGGTACTGATGAATATCTGCAAGGCCCATGTAAGCATCGCTGTGTTCACTTAACAGTTTTTGATGATAAGGCACATTAAATACAGGGATGCCTAATGTAAGCCCAACCGCTTCCAATTTCTTTTCAGCGCCGGACCACCAAACACCATGCCCACCAATCAATATCGGTTTTTCAGACCGATTGATAATATTTAAAATTGAGTCAAGATCATCTGGGCATGGCCATGCTCTGGGTGGTAACTTGAATTGATGATTGAACGGTCGCTCATCTCTACCCTCTCGTTCATCAAAAGAACTGAACATAATGTCCACAGGAATACTGAGATGCACAGGACCAGGGTATCCGTTGGTGGCAATCTTCCATGCACGATCTACGAATTCTGGAATTCGTTCACCGTGGGTAACTTCAGCGCTGTACTTTGTTAGTGGAGCTGCAATAGCAACATCATCAATTTCTTTAAAGCCACCTGCCCCTTTTCGTTTAAGCGTACTTGAACCGGTAACGAAGATGACTGGCGAGCGCTCACCCCAAGCTTCCATCATGGCAGGCACTGCATTAGCAAACCCTTCCGGGCCTACTAAACAAACCGCAGGTTTTCTGTTTATTCGGGTGTAACCATCAGCAAGATGTCCCGCCACCTGTTCGTGAGGGGCATTGATCACTGATATTTGGCATTCCATGAAACCTTCAAGAGCTGGATTACAAAAGCCACCGCTTAGCGTGAATACTTGCTGAACCCCTTTTTCCTGAAACGCGCGAGCAAGTAATGCTCCTCCTCGAATTTCCATGAATCAGCCTTTAATGATATTGGCCCGATTGTATACTGCCTAAAAACAAAACTCACGCAACCTTCTGATACAGTGCTCACATGAGCATTAATGATTCAAAGGTAAGCACAGCCCGAGCAATTTCTGCCTTCGCAATCGGCACTATGTTTTTTTTCTACGCCTTTGTTCAACGTGTATCTCCAAGCGTTATGACGTCAGAGCTAATGAGCGAATTTTCTGTTGGCGCATCTGGCATTGGGTTGTTATCAGGAATGTATTTTTACACCTACGCCTCAATACAATTACCCGTTGGGTTATTAGTTGATCGGTATGGCGCCAGGCGATTACTGATGTTAAGTGCCGCTTTTTGCGCATTGGCAAGCCTCGGTTTTGCAGCCAGCTCTACCCTATGGTTTGCCTCTTTTTTTAGAGCACTGATTGGCGGTTTAGTTGCCTTTGCATTCGTGGGCACCCTTGCCATAGCAGCTGAATTTTTCTCGCGTAGCCGCTTTGCAATGCTGGCAGGTTTGCTTCTCGCCACAGGCATGGTAGGGGCTATTGCTGGCCAAGCCCCCTTACGACTATTAGTTGAAACCGTAGGATGGCGGAACTGCTTTATTATTCTTTCCATCGCTGCCGCAATGCTTGCGATTGCATCGCAACTGGTTATTCCTAAGCCAAAATTTGAGATTAAAAAAACGGTTATAAACACGTCCGTATCACAACAAGTAAAGCAAGTCATCAGTAATAAACAAACCTTGCTGTGTGCTGTTAGCGGCTTTGGTTTTGCCGCAACGATGCTCTCTTTTGGCGGGCTTTGGGCCGTTCCTTGGCTAACCACCACTAAAGGATTCTCTCAGGTTGATGCAGGCAGTGTTGTTTCGTGGTTATTTGTAGGTGTCATGGTGGGCTCACCAGCTGTTGGGTGGGTATCGGATGCAATGGCAAAACGTAAACCAGTTCTAATCACCGGCATAACCACCTGTTTGATTACGTTGCTCATCATCATTCACTTGCCGCCTAGCAATGCGTACTTGTTAGGGCTACTGTTCTTTATCCACGGGTTGGGTACAGGCTGCATGGTAGTACTAATGGGGTTAAGCCGTGAATGGAATAAACCATCACACAGCGCCACAGCGCTTGGTTTCGTGAATATGGGCATCGTAGGTTCAGGGGCCGTCATGCAACCCGTCATCGGTACATTGTTAGATACAAAATGGTTAGGAGTTCAACAAAACGGCGCACGGTTATATCCAGATGAAGCATTCACTTTCGCGTTTCAATCACTCATCGGAGTATTGCTCATCGCTGTATTGTGCGTCTTATTTATCAAAGAAAGTTATTGCAAACAACAGCATTGATTAAAACCCCATTTTACTGATACACGGTAATTAGAAAAAAACGATAAAGAGCTCCACGCTATTGACTAATCATTCACCAGTTCACTCCTCGATGGATAACCACAAACGCGGAATACTCTTTGTTTTTTTAGCTGGGGTACTTTGGTCAACAGTCGGTTTGGGTATCCGACTTATTGAAGATGCATCTGTCTGGCAAATCCTTTTCTACCGCTCCATCAGTATGTCCTTATTTCTGTACGCCGTTATTCGCCTGCGATCAGGGGAAAGTCCTTTCACTCAAATTCGTCGCACGGGTTTCCCTGCCGTTATTGCAGGACTCTCTTTGGTGGCAGCCTATTCTGGAGGGATTTACGCCATACAAAATACATCAGTTGCGAATGCCATGTTGCTGTTTGCAACCGCGCCTTTCATGGCAGCCGTTCTTGGATGGATTATGCTTCGCGAGCCAGTGCGTATGGTCACTTGGATTGCCATAGCCGTTGCCTTAGGCGGCATCGCTATCATGGTTTCCGATAAAAGCGGTGGCATTGGCCTATCGGGAAGCCTTGCCGCGCTGGTATCGGCTTTAGGGTTTGCGATCTTTACTGTAGCTTTGCGTTGGGGCCGCACAGCAGAGATGTTGCCGTCGATTTTTTTATCCGGAATATTTGCCATTGTCATTACCTTTAGCATATGTCAATTTTTAGAAATATCCGTTTCAATGAATTTATTTAACAGCTCAGTAGCCATGAGTATGGGTGTGTTTCAAGTTGGGGCTGGGCTAATTTTGTATACACTAGGCTCTCGAAGCCTACCAGCCGCCGAGTTAACCTTACTGTCTTTGGCTGAAGTGTTATTGGGCCCTGTTTGGGTTTGGCTTTTTTTAGATGAAACGGCAAGCATGAATACGCTAATCGGCGGTGCGGTATTGTTAGCTGCTATTGTTGGAAACGCGTTGTCGGGCAAACGCCGTAAACCGCCCATTATCACCGGACCTTAAACATTGAGAAAATACCCATGAGCGATTTCTTCAACAACATGCAACCACTGCAATTCGATCCTGAATCGCAAGATCTTGCTTTTCGTCATTACAACCCCGATGAAATGTTGATTGGTAAGCGTATGGAAGATCACTTGCGATTTTCTGTGGCGTATTGGCACTCATTTGCATGGCCAGGCGGTGACCCTTTTGGTGGCCAAACTTTCGACCGGCCCTGGTTTGGGGAAACGATGGCACTTGCTAAACTTAAAGCCGACGTCGCATTCGACATGTTTTCTATTCTTGGCATCCCATTTTTTTGTTGGCACGATGCCGATATTCGACCCGAAGGTGCTGATTTCAAATCCAGTCGGCGCAACTTTGAAGACATGGTGGATTACTTAGCTCTCAAAATGGAATCCAGCGAAACCCAACTGCTGTGGGGCACAGCCAATATGTTCAGCCACCGCCGATTTATGTCAGGCGCTGCAACAAACCCTAACCCAGATGTGTTTGCATGGAGTGCTGCAACAGTAAAACTTTGTTTAGACGCCACTCAGAAACTGGGTGGTGAAAATTATGTGCTTTGGGGTGGCCGTGAAGGTTATGAAACCCTACTCAATACCGATCTCAAACGCGAACGGCAACAAGCGGGGCGTTTTCTTCAGATGGTGGTTGAATACAAACATAAGATTGGTTTTAAGGGCGCGATATTAGTGGAACCTAAACCTCAGGAACCATCTAAACATCAATACGATTATGATGTAGCAACCGTCTTCGGATTTTTAAAAGAATTCGGCCTTGAAAATGAAGTTAAAATGAATATTGAACAAGGTCATGCCATTCTTGCAGGGCATTCGTTTGAACACGAGTTAGCACTAGCCAGTTCATTAGGCATATTTGGCTCAATCGATATGAACCGAAACGATTACCAGTCGGGCTGGGATACTGATCAATTCCCGAATAATGTTCCAGAAGTTGCCTTGGCTTACTACGAAGTTTTAAAAGCAGGCGGATTCACTACCGGTGGAACCAACTTTGATGCAAAGCTTCGCAGGCAATCTCTTGATCCTATCGATCTTATTGCAGGCCATGCAGGAGCAATGGATGTTTGTGCTCGTGGATTGAAAGCCGCGGCTGCCATGATTGAAGACGGTACATTAGAAACAATGCGAGAAGAGCGATACGCGAATTGGAATACGCCACAGGCGAAAGCCATGCTTAAAGGCAGTCTTGACGATGCTGCCGCTCGGGTTGAAGCTGAAAATATGAATCCAGAGCCTATTTCTGGACGACAAGAAATACTAGAAAATATCGTTAATAGATTTGTTTGATAACATTCGTTTAATCATAAAAACATTAACTTCTTAACAGGATTCGAAAATGAAAACCATGAAAGGACCCGCACTGTTTTTGGCACAGTTCGCAGGCGATGAAGCACCTTTCAATTCTTGGAATAGCATTACCCAATGGGCTGCTGATTGCGGTTACAAAGGGGTTCAAATACCCAGTTGGGACGCAAGATTAATCGATCTTAACAAAGCAGCTGAAAGTAAAGACTACTGTGATGAATTAAAAGGTGTTGCAAAAAACAACGGCGTTGAAATCACAGAGCTTTCCACTCACTTACAAGGCCAATTGGTTGCTGTGCATCCTGCGTACAATGATGCCTTTGATGGCTTCGCAGCGCCTGAAGTTCGAGGCAACCCAGCAGCACGTCAGCAATGGGCGGTTGATCAAGTAATGAAAGCGCTTAGCGCATCTAAGCACTTGGGCTTAACCGCACAAGCAACATTCTCAGGCGCTCTGGCATGGCCATACCTATACCCTTGGCCACAACGCCCAGCCGGTTTAGTAGAAACCGCATTCGATGAACTGGCGGCCCGTTGGTTGCCTATATTGAACCACGCTGATGAATGTAATGTTGATCTTTGCTATGAAATTCATCCTGGAGAAGATCTGCACGATGGCATCACCTATGAGATGTTTTTAGAGCGAACCGGAAACCATGCCAGAGCGTGCATGCTGTATGACCCTAGCCACTATGTTTTGCAATGCCTTGATTACTTAGACAACATCGATATTTACAAAGACCGCATTCGTATGTTTCATGTTAAAGATGCAGAGTTCAACCCAACTGGTCGTCAGGGCGTCTACTCTGGCTATCAAGATTGGACAAATCGAGCTGGACGGTTTCGCTCACTAGGTGATGGGCAGGTTGATTTTAAATCCATATTTTCGAAAATGGCTGCCAATGATTTTGACGGTTGGCCTGTGGTTGAATGGGAATGTTGTTTAAAACATCCTGAAGATGGCGCAAGAGAAGGTGCTAAGTTCGTCGCCGATCACATCATTCGCGTCACAGATAAAGCCTTCGATGACTTCGCTGATGGCGGAACCGATGAGGCCGCCAATCGCAAAATGTTAGGAATAAACTAATGGCACGAATACGTATGGGTATGGTGGGCGGAGGCAACGATGCGTTCATCGGCGGCGTACACCGAATCGCCAGCCGTATTGATGATCGCTTTGAACTGGTTGCAGGTGCCCTCTCTTCAAGTGCGGAAAAATCAATGCTTAGTGCTAAGGCATTACACATTCCGCGTTCCTACGCTAACTTTACAGAAATGGCGGCAGCAGAAGCTGATCGCGACGATGGCATTCAAGTGGTGTCCATTGTTACTCCCAATCACGTGCACGCGGATGCAGCAATCGCTTTCATCAACAAAGGCATTCATGTTGTCTGTGATAAGCCGTTAACTTCAACCCTTGAAGATGCAAATCGTTTGCAAGATGCCATCAACAATGCCAGCACTCTGTTTGTATTAACACACAACTACACCGGCTACCCGATGATCCGGCAAGCTCGATCCATGATAGAGGCAGGAGCATTGGGTAGCGTTCGCATAGCACAAGTTGAATACCCACAAGATTGGCTAACCACTTCCATAGAAAACGAAGGATTAAAACAAGCTGAATGGCGAACTGACCCATCACGATCTGGAGCGGGAGGCTCGGTTGGCGATATCGGCACCCATGCCCATAACCTCGCCTGCTTTGTTACCGGTTTATCAGTAGAGAGCCTCGCTGCCGACTTACAATCCTTTGGTCCGGGCCGGCAACTGGATGACAATGCACACGTTATGTTGCGATTTGCAGGCGGGGCACGAGGCATGTTGTGGTGCAGTCAGGTTGCACCAGGCAATGAGAACGGTTTGAAACTTCGAGTTTACGGCGAAAAAGGCGGCATCGAATGGGCGCAGGAAGATCCAAACTATCTTTGGTTTACTGAACACGGCAAACCAAAGCAACTCGTAACTCGTTCAGGCCCCGGTGCCAATGACGCTGCGAATGCGGTGTCTCGAATCCCTCCAGGCCACCCAGAAGGCTACTTAGAAGGGTTTGCAAATATCTACACAGAACTTGCTGATGCAATTATTGCTATGCAAGATGGAAAATCAAGACAACAAGCGATGGGATTACTACCCGGTATTACCGAAGGAATGGACGGGATGGCTTTTATCAACGCCTGTGTGGAATCATCTAGTAATAACTCAGCATGGGTAACGTTGTAATCGACGAATTGACGTGCCAGAACTAAATTCAACACATCAATTAAAAAGCAGCATCCACAACGCCATACCAAGCATCATTAGGTTTTCAGTTAATGACACAAATCCCAATGGCACCCGGCTATCACCCAAACAAGCGCATTTCAATTCTCGCTTATCTATGTACACAGCTTTTATCACGCTTACAGCACCAATACTTGAAGCAATCAGAACCACAGGGGCTGCAAGCCATGTCAGCACTCCCATAAGCATCAGTAACCCTGCACCGGTTTCAACAAAGGGATAAACGTATCCATAACGCACCCAGCGTTGCGCTAGTAAATCGTAGTTTAAAAACATGGTGGAAAATTTATCTAAATCTTGAAGCTTTTGAAGCCCCAATAAAACCATTGCGATTGAAATAAACCAAGCAAGGGTTTGCCCTGAGAAAATTTGTGCCTTAACAAGCCAAGTTACCGCTACAGCCAAGGCCGCGGCTACTGAGAAAAGAGCAATCACTGGGCGATAAGTCACCGTATCCTTTTGCTGAACGGGCTTTCCTAACCTTTCACTCAAATCATCGAACCCACCGATTCTTTCATTATTAATGAAAATTTGTGGCGTTGTTTTTACTGCATGCTCTGCTTTAAACGAATCAACCTGTTCACGGCTTTCTAAAGCACGATCATCTACAGTGTAACCTTCGCGAACTAATAGATCCTTCGCCTTTAATCCATACGGGCACACATGATCAGGCATAACCATTCGATATAAAATCGCGCTTTTATCTTTCATCTTATAGTTACTCGTTATCCTATATCTAGGAATGTAAACATTATAAAGCTATAGAAGTCTAATCTTTATCAGTACAAGGTTAATAATCTTTTCGTACATCGGTTGGTTTACAACCGAATGCCTGTCTAAAACATCGGCCGAAATGCGCTGAATCACAAAATCCGGTAGCGATAGCCACATCACTGATGTTCAACGTGGATTGCTCCAGCATACTACGCCCTTTTTCCAATCGAAGTTGCCGATAAAACGCGATGGTACTTAGGTTTAGTTTGTCATGGAAAAGCCGATTAAGCTGCCTTGGGCTAAGGTTCGCCACTGCCGCTAATTGATCTAAGTCTAACGGGTCAGCAATATGATTTTCCATCAATTCCAAAACAGCCAATAACGGCTTACTGTGAACGTTGTAGCGTTCGGCTAAACCCGATTTTTGCGGATCACTCGAACCTCTAATATCGGTATGTAAAAACCAATCACTGACTTGTCGCGCAAAATCCGGCCCTTGATACTCTCCTATCAGTGCGTGCATCATATCCAAAGGCGCAACACCACCTGCGCAAGTGAGTCGATCACGATCACGTATGTACAACGATTTTTCTAACAATAATTCAGGCATGTCGGCTGCCAATGCTTCTGCATGGTCCCAATGAACGGTCATTCGCCGATTGTTCATTAACCCAGCCTTGGCAAGTAAGGCAGGCCCTCCAGACACACCGCCCAACAAGATCCCTTGCTGCGCTAAAAATCGTAGCCAATGAAACAGAGCAGGCATCGGAAAAGAAACTAACGCATGGCCAGCCACCGTGCTGCCTGCAATGACTAAGACCAAATCAAAAAATTCCCGTGCACCAATCAACGGTTTAGTTTGGACGCAAGCCCCGCCTGAACTTTGTACCAATTCCCCTTCACCTATAAAGCAAATTCGATACAGCTCTTGATCGGCAAGCTGATTCGCTGCCCGCATCGGCTCAACCGCTGCTGAAAAAGACATCATGGCAAACCCATCCAACACCACCACCCCCACCTTGATAGGTTCTGGAAAAGTGCCTGATTCACGTCCATTTAGTACCGTCATATGACCATTTTATACTATCCAATTCGATCAAAACCGTTCATTATCGGTAGAAAGGTGACTAAAACTAAGGCCGATCCATGCGTTACTCCGCGTTTCAAATCCTTAAAGAAGGCTTAACCGGCAATAAAGGCTGGAAAAAGATTTGGAGAGAACCTGAGCCTAAGACTGAATACGACATCATTATCGTTGGCGGCGGTGGGCATGGTTTGGCTACAGCGCATTATTTAGCCAAAGAACATGGCATAACGAACGTAGCGGTTTTGGAAAAGGGATGGCTGGGCTCTGGCAACATCGGCCGTAACACCACCATCATTCGCTCAAATTATTTACTGCCTGGGAATGAGCCGTTTTACGAGTTATCTTTGAAGTTGTGGGAAGGCTTAGAGCAAGACTTCAACTACAACGCCATGGTATCTCAACGTGGCATCTTGAACTTGGCCCATTCAGATGCGCAGCGCGATGCCTACACTCGTCGCGGTAACGCCATGCATATGGCTGGTGCGGATGCTCAGTTACTCGATGCAAACGGTGTTAAAAAACTTTGCCCTTTCTTAAATTTCGATAACGCACGCTTTCCTATCAAAGGCGGGCTATGGCAACCACGCGGAGGCACAGTTCGACACGACGCGGTTGCTTGGGGTTACGCTCACGGCGCTGATTCTCGCGGTGTTGACATCATTCAAAATTGTGAGGTCACAGGCTTTCAGATGAACAATGGACAGTGTGAAGGCGTACACACCAGTAAAGGTTCTATCAAAGCTAAGAAAGTGGCCGTTTGTGTTGCAGGATCATCCAGCCGCGTTATGGAACAAGCAGGATTACGTTTACCCATAGAAAGTCACGTACTGCAGGCGTTTGTATCGGAAGGATTAAAACCTGTTATCCCTGGTGTGGTCACCTTTGGCGCAGGACACTTCTACGTCAGCCAATCGGACAAAGGCGGACTAGTTTTTGGTGGTGACATTGATGGTTATAACTCCTACGCACAACGTGGCAACTTACCTGTGGTTGAAGATGTGTGCGAAGGTGGTGTGGCATTGATGCCCATGATCGGACGAGCCAGACTATTAAGAACCTGGGGAGGCGTGATGGATATGTCGATGGACGGCTCGCCCTTTATCGATAAGACTTCTATTCCCGGTTTGTATTTCAATGGCGGATGGTGCTATGGCGGCTTTAAAGCCACGCCAGCCAGTGGTTGGTGTTACGCCCATTTACTAGCAACTGATAACCCTCATCCTACGGCCAGCCAAATGCGACTCGATCGCTTTATAACCGGACGCATGATGGATGAAAAAGGCATGGGCGCTCAGCCCAACTTGCACTGAGGGAACACTGAATCATGATCATTGAACACCCATTATTAGGCCCACGAGATGCAGCTGAATTTGTCTACCTTGGCGATGCATCCTTAATTCACAGACCCAGTAAAGACGATACCAACGCAGCTGTTGCGTTTTTAGAATATCAATACTTACGAGATAACCCAGCGGGGCTGCATCGAGAGCTTTGGTATCACGAACAAGGTGATCGGTCTTGGCTTGTGGTAACACGCAACACAGTGACTCATGAAATAACCGATGTGCAGCTGGCGAAAGATGTAGCGCGCTCTGAAGGACGAAGCCGATGAGCCAAGAACGTTCTCAATTGAATCGACTCGATGGTGGATTGATTAACCGTGATGAGCCATTAAATTTTTCGTTCAATGGCCAAATGTACCAAGGTTATACAGGCGATACATTGGCTTCAGCATTACTGGCCAATGGGCAACGCTTCATTGGTCGTTCATTTAAATACCACCGGCCACGTGGAATTTTCAGTGCCGGTTCAGAAGAGCCAAACGCGTTGGTTGAACTTGGTAAAGGTGCACATCAAGAACCTAATACCCGTGCAACGGTTACTGAACTCTTTGACGGTTTAACAGCCACCAGTCAAAACCACCGAGGCCCTTTAAAATTCGATGTTATGGCGGCAAATGATTTTTTATCGCCCTTCTTATCCGCAGGCTTCTACTACAAAACGTTCATGTGGCCAAAAGCTTTTTGGGAAAAGCTCTATGAACCCATCATTCGAAAATCGGCAGGCTTAGGCTCACTTTCAGGGCAAGACGATCCTGATCTATACGACAAAGGTTTCTTACATTGCGATCTATTAGTGATAGGAGCTGGGCCTGCAGGGCTTTGGAGTGCTCTTAAAGCCGGTCGATCGGGCGCACGTGTTGTGATCGCTGATGAAGACTTTTTACCCGGCGGTCGCCTGAACGCAGAATCACACACCATTAACGATACGCGCGGTGCTGAATGGGCAGTACAAATCGCTGCAGAACTTCGATCTTTGCCTAATGTGCGCTTGATGACTCGCGCAACGGTATACGGCGCTTACGATCATGGCGTGTACGGAGCATTGGAACGTAAAACCGATCACCTACCGTCTGCCGATGGCAAGCCTCGACAAGTGCTGTGGCGAATTTACACAAAACGCGCACTGCTTACCGCTGGCTCAACCGAACGCTCTATTGCATTTGGCAATAACGATCGACCCGGCGTGATGTTAGCAGGCGCGGTTAGAACCTATGTTAATCGGTATGCTGTTGCCCCAGGAAAGAGCGTTGCTGTATTCACAAATAATCATGATGGATGGCGAACCGCGCACGATCTTAGCGCACAGGGTGTCAACGTATCAGCTGTTATAGACACACGATCAATTGCTGCACCTATGAATTTACCGGGTGCAGCCATTGTTATGGGTGGTGAGGTATCAAACACATCGGGCCGAAGCGGTTTAACGGGTATAACCTTATCAAGCGGACAAACCATCAAAGCCGACTGCTTAGCGGTATCTGGTGGCTGGAACCCTAACGTGCACTTAACGTGTCACCAACGTGGAAGGCCTACTTGGAACAATGAAATTTCTGCCTTTGTTCCTGGTGAGAATTTACCAAAAGGTATGAGCGTCGCAGGGGCCGCCAATGGTGCTTTGTCATTGTCAGAAGTTTTCGCTTCAGCCGATACAACCGTTAATCAATTGTTGAACGAGCTGCAGCTATCGGCCGATTCAGCACCGACCCCAACCACCAGCGATGACCTTGTTAACATTCAGCCTTTTTGGCATGTAAAAAATACCAAAGACAGATGTTGGGTTGACTTACAAAACGATGTCACCACCAAAGATATCGATCAGTCTCGTCGTGAAGGGTTTCATGCCGTGGAACATCTGAAGCGATACACCACCATGGGCATGGCAACCGATCAAGGTAAAACATCGAATGTGTTGGGCCTTGCGATAATGGCAGAATTTGCCGAACAATCCATTCCTCAAACAGGCACCACTATTTTTCGTCCGCCGTTTACGCCTGTTGCGATTTCAGCTATGGCTGGTCGTTCACGTGGTAAAGACTTCAGACCCACCCGCCATACCCCAAGCCATCAATGGGCTGAAGAACAAGGAGCGGTGTTTGTTGAGGTGGGCGCATGGTTACGAGCGCAATGGTTTCCGCAACCTGGCGAAACCCATTGGCGTGAAAGTGTTGATCGTGAAGTAACCGCAACTCGAGAATCGGTGGGGGTATGCGACGTTACCACCTTGGGAAAAATTGATATACAAGGTGCAGACGCCGGTGAGTTCTTAGATCGTGTTTATGCAAATACCTTCGGTACCTTAGCCGTAGGCAAAGTGCGATACGGACTGATGCTAAGAGAAGACGGTATCGTTATGGACGATGGCACCACGGCCCGCATGGGCGAACATCACTACGTAATGACCACCACCACGGCCAATGCTGTGGGCGTTTTTAGGCATTTAGAATTTTGTCGTCAATGCTTGTGGCCTGATCTTGATGTGCACTTAATCTCGGCTACCGAACAATGGGCACAATATGCCGTTGCAGGACCAAACTCGCGCAAACTCTTAGAAAATATCGTTGATCCTGAATTTGATATAAGCAACGATGCTTTTCCCTTCATGGCCTGCGCCAATATAACGGTATGTGGTGGCATTGCCGCGCGGTTATTCCGAATCTCGTTTTCTGGAGAAATGGCCTACGAAATTGCGGTGCCTACTCGTTACGGCGACAGCATGATTCGAGCCCTAATGCAGGCAGGTGAACCCTACAACGTTGTGCCCTACGGCACGGAAGCTCTTGGCGTTATGCGTGTTGAAAAAGGTCACGCGGCTGGCAACGAACTGGTGGGTACAACTACCGCGTTAAATTTAGGTTTAGGGCGTATGGTTTCGAAGAAAAAAGATTGCATCGGTAACGTATTGTCTGAACGTGAAGGGTTGAATACCGATGATGCTATTCGGCTTGTCGGTTTTAAACCTGTTAACACAGCAGATTCATTAGTTGCCGGTTCGCACTTTGTATCTGGTGGCCGTGATGCCACTACTGAAAATGATGAAGGCTGGATGTCATCAGTTGTTTATTCACCTTCAATGGGTCATTCCATTGGTATTGGCTTTTTAACTAAAGGGCATGAACGTTTAGGGGAAACCTTATCGGCAGTTAACCCTCTTCGCAACGAGCGCATTGAAGTTGAAGTGGTATCAGCACACTTTGTAGATCCTGACGGGGAGCGGTTACGTGGGTAATATTTCACTGAAAGCACGTTCAGCATTGAATGGTGCTTCGTTTGATTATGAAGGCTTCAGTATCCGTGAGCGCGCTGACATAAAGCTGCTGTCGATTGCCGCAGCCTCAGATCAGCAAACGGTGGCATCAGGAGAACTAAAAGCCCATTGCGGCTTAAGCTGGCCTGCCATTACACAGTCCACTTCTTCATCTGATACTCATTGCCTTGGCTTGCAGTCTGAGCAAGTGTTCCTATTAAGCCTACACAACGATAAAGATCACGCAACGCTTGCTAAGAAATTGGCTGAGAAAACCGTTGTAACTGATCAGTCAGACAGTTGGGTCACCCTAGAAATCAGCGGCTTACGCACCCTGGATGTATTAGAAAGAATCTGCCCGATTGATCTAAACGAGGGAACGTTCTCTGTTGGTTCTGTGGCGCGAACAACGATGGAGCATCTGAATGTGATTATTTTTCGCCAAAAACAAAGCTACATATTGTTGTCAGCACGATCTTCTGCGACGAGTTTTTTACACAGTCTCACTCAGTCTGCAGAATTTGTCATTTAGCAACGCTCCAAGGTTTTTTTACATTTTTATTTTCATTAATTTTTAGTGTCTTTACCACGATTTGCTATTGGCTTGTATTCGGTTTTCGTATAGTCTGCGAAACAAGGCAATAATTACTGAACGCTAACGTTGACTGTTCTGCCTTGATTCAAACGTTAGCTTAATTTTTTAACGCTCTACCTTTAGGAATCTTAACCGCTGCTTTAAACCATCAAACATACTACAAAGAGGAGATTTAACTCGATGGGAAATAATTTAGACGCGCTGACAACAGTGTTCACGGAGTTCTACTATTGGGTATCAATTCCGTTGATGTTTCTTATACACGTTGGGTTTTGCATGTATGAAGTTGGCGCCAGCCGGCGAAAGAATCACATGCACACCCTCATGAAGAACACGATGATCATTCCATTGGTCACCACAACGTTCTTTCTCTTCGGTTGGTGGATTTATTGGGCCTTCCCTAACGGCCCCTTTATTAACGGTGGGCTGGATTTAGCATCCGGCGAAGCGAACTTACCGTGGTCACCAACCATGGGCACCAACTTAGAAGATCGTATTACTGGAGTTTTCTGGGCTGCGTTCTTGCTGTTTTCTTGGACTGCTGCCTCTATCGTATCCGGTTCTGTAATAGAGCGAATCACCTCGGGTGCATTTTGGATTTTAGCCGTTGTCATTGGTTCTATGGCTTGGATCATTGATGCTTCATGGGGCTGGCACTACGCCGGTTGGATGGTTGTTAAGCTGGGTTATCACGATGCGTATGCATCCGGTGTTATCCACGCAATTGCAGGTGGTTTTGCTCTAGGCGTGCTTGCGGTTCTTGGGCCTCGTTTGGGTAAATTCAGAGCCGATGGCACACCACGTAACATCGATCCACACAACCCTTGGATGGTGTGCGTAGGGTTATTCATCATATATGCAGGTTTCTGGGGCTTCTACATGGCGTGCAATGTGCCGCTAATCAGTCCAGAAGGTATTGGTGGGCAAATTACAGGGGAAACATGGACTGCAACAACCATTTACTTAACACCCACAACACTTGGCGCCATAACAGTGAATTTCTTACTGTCATTGTCCGGTGGCATGATGGCAGCCTATCTAGTATCTGGCGGTAACGCTTTCTGGACATACTCAGGCGGGCTAGCAGGCATCATTACCGCATCAGCTGGTAACGATTTATACCACCCCATGCAAGCGTTCTTAATTGGTGGCGCCGGTACAGTCTGCGCTTACAAACTGCATTTCTTTGTAGAACGTAAGTTCAAAATTGACGATGCCGTCGGCGCTGTTGCCGTACACGGTTACGCTGGTTTCATTGGCTTAGTTATCTGCGGCTTCGTGCTATGGGGATACCCAAGTTCGCCATACGAAGGTTACGCTGCAATCAATCCATTGGGCCAATTAGCTGGTGCGGTCATCATGTTCTTCGGTTTAGGCTTCCTTCCAGGATTTATCGTGGCAGGCCTGCTTAAAGGTATGGGCATATTACGAATCCCTCGAGAAATAGAATTACTCGGGTTAGATTTTAGTGAAGCTGAAGAAGCTGAAGCGGCTGCAGAAGATGTGCGTGCAGCCACTCGTGACTTGATGAAGTAACCAATCAAGACAGCTCTCTTAACCTTTTTTTAACACTTTATATTTAATGTTATAGGATTCAATCAATGGCAGATATAGATACATGGGCCGTCGACTTAGCTGAAGTTGGAGCGGTATACCCGTTCCAAGGGTCAGAAGTCATTATGGTGGTCATCGTTATGGTGCTGTGGGTGGTTTGGCATGTTGCGCAAATCAGTTCAGAGCAAAGAAAAGAACGCGAAGAGGTAGCGCGTTTCAATTCTAGGGACGATATAAAAGATAAGCTTGAGTAGGAAATAGTCTTACGTTATGTTTTCAGTACATAGCGTGATGTAACCAAAAAGCTGCGCCAACATTTTTTGTGCGCGGCTTTTTTTTATACCCATCTTCATATTCTATGATTGGTTTTTTACTTAAAGAAGTTTGGATTAGCTTTAGAGAAAATTTTTTCAATTCAGCAGCAAATTGATCAAACGATGGATTAAACGTAGAAAATGCCATCGCTCGCCCTGGCTGTGGCTCCGTATCCCAAACTCCATACCAAACCGATTCAGCCTGTTCGCACTGGTTAACACCATCGTTATCCCTAGGCATGTTGCCGCCACAATTTCTATAAAGACCAGCAATTCCGTAGTGCGGATTTTCTCTTGATTGATGAACAGCTAAATGGGTAAGCGCGATCACTCTATCTGAATCACTGCTACCCGGTAAATTCAGTTTTCTTGAATCTTCAGGAAAAGATTGACTGCTGATAAAACGAAGTAATTGACTGTTCGGATTTAGCGCATGAGCATCCCAGAGTGCTTCGTTTTGTTCAGGTTGCACCACCGCATCATCCATACTTTGTGCAAGCATCCATGGAATGTTGACTGGACCGTATTTTTTGAGATTCCGCTCAAGCTCTTTTATCGCAGACCAAGTTTCTGCAACGCCTCGTGTTGGCATGGCTTCGTATCGCATCGGATCATCGGCCACGCCTCTATCCACCCAGCGTGCAAAAGGCGCAGCCAGATTAGCCCACCTTGCAATTCTTGCCGATGAAAGATGGTAGGCAGGCGAAATACCAATTACACCATCAATATCATTTTGTCTTTGCACAGCGGCATCAAGCGTCAGCACTCCACCTAAGGAAAAACCGACCAAAAGAACCGTCTCTGTTTCAGAGACAGCCTGATTGATTAGATAATCAAGTGTATTTTGCCAATCGTGTAAACGCGTCGTTAAAAGATCCCCAGCCCTAGTGCCATGACCGGGAAGCAAAACAACTCGGCTCTTGTAGCAAACATCGGCTAACACAGAACCTATTTCTCTGAGTGAAAACGCCGTATCAGATAACCCATGAACAAGAATAGCGATACCACTGGCCTGCCCTTTACATCCTTCACCCAATTGCAGTTCAATCGGGGAATTCAGTTCGATTTCGCGTTCTGCTTGTTCAAGAGAAAACGGTATTCGAAAGCGACGAACTTCGTTTCTTACAGCCGTTGCATAGGCATCAAAACTATCGTGTTCTAGCAATGCATCATTGTCTTGCCACCCCGCTGGTGACAAATAAGCCGACGATGCTTCTACAGCACGACTACCAATACAGCCTGATAACAAAACTGCGGCCGCAATGCTTACAAGGGTGATCCAAAATATTGAAATTCGTCGCTTCATCACTACAAAGGGTATGGTTATTTTCCGTGGTACGCTTTACTTACCGCGTAACTGTCTTCAAGCCAATTCCAAAGAATAACTTTCCCATTAAGAACTTTAGCGCGAAGCGCAAAAGTAAATAAACCCGTCTCTTTGCCAGAACGAGTTGTTGTTCCGTTCATGGTTCCAAATACCGCAACTGTATCGCCTAAAGCAAAGGCATCGGAGTTCTCCCAAGCGGTTATCTGAAGGTTTTCTCCGAAAATTGGCAAAAAGTTTAAGATTTCCTGTTTCCCAACCCACGGACCGATCCAAGGCATAGCAGGGTCACCTTCATTATGCCAAACCATATCATCAGCCATCAATGAAATGGCCGTATCCATATCTCCACCCCCCACAGCTCCCATGAATGCCATAACCGTGTCGAAAGATTTTTGACTCTCAGGATCCATTTCTGCTGCGTGCGCCTTGTAGCTCATCGACGCTACGAGTAAAACACTCAATAAAACATTTGCTACTAATCGATTCATCATATTGTTTTCCTTTAGATGCTGATCTGCCTATCCCAGTCTTAAAATTGAATTTTCAAACATCTCTAAATGAAGTTAAGACCCCAGACAGGATAGACATCATTTTATTATTTGATAAGATGGCTTAATCAATATTATCTGTTCGGATATATTTAATAATGCTAGATCAACTCAGGCAAGTTGCGATATTTGCAAAAACTATCGATCATGGCTCGTTCCGAGGGGCTGCGCGAGAACTTGAATTATCACCCTCGGTGGTCAGTCACCATATATCGCAATTAGAAGAACACCTAGGCGTTGCCCTACTCTACCGATCCACTCGAAAATTAGCGTTAACACGCGAGGGAGAGGAATTACTGGCATCCACTCAACCGATGCTCGAAGCCATGCAAGGCGTATTTTCTGAACTGTCCAGCCTGGCCGAAGAACCCACAGGGCAATTGAGAATTACCATCCCATCGGTGTTAATTCAATCACCACTGAGTGATCTGATAGCCGCATTTTCAATAAAATACCCAGGAATCAATCTGCACTTAGAATTTACTGACGAACGTAAAGATTTAATTTCTAGTGGATTTGATATCGCTATTCGGGCCAGCTTAGAAAAAAAGAAATCTGCGGTAACACAGCATTTATTATCAATCGATCGATATCCATTCGCATCACCTGGCTACATAAAAGACCGCTCAAAGATAACCCATCCTACAGAACTACTTGAATGGGATTGGATTGAACTAACACCAGTACGTCACATCAAGCCGGTGTTTCGAAAGAATAAAAACAAAGATGTCACAATAAAGCCAACAGCACATGTCGGTGCAAATGACGCCTTTGCCATATATCGTCTGGCTCGCAGTGGCGCAGGAGTGGCAATTGTTCCTGAATCCTTAGCTGCTGAAGATCTTGCTGCCGGTATTATTCAGAAGGTTTTACCTAGTTGGCAATTGAGCCCAATGCATGTTCATGCAACGTGGCCCTCTAGTGCGCCGAAACATGGACTAATAAAGCTTTTTATATCAGAAATTAGTGGAGACACTAATAATTTACGGCTTAGTAAAAAGAGGTAAAGCACACAACAGTAATCGGGTTCAAAGGCTGCAAGGAACCACATGATCATAGGCCACTATTCAGATTTTACTTGCTTGAATTCATCGCGATTTCAGGATGCTTATAGGCTTCTGGGTATGTCATAGGGTAATCGGGGCCAAGCGGCACAACGTTATTCCACGATCGACCAAAATATCCTTGTTTACAATGATCTAACGAATTGCTTTGAGCAACACCCGGTAACGCATAAACCCGACATAACCATTGCCACAAGTGTGG
>CALHNS010000021.1 GCA_938035125.1 uncultured Granulosicoccaceae bacterium | reverse complement strand
GCACAAACCCAACATCATCACCTCGGATGGTCTGCTATTGCATTCAGCGCGGTACTCAACGTGGTGCAAGTGAGCATTGGCCTAAAACTGTTTGGCCCCTTTGGTGAGCTTGCCGCGCAAAATGAGGCGATGGCACCCTTATTCGGGGCAATCGTTGCCTTTTCTTTTCTGATTTTTAACGCGGCGAAGATTTTACTGGGCCTTGCTGCGTTAGTTTTCGGAATGGCTAAACTGAACGCGGGCTCAAAAGCTTTAGGTGGTCTCACCGCAGCTGTTGGTGCAGTCGCCATGGTCGCGAACGTGATTCTTGTTATTTTTGGACGTGAATCGTTTCTACCGCCACCAGTAGCGGGAGATTCAGGCGTTCTTGCCACTTTGCTTCTTGCGTTTTGCCTGATGAACATAGCGCGTGATTACTAAAAGTTTGACTAGGCAGACTAAAAGAAACCTGACACGTACTCTTGTGGTTAGCTTGTTGTACGTTGCTCTTGCGGCGGCTACGTCCGAGGGCAGTGCACTGGCAGGCAAGCAATCAGAAACCAATCTGCTCGGTGCCGATCTATCAGGAGCTGATATGGCTCGTGCTGATCTATCTGGGTTTATTCTTACCAATGCCGATCTATCGAAGGCTAATCTTCTTGAGGCTGATCTGTCGAAGGCGCAACTTGGAGATGCGAATTTGTCGCAAGCATTTCTTAGCGGCGCCAACCTCACTCAAGCATTTCTATTTAACGCCAATTTATCCCAAGTCAATCTTGCTGATGCCAATCTATTAAAAGCCAACCTCTATGGCGCTAATTTATCCAAAGCAAATCTTACGTCTGCTAATCTATCTGGCGCCTATCTTATTATTGCCAATCTGTCGCAGGCCAATCTTATTGAGGCTGATTTGCCGAAGGTTTATCTTCAAGGTGCGAATCTTTCTGGGGCTAATCTCAGTGAAGCTGATCTGTCCGGTTCCTCTCTTCAAGGAAACAATCTGTTGGGCGCTGATCTTAGTAATACGGATTTTTCTGGAGCCAATCTCTCGTCGGCTAGAAATTTAAACCAGAATCAACTGGATAAAGCCTGTGGTAATGATAAAACTCAGCTACCAGAAGGGCTTACTATTAAAGCGTGTACTAACTAAATCTTATTTTCAATCCTAACTTAGTTATTAGGCATCGAAGAACATAAAGCGCAGCAGTGCTGCACCTGTGTTGTTCAATTAGGTGTTACTGCCGCAAAAATGGGTTTCTCCTTTAGCGATGGAATAGGTGTCACTCCATCTAGGTAAACCATTTCTTAATCGGGTAACCGTTAACTGGTCATCAACTATTTTAAAATCTAAGGAAAACCCTAAGCGAAGGCTGCCCGCTGTTACGGCTGTTAAACCGTTCCAACACTGTTGCATTAATGATGATCTTCTTGTCCAGTGTAAATGGCCTGTAATCATCGCAACCACTCGGTAATCCTTTATCACTTCTTCATAAGCCTTCTTAGTTTCTGCGCTCCACCATTTCTCTGAAAATCTGTCCATGCCATAATGATGAACAACAATGACGTTCTTATCAGGGCCAGCATCTTCCAGTTCACTTTTTAGGAATGCCAAGGCATTTTTAGGGTCTCGGCTTAAACCGTTTCTCGCAGGTTCTGCCTCATCAGCTGGCAACAAATTCAATTGAACAAAACGGATACCGTCCCATTCCCACGAATAATGAGGTGCTTGTATATTAAGTTGGTCTTGCCGATCATCTCGACTGATAATTTCGGCTAAACCGTTATTGCATATGCAATTAGTTGATGCACCCGCACCAGTACCTCCACAACAAGAGCCTTTTTTCATGTCATGATTGCCTAAACCTTCATAAAGACGGTTTAATTCTTCACTGCGATTAACGATTGAATTTAAATCGTTTGCCTTATTAGATAGCAGGGCGTTGTAAAGTGTTAAGATTTCCCATTGATAGGTGTGCTCTGTAAGGTCGCCAGCAATAATCAGCCCTTTATAGCTTGTATCGTTGTACAACTTATTGAGTAAAAATCTGGCAATATCATTTTGAAACGCCGCTCTAGGGTTTCTTGTGCTTTTATTGAATTGTGTATCTGCCGTAGCTGCGAATGATAAATTATCAGTCACCGGTACATACGAATCAATTGAGTTTGTACCGCTTTCTAAAAAATCTAAAACCGCAGCGGATTTGATCGAACTGGCCGTAACCACCCCTGCAATCATGGTTAACACCGTGGCGGCAATAATTTTTTTTGTTTTCAAGCGCATTTGGAATATCCGGCCACAACCTCTTGTTTAAAAAGCATACCATCGAAGAAAAAGCTGTTAACAAGGCCCTTTTCGATTGTCGATGAGACATTGTCATTTTTAGTGAGTTCCAACACCCACCAAAATACAGTAAGAACTGAAGATCATAGATGCTTTGCTGAAGATTAAGACAATTTAAAAAACGACTGTGACTACATCACCGACTAAGACTGATGCACGCGATAGTCTATGAAAATATGAACATAATACTGTACGCAATTCTGTGGTTATCTTTTGGTCTTGGTCATTCCATAACCGCTAAAATCAGCGTCCAAGAAAAAATAAATCCCCTTTTTGGAAAATATTATCGCCTTCTCTATAACGGTTTTGCTGCTGCACATATTTTATTGTTGTTATACCTAGGCACCGTACTTCTCGCCGTACAAACTTACCCATGGTTTACTCATTTAGAAATTTTCATGAACCTCATTCAGCTACTGGGGCTAATGTTCATTGCGATCGCTTTGACGCAATACGATCTAATGGAGTTTTCAGGCTTATCTGCATTTTCAAACAAAAGAGCGAATACAGTAAAAGTCGAAAAATTAAACACATCCGGTCTAAACGGGTTGATACGCCACCCGCTTTATACGGGTGCGTTTGTTTATCTTTGGGGTGGCGCTATTTCAGAATTGGGCCTATTTACGGCAATTTTCGGAAGTCTTTATTTGTTAATCGGCTCCCATCATGAGGAGAAGAAGCTGGTTCACTTATACGGAGATGCTTATCGGCATTACCAACAGAACGTGCCTCGCTTCTTTCCTCGAATAACTCGTCAAAAAAAGGCTCATTAACGATTAGGTTAACAATATTGGCACCGCTAAAGACCAGTCATATAAATGCCGCTAGCATTATTCATAGGGGTGTCATTTAACTTCCTTGATACATACCCAGACAGATAGGTACAGCATCATGAGAAATGTGAAAAACGTTGGTCCAACCGAAAAAATAATTCGCATAATCGCAGGTACTACTCTGGCAGCCTATGGATTATTCGGCGCTAGCTTAGCTACAGCGATGGGCCTGGCAGCACTGTTATTTGGGGTGTTGCTCATCTCAACAGGGCTAATAAGCTTTTGCCCAGTATTGCAACTTCTGGGTATCAATTCATTTTGTGAAGTGGAAACCGATTAATAATTCGCTTCTACTATTTTTTCTGATATTCACGGTAAGTGGTGTACAAACCCGACGCAACAATAATACTGCACCCGATTACAGTCCACCGATCAGGTAAATCACCGAACACGAAAAAACCATAAAGAGTACCCCATAGGATAAGTGAGTAGTGAATAGGGGCTAGTACCACGGAATGGGTTATATCAAGAGCACGAATAATCAGAATCTCGCCCACAGCCGATGTCATTGCCAACGCCACGATCATTCCTATAATTTTTACAGAAGAGGGCGTTACCCAATAAAAGGGCTGAAACACACTGAGAATAGAAAACGCTACGATAGCGGTATAACAGACCGTCGTTACAATGGTGTCAACCCCGCTTAACCAGCGTGACGTAAGCTGTCGAATGGCAAAGAATACCGCTGCTAAGAACACCAAAAAAATCGCTGGATGAAAGACGCCTGTGCCTGGGCGAATCACCACCAACATACCGATAAACCCTACAAAAACGGCAAGCCAACGTCTGATACCTACTGGCTCTTTTAGAATTAAAGCGCCAAAGATGGTCACTATAAACGGGGCAACAAACGTTACCGCAACCGCATCAGCCAAGGGAACATGGTTTATGGCAAACACAAACAAAGTTCCTGAACAAGCTGCCACCACACCACGTATGATTTGCAAGTGAGGTTTCGGTGTGCGCAGCACTACCGCACCGCGCTGGGCAATAATAAAACAGACGCCAATAAACAGCCCCAACATACGCATCCACATCACTTGAACTGGGTGGAATTCGTCGGTTAACAACTTCGCCAAGGTATCGCACGCTGAGAAGCTGAAAAAACCCAAGGCCATCAGCATAATGCCTTTCATATTGTTGTTTGGCACAGATGCAGGTCTTTGTTGCGCGGCGGCTGTGATCCCGCTTGCATTGAATTTTGAGTATAACTTAACCTGCTTGGATACACTGACGTAAGCTGTCAGCGTCACTACAGAGTCTGAATAATCACAAGTTAGTCAAGCGAGTATTTGCTTGATTGGCTCACCGTTAATCGCTAACGCAATTGGGTTATAACGTTCTCTGTACGGCAATTTTTTATTGCGCTTCTGCCAATCCCACGTTGGTGTTCAACATAAACTGCTCAAATATCGGTGCACTGGCGGCCCCTATGGCTCGGGCGTTTCCGCCAATACTGCCAGGTTCGATTATTGGTGGGATTAATCCGCGCATATCTTGGTTCGCTATGTAGCGCGATGTGCGCTCTGCTAGTTCCATTCGTATATCGTCGGGAAAAACGCCATCGATTAGAACCGCTTCAAAATCAATAACTGCACACGTAGACAATGCAGCTTTAGCAAGTTCCTGTGCCGTTCGCCCCATCCAAGCATTCACATGACGTCGAATGCTGCTCCAATCTTGCGGATGCTGCCACAATATGCTGGGGTCGATACCCACTTGCTCTAGCCGAGCTTCTAATAAATGAATCGATGCAATATCGACTAATTGAAGGCTTTCTCCATTAGAACCCGTGCTTCGTAACGAACCCAGAGCACCTGCATTACCTTTATGACCTTCGAACACTGAGTGGTTGAGCACGATGCCTCCACCGACATAAGTGGCAACAAAAAAGTAGGCGTAGTCTCTAAATTCTTTACCTCGGCCGTAAACATGTTCAGCGCGACAGGCAGCCGTGGCATCGTTCATCAAATAAACGGGAAGACCAGAGAAAGCGATGACGCGTTCTTTTAAATCTACTTGTTCCCAGCGCTTAAATTCCACCGTCTCGCCGCCGCCATGATTGCCGTTATTCCAAAGTTCGAACGGTGCTGCAATGCCAATCCCACACACACGATTTTTCTCGTTCTGAGTTAAATCAGCCACAATGTTGCGCATCCCGTCATCGAGAAACTCAAACACATTCTCGGGTTCAGCTTGGCTATAAGTAAGGTGCAGTTGGGCGCGAATGCCGCCCTTTAAATCGATCAATACCAAGTCGGCGTTGCGACGGCCGATATTCAACCCGAACGAGAATGCACCCCCAGCTGCATGGCCCATGGGAATAGAGGGCTTACCCACTTTGCCTCGCTGAGGGTCACCGCGTTCTAAGAAACCCTCTCGCTCAAGCTTTCGCATGATATTAGACACGGTCTGGGCTGATAGGCCAGCGCGGCGAGCTAAGTCGCTGCCAGGCATGGGCCCGTTACGCAGCAACATTGATAGCAGTAGGCGTTCGTTGTAGTCGCGCAAACCACTTTGATTGGCACCGCCGCTAAGCGGCTTGATTTTTGGCACGATGGGTTTTTGTCGTCAGAGCAAAGCAAGATTTTAGCGTATATCGTACCTTCGCCGAATTAATAAATAAATTTTATTTATATATTGACAAGGCGTATGAAATATAGCCAAATGATGTGGCATTCGATTTTCGATGCACGCTCATTGTTCCGCGGCATGGGGCCGCATTGGAGGAAACAAGTGAAAAAAACTTATTTGGCCGCTACTGGGGTAGCTCTAATTGCCTCGGTTGCATCAGTCGCACCCGTATTCGCACAGGACGCTGTCAGCGCCTGCTTAATCACTAAAACTGACACAAACCCGTTCTTCGTAAAAATGAAGGAAGGTGCTCAAGCTAAGGCTGAAGAATTGGGCATAGAGCTCAAATCTTTTGCTGGAAAAGTAGACGGAGACCATGAAACCCAGGTTGCCGCCATTGAAACCTGCATTGCTGATGGTGCCAAAGGCATTTTATTAACCGCATCTGATACTTCATCTATCGTTAGTTCTGTTCAACAAGCCAGAGATGCTGGCCTTGTTGTTATTGCATTAGATACTCCACTAGATCCGATCGACTCAGCCGATATGACGTTCGCAACGGATAATTTCCTCGCTGGTGAATTAATTGGACAATGGGCTGCCGCCTCTTTAGGTGATGACGCTGCCAACGCAAAGATTGGCATGCTCGATCTAGCCGTATCGCAACCCACTGTTGGCGTACTGCGTGATCAAGGTTTCTTACAAGGCTTCGGTATCGATATCGCCGATCCTAGTAAGTGGGGCGATGAAACCGATTCTCGTATTGTGGGCAACGATGTTACCGCTGGCAACGAAGAAGGTGGACGTAAAGCGATGGAAAACTTGTTGGCCAAAGACCCTGAAATCAATGTGGTGTACACCATCAACGAACCCGCTGCTGCCGGTGCTTATGAAGCGCTTAAATCCATTGGTCGCGAGAACGATGTGCTGATCGTGTCAGTTGACGGAGGCTGCCCAGGAGTTGCCAATATTAAAGACGGCATCATTGGCGCAACCTCTCAACAATATCCATTGTTAATGGCGTCAAAAGGTATCGAAGCCATCGCAGCCTGGGCCGCCGATGGAACTAAACCTGCGAACACACCGGGTAAAGACTTCTTTGATACGGGTGTGTCATTGGTAACCGATCAACCGGTCGATGGTGTAGAGTCAATCTCTGTTGAAGAAGGCACGGATCGCTGCTGGGGTTAATTCACTAGCGTTATCCTAAACAACAAAGTGTGACTGCGTGGAAGAGCCTTGGTCATTCCACACAGTCGCACGGCGTTGAATATTCATTGCGGAACACATCAATGGCTGAGATCCAAAACACCCCGTCTGTTCACTCAAACGATGCTGACTCCGTCGTAGAATTTTCTGACACCAACAACGGGTTTGTTGCAAAGATTCAACACACACTGCACGTCACCCCAGCATTGGTTCCGTTAATCGTTCTTGTTCTGGCTATCACAGCCTTTGGGGTATTACTGGGAAGTAAATTCTTCTCACCTTTCGCGCTAACCTTAATCTTGCAACAAGTAGCCATTGTTGGGATCGTGGGTGCCGCTCAATCGCTTGTTATTCTTACCGCAGGCATCGATCTGTCTGTCGGTGCCATCATGGTGCTCTCATCGGTTGTCATGGGGCAATTCACCTTTCGGTACGGCCTACCTGTAGAAATCGCTATAGCTTGTGGTCTTGCTGTGGGTGCTTTTTGCGGATTTATAAATGGCTGGTTGGTGGCAAAGATGCGCCTGCCACCCTTTATTGTCACTTTAGGTATGTGGCAAATAGTGCTAGCCACTAATTTTTTATACTCTGCGAACGAAACCATTCGTAGCCAAGACATTGAAAAAGAGGCGCCGTTGTTAAAGTTTTTTGGCACCACGTTCAAAATTGGCGCAGATGAGGCTGGGCGCGGAGGCGCAAATTTTACTTACGGGGTAGTTTTTCTCGTGGTGTTGGTATTGGTATTAACATACGTATTACGTGAAACCGCTTGGGGTCGGCATGTGTACGCTGTGGGTGATGATCCGGACGCGGCTGAACTGTCTGGGGTAAACGTAAAGCGCACGTTAATATCGGTATATATGCTCTCAGGGCTTATTTGTGCTGCAGCAGGGTGGGCGTTAATCGGGCGTATCGGTTCTGTGTCACCCACATCAGGGCAACTGGCGAACATTGAATCCATTACAGCGGTGGTTATCGGCGGCATATCATTGTTCGGTGGGCGAGGTTCTATATTAGGAATGTTATTTGGTGCGCTTATTGTTGGGGTATTTACCCTAGGATTAAGATTACTCGGCGCTGATGCTCAATGGACGTATTTACTCATCGGTGTGCTTATCATCGCAGCGGTTGCTGTTGATCAATGGATTCGAAAGGTGTCTAACTAATGGAACCTGTTTTAAAGGCTCGAAACTTAGTAAAACGCTACGGTAAAGTTACCGCACTTGATCACTGTGATTTTGATTTATACCCCGGTGAAATACTGGCGGTAATTGGCGATAATGGTGCGGGAAAATCCACGCTTATAAAAACCTTCTCCGGCGCTGTTGTCCCCGATTCTGGCACTATTGAGCTACAAGGTAAGCCCATCCAATTTACATCCCCCGTGCAAGCTCGTGCCCAGGGCATTGAAACGGTCTACCAAACCCTTGCCATGTCACCTGCATTGTCAATTGCTGATAATTTATTCATGGGGCGTGAATTACGCAAAGAAGGGATTATGGGTAGTGTATTTCGCCAGCTTGATAAAGCAAAAATGCAAACGATAGCGCGCGAAAAACTTTCAGAACTTGGCCTCTTGACTATCCAAAACATTAACCAAGCCGTTGAAACCTTATCCGGCGGTCAAAGACAAGGGGTTGCTGTTGCACGCGCCGCAGCGTTCGGCTCAAAGGTTATATTTTTAGATGAACCCACAGCCGCTCTCGGCGTGAAAGAATCAAGAAAGGTATTGGAATTGATACAAGACGTTCGTGCTCGCGGTATTCCTATCGTCTTGATTTCACACAACATGCCGCATGTATTTGAATTAGCCGATCGCATTCACGTGCATCGGCTGGGTAAAAGGTTGTGCGTAATCGATCCTAAAGACTATACGATGTCTGATGCAGTGGCGTTTATGACTGGTGCGAAGGAGCCACCTGCGGAAACGGTCGCTGCATAAATCTCTTCAATTTCGTAAAAAGCAGCAGGATCCGTTCATAAGCTGAATAATACAAAATCATCGAGAGAACACTAAACCATCAAACAACTTTCGCGCCGTTCGAACAACCGCTGCCGAGCCCACCATACCGGCCGCATCCACCCGCACTTCAATAACGGTTGATCCCGAGGGATGTTCAACATAAATCTGCTTTACATCACCACAAGGTACGTTGGCCAGTTCTGATGCCACTGAGCCAGGCAACAAACAAGAGGTTGCAACACTGACGGCACCCAGCACACCGATACTGGCATGACAACGATGTGGGATAAAGGTGCGGGTTGATATAGCGCCACCGGATTGCGCTGCGCTAATCATGCTCATTTTCGGCACGGTTTTATCGCTTACATCATGTAAGTTCATTAGCGGCCCACAGGCCAAACGAATTTTTTCTAAACGTGTTTTTAATTCAGCGTTGGAATCAAGATCAACTCTCGATTCCAAACCAGTGATGCCCATATCCTCGGCTTTGAGCACAACAACCGGCATGCCGTTATCAATCATCGTTACATCTATACCTTCAACGTTATCGATAATATTGCCGGTTGGCAGTAAAGAGCCACAGGTTGATCCGGCTGTGTCTTTAAATTCAAGAGAGATGGCTGCTGCCGTTCCTGGCACACCATCAATGGCCATGTCTCCGTCATACAAAGGCAGGCCATTTTGAATGGGCACACGCGCTATCGCGATTTGCCCAGTATTCTCCATGTAGATCGTTATTTTGCACACACCAGAGCAGGGGGTTACCAGTCCGCGCTCAATAGCAAAAGGACCCACACCGGCTAAAAGGTTTCCACAATTTTGTGCATCGGTTACCGAAGGCTGGTCCACTCCAACTTGTAAAAATAGGTAATCAACATCAACGCCTGCGCGTACTGATGGTTTAACGATAGCCACTTTTGATGTAAGTGGGTCAGCCCCTCCCATGCCATCGATTTGCCTAATGTCGGGAGAACCCATCACACCAAGTAAAAAGTCATCACGATCAGATGGTAAATCTTCAGCTAGAAAATACGCCCCTTTGGACGTACCACCTCGCATCCACATACAACGCACACCATCATTCATGATCACAGCCTTTTAAAAAGTCGTAT
The DNA here is from genome assembly GCA_938035125.1 of uncultured Granulosicoccaceae bacterium. Lineage (GTDB taxonomy): Bacteria > Pseudomonadota > Gammaproteobacteria > Granulosicoccales > Granulosicoccaceae > Granulosicoccus. The sequence goes on along the minus strand of CALHNS010000021.1, from coordinate 45,314 downwards.
CTTGCTCTATGCAATCTGTTTGCTGTATTTAGCACATTAGGTTGTCAGATGATTTCTTCTGGCCAATACAGGCGCATGGGGTTTGCCACGAGAAGTTTATGCTGTAATTCGCTTGTAACAGCAATTTGCGGTATGTAGTCCACCAACAAACCATCATCGGGCATATGGTTTTTTAAATTAGGGTGTGGCCAATCGGTTCCCCATAACACTCGGTTAGGAAAGGTTTCAACGATGCGTTTTGCGAACGGAACAACATCGCGATACGCACGCTTTTCACCATTAAGCGCAGGTGGTCCTTGTAAAGACAAACGCTCTGGGCAGCTCACCTTAGACCATACGTTTTCGTTCTCAGCCATGAAGCGTACGAACCGATTGAATTCTGGCCCATCAGCAGGCTGACTCACATCGGGCCTGCCCATATGATCTACAACAATAGCGGTGGGAATGCGTGTAAAAAAATCCCATAATTCTGGCAAATCGGGGGCTTCGAAATAGATGACAACATGCCATCCCAGTGGTGCGATCTTCTCGGCGATGGCAAGTAATTCATCTTCAGGGGTAACATCGACCAAACGCTTTACAAAGTTGAAACGTACACCACGCACACCCGCTACATTTAATGCTTGTAATTCTGATTGGGATATATCGGCTTTCACCGTAGCCACACCCCGTGCTTTTCCGTTAGAGGCTTTACACGCATCTACCATAGCGCTGTTATCAGAGCCATGACAAGTGGCCTGAACAATCACGTTTCGTTCAAACCCAAGATGATCCCGTAACTCAAACAACTGAGCTTTGGATGCATCACAAGGTGTGTATTTGCGTTGCGGTGAAAAAGAGAATTCTGCACTGGGGCCAAACACATGACAATGCGCATCAACACTACCAGCAGGCACAGTAAATTGAGGTTTACTGGGCGCTGAATACCAATCAAGCCAGCCGGGCGTTTTTTTATCCATCACATTGCCTACAACTCATGAGGCAGTAAAAGACCATATGGATTACTCATAACGTAAACCTTTACTGGCCAAACGCTTGCGCATTTCGTACAGATCTAATCCGAGGGTGCCCGCTTCAAATTCCTTTCGTTTTGAATCTTCGTTAGCCATTCGCTCCTTCGCTTTCTCAAGCACCATTTTCGCCTCTTCTCGACGAACGACACACACACCATCATCATCAGCCACAATGACATCACCGGCACGAACAACCGCTCCTGCACAAACGATAGTCACGTTAACCGAACCTAGCGTCTCTTTTATGCACCCCTGTGCGCCAATGGCTTTAGACCAAACGGGAAAATCCATATTGGTAAGCTCTTGAACATCACGCACGCCTGCATCAATAATGAGCCCTTGGCAGCCACGCGCTTTCGCAGAAGTTGCTAGTAAGTCGCCAAAATAACCCGCATCAGAAGGTGAAGTTGTGCCCAGTACTAACACATCACCTTTTTTTATTTGTTCAACCGCTACATGAAGCATCCAATTGTCCATTGGCGGTGCAAGTACCGTAATCGCCGATGCCGCTATTGATTTACCTGAATAAATCGGGCGCATGTAAGAAGCCAATAATCCTTTCCGGCCTTGCGCTTCATGCACAGTGGCAACACCACATTGCGCTAATGCGTCAATCACCGATTGTTCGGCGCGTTCAACATGTTGAATTACTACACCAAGTTCTTCAGGTACGTGCTTCATAGGCGTATTTTCAAAGGTTTCGAATTTAAAATTAAGTGCATTAAGACAACGCTTTCTCTAGTCTGTCTAGCACCGCCATGGCAGGCAACACATTTGAGAAAGATCCGTTGGGTTCACGGTTTTCTTTGATAGATTCAATAAACTCTCGATCGATCAGTTCTATGCCGTTTGTGTTTCATACCGAAAGCGGCACTGGCTACGGCGATTCGAACCATTATTCTGTTTCCTCGTAACACACAAGCCCTGCAGCTGTATTTGACATGGGCACATGATAAAAACGGTAAGCCTCTGATGGGGCTTTCAACGCACCTCGCATCATTAACCACATAATTAATTCAATACCTTCAGAACCTGCATCACGCATGTAATCAACATGGCTTAGTTTGGTGAGTTCTTCTGGGGCATCTTTTAGATGATCAAGAAAGTGTTGGTCAAATTCTTGATTGAGTAACCCAGCTCGTTCTCCCTGTAACTGATGCCCCATACCACCGGTGCCAAACACAGCCACGCGTAAATCTTCTGGATACGATTCAACCGCTTTACGAAGCGCTTTGCCTAAATTAAAACAGCGATTGCCCGTCGGCTGAGGGTACTTTATAACGTTTACACACAAAGGAATAATTTTACACGGCCAGGCATCCGGCTTATCAAACATCACCGTTAATGGCACCGTTAAGCCATGATCAACCGTCATCTCATTCGCTAAAGCCATATCGAACTCATCGAGAATTAAGCTCTCTAGTATATGAGCCGATAAATCAGCATGACCAATAGCATCGGGCACTTGTCGTGGGCCGTAACCCTCATCGTGCGGTTTGTAACGATCGCCCACGCCTAAAACAAAGGTATTGATTAGCTCAACTGAGAAGGCCGACGCATGGTCGTTGTAAATCAGAATGACCACATCTGGGGCGACTTTCTTAATCCATTCGCGAGCAGGCGCATACCCATCGAACAGCGGTTTGTAATAGGGGTCTTGCTCCATGCCTTTATCGGCTGCAGCTCCAATGGATGGAATATGCGAACAGCCCACACCTGCAACAATTTTAGCCATGCCTTAACGTTCACTCGGGTTATGTATTTCGCTCTGTTCTGGTTTTCGTTCTTGGTTCTGCTTTTTGCTTTGATTACCCTCAAGCTTTCTACCACCATCAAGCATCATTGCTCGAAAATCGTCGACAGTCATATCGCTCATTAATCCGCCAACATGTTGCATGGTTAAACCGTCAAAAATAGCGAGCTTGAAGGTGTAATAAATATTTCCTCCCACCTGCAACATGCCAAGCCAATCTCGCTGTTCAATCATGGCGCGCTGTTCGGTTGTCATCGGAAACTGATCAAGGTAGGCGCTTGGATCGGCCTTAAACAAGGCTCTATTGGCGGCATCGTCCAATGTTTTACAAAATTTGTTGAGATGAAAACCGTCCTTGCAACGTTTGGTATCAAACACGTAAGTGCCGGGAATATCGTCGTAGTCTTTTTCCATTGGTATTTCGGCACCCATTGAAGGCGATGAAGTAACGCCAAATTGTATACATAATATTGTTACGAAGCAATATATCTGCTATTTTGAGCCAAAATCAGCAACCTATGTATACATGCCTAGTAAAGCCAACAACAAGAACAACAGCTCGCAAACCGAGCGCGGGCTGCGTGAGCTGCGCAGTTTAATCATTGCTGGGCATTGGCCTGCTGGCAGTAAATTACGAGAAGTGCCTTTGGCGCAATCATTAAACGTGTCTCGCACGCCCTTGCGATCGGCTCTTTTAAAGCTAGAACAAGAGGGCTTAGTGGAACGCGCTGGAGCAGGCTACACCGTGCGCAGCTTTTCCATCGAAGATGCCTATGTGGCTATTGAATTGCGCGGGGTGATTGAAGGAACGGCTGCTCGAATGGCGGCTGAGAAACCAACGCAACAGCAAGATCTAACGAGCATAAAAGAAGTATTAGTGAAAATTGATGCCGTAATCCATAACGATGCCATCGACGGATACGCAGAACTCAATGACGTGTTCCACCAACAATTGGCAGAATTAGCGGGCAACGATTTATTAAAAAATGAAATAGAGCGAGCAAGCCTATTGCCGTTTGCAGCTCCTAGTGCATTTTCTTCAAGCAAGGATGATCGCAGCCGCTTTAAAACGTCTCTCATTGTGGGTCAACAACACCATCATGGGTTAGTGCAAGCGATTGAGCGGGGTGAGGGCGCACGAGCTGATGCTTTGGCGCGTGAACACGCACAGCTTGGAAAGGCCAACATCGAAGTGGCTTATCAAGAACACGTTGGAAACATTCGACGCGTACCGCAACTCGCACTTATAACTGCAGAACTGAATACATGAGAGTGCAAGTAGCCATTATTGGCGGTGGCCCGTCTGGACTTTTACTGGGGCAGTTACTGCATAAGGCAGGCATAAACGCTGTTGTTTTGGAGCGTAAAACTCGCGAGTACGTGCTTACCCGAATTCGTGCCGGTGTTTTAGAGCGTGGGCTGGTGGACTTACTTGATCAAGCTGGGGTGGCAACACGGTTAAAAAAAGAATCATTAACCCATGAGGGCGTGATGATTTCAAGTAACGACGATTACCTAGAGCTCGATTTTAATAAACACATACAACAGCACGTAACGGTTTATGGTCAAACAGAATTAACGCGCGATTTGTACGATGCGCGCGAAGCTGCCCACGCGAAAACACTGTTTAACGTAGAAAACGTTACCCTTAATGACATCACCACAGATTCTCCCAGCATCGATTGCACCGTTGATGGACATACTGTGCACATAGACTGCGATTACATCGCAGGATGCGATGGGTATCATGGAGTCAGCCGCCAACATATTCCGCAAGATAAACGCAATGAATTTATAAAAGAGTACCCCTTTGGGTGGCTAGGCGTTATGTCTGAAACCACACCGGTTCACTCTGAATTGATTTATAGCATGTCCGATAGAGGGTTTGCTTTATGCTCTATGCGGAACCCCAAATTAACCCGCTACTACATTCAATGCGACAGTAAAGATAGCGTTGATAATTGGAGCGATGATTCATTTTGGAACGAACTGAGAGGCAGAATACCCGAAGAATATGCAGCCAAATTAGAAACCGGCCCTTCTATAGAAATGTCCATTGCGCCTTTACGCTCGTTTGTTTGCGAACCCATGCAGTGGGGTAACTTGTACTTGTGTGGTGATGCCGCCCATATTGTTCCGCCCACCGGTGCAAAAGGATTAAACACCGCAGCATCAGATGTACATTATTTATTCACCGCCTTAAAACACCGTTACCAAGAAAACGAATCAACCTTATTAGAGCGTTATTCTCAAACAGCGTTAAAACGAGTTTGGAAAGTGCAACGATTTAGTTGGTGGATGACGTCTATGCTGCATCGGTTTCCTGAGCAAAGCCTGTTTGAACGGAAACTGCAACAAGCTGAATTCGACTTTTTAAAACAAAATGATGCAGCACAAGCTGCTTTAGCGACAAACTACGTCGGCCTACCGTATTAGAACAGTTTGCCCCATTATTCGTCTTATAAAACGCTTCACACATAACATCGCAGATACGAGAAATTACTTTTACGTTACTATCGCGTCAATCAACACGTAAATCAACAACCCGCCGCGCCTTACCTTGAGAACGCTCAACACTGCCAGAGCTTCCCACCTTTATATTGGCACTAACACCGATGGTATTTTTAATGGTGTTTTGCAGCGTGTTGCCCACGGCATCTCGTTCATCTTGAGAAGCTGATGGATTGCTCGTTTCAACCAGCACGGTCATCGAATCCATCCGGCCCTCGCGCGATAATTCAATTTGAAAATACGGCGCTAAGTCGGGTGTGGCCAGCACGTGTTCTTCAATTTGTGTAGGAAATAAATTCACCCCCCTTAAAATGATCATGTCATCTGATCGCCCAGTGATTTTCTCTAAACGTCGCATGGAACGCGCCGTGCCGGGTAATAATCGAGTTAAGTCACCGGTGCGGTATCGCAACATCGGTAAACCTTCTTTACTTAACGTGGTTAACACAAGTTCACCCATTTCACCTTCAGGTTTTACATCTCCACTTACCGGGTCAATAATTTCTGGGTAAAAGTGATCTTCCCAAAGATGCAATCCGTCTTTAGTCTCAACACACTCGTTCGCAACCCCTGGGCCCATGATTTCTGACAAACCGTAAATATCCACCGCGTGCATATCAAACGATTCTTCCACTTCACGACGTAATGAATCTGTCCAAGGTTCTGCGCCAAACACACCCACTTGAAGTGAGCTATCACGAGGGTCAATTCCTGCTTGTTGAAACTGCTCTAATATATTCAGCATATAAGAAGGGGTGACCATGATGGTGGTTGGCTTAAAATCATCGATTAATGTCACTTGTCGTTCTGTCATACCCCCTGACACGGGCACAACCGTGCACCCTAAACGCTCTGCACCGTAGTGTGCACCCAAGCCTCCAGTGAACAGACCATAGCCATAAGCTACGTGCACCATGTCGCCAGAACGTGTACCGCTTGCCCTTAAGCTTCGCGCCACCATATCGGCCCACATAGAGATGTCATTCTTCGTATAACCCACAACCGTTGGTTTACCGGTGGTGCCTGAAGATGCATGAATGCGTACAATTTGATTTTGCGGAACCGCAAAGAGTTTAAATGGGTAGTTATCACGCAAATCGCTCTTTACCGTGAAAGGAAAATTGGCTAAATCTGATAGCGTTTTTAATTCCTCAGGGTGCACACCCGCCTGATCAAAACGTTGTTTGTACATAGGCACATTGTCATACGCATGCGCTAACGACCATTTCATTCGACTCAGTTGCAACGATCGAATTTCATCTATGGATGCGATTTCTATTGGGTCTAAATCGCTGCGTTCAGGGGCAAGGTTTTTCATGTGCAAGAAGTCACCTATATAAATTGTCTTTGCTAGTGTTTCACTAACCACCGCTGTCGGTCAATGCCATACTATCGCAAAATCCGTTTTGCAAAAAAACGCCTCATGAGGGAATCGCCTTGAGCACACAATCCATAAATAGCTTTGCTGAGGGCCTGTGGGTATCACCAGACAACACCGCTTCCAGCATCCAATCTGCGGTAACTGGCGATGTTATCGCCCATGCGGGCAGCAGCCATTTAGACACCGCAGGCATGCTGGACTACGCGCGCAGCGTTGGTGGGCCTGCGCTTCGAGCCATGAGCTTTCACGATCGAGCAAAATTAATCAAGAAGCTGGCAACCCACCTAAATGAGCACAAACAAGCTTTGTATGACCTCTCGTTTAACACAGGCGCTACGCAAAAAGATCATTTAATTGACATCGATGGAGGCATCGGCACTTTGTTTGTGTATGCCTCAAAAGGTCGGCGTGAAATGCCAGATTCACACGTCTATATCGATGGCGAAATGGAGCAATTATCCAGAACCGGTACCTTTCAAGGGCAACACATATGCACCTCGTTGCAAGGTGTTGCGATTCATATCAATGCGTTTAATTTTCCTGTATGGGGAATGCTGGAAAAGCTGGCACCAACGCTACTAGCCGGTGTTCCAGCCATTGTAAAACCTGCTACCTCTACGTGTTACGTTACAGAACTTTGCGTTCAAATACTTATCAACAGTGGCTTACTGCCTAATGGTGCCCTGCAACTTATCTGTGGTGGCGTGGGTAATTTACTCAATGAATTGAACTCGCAAGATGTGATCAGTTTTACAGGCTCAGCCCACACAGCAACATCCCTTCGCTCAGCGCAGCCTATTGTAGACAACTCCATTCGTTTTATCGCAGAGCAAGACAGTTTGAACGCATCGATGCTTGGGCCAGATGCCACTTCTGGCACACCAGAATTTGATGTGTTAGTAAAAGAAGTAACCCAAGAAATGACCACAAAAGCTGGGCAAAAATGTACCGCAATCCGGCGCATTTTTGCACCAGAATCGCAAGTTGAATCACTGATTGAAGCACTTAGCAATCATCTGGCTAAAACTGTCATTGGTGATCCTAAAAACTCAAGCACTACCATGGGCGCGCTGGTATCAAACGAGCACAAACGCGATGTGCTTGAAAAGGCTAAGTTACTGGGTGCAGATGCTGAACGAGTTTTCGGAGACCCAGATAATTTTAACGTTGTAGGGGCTGATGCTAACAAGGGTGCATTCTTACCACCCATGTTATTTCACTGCAATTCACCGGATACAGCCGTTAGCGTGCACGACATCGAAGCGTTTGGCCCTGTCTCAACGATCATGCCTTATCGCACTGTAGAACACGCTGTAGCCTTATTAAATCGAGGCCAGGGCAGCTTGGTTGCGTCTGTGTTTACTCACGATGGTGATGTGGCTCGCCAGATTGCTCTGGGTTCGGGTGCCTTTCACGGAAGGCTATACTTTAACAACCGCGATTCAATGAAGGAGAGCACGGGGCACGGTTCACCATTACCGCACATGGTGCACGGCGGCCCGGGCCGGGCAGGCGGCGGAGAAGAGATGGGTGGTGTGCGCGGTGTCATGCACTACATGCAGCGCACCGCCATTCAAGGCAGCCCCGATATATTAAGTAAAATCTCCCAGCGTTGGATGCCAGGTTCCACCCAAAATCAACGCGCTGAGCACCCGTTTACACGCACCTTTCATGAGCTTGAACTAGGGGATACGTTACATACCGAGCAACGACAAATTTCTTTAGAAGACATTGAAAAATTTGCACACTTCACAGGCGATACGTTTTATGCCCATATGGATGATGCCGCAGCGAAAAGAAACCCGTTCTTTCCTGGGCGAGTGGCGCACGGCTACCTACTGTTAAGTTTTGCTGCTGGTTTATTCGTGCAGCCCGATGAAGGGCCCGTGCTTGCTAACACAGGGCTTGATACTCTTCGGTTTATGAAACCGGTTGAAGCCGGTGACAGCATTCAGGTAAAACTTACGGTTAAACAAAAAACACCGCGCAACGACGAATACGGTGAAGTGCGTTGGGATGTATCTTTAAGTAACCAAAATGATGAATTGGTAGCCCAGTACGATTTATTGACTATGAACGCCTACTAGTAATGGGGCAACCATTGGCATCGCCATACAGTGTAACCTGACCAGGTCGATAGCCCATTAAACCGGCCGTAGTATTAGGAGGAGTACGTTGGAAGCCTATATTCTTGACGGTGTTCGAACACCCATCGCACGTTACGGCGGCGCGTTGTCTACCGTGCGCACCGATGAACTGGCAGCGCTTCCGATTGCCGAACTGATAAAACGCAACCCAACCATTGATTGGGCCACCCTCGATGACGTTATTTTGGGCGATGCCAATCAAGCAGGGGAAGACAATCGCAATGTGGCGCGCATGGCAGCATTACTCGCCGGGCTACCCATCGATGTTCCGGGCACAACAATAAACCGTTTGTGCGCCTCGGGAATGGATGCGGTTGGCCTTGCCTCTCGCGGCATTAAAGCTGGTGATTTCACACAAGCTGTCGCAGGTGGTGTTGAGAATATGAGCAGAGCCCCGTTCGTCATGCCCAAAGCAAGCAATGCGTTCAGTCGAGCGAACGCAATTTACGACACCACGCTGGGCTGGCGATTCATCAACAACCGCCTGCATGAACAATACGGCACCGATTCCATGCCGCAAACCGCCGATAACGTGGCCAACGATTTTGATATCAACCGCGCCGATCAAGATGCGTTCGCAATGAGATCGCAACAACGTTACATAACCGCACAAGAGGCAGGGTATTTTCAAGATGAACTGATGCGTGTGGAAATTCCTCAACGTAAAGGTGATGCCGTTGTGTTCAACGAAGATGAGCACCCGCGTCCTTCCACAACATTAGAAAAATTAAACACATTAAAAGCCATCAATGGTGCTGATAACACCGTTACCGCCGGTAACGCATCTGGAATCAATGACGGTGCGGCGGCATTGCTGCTCGTGAATGAAACCATTGCCAAACAACACCAGCCCATTGCTCGCGTGGTCGGCATGTGTGCAGCAGGGGTTGAGCCTCGCGTTATGGGTATCGGCCCCGTCCCAGCCACCAAAAAATTGTTAAAGCGCTGTGGCCTTAGCATTGAACAGATGGATGTGATTGAATTAAATGAAGCGTTCGCTGCCCAAGCATTAGCTACGCTTCGAGCGTTAGGTGTGCCCGATGATGCGGCGCACGTAAACCCAAATGGCGGCGCCATTGCTCTAGGCCACCCATTGGGCATGTCGGGTGCACGCCTTGTGATGACAGCCGCCTACCAGCTGCAACGCACGGGGGGCTGTTACGCGCTGTGCACCATGTGTGTTGGCGTAGGGCAAGGCGTTGCGCTGATACTTGAACGAACGTGATAGGAGTGAATGATGTACGCACAGTCAATCAAATCAACCGGAAAGTCGGTGCAGTCACTTGAAGAGATGTCGCCTGAAGACAGAGCATTTCAGGAACGCATTAATCGCGGGGAAAAAATTGAACCCAAAGATTATATGCCAGAGGGTTATCGTAAAAATCTTGTGCGTCAGATTGGCCAACATGCGCACTCTGAAATTGTTGGGCAGCTACCAGAAGGGAATTGGATAACGCGTGCGCCCACCTTGGAACGCAAAGCAAATCTATTGGCTAAAGTTCAAGATGAAGCTGGCCACGGCTTATACCTTTATTGCGCAGCTGAAACCCTAGGCATCAGCCGAGATGAAATGTTCGAAATGCTGCATAACGGACAAATGAAATACTCTTCCATCTTTAACTACCCCACCTTAACGTGGGCCGACATGGGAGCGGTGGGTTGGTTGGTCGATGGTGCTGCCATTATGAATCAAGTTCCATTGCAAGGCACCTCCTATGGCCCTTATGCACGATCTATGGTGCGAATATGCAAAGAAGAGAGCTTTCATCAACGCCAAGGTTTTCACATCATGATTGCCATGGCAAAAAACGGCACAACCGATCAACATCGTATGGCACAAGATGCATTGAATCGATTTTGGTACCCCTCGTTAATGATGTTCGGCCCATCGGATAAAGACAGCGTTCACTCAGCACAATCAATGGCGTGGAAAATAAAAATGAATTCTAACGACGAGCTTCGTCAGAAGTTTGTTGATGAAACGGTTCCGCAAGCCGAATACCTTGGCTTAAACATTCCTGATGAGCACCTTAAGTGGAACGAAGAAACCCAACACTATGATTTCTCACAACCCGACTGGAATGAATTCAACGATGTGCTGGCAGGCAATGGCCCATGCAACACTGAACGCTTAACCGCTCGCCAAAAAGCGTGGAATGATGGCGCTTGGGTACGAGAGGCCATGATGGCACATGCCAATAAAAAAGCCGCTAAGAAAAAAGCTACTACGCAAGTGGCCGCAGGATAACAACATGACAACAACTAAAGAATGGCCTTTGTGGGAAGTGTTTATTCGCGGCCAGCACGGCATGAGCCACCGACACGTAGGCTCATTGCATGCACCCGATGCCGAACGTGCGATTAAAAACGCAAGAGATGTTTATACTCGTCGAAATGAAGGCACCAGCATTTGGGTTGTTGAAGCGGCCGCAATTTCCGCATCAAGCCCAAGCGACAAAGGCCCGTTATACGAACCAGCATCCGATAAGGTGTACCGTCACCCAACGTTTTATGACCTTCCCGATGAAGCAGGCAACATGTAATGACGGCGGGCAACCCTCATTTATTTGAATTCTTACTCAGGCAAGGTGACAACGCCTTAGTGTTGGGCCACAGAACATCCGAATGGTGTGGTACAGCACCTGCGCTAGAAGAAGATATCGCTTTAGCGAATACCGCACTTGACCTTATTGGACAAACACAATTGTGGTTAGCTTATGCAGCTGATGTGGAAGGGGCAGGACGCAGCAATGACGATCTTGCCTTCCTGCGTGATGTGTACGATTTTCGTAATGTGTTAATGCTTGAAGTGCCCAATGAAGATTTTGGTCGCACCATGGCGAGGCAATTCTTTTTTGATGCGTTTCAGGTGCCGTGGTTATCCGCGCTACAAAACTCTTCAGAACAACGGGTTTCTGATATCGCACATAAATCACTTAAAGAGGCGCAATATCATCTTGAACGTTCTGCCGAAACCGTTATCGCTTTGGGCGACGGCACAGAGCTCAGCAATCAATTAATGCAAACCGCTGTGAATTACCTGTGGCCGTACACAGGCGAGCTATTTGGCGAAGATGATACCGATGTGGCAATGCATAGCCAAGGTATTGCACCCTTACCGGCATCGATGCGTAAAGCTTGGAACGACACGGTGTTCAGTACCCTAAATGAGGCGTGCTTAACCGCACCAGACGATCCATTTGCACACACCGGCGGCCGTAACGGCGTTCGCCATACTGAGCATTTAGGTCATATGCTAGCCGTTATGCAAACACTGCAACGCTCTTATCCAGGGGCTACGTGGTGAGCGCACAAGCTTTTACCACGGAACAAGTTTGGCAATGGCTTGAACAAATAGCCGACCCTGAAATTCCAGTTATTTCTATTGTTGACTTAGGCGTGGTTAGAGAGGTTCGTGTTAATGACAATCAAGTGAGTGTTGTTATCACTCCAACGTATTCAGGCTGCCCAGCCATGCGTGAAATAGAATCAAACATTTCAACAGAGCTCGCTCGCCGCGGTATACAACACCTAAATTTAGAAACAAAGATAGCGCCAGCATGGACAACCGATTGGATGTCAGATGAAGGGCGCATCAAACTCGAAAGCTATGGTATTGCAGCACCCGAAGCCTCAGGTGGCCCCAAACGCTGCCCACAATGTCAATCAAATCAGCTAGAAAAAATCAGCCAATTCGGATCCACTCCGTGTAAAGCGCAGTGGCGCTGTTTAGATTGTCTTGAACCTTTCGAATACTTCAAATGCTTATGAGAATACGCTCTTGAATCAGTTTCATCGTTTAACGGTTACCCACATTCATAAAACGATTCGCGATGCGGTGGTTCTGACCTTAAAACCACACAGTAGCGATGCGTTTACATTTACGCCGGGTCAGTATCTTACGTTTCGAAAAAACTTTGATGGAGAAGAGTTGCGTCGCTCCTATTCTATTTGTGCCGCAGATACCGATGATGTGCTGCAAGTGGGAATCAAACGAGTAGATGGTGGGGCGTTTTCAACATGGGCAAACATGGAATTAAAAGTAGGGGACACCGTTGAAGCCATGCCACCGATGGGTAACTTTTTTGCCAGCGTAAACCATGATAAGCCTCGATACTTAGCGTTCGCCGGTGGCTCAGGCATTACCCCCATACTGTCCATTATCAAATCAGGTTTACAAAAAAACGCTAACGCTCATTACTCATTGGTTTACGCCAATCGCAGCGCCAATACCATCATGTTCCGTGAAGAATTAGAAGATTTAAAGAACCAAAACTTGAATCGCTTTACAGTGGTGCATATTTTAGAAGATCAAAGCACTGAGATTGAATTGTTTCGAGGCCGAGTGGATGCGGCAAAATGCAAGGCGTTATTAGCAACGTGGATAAACATCAGTGTTATAGACATGGTGTACCTGTGTGGCCCAGAACCCATGATGATTGGCATACGAGATACCTTGCAAGCGCTAGGCGTATCGAAAGACAGTATTCGACTTGAATTGTTTGGCAGTGCGCAACTGGGTCGCACCAAGCAACGGGCACAAAGTGTTAACACACACAAGCACGGTGTGAAAGGCAAAGTGACCCTTGGGGGTGAAACTCGAACGCTGGTTATTAACGATGGCAGTACGCTACTCGAGGCGGCCACAGAGAATCAATTAGACGCACCTTATGCCTGTAAAGCTGGGGTGTGTTCAACGTGCAAAGCGAAAATATTGACAGGCGAAGTGGAGATGCTTGCGAACCACGCCCTAGAAGACGATCAGGTGAATGCAGGCTTTGTATTAACGTGCCAGGCGGTGCCAGTGTCCGAAACGGTGGAATGGGACTATGATCAAGCCGGGCATTGATTATATCGTTGAAAATCAAGCCTCTTGCGCCTAGACAACGATACTTTGCGTGACTTTGCAAAGCGGTTGTGCTTAAAATGAAGGCTCCTAGGCCGGGCAAAGTATGGCTCGAATCAACCAAAATTAAGAGGAAAAGGAATCGTAATGTCCACTTTAAAAACCTTACTTCGTCCATTGGCTGCTGCCGTCATGGCCACAGCCTTTTCAACCGGTGCTCACGCGCAAGATGTAACGCTTAAATTGCACCAATTTCTGCCAGCACAAGCCAACGTTCCAAAACTGGTATTAGATGTGTGGGCCGACAAAGTAGAAGAAGCTTCCGATGGCCGCATAAAAGTGGATCGTTTTCCATCCATGCAACTGGGTGGCTCGCCACCAGAACTGATGGATCAAGCCATCGATGGCATAGCCGATGTTGTTTGGACCGTGGTGGGATACACACCGGGCCGTTTCCCATCAACAGAAGTGTTTGAATTACCGTTTATGGTTGAAGATGCGCGTGCAGCATCCTGTGCTTATTGGAATCTGTTTGAATCCAACATGGCTGCCACAGAATTTAAAGACGTTAAAATATTAGGCACATGGGTGCACGGTCCTGGCATGTTCCATACCAACGAGCCTGTTAATGAACCCGCTGATCTTCAAGGTTTAAAAATTCGCGGTGGCTCTCGCCTCGTTAACGAGTTATTAGAACTTGCAGGTGCCACACCGGTTGGCATGCCCGTACCGGCTGTTCCTGAAGGTCTCTCTAAAGGCGTTATCGATGGCACAACCATTCCTTGGGAAGTTACGGCGGCATTGAAAATTCCTGAGCTTGTAGAATTTCATACAGAATTTGAAGGCCCAGCTCTTTACACACTAACTTTCGTACTGGCTATGAACAAAGGTGTGTACGACGCACTTGATGACGATTTAAAAGCGGTTATCGATGATAACTCTGGGCTTGAGTTTTCTATTTTTGCTGGTGGCGTCCAAGCCGATGCCGATGGCCCAGCCCGACAAGTTGCGGTGGATAACGGTAACGAGATCATCACAATTACAGACACCAGTGAATGGGCAGCTCTTGTTAACCCAATCTACGACACTTGGATCGCTGATCTAGCCGAGAAAGATATCGATGGGCAGGCGCTGATCGATCGAGCTAAGGCGTTAATGGCTGGCGAATGTAAAGGTGCTACGGCAGAAATGTAGCCATACAGAACAGGCTGCAATTAATATGGGTTGCAGCCTGTTCTAATTTTCACCTCTATCGATGCATCAATTCGTTACTAAACTCGCAAGAGCTTTTGCAATACTCGGCGGCTTTGCTCTTAGCACGCTTGTTGTAATGACTTGCCTATCAATCATTGGGCGATCTTTAAATTCGATTCTTCACAGCGATTTTCTACAAAGCGTTGCTCCAGAAATATCCAACGCACTGCTTGCAACCGGTGTGGGCCCAATTAACGGTGATTTTGAACTGGTAGAGGCTGGCATGGCTTTTACCGTCTTTGCCTTTTTACCCTTATGCCAAATCAACGGCGCGCATGCCTCGGTCGATATCCTTACCGCCCGACTTCCACAACGTATCAATCGCTTCCTGCGCATGCTGATAGAAATCGTATTTGCTGCGGTGCTTATTCTCATCGCTGTGAAGCTATTAGGCGGTTTGGAAAGTAAGCGAAGCTCTGGCCAAACCACCTTACTGTTGCAGTTTCCCGTGTGGTGGGGTTACGCCATTAGTTTACCCGGAGCAATCGCTGCAGCGATTGTCGCCATTCATATAGCCCTTTCCCGGTTTATCGAATTTACCACGGGGAAAACGCTTATACCCAGCGAGCTAGAGGCAGACCATTGAGTGATCTGATGATCGGCTTGCTGTCTTTTCCAGCACTGCTCATTTTAATTTTTCTGCGCGTACCCATCGGCCTTGCGATGTTTTTCGCAGGGCTTGTCGGGCTTATTCTGGTTACCGGCGATACGAACTTGCCATTCGCTCGGTTAAAGGCTGAAACTTACACAACCTTTTCAAACTATTCATTATCGATCGTACCGATGTTTTTACTTATGGGGCACTTCGCTACCTTAGGCGGTATGAGTCAAGCACTCTTTAAAGCTGCGGAAGGGTGGCTTGGTCATCGTAAAGGCGGGGTGGCCATGGCGGCTGTGGGATCGTGTGCAGGCTTCGGCGCTATATGTGGCTCATCGTTAGCAACCGCTGCAACCATGGGTCGTGTGGCTTTACCTGAACTTCGCCGTTATGGATATGCCGGTGGGTTTTCAACGGCAACGTTAGCAGCTGGCGGCACGCTAGGCATATTAATACCCCCGTCTGTGGTGCTGGTGATTTACGCCATCCTTACTGAACAAAATATCGCTAAATTATTTCTTGCAGCTTTTATCCCCGGCATCCTCGCTGCACTAGGGTACATGATAGCCATAGCCATCTATGTTCGCGTAAACCCAAGCTCTGCAGGTACCCGTCCGCGAGTGCCTTACACAGAACGCTTTAAAGCGTTGTTCGATGTGTGGCCCGTTTTATTAGTATTTCTCATGGTAGTCGGTGGAATTTATTTAGGCTGGTTTACACCCACTGAAGGGGCAGCGGTTGGCGCATTAGGCACCGGCTTAATTGCTTGGTCAGTTGGAGGCTTAAATTGGTTCTCACTTAAAGAGAGCTTTTTCGTAACGGCACGCTCAACCGGGATGATATTTTTTATTGTGTTGGGGGCTGCGTTTTATAACGGTTTTCTTGCGCTCACCCAGTTGCCTCAAGAGGCTGCCGCTTGGGTATCAACCAGTGGCTTCAGCCCCATTGTTGTGTTAATCATGATCCTTGCCTTTTATTTGCTACTCGGCTGCGTTATGGATAGCTTATCCATGATTTTATTAACGATTCCTATCTTTTGGCCCATTATGCAAGAGCTGGATTTTGGTCTGGTGTCGATGGTGCAATTGCAGGGCGCACGTCTTGATGCACTGATTGCCAGTGGCGCAGAACTGCCCGCTGCCGCGTTGCAACAAGCTCAAAATACGCTGGCAAGTGGTGAGGCCTTGTCGCGTGACATCACCCGCGAACTGGGGTTACGGGGTGTCACTCAAGGCTCACTTAACCGACTCAACATCGAACAAACGGCCATTTGGTTTGGTATTCTGGTGTTAATCGTGGTGGAAGTTGGGCTAATAACCCCACCTGTGGGAATGAATTTATTCGTCATCAATTCGATGGACAAACAAACCCCCATCGTTGAAACCTACAAAGCGGTGATTTATTTTGTATTCACTGATTTAGTTAGAGTGGCAATTTTAGTAGCGTTCCCTTTTATCACCTTGGCGTTACTTCCTTTGTAAAACGACTCAGTTAATCGATAGGATTATTTATGAACGGCAATGCGTCAAACTGGTTTGTTGAACGGCATGTAACTGAGGGCCGTGGAGATAAAATTGCCTATCGAGAAGCTTGGCAAGATGGACGTGAACTGAGCTACGCAGCGCTAGCGCAACAAAGCGGTAAAGTGGCAGGCGCACTGAACAACGCAGGCATCCAACGTGAAGAACGTGCAGCGATGTTTGTACTGGATCAAATCGAATTTCCGTCTCTATTTTGGGGCGCTCTAAAAGCAGGGGTTCAACCGGTTGCGCTCAATACGCTGTTATCTACAGACGTTTATCGCACCATATTAAACGACAGCCGCGCAGCCATAGCGTTCGTATCTTTTGAATTACTCGACTTGGTGCTACCTGCTGCATTAGATTCAACGCACATACGAAAAATCGTTGTTATAGGTGATAACGCGCCTGAAAACACCCTAAATTGGAAAGCGTTCATCAACGAGGCACACCCGGTGCCTGCCATAGAATGTTCTGGAGATGAAGTCGCATTTTGGCTGTATTCCTCTGGCTCGACCGGTACGCCAAAAGGGGTGCGACATGTTCACGATGCACTAAAAGTAACCTGCGATACCTACGGGCAGCAAGTACTTGGAATACGCGAAGACGATGTCATCTACTCAGCGGCTAAATTATTTTTTGCCTATGGTCTGGGCAATGGTTTGTCGTTTCCGCAATCGGTTGGCGCTACCACCTTGTTATTTAATGGCCGACCCACACCCGATGTTGTCACCCACATTCTTGAAACGTATCAACCCACTCTTTTTTGCGGTGTGCCCACACTGTATGCAGCCTTAGTTCATCAGTGGGAAGACAACCAGTGCGTACCTAGCGCACCGTTGCGACTTTGTATTTCTGCCGGTGAGGCCTTACCGGCTGAACTTGGCCGTAAATGGAAAACATTACAAGGTTCTGACATTATGGACGGTGTGGGTTCGACAGAACTTTTACACATCTTCCTATCAAACAGCCCAACAGATATTGAATACGGCACCTCTGGTATAGCCGTACCAGGTTATGAAGTAAAACTGGTGGACGAGGGAGGTGGCACTATTACTGAGGAAGGTGTCATTGGTGAACTGCTAGTACGAGGAGAATCAGCAGCGGCTGATTACTGGAACCAGCGTGCCAAATCACGCGCAACATTTGAAGGGCAGTGGACACGCACGGGTGATAAGTACGAGATGAGCAAAAGCGGACGCTTTATCTATTGCGGCCGAACCGATGATATGTTCAAAGTTTCGGGTATTTGGGTAAGCCCATTTGAAATTGAGCAAGCATTAAGTGAGCACCCGGATGTGTTAGAAGCCGCCGTTGTTGCTCGCCGAGATAAGGACGATCTTGAAAAACCGCAAGCGTATATCGTGCTAAAAGAGGGCCGAAACGCTGACCAAGTTGATGAGCTTAAAGAGTTTGTAAAAGAGCGAATCGGAAAATGGAAGTATCCTCGCTGGATCGATATTATTGATGAACTGCCTAAAACAGCCACGGGTAAGATTCAACGTTTTCGTTTACGTGATAACACATAAACCTTAACCTATGAACGCAGCATGGAGCGCAACGGGCCAACTGCAAGCCGCTGGTAAAACACTGGAATATGCCTGCATTGGCGCACCGCCTAATGAGGCACCCACCTTCGTATTACTGCATGAAGGTCTGGGTTGTATCAAGCTTTGGCGTGATTTCCCTTTAAAGCTTAATAAAGCGACAGGCTTTGGCGTGCTAATGTATTCTCGCGCAGGCTATGGCCACTCCCAAACGGTAAGCCTTCCGCGCCCATTGGATTACATGACGCGCGAAGCGATCGATACACTGCCTGAAGTACTGAACAACATTGGCGTACAGAACGCGGTACTCGTTGGCCACAGTGACGGTGCAACCATTGCAGCCATTTACACAGGCAGCATCGTTGATGCCCGAGTGATGGGCACCGTACTTATTGCACCACACTTCTTCACAGAAACCGCTGGGTTGCAAGCAATTTTAGACGCACGTGATGCGTTTGATCATGGGAATCTACGGGATCGCTTAGCCAAATACCATCAAGACCCTGACAACGCGTTTCGAGGTTGGAACGACAGTTGGTTAAACCCTGAATTTAAAACATGGAACGTAACCAATGTTCTTGAGCGCATTCAAACGCCGGTACTGACCATTCAAGGCCAAGACGACCCTTACGGTTCATTGGCACAGGTTGATGCAGTAACCGAGAGGGTAGGGCAAACATGGGCTGAGGCGCTGGTGTTAAAAAATTGTCAACACGCACCACATCTTGAGCACTCAGTTAAAGTGATTACAGCGATTACTGAATTTTGCAAACCCTTAAAGCCTTTACATGATTTTCCAACCCATGCTTATATACCCGGCGTTAATAAACGTCACCCTGAAGCGGCGTTTGAAACACTCAGGCGCACAGCGGTAGTAGGTTACAGCGCTGATCAACTGGCACAGTGTCAGGCTTATCGAGCCGGGCTTCAATTTTTACAAAACGGTTATTACTGGGAGGCCCATGAGGTATTAGAGCCGGTATGGATGGCGTTAGCAAAAGACAGTGTGGAGAAAGCATTCGTGCAGGGTTTGATACAGCTGGCTAATGGGCAACTTAAATTACTGATGAATCGCCCTAAAGCGGCGCAACGCCTCGTGGGTAAATCTCGTGCATTGATACCAGCAGATCCAAAGCGCCACGTCATGACGTTAGACGTTCGCAAGGTACATCGCTGGATCGATGCCTTGGAAGACAGTGTAAATTTAGCACTATAGTAGCAAATAAAGCTGAAGAGACTTCTTTATCACTATAGTAACGGAATTTATTAGCATCTATTTAGCCATATTATGCGTATTTTAATTTACAGCTTGTAGGATACTGCGTATTCTATGGGTACCGTTGAGCGCTTCGAGGCAACCATGTCCCAACCCATCGATTTCCGCGCAGAACCATCCACCTATCGTCACTGGCAGGTCGAATACGAGGGCCCCGTGGCTACGTTATCAATGGACGTAGATGAGAACGGCGGGTTGTTTGATGGTTACGAACTCAAACTCAATTCCTATGATCTTGGCGTTGATATCGAATTGAACGATGTCGTGCAACGCATGCGCTTTGAACACCCTGAAGTAAAAGTGGTGGTAATGCGTTCAGGTAAAGACAACGTCTTTTGTGCTGGCGCGAATATTCGTATGTTGGGCGGTGCAGCGCACAGTCATAAGGTTAATTTCTGCAAGTTCACTAACGAGACACGCAATGCGTTTGAAGCTGCAGAAAAAGACAGTGGGCAACAGTACATTGCTGCGGTAAAAGGTGCATGTGCTGGTGGCGGTTATGAACTGGCACTTGCGTGTAACTACATCATGCTCACTGACGACAGCACATCCTCAGTTGGCTTACCCGAAGTGCCGTTGCTCGCAGTACTTCCAGGTACCGGTGGCCTTACACGTATTACCGATAAACGAAAAATGCGCCGCGACTTGGCCGATATTTTTTGCTCGATTGAAGAGGGTGTAAAGGGTCAACGTGCAAAAGACTGGCGGCTGGTTGATGAAGTTATCCCTAATTCGAAATTTGCTAACACCGTGGTTGAACGAGCTAAAGAATTTGCTGCAAAATCAAACAAACCGGATATTACTGTAGGCATTACGTTAAACCCGTTAGAACGCTCGTTCACAGAACATTCACTGTCTTGGTCAAGCGTCACCGTTGACATTGATCGTGCGGGAAGGATGGCAACGTTTACGTTAAAAGGCCCTGAACAAAACGCACCAGCAGATATGGAGGCGTTTCAGTCTGAAGGCGATCAAGCGTATTTATTAAAACTGTGCCGAGAATTTGAAGACGCGATATTGCACATGCGTTTCAATGAAAAAGACATCGGCCTATGGGTTTTTCGAACAGAAGGTGATCCGGACGCGTTCGCAGCACACGAGGCACTGCTTGCAACCCATGCAGAACATTGGCTTGCTAATGAAGTGCGTCAATATTGGAAACGTACCTTAAAACGGCTTGATGTAACCTCGCGTTCGCTCGCAGCCTTTGTTGAACACGGTTCATGTTTTGTTGGCGTACTGGCAGAGATTCTATTCTCAGTTGATCGCAGTTACATGATGGAAGGTGAGTTTGAAGATGACGACAGAGCATTGGCAACCATACGGTTAACTGAAGCGAACTTTGGTCCTTATCCGATGGGCAATGAGCTTACCCGGCTGCAAACCCGATTTCTTGGTGAACCCAATTTGGTCGATGCAGCAAAAGAGAAGCTTGGTGAAAATCTCGACGCTGAAACCGCTGACAAGATGGGTTTAGTAACCATTATTCTCGACGACATCGATTGGGAGGATGAGGTACGTATCTTTGTAGAAGAGCGCGCCTCTTTCAGCCCCGATGCAATGACAGGCATGGAAGCAAACCTTCGCTTTGCTGGGCCTGAAACCATGGAAACCAGAATCTTTGGTCGATTAACGGCTTGGCAAAATTGGATTTTCAATCGCCCTAATGCTGTCGGACCTGATGGTGCATTACAACGATACGGTACCGGTGTACGCGGTAGCTTTGATTTAGAGCGCGTTTAAACGCATCGAATTGCTTCGATTCGATTCGCTTACACAACAAACAAAACACGGTAAGGACAATACAATGGCTAGCACGCTTGACGTAAGTTATGACACGCGTATTCCTAATAACGTAGGCCTAGGGCAAGATCGTAAAGTGTTAAAGGCCTTGGAAAAATGGCACCCGGGGTACATTGATTGGTGGAATAAATTAATTCCACAAAACTTTCAAGACTCTATGGTGTACTTGCGCACAGCCGTCAGTGTCGATCCCAAGGGCTGGGCAAAATTTGACTACGTAAAAATGCCTGAGTATCGCTGGGGGGTGCTGCTGGCTCCTCAAGCTGAAGAGCGTGTCATTCCATGCGGCGAACATCAAGGAAAACCCGCTTGGCAGGAAGTGCCGGGGGAATACCGCAATATGCTAAAGCGTCTTATTGTTATCCAAGGGGATACAGAACCAGGATCTGTGGAACAACAACGCTTTTTAGGTCTTACCGCACCTTCGCTATACGACTTACGCAATCTGTTTCAAGTTAACGTTGAAGAAGGTCGCCACCTATGGGCCATGGTGTACCTACTGCAAAAATACTTTGGTAAAGACGGGCGAGAAGAAGCCGATGATTTACTTCGACGCTCATCAGGTTCAGATGAAGCGCCGCGCATGCTTGGCGCCTTCAATGAAGAGACGCCAGATTGGTTATCGTTTTTTATGTTCACCTACTTTACCGATCGCGATGGCAAAATGCAGCTTGAATCGTTGGCGCAATCTGGCTTTGATCCACTAAGCCGCACGTGCCGATTTATGCTCACAGAAGAAGCGCATCATATGTTTGTAGGTGAAACTGGCGTGGGTCGCGTTATACAAGCCACTTTAGATGCGATGAAAAAAGCAGGGATAACCGATCCTAACGATATTGGCAACGTTCGTGATTTGGGGGTTATCGACTTACCCACGATTCAGAAAAAACTGAATTTGCACTACACCTTGTCGCTTGATTTATTTGGTCAAGAAGTATCAACCAATGCAGCGAATGCATTTAACGCAGGCATTAAAGGGCGTTACATGGAACATCGCATTGATGATGATCACAAGCTAGAGGGTGACACCTACAAGGTATCCAGCATTGTTGATGGAAAAATCGTTGAAGAAGACGTACCTGCGCTAACAGCTGTGAACATGCGGTTACGAGATGATTACGTTAGAGATGCCGCAGGCGGTGTGGGTCGATGGAACAAAGCCATCAAAAAAGCAGGAATCGATTTTGAACTCACCATTCCACACGAAGCCTTCCATCGTCAAATCGGTGTATTCGCGGCCATAAAATCTGACCCATCAGGTAATATCATCACAGAAGAGGAATGGGGCGCTAAGGTCAATGAATGGTTACCAACCAAAGACGATGGCGCCTTTATTCAATCGCTAATGAAGCCGTGTTTTGAACCGGGTAAATACGCCAGCTGGATCGCAGCACCCACGGTCACTATTGATAACAAGCCAGGTGATTTCGAATTCGTCAAACTGCATATGGCGTAAGCGATACAAGAGGCGTAAGTTCATGAACCAACCACTCAAACAACACCTGATTGATCCTGAGATTTGCATCCGCTGTTATACCTGCGAAATGACTTGCCCAGTACAAGCCATTGAACACAATGATGACAACGTTGTTGTGGATGCCAGTAAGTGCAATATGTGTATGGACTGCATTCCAGTTTGCCCAACCGGTTCAATCGATGAATGGCGAGTGGTGGCAGAACCTTACTCATTGGAATCTCAATACGAATGGGATGAGCTTCCTGAACAGGGCGAGATCAGTGTGGTTGAACCTGCCGATGATCAAGCTAAGGTACTTGCTGAGGATGATCCAATTGCAGCACTATTAGCCGAAGCTCATAAAGGCGCTGGCGGTAAAGCCCAAGCGCCTAAGTCTGCCTCTAAACCTACCATCAATCTGTATAACTTAAGTAATGCTATTGAAGCCGTTGTACAAGGTAACTATCGCTTGACCGATGATGACAGTGATACCGATGTACGACACATCATTCTCGATTTTCAAGGCAAACCATTTCCGGTACTAGAAGGTCAGTCACTGGGGGTCATCGCGCCGGGGGAAACGTCCGAAGGGCAACCGCATTTGCCCAGGCTGTATTCGGTTTCCAGCCCTCGTGATGGTGAACGCCCCGGCTATCATAACGTCTCACTCACGGTTAAACGAGATGAAGGCGGATTGTGCTCAAACTATTTGTGTGATCTTAAAAAGGGCGATACCGTTAAGGTTACCGGGCCCTTTGGTGCAACGTTTCTTCTGCCCACTGACCCAAGCGCACGGCTATTGATGATTTGCACCGGCACGGGTTCTGCGCCTATGCGTGCGTTTACCATGGCACGCGAACGCACAGTTGGCGCTCAAGAAGGCGGAATGGTGATGTTCTTTGGCGCACGATCAGCCCAAAGCTTGCCGTATTTTGGCCCGTTAAAAAAATTACCTGAAGCCTTATTACAAAAACACCTAGTGTTCAGCCGCATGAAAGATCAAAAGAAAGAATACGTGCAAGATCGCATGCGCGATGAAGAGCAGATTGTTGGACAAATGCTGCATGACCCCAACACGCACATATACATCTGCGGTTTAAAAGCGATGGAAGCGGGTGTGGAAGAGGCGTTAACCAGCATCGCTGAATCAATCGGTGAATCATGGCATACGCTGCGTGATCATATGCGCGAAGACGGTCGCTACCATGTCGAAACCTATTAATGAGGCCGACGATGTAACAACGGCTCTGCTGAATCAGGTGGCAGAGCGGGTGCATGCAGCGCGCAAAGCCAAACACTTTTCAAGACGAGAATTATCTGAACTCACTGGTATCTCCCCTCGTTACCTCGTGCGCCTTGAAAATGGGGAAAGTAATATTTCAATTGCGTTGCTGCAACGTGTATCTATTGCTCTTGATCGTCCAATAGAATGGTTTGTTGGCACCGATGATTCCATAGCTGAAGATATTGCACGCTTAGTGATGCGTTACCGCACAGCTGACGCCGCCACTCGCGCCTCAGTACTTAGTGTGCTAGACCCACAGCAGCTACGCGACAACAAAGCGCAAAGGCTGTGTCTTATCGGTTTACGAGGGGCGGGGAAATCTACACTGGGTGCAAGGCTGGGTAAAGACCTAGGCGTACCCTTTATTGAACTTAATCAAGAAATCGAACGCAGTGCGGGAATGCCGGTCGCCGAAGTGATCGCCATGTACGGGCAAGAGGGGTATCGAACACTTGAAGCCGATACGCTTAAACACATTTTCGAATCTCGGCAGCGTCTCGTTCTGGCCGTGGCTGGTGGTGTTGTGGAAGAGGCGAATACATTTGATGCCTTACTTACCCACTTCCACACCGTATGGCTTCAAGCCGATGCCACTGAGCATATGGAAAGAGTTCGAGCTCAAGGCGACTTACGCCCTATGGCGAATAACCCTCAAGCGTTGGATCAGCTTCGCGATATTTTACAAACGCGGGAATCGCGCTATGCGCAGGCTGAACTGCATTTAAACACCAGTGGTCAATCCATCGATGCATCATTGAGCGAACTATCAACGCTCATAGCGTCTCATCACATTTTCTCGGCAACCGATCGTTAAGCATCGTGTTAATGCCCAATTCATGGAACAATCCGTATGAGCGTAACGACACGGCGCGAAGATAACGTCGGTTATGTGGAAATAGATAATGCACCAGTTAATGCCATAGGTTTGTCGGTTCGACAAGGCTTACTAGACGCTGTACGCTGGGCTGAACGCGAGGCACTTGATCGCGTTATTGTCAGCGGCAAAGGCGGTATGTTCGCAGCCGGTGCTGATGCGAAGGAATTTGATAGCGCACCGGTTGAACCCCACTTACCCGATGTTCTTAACCAGATTGAAAACAGCTTCGTTCCATGGATCGCAGCCATTGAAGGGGTGGCCTTGGGCGGCGGTGCAGAAATTGCGCTGGCCTGTCGATTGCGCATTATGGCGCCCAATGCTCGAATAGGATTTCCCGAAGTCACACTGGGCGTGATACCTGGGGCAGGAGGTACGCAGCGCCTGCCTCATTTAGTGGGGCTTACTGACGCGCTGAATATGATTACCTCTGGTAAACCAATGAGCGCTAAAGCTGCCTTAGAAAAAGGCTTGATACAAACCATACATGATGAGCCTAACTATGCCGCCTTTATGGTCAACACTGAAGAGTTAGGTTGCATTGTGCCAACCAGTGACTTGCCATCACCACCTGTTGATCAAGACGTACTGAACACAGCACGTCATCATGTGAATGCAAAAAGTGCAGGGCAAATAGCGCCACTGCGTGCTATCGATGTGATTGAAGCAGGCCTTAACCTACCCATTCAAGAAGGTTTAGCCGTTGAACGAAAAGCGTTTCTTGAATTGCGCAGCTCGGACCAAGCTAAAGCATTGCGACATATCTTTTTCGCAGAACGCGCCGCTAAGCTGCCAAATGACATCACGGCCCCTCCAATAACACTTGAACACGTAGCGATCGTTGGTGGTGGCACTATGGGGTCGGGCATTGCTTATGCGCTGCTTAACGCAGGGTTTCGTGTCACGATTTTAGAAAATGACGCTGAAGGAGTTGAGCGTGCCAAAGAAAACGTTGAAACCATCGTGTCTGCAAGCCTTAAACGCGGATTAATCAGCGAACAAGAGGCTAGCGATCGTAAAGACCGGTTTAGTGCTACAACTGATTATGACCAAGCCAGCGATGCAACCTTGGCTATAGAAGCCGCCTTTGAAAGTATGGACGTTAAGCGCAAGATATTTTTAACGCTTGAAAAACACCTTCCAGCCGATGCCATTATCGCCAGCAATACCTCATATCTTGATATCAACGAGCTTGCTAGCGTTTTACAAGAACCCTTACGGGTCATTGGGCTTCACTTTTTCGCACCCGCACACATCATGAAACTGCTTGAAATTGTGCGTGGTGATAAAACATCCGATACCGTCATAGCAACCGCTTTTGCGCTGGCAAAACGTTGTCGAAAAATTCCAGTGATGGTCGGTGTTTGCGATGGCTTTGTTGGTAATCGTATTTTGGCTCGTTATCGAGAAGCTGCTGATACAGTTTTTATGGACGGCTCCACACCGTGGGAGATCGATGAAGCCATGGTTGAGTTTGGCTATGCGATGGGGCCATACGCTGTGCAAGATTTATCAGGGCTTGATATAGCGCACGCCAATCGGCGTCGCCAAGACGCCACGCGAGATCCTGCACGTCGTTATATTCCCATAGCCGATAGAATGGTGGAGCTTGGCAAGCTGGGACGCAAAACCGGTGCCGGTTGGTACCGATACCCTGGTGGTGAAGGGAGAGTTGATGATCCAATCGTTGCCGACCTTGGTATTGAAGAGGCGCATTTTGCAGGCATTGAACGCGTTGAGTACTCGGCTGATGAAATTCGGCAGCGGTTGTTGCTGGCGATGATCAACGAGGCGGCTGATTTACTGCACGAAGGCATTGCACAAAGTGCTACCGATATCGATCTGGTCACTGTGTTTGGGTATGGCTTTCCTCGCTGGCGTGGTGGGCTCATGCACTATGCGGATACGTTGGGCGCTGCAGAGATTGTTAAGCAGATACAGCAACTTGCTAAAGAAGACCCAGTAGCGTGGAAAATTAGCCCTTTACTAAAGCAATGTGCCGACAACGGCACTCGCATTGGACGTTAAGCATGAGTGATTCAATCTTACTAACCATCGATGCACACGTTGCCACTATTACACTGAATCGGCCCGATAAGCTGAACAGTTTTAACGCGATCATGCATCAAGCGTTAAGCGAGGCATTGGATACTGTGGAAAATCCCACCAATGCCGTTCGAGCCTTATTGATCACAGGAGCAGGTCGTGGTTTCTGTGCAGGGCAAGATTTGTCGGATCGCAATGTGGCAGAAGATGCAGACACGCCCGATTTAGGCGCATCGCTTGACACTTATTACAACCCTTTAATCCTTCGATTGCAAAACCTTCCGATGCCTGTCGTGTGTGCGGTTAATGGCGTGGCAGCAGGCGCTGGTGCTAACATCGCGCTGGCCTGTGATCTGATTCTTGCTGCACGTTCGGCAAGTTTCGTTCAAGCATTTTGTAAGTTGGGATTAGTGCCAGACAGTGGCGGCACTTGGTTTCTACCCCGCGCGGTGGGCACACAACGCGCCATGGGCTTATCGTTACTAGGCGACAAACTCAGCGCAGAACAAGCGATGCAATGGGGGTTGATTTGGCAGGTTATCGATGATGAAAAATTATATGAGGAAGCCAAAGCATTAGTATTACACCTTGCAGAACAACCCACCGCAGGACTTGCACGAATAAAACGCGCTATATACGCCGCAGCAGACAACACATTGAAAGAGCAATTAAACCTAGAGCGTGACTTACAACGTGAAGCGGGCAAATCTGAAGATTATCGAGAAGGGGTGTCGGCGTTTATTGATAAACGCCGTCCGAATTTTAAAGGCCGTTGATTGTTCTTCGAGAATAACTTAACGCATGATGAATCTACACACGCTATAAATCTTTAGACAATCTAAGCGCATCATAAATAGCTGCGTGCGTATTACGAGCACTAACGGCATCGCCAATACGAAACAGTTGGAATTTACCTGTTGTGTTTCGAACCATTTTTTGTTCGCAGCCGTTAATCAAAGCCTCATGATCAACCGCACCGCCATTACAACTCAAGGGTTTTAATTCACTGTAAAGCTCTTCCATTGGCATAGTGCCGTAGTTCACCACCACCTGATCATACTCAACTGTGTAGGTATGATCGCTGTAGTCGGTTCCGATGGTGGCCAATAATTTATTACCCGCTCGTTCAACACCCAATAGCCGCCTTGTTACAGTGAACGTAACGTTCTTGTCTTGCAAACTTTTCATATAGGGCGTTAAATTCATTGCCATAATATCGGGTGCAAAAACACGGTCCGGCGTCATGACTTCCACTTTAGAGCCTGCCAATGCGGCAACTTCAGCGGCTTGCAACCCCGGGTGATCTCCGCTTTCATCGTATATCAGCACATCATCTGCAGGTTTTACATCCCCTGTAATCATGTCCCAACTGGTTTCCACTAATTCGGAACGCTCACCACTTTCAAATAACTCAAGATTAGGCTGGCCACCGGTTGCGATGATGACAACATCGGGTGTAAGGCTTGTGACATCATCAATTTCAGCGTAAGTATTAAATTTAAAATCCACCCCTAAAGCTGTACATTGCTCGACGCGCCAATCAATAATGGACATCATCTCGCGCCGCCTTGGGTTCAACGCCGTTATCCGTATTTGACCACCGGCATGTGATTGCGCTTCTAACACCGTTACCGTGTGTCCTCTTTCAGCGCAAACCCGAGCCGCTTCTAATCCTGCCGGGCCTGCACCCACCACAACAACGCTGCGTTTATGGTCGGCAGCTGGTATATCGTGTGGCATAGATAATTCGCGCCCGGTGGCGGCATTGTGGATGCACAGCGCCTCGCCACCTTGATAGATGCGATCAAGACAATAGGTTGCGCCTACGCAAGGGCGAATATCGGATTCACGGCCCAGCGTGATTTTTCGAACAATGTGTGGGTCAGCCATGTGCGCGCGCGTCATTCCCACCATATCCAATAAACCACTTTTTATGGCATGACGCGCTGTGGCAACATCTGGAATTCTTGCGGCATGAAAAGTGGGTAAGCCGGTTGCTTTTTTAACTTCACCAGCAAAATCTAAATGCGGTGCACTGGGCATACCTTGCACCGGAATTACATCAACCATCGCTGGATCGGTATGGATACGACCTCGTATTACATTTAGAAAATCCAGCTGGCCAGTTTCTTTAAGTTTTTTTGAAATCTCAATGCCTTCTTCAGCATTGATGCCACCTTTTTGAGCCTCATCAGCGGTGTATCGAAAGCCAACAATGAATTCAGATCCTACGCGCTTACGGATGGCATCTAGCACATCTAATGGGAATCGCATTCGATTCTCTAGTGTGTCTGCACCATAGGGCCCAACCAAATCATTGGTTAATGGCGACCAGAATTGATCAAGCAAATGCCCATAAACTTGCAGCTCAATACCATCCATACCACCAGCTTGCATGCGTTCAGCCGCATCGGCAAAGTCATTGATGATTCTGTCAATGTCCCAATCTTCAATAAGTTTAGGAAAGGCGCGATGAGCAGGTTCTCTGTGTTTTGATGAAGACACCGAAGGTAACCAGTCACCTTTATTCCAAGTGGTACGTCGACCAAGGTGGGTTAGCTGAATCATGACCGCACAGCCGTGCTCATGACAGGCATCGGTTAAGTCTTGTATCCAAGGTACGACGTTATCTGAATAAGCCAGCACATTGTTAAATACCGGCGGGCTGTCTTTGGACACAGCAGCAGACCCTGCCGTCATCGCTAGCGCGACACCAGCCTTGGCACGTTCTTCGTGATAAGCCCGATACCGTTCTTTAGGCATACCATCTTCAGGGTAGGCTGGCTCATGAGAGGTGGTCATGACCCGATTTTTTAGCGTCAGGTGTTTTAGCTGGAAGGGCTGTAGTAGTGGATCATCCGACATGAGAACACTCTCGCTTTCGCTGAAAAATTAGCAAACATCAGCCAGCATAATAACCTTTCTACTTTACACAAGCTAGATAGGCGTTGGGTGCGAGTCGTTGTCCTCTAAGCCAATAAATCCGCCCGATTGGCGTTCCCAAAATTTTGCGTATAAGTGGTTGGCGGCCAGCAGCTGCTCGTGTGAGCCGTCTTCAACTATTTGTCCCTCATCCAATACGATAATACGATCCATTTTAGCAATAGTGGATAGCCTATGTGCAATGGCAATAACTGTCTTACCCTGCATAACTTCATTAAGTGCTAGCTGAATATCCGCTTCAACTTCGCTATCCAATGCACTGGTGGCTTCATCTAAAATTAATATTGGTGCACCTTTCAATATTACCCTTGATAAAGCAATGCGTTGCCTTTGGCCGCCTGAGAGCTTAATGCCTCGTTCACCTACATGAGCATCGTAGCCTGTGCGTCTGTTGTTATCTACGAGTTCTTTGATGAATTCGTGGGCTCTTGCTTTCTCCGCTGCACGTTGCACAGATTCCAATGAAAGATCCATTCGGCCCAGCGCAATATTATCCCGCACGGATCGGTTGAGAAGGGCGGCTTGCTGGCTCACCATGCCAATGGACGAACGTAAACTGTCTTGATTGACATCACAAATACTCTGCCCATCAATAAATACCTTACCGTTCTCAGCTTCGTAAAATCTAAGAATAAGATTAACCAAGGTAGATTTTCCCGCCCCAGATCGGCCCACTACACCGATTTTTTCACCTGGTTTTACGGTAAGCGATACCCCATCAAGGCCACCTTGCTTTAAACCGTAGTGGTGGCGAACGTTATCGATGCGTATTTCGCCTTTATTAACGATTAAATCGGGCGCATTATCGGTTATCGGAATAGCCAAAGGCTGGGCTATTGTTTTCAGCGCTTCGCGTAAACTGCCTACTCTTAAAAATATCCACCAGACCGAATCCATTAACCACTCGGCCATGGTCGTTATGCGTAAGCACAGAGCCACGGCTGCCCCAATCAAACCAATAGTGGCAGCACCTTTCGACCAAAGCCACAAGCAATAGCCAATAAAACCTACCATCATCACCCCTTCAAGTAAGGTTAGGATGGTTCGTAAACCTACACCGATTTGGCGAGTAATGAATAAGGCCTGGCGGGTATTTTCTAAACCCACTTTGTGTTCATCCACCATTAAGGATCGGTTTGAAAATAATTTTAACGTGTCGATATTCGAAAACCCATCAACAACGATTCCCGTTAATGCAGATTTTGCACTTTGAAAATTTTGTTGTGCTTTTATCATTCGTGGAATAAACCAAACCATGACACCGATATAGAGAACTAACCAAACAAACAATGGCAGTGCAAGCCACGCATCGGTATCAGACATTAAAAGCACAATGCCCACCATATAAACCAAACCAAACGCTAATGCGTTTATACATTGATAAATAACATCAGCCACATGGTTTCCGATATCGACCAAACGTACCGCTGTGCGCCCGGTAAGATCCTCTTGAAACCAGCCCACCGATTGATTAGCTAAGTGATCATGCGCACGCCAGCGAACCAAGGTGGCTGCATTGCAATTCAAACCGATATCATTAACCGCATGCCGCAGAAGTTGGGATAATGGTCTGAACAACAACAATATTATCGTTGCAATCAACAACGTTAATCCATGAGTTTCCAACAAGGCGTCTGGTGATGTATGGTTTAGCGTGTCAATAAGCGTACCAGCGTAACCTATCAGCCACACTTCTATGCTGGCAGCAATCAGCGTTACGAACAGACTAATCAACAGCACCGTTTTAAGCGGTGATAAATGAGATTTCAGATAAGGCCAAGTTTTGGCATTCGGTGCGGTGTTGGTTGACGAGTAGGGCTGAACTAACCCTAAAACGACTTCAGTGAATCGGCGATAGGCTGCAATCATTATTGTCAATCCTTATTTTGATCCTGACATACACGTATATCGCTATAAACAGTGGCGACGCGTTGAAGCAGAAAGCAACACACGAAGGTGTGTCCCATGCAGAAAATCGCTCAATTGAATGAAAGTTGGGGGCTTCATGCGATTTTAATTTCTTATTAAGCTCTAGCCATTATAATGCGGTCTATGAGATGCTAAGCCTAGCTATCAAGTTAATGTACGGCTCATCACTTATTCAAGCAAACTACTGAAGGAGCATTCCAATGATTAAACCAATTCGTCTTACCGCACTGGGCATTATGCTTTCTGTGGCCACGGTAACAGCCCAGGCAGCTGATTCTATAAACGTCAGCGCTTGGGGTGGGTTCTTTGAAGAAACCTTGGCGGCTGAAATTTATCCAGGCTTTACGGAAGCCACAGGCATCGAAGTCAATTCCATTGCGCAGCCTACCAGTTCAGCGTGGATGACTCAGTTAATGGCGGCTGCTCGAGCAAAGAAAGCCCCCACTGACATTTCACTGGTTGCTGATGAGGTTTTGTTTCGGGGCAATTCAGCAGGCCTTTGGGCAAAACTTGATTCTGCCAATTTACCCAATACCAAAGAACTGAAAGAGGGCTACGTCAAACTCGATGATGATGGGCAGGTTTACGGGGTAGGCGCATTAGCGTTCTACACTACGTTTGTAACGAATACCGATTTCTCTGGAGATGCGCCCACAAGTTGGGCAGAGCTATGGGAAGACAAATGGGATAAAAAGTTGGGTATCGTTACCAACCCCAATTCGGGATTAATGGAAGCTACGGCTAAAACCTTCTTTGGTGGCTACGACATTATGCAAACGCGCGAAGGCCTAGAAAAGGTTATTGCTAAAATCGCAGAGCTAAAGCCACAAGTCAGCCTTTGGTACCGCGATGAAGGCCAGTTCCAACAAGCCCTTGAAGCCGGTGAACTTAACGCAGGGCTTTACTATCACGATGTGGCCATGCTATCCATTTGGGATGGAAAGCCAATCGCATCAAGTTTTCCAAAAGAGGGCGGCATAGTCTCTGATGCTCACTGGGTGGTAACGCGCGATAGTAAAAAAATTGATGCAACCGAGAAGTTCATTAACTACATGAGTCAACCTGAAGTGCAAGCATTAATGGCTCGCAAACTGGGTATTTTTCCAATAGTTCCGCGTGAGTCTATGGACTTAACCGATGAAGAATTCGCAGCGGTGGGTAGTGATATTGAAGCGGTGAAAACACAAACAGAAATTCATTTACGTGAAGGTGATTGGTTGGAATCTAAATTCCAGGAAATGATCGCTCAATAAGTTTTCGTGTTTTTTCTACATCATGTCTAATTTAGTTATATCTGACGTTAGCAAGCGCTTCGGTAAAACGGTAGCGCTTGCTGACGTATCGCTGCAAATCGCCAGCGGTGAATTTATTTGCCTGCTAGGTTCTTCCGGTTGTGGCAAAACTACCTTATTACGCATTATCGCAGGGCTTGAGCAATCCGATTCTGGTGATTTACAACTTGAAGGGAAGTCGTTAACTCAGTTACCTAGCCATAAACGCAATATCGGTATGGTGTTCCAATCCCTTGCCTTGTTTCCCCACTTAAATGTCAGTCGAAATATTGCCTATGGATTGAAAATGCGCGGTGTGCCAGCTGAAAAGTCCGATGCTCGCGTAAAAGAACTCCTAGCGCTAACCGGATTAGCAGGGTTTGATACACGAGCTATTACCTCGCTTTCCGGCGGCCAGAAACAGCGTGTGGCCATAGCTCGTGCATTGGCATTAGAACCTCAACTCTTTTTAATGGATGAGCCATTCTCCGCGCTGGATGCTGAATTACGCGATCATCTACAGCAGGAGGTAAAAAAACTGCAACAACAGCTTGGTGTAACCACAATATTTGTTACGCATGATCAAAGTGAAGCGATGGCATTGGCCGATCGCATTGTAATTTTGAACGATGGCAAAATAGAGCAGGAAGGCTCACCTAAGCAGATTTATCAGCAACCGGCCACACGGTTTGTCGCCAATTTCATTGGCAATAATAATTTACTTGACGTTACGGTAGAGACGAATGCAGTCAAGTTTAAGCACCATGATCTTGGCGCGCCTTCAGGAACTTTAAAAGAATTGCAAGGTGCACAAACACTCGCCTTACGTCCAGAGGCAATCACCTTACAACCAACGGATAGCGCTCAAGGTCTCTTACAAGGTAAAGTGGTGATGCAAAGAACCATCGGCGCATTGATTGAGCACGATGTTGAAATCGATGGCTATGTACTAAAGCAAACTGGGCTGCAGAATAGCGGCTTCGATATCTCAGTAGGTGATTTAGTCAGCCTCAATTGGGATTGGAATCAAGTGTGGTGCCTGCCAGGCGAACTTGAATGAATTTATTCGTCCCACGAATACTCGGATTAACCGCATTCGGGATCTTATGCGTACTTTTCTTAGCGCCGCTTGCGTTTATGCTGGTGGTGAGTTTCTATAAAGCGGATCCCATGGCGTTCTACCAAGAAACGTTTACATGGGAAAACTACCAAAAGTATTTTTCAAGTTTCTACCTGAACGTCACCTTACGAACATTGGTAACTACCGCATTCAGTTCAGTATTGGTGGTTATTCTTGCATTTATAGCCATGCTAGCCATTACCGAATTAACTCGTAAATGGCAACTGTTCTGGATATTAGTGTTGTTATCTCTGATGTGCCTAAGTGAGGTTATTGTCGGATTTTCCTGGTTAATTTTGTTATCAGAAAGCGCAGGTATTCCACGCCTACTCGCAGCTTTAGGGCTATGGGAAAACCCACGATCATTATCGCCAAGCTTTGGCGCTATGGTCACTGGCATGGTGATGCTAGGCTTTTCGGTTGTGTCGCTTATTTTATACCCCCAAGTGGCTGGGCGTGACAAAAGCGTGGAAGAGGCCGCTCAAACGCTTGGCACAGCACCTTATTTAGTTACCTTATATATAACGCTACCTATATTTTTACAAACACTGGTTGCAATGACACTAACCATGTTCGTTTATTTACTGGGGGTTT
Source organism: uncultured Granulosicoccaceae bacterium (assembly GCA_938035125.1). Classification (GTDB taxonomy): domain Bacteria; phylum Pseudomonadota; class Gammaproteobacteria; order Granulosicoccales; family Granulosicoccaceae; genus Granulosicoccus. The sequence goes on along the minus strand of CALHNS010000021.1, from coordinate 10,147 downwards.
TTGTCATGCCTATCATGCTGGGCAGGCCAAAAGACTGGACAATGACAGTCATGATAAGCGACAAAGCATTAGGTGATGCCAATCTACCTTTAGGCTCGGCCTTAGCGGTTGTCATGCTGCTTATCACAGGCATCATTTTATTCTTGTCAGCCCTAGCTACGCGAAAGAGAATGGCATGAAAGGTTGGTTTAGCAAAATCTACTTAACGCTGTTGCTTACTGCCATTGTATTACCGTTTATCGTTGTAGGCGGGGTCTCGGTTGGCGCATCAAAAACCATCGCGTTCCCACCCAATGAATTTTCCCTTCGTTGGTACGAAGTGTTATTCACCGAACCAGAATGGTTAAATGCGATGGGTTTGTCGCTGCTTATTGCTGTGTGTGCAGCGATTATTGCCGTGTCCTTAGCGTTAGTAATCAATTATGTTCTGTGGCGATTGAAAAGCCGGTTTTCACAAATAACCTTTGCTCTGGGCTTGGGGCCGTTTATGCTTCCACCGATTATACTGGCTTTGGGTGCAAGCCTATTTTGGGCAGAAGTGGGTTGGTATGGAAGAATTGAAGCCACCATTATTTCCCATGGAATTTTCCTCGTAACGCTGCCTTTGGTGATTATTGCCCGAGGTTTTGCATCGCTTACCGATGATGTGGTTGAAGCTGCCACCATTATGGGCGCCTCCCCATGGCAATTGTTTAGCACCATTGTGTTGCCGTTAATTACACCCTATTTAATCACAGGGTTCGTACTGGTCGCTATTCTCAGCTTTAATGAATACCTTGTTGCCAACATGATTTCTGGCTTTGTCGTTGAAACACTGCCAATAAAAATCTTTAACAATGTTCGATACGGTTATTCGCCGGTAATAGCGTCAGCGTCTATGTTTTTTGTAACCACCACCGTCATCGCTCTTTTAGTCGTTGCAAAATCCACCGATTTACTGACATTGCTTGGCGCACGAAAAGATACGTAACCGATAATGAAAACCCTTAGCGAACGAGACCTGATGGATATTCTTCACGGTGCGGTCATTCTCGGTGCAGGTGGCGGTGGTGACCTTGAAGAAGGCAAATCACTGATAAGAGAGGCACTGGCAGCAGGGAAATTCGTAAATTTAGTTGACGTTAACGATGTTCCAGACAATGCGCTTATTTGTACCCCCTATTTGTTAGGCGCTATCTCACCGATAAGCGCAGAAGAAGAAAAGCTGTACAGCGATTTACCACGCAGCGAAAAACACCCCATTTTAATTGCCTATGACGAATTCCAAACGCATTTAGGTAAACGCTTCTATGCCACAACCGCCTGCGAGCTTGGAGGCTCTAATACAGCTGTTGCGTTTTTTTGCGCAGCCATGAATGATCACTACGTTTTGGATGCAGACCCAGCCGGAAGAGCAGTACCAGAGATAACGCATTCTACTTACTACTTTGCTGGATTGCCCGCATCCCCGATATTCGCTGTAAACGAATTTGGGGAAACTTTCGTTATTAACAACATAAAAGACGATCAACGGGCAGAATCTGTGGTTCGGGCATTAAGCCAAGTCAGCAAAAACGACATTGCCGCCATAGATCACGCATTAGAGATGCGCGTTCTTAGAAAAGCTTTGATACCCGGCACCATTTCAAAATCATTGCACCTAGGCCGCACTTGGCGTGAATCGTTAGCAAGCGATAACGTGCCGCAAATCATCGCTGAAGCCGGTAACGGCATCGTTGCATTTTCAGGTATTACTAAGCAGGTTAACTATGAAACCACCGACGGGTTCACCTTAGGCACTATCGAGATTGAAGGCTGCGATTCATACAAAAGCCAAACCTTTAAAATTAAGGTTAAAAATGAAAATCTAGTTGGCTGGATAAACAATGATGTTTATGTAACCATACCCGATTTAATCTGTGTGTTCGATACAAACACGGGCCATCCCGTTGCGAACCCAGATGTTGTCCAAGGCCAACCGCTCACCGTTGTTCTTTTACCTGCACCGGTTGAATTTACTACTGACAAAGCACTGTCCGTTTTTGGCCCTGCGTATGCTGGCATTGATAGCGCTTACCGTCCGATACGTGTTACTGGATGATCACTTGGTTCCAATCAATCAAGAAATCGGCTTTTGAGCTCTTCACTTGGAATCATGCAATATTCACGACGGCCAAATATCCGATAACGATTACGAGCAACCAGGTTATAACCAAAGTCGTTTATAACCTTAGGCAACCATCCAAACACACTCAGCAGTGACCACGGCAACCCAATAATTTTCATGACTTTATAAAAGCCGTGCATGCGCTCAAATAATTCTCCATTAACCAGCACCAAACTCGTATCGAAATCTCCTTGTTTGAGCCCAAAGTGTTGGTACAAAATCTCCCCCGCAGGCGACTGGGCCGTTAGAAAGTGAAACCGCTGTTTGCGATCAATGGCCACAACAAAATGGAAAAAATGATTGCACAGCACGCATTCGCCATCGAACACGATGATGTTTTTATCAACAAGGCTGTCTAAAACGGACTGGAGTGAAACCATGGGGCCATTCTACCGTAACCTGCGCCAAATCCAGTGCTGGTGGCGATCTCTTTCCTGAGCTATTCAAGTATAATTTGGGCTTTCCGGAACGCGGCAGCCTGATATTCATCGTAAAGGCAGGCGCGCCGGAACTGTAATCGTTTAATCAGGACCGCCGATGGCCAAAAAAACCAAAGCTGTGGTGTTCGACAAGAACCCCGGCCGCAATGCGCAAACCTATGGAATTGCTCGACAACTGAACACAGATGAAAATCTAATTCATGAGCCGTCGGTAGGTGTTGTAGGTACCAAAGGCGACAGTCAGTGCTACTTGGGCGTGCAGCGTAAAGTTGAAGCGATTCACGAGCACCTCAGACAAAGCCTGGGAGATGGGCCTGATCAAATGCGCCTGCGCCTAGTGCAGCCTGAATACACGGTGGCAACGTCCGATGGTATGCGTAACGGTACGCGCGAAATGCGTTATTCACTGATCGGTCGCGAAGTCACGCATGACACTATTTGTGAGCATTTGAGCGCCAGTGGCCTTGAAGGCACCATTGCGGTAGTTGCTTGTGATAAACCACCCGTTGGCACCTTGGCTGGCTTGTTAGAACATAACCGGCCTGCGATTATTATGTCTGACGGACCAATCCGCCCGGGCCGGGATTCTGTAACCGAGCAACCCATCGATATCATCACAGGCTTTCAAGCAGCCGGACACACCGATGAGGCATTTAAAAACCGTATAGCCCGTGAAGCCTGCCCAGGCTATGGAAGTTGTGGCGGTATGTTCACGTACAACACCATGCAAACATTTATCGCTGTCGTTGGTATGCAGCCATTGCACATGGTGTCACCACCGTCTGATGATGCGCGCCGAATGAATGAATTTCCTCAGCAATTGGTGAGCTATCTCAAGGGCTTGATTGAACGTGGCCACACACCCAGAGATATCGTTTCGCGTGACGCTATCCGAAACGCCGTTATTGTTTCAATGGCTGTAGGCGGGTCAACCAATGTGCTGCTGCACGCACCAGAAATTGCACGTGCTGCAGGCTTTAAGAGTTTCGCTAATGACATCATGTCTCCAGATGAATTTAATCATCTGTCACAGCATGTTGTGCCGGTACTCACCGATGCAAGGCCCTACGGTGTTTACTCAATGGTCGATATCGATGAGAAGGGCGGTGTGCAGGTCATAGTAAAAGAGCTGATGAATGCAGGTTTATTAAATGGCGATACGCTCACCTGTACCGGTGAAACACTTGCAGAACAGGTAGACAGACTCAACACAGCCGATGTAGATGGCACAGTCATTTATCCTGTTGAAAAGCCCTATAAGGATACCGGTGGCTTACGCGTGCTTGGCGGTAATCTCTCGCCAGAATTTAGTGCAGTATTAAAACTTGCAGGGGTTGAAGGCGGTTTAGAAAACAATCGTTTTGTTGGCCGTGCGCGAATCTTTAATGGTGAGCAATCGCTGCTTGATGCACTTGAGACAGACCCAGCTGGCTTTGCCAATAACGATATGGTTATTGTTCGCTACGAAGGCCCAAGTGGTGGACCGGGTATGCCCGAGATGCTTGATTCAACATCGCGCATTACAACGCTTTGCCGTGAACGCGATATCGTCATTGGAATGATGACCGATGCTAGATTCTCAGGTGGATCAGTGGGCCTTGTTATTGGTCATGTTGGGCCGGAAGCTGCATTGGGTGGCCCAATTGCATTGGTTGAAGATGGCGATGAAATTATTGCAGACCTCGATGCGAATGAACTTAACTGCACCCAACTACAAGACGATGCCACTTTCAAAGCACGCAAAGCGGCATGGGATAAAGCAGTTGCCGATAATAATGGCATTCACCCATTATGCGGCGATGTAGACACCCGCTTGTTAAACCGCATGCGCCGCTCGGCGGTGTCTGCCGTGCAAGGCGCCGGTATGCATCCCGATCGTGAATTGTGGGTACCTGAACCACGAGAACCTAAACAAACTGGCTTTGTTCCTCAGAATAAGTATCGCGAAGGAACGCAAAAATCGTTTAATTAGGTTTGTTGGTTGGATATTAAGGAACCTCACAACCTAATGCGGCTTCATACAATTCGTACCAGCTTTCACGAGTCAACTGCACGTTTAGCGCATCGCTAATTGCGCCAATTCTGGTTAGGTTATTGGTACCAAGAACGGGCAGTATGATCGCTGGATGATGCAACAGAAACGCGATAGCCACAGCGGCGCGATCGGTGCCTGATTCAGCAGCGATTCTATCCATGCGTGTAGCAAGCTCCCCAGTGGACGTCATCAGCTGTCCACCACCTAGCGGTGACCACGCCATCATTGAGTGCCCGTGTTGTTGATGAAACGCAAGGTCACCGTTCGTGAACGGACCAATCTCGGCTAACGACAGTTCTATTTGATTAGTTACCAGTGAATGATTCATCGCAGATTGCAATAATTTCCAATCCCAAGGGCGAAAGTTCGACACACCAACGGATTTAACCTTGCCTGAATCGATCAACCCATCCAACGCTGCTCCGGTTTCGTTATGATCCATTAATGGGTCCGGGCGATGAATGAGTAAAAGATCGATGTACTCAATGGCCATATCACTCAGCGATTGATTGACTGAAGCTTCGATATGCTTACGTGATGTATCGTAGTGTTTAACCCGCTTATCGCTGTATCGCCCCATCGGTGCCACAATATCGCACTTTGTAACAATCTCCATCTGCTTTCTCAAGGACGGGTTATGTTTCAACGCATCACCAAGAATAGCTTCTGCGGTATAACCGCCATAGATATCGGCCTGATCAAAGGTGCTAATGCCTTGATCAAGGCAGCTCTGAATTTTTGCTTCTACATGAGCCGCTGATGTGTTCTTATCATCCCCAATACGCCACATGCCATAAATGAGCTGACTAAATTCAAGATCGTTTGAGATTTTTATTCTTTTCATCATAGTTCGTTCTGGTAAATCATTACTTACGTATGCCATTAGCTAAAGGCGTGGCAGGTGGCGCAGCGGGTACCCGGCCATACACCTCAGGCAATGAAACATTGTTTAAATGCGGCAGCACCTTACTGCCAAAATGTTCAGCTTCTTCAAGGTGCGGGTAGCCTGAAAAAATGAACGAACGAATTCCCATATCTTGATATTGTTGTATGCGCTCAATGATTTGCTCAGGTGTGCCAACAAGCGCTGCGCCACAACCTGAACGTGCTCGGCCAACGCCTGTCCATAGTAAAGGTTCGATGAATCCATCGTCAGCCGCTAGTTCACGATTTTTGGCTTGATGGCTTACGCCTAAGGATGTGGAATCAAGCGCTCTTTCTCTGATAGCACGACCTTGCTCATCATCGAGTTTTGACACGATGTACTCTGCATAGTCTTTAGCTTCACTTTCCGTATCGCGAACAATCATGTGCACTCTTAAACCGTAATCGAGCGTGCGATTGTATTCAGCGGCAACCTCGTTAACGGCTTTCATGCGGCCTTTCAATTCATCCATTTTCTCTGGCCACATCAAGTACACATCGCAGTGCTGCCCACAAAGTTCAAGCGCAGGAGGTGAGTAGCCACCGAAGTACAACAAGGGGCCACCAGTTTGATAGGGACGAGCCGGATCGGTGTTTAGTTCATTGAATTGATAAACTTCACCTTGATAGTTGATTTCATCCTGAGTCCAAGCCTGTTTCAAAATCTCCACCACTTCGCGTGAACGTTGATAGCGAAATCCGCTGTCGGCTTTCTCACCTGGGAAATCGGATGAGATGATATTGACTGTTAATCGACCTTCCAACATGTGGTCAAGTGTGGCAATGGTGCGAGCCAACATAATAGGCTGCATCTCTCCACAGCGAACCGCTGCCAGTAGATTAATGTCGGATGTGATTGGTGCGCAGCCAGCCACAAAACTCAACGTATCCTGGCCCACTTGATAGGAAGAGGGGCAAAGGATGTTTTTAAACCCTTGAGCTTCAGCGGTTTTAACAATGTTCGAACAATGAGCCCAAGAGGAGCGTAGTTTTCCGTCAGGTACCCCAAGGAATTGATAGTCATCGGAACAAAGGGCTGAAAACCAGGAAATTTCAGCACCCTCAAGATCGGGTGAAGTTATGGGGACAACAGACATAAAAGAGCTCCAGAATTTGTGGATAATCTAGCATTCAGCACGTGGTAAAGCAATGGTGTATCATTTTGTGATCAAACAAGAATAACACGCACTAATTGATGAAGCTTATCGAGCCTATGGTGTATCAATTGATAAAAATTAGGGCCAAATAACGGTGGCAGCACGAACCAAAGCTGATTACTCCCTAGAGGCAGGCACCACACCGCTACCCTTATATTTACAGATCAGCGAATCAATCAGTCGAGAAATAGCTGCAGGTCGTTTCAATGACGGCGATCGTTTACCACCAGAGCGCCAGTATGCAAAACAGTTTGGTACAACCGTTCGTACTTTACGTAAGGCGCTGGCTGTACTTCAACAACAGGGCATGATTGAGAACGTACAAGGCTCTGGTAACTATGTGCGTATTACCGATCAAGTCCGAAGCATCTATTCCATGTTTCGACTTGAGTTACCTAATGGTGGCGGCTTACCCACAGCGCAATTGCTGCAAGTAAAAGAACTTAACAAGCCTAAAACATTACCATCATTTGGCACCTCATCACGCGCCACTCGAATTAGGCGATTGCGGTTTCTTGATGAGACGCCAATCGCTGTGGAAGAGATCTGGCTAGATCGTGACGTAGGAGAGATTGATGCGTCTCAGCTCAGTGATTCCTTGTATCGCTATTATCAATTAAAGTTAGGTTTTTGGATTCAACGAGCAGAAGATAAAGTGTCTGTGGGTGAGTTGCCAAGCTGGACGCCGAAGGGTTTAGGTCATAGCCCGGGTGAGGTGTTCGGTTACGTAGAGCGCTTTAGTTGGGCACAGAAAGGTGTGCCCGTGGAATATTCCAGAACTTGGTTTAATCCTATAAAAGCTTGTTATGTGCAACGATTGAGCTAGCAATCGACGAACTAGCGCGAAGCGGTTTGTGACCAAATTTTCGGGTACAAATCTGTGCCTGGGCGATCACCTGGTTTAAGTCCGTATTCAGTCATGATGGCGCTGTGGTCAGGATCCATTCCACACTCTCTAAATTTAATACGCGCATCGTCACCAAGCCATTTAGTGGTAAACACTTCTAGCCCTTGGTCGTCATCGAGCTTGCCTGATCCGCCGTGCAAGATACGACTATTAAAGGCAACACAATCCCCAGGCTGCAGATCCCAACTTACAACGCCATACTGTGAAGGGTTAGCATCAATGTCGGGTATGGATTCTTCGGCAATACCAGAAAAATTGACTTGATCAACATCGGATTTTCTATCAGGATTTAGTTCGCCAAAATTGGGTTGATCAAAAATTTGATTATTAAGGTGCGAGCCAGGTACAAAGGCCAACGCATTTTTCTTTTTAACCGGCACCAGTGGCATCCATATGGTGCAAGTGTCGTAACCCTCTATTGACCAATAAGGCTCATCTTGATGCCACGGAGTTGAAAACTGTGTGCCCGGCGAGCGAACAAAAACTGCATCAAAGAAAAAATTAATCTCTGTGGCTTTTAACAGTTTGCCCGCTATTTCAGCAGCAGGGGATTTAAAAATAAACTGCTGGTATTCATCAATTCCTTGCCAAGCTTGACTGTCCCAGAACATGGTTCGTCCTTCGGCATCTCGGTCCCAAGTGCGCGCACGATGGGTAGGATTTTTACCGTTGGCCGTTAACCCTTTCTTAAGAATATCTATCCAATCAGAATCGAACATGTCCTTGACAAGAACAACACCATCGCGGTGGTAGGCATCGATTTCATCGGCGGTTATTGCGCGCTGTAGTTCAGTATTCATAATTTAGCCTGCAATTGCTTAGGTTATTGGGTAGATATTGATACGGTAAAGATAATTTTGGGCAATGTAAAATAGCATATTGTTTAGCCTGCTAGGTGGAAGCATTGAGCACTGTATAATTTAGTAGAAATGCCTTTAGGTACATGAAATGTTATTTGCTGTTCAATTTCAAGATGATCCTAATAAACTCGCAACACGACAGCAATATTTGCAATCACATATCGACTGGCTGGATCAAAACGCTGATTTAGTGCTAGTCGGCGGATCTCTCCGAAAATCACCTGATGACGAACCTGTAGGTGGCTTGTGGATAGTAAACGCAGAAACTAAAGAAGCTGTGCAGCAATTGATAGAGACGGATCCGTTCTGGATTCAAGGACTTCGAATCAGTGTAGAAATATTGTATTGGTCCAAGGCATTTGAAGAACGAAAAGTACCTGTTTGATGATTTTTGTACTCAAAAGACCGAAATATTTCGGTCCCAATCGAACATAGAACTCACCTGAGGAGTTGTAATGTTAATACGTAAAGCAACCAAAGATGATCATGATGATGTTCTGGTTCTTATGCAATATTTACAACCGAATGATTTAGAGGTGTCTCGCTCATTAAGCCAAGCTAGGTTTACTGAAATCTTGAACTCTGACTATTTTATTATTACCGTTGCGGAAAAAAACAGTAACGTCGTTGGATCCTGTTATATCAATATAATTCCCAATCTTACGAGGAATGTAGCACCATATTGTTTGATAGAAAATGTTGTCACTCATCCTGATTACCGACGTCAAGGTGTGGGGAAAGCTCTCATCAATCATGCGCTGAATCACGCGAGGGGTCGAAATTGTTACAAGGCAATGTTGCTAACAGGGAGGGATAAGAAAGTTCAGGAATTTTACAGTGCCTGCGGAATGAAGAGCGGAAGTAAAACAGCGTTTATTACACGGTGGGATTAAAGTAAATTCAATTCACCCATAGTGGCTAGGGAAAGGCTGGAGCGTACTCACTTTGCAAACCGAGTTCGCAAAATGTACAGAAAACATAAAGTCATTAACCTTTATTATGAGGCACAATAATTTGAGTTTGTCTACCGCTGCCATTTGCAGTGCTTTTTTTATAAATGACAGTACACGACTGATCAAGTTGATCAAACTCATCGCCGATAGGCGTTTATGAAAAACATAATAGTAGTCGCTTTTTCCGCTATGGCGATAGCTGGATGCAGCGGATCAGGCGAAAGTGATGTCCAGTAACCGATATCGTGTTCGACACAGGTAATTCCGAGGCAACCCAATATGAAATCGATCCAGTAACACCCGACACAGTGATTAATTGGGATGCATCCGGAGCAGATACAGATTCTAGAATTCACGTACATTTGTTAAATACCAATGAAAACAGCGATGGTTCTATTGAATCAATTAGCGAAATTCAATGCTATGTTGATGATATTGGAACCTACGAGTTTCCAGCAGACGTTCAAGAACAAATGGATCCAACTTACCAACAACGAGGACTAGTGCGAGTAAAGGAACGTGTTGAAACAGTTGGTGATGTTCTAATAGCAGTTAAATCTTTTGGCCTTTTCTTGAATCTTGATTTCGAATAGTACGGTCGCAACCTTGCCTTAGTCATGGCCCTTAAGCCAGACGATCCTCCTTGCAATACTGGCCGTGCGCTACCAAACGATGCATCAACTATTCGCAAACGTTTGCGTGTGCTTTCTCAAGAAATTACCTCC
>CALHNS010000020.1 GCA_938035125.1 uncultured Granulosicoccaceae bacterium | reverse complement strand
ATCGCAACCGGTGTTCAAACCATGGTGGATAAGGCAAGCCATGTGGGTCAGCGTGTGTTCTCAACCATCACCGTGCAAGTAAACCCACTAGATGCAAAGAAAATAACCTTAGCTCAGCAAATTGGGTCTTTAACAGCGGTGCTAAGAAACCCTGAAGATACTGACCCAACTCAAACCACAGCAATCACCATTGCGTCACTTTTAGGGGAACCCGCGCCGGTTAAACCGACGCGTAGAAAAGTGGTTGCCAAAGCGGTGAAAAAAGAACCCTCAATTCAATTCATTATCGGTGGTCAGTAATGATGCGCTCTAACTCCCAAAGATATATACCCTCGTTTATTTTCGGTATCATTTTAGTGTTGCTGGGGAAGTCTATCGTTGCACAAGAGGTGCAGTTGGTATCCTCTCGTACCTTTGTAGCTGTGCCCAACCATCCTACCGTGTTATGGCGTGAACCTATAAATAACCCAACGGCCATAAAAGAATCCATCGTATCAAAACCTAAAGTAAAACCTGCCAAAGCGCGAACTGAAATACCAAGTAACGCATCACCTTTAAAATCCAATATTGCGGAGCCCACCATTCATAGACAGAATTTGGATATGTTTATGGGCGAAGTTAGGGTCCTTACGAAGAAAAAAATCCAGCGAGTGGCTATAGGGAAAGGCGCTGTATTGCGGGCAGATGTACTCGATTCAGGTGAGCTTTTGGTCATCGCTGAATCCGCAGGCAGCAGCTCACTTCGATTGTGGTTCGAAGACGATACACAGACGGATTACAATATTCGCGTATCTGAAACTGATCCTGAAACGCGCTTTCGTATGGAAAAAATGGTTCGCATGCGTGTGCGAATGATCGAATTTCGTAAAAGTGCGCTTACACGCCTAGGAATAGACTGGGCAGATACTTTAACCGGACCAACAGTTAGCGCTGCTGGGGATGTAGTTTCGAATTCTCTATTTCGCCCTGAATTCGAAGGGTTTCAAAATTTGCCGCTTGGTGTCGAGCCTGTATCTACGTATTTCGGTATTGCATCAAACTTAACTTCTCGAATTAATGCCATGGCCACAAACGGTGATGCGCGCATTCTTGCAGAACCTGTGCTTAGTGGCACTAACGGAGGCAAAGCGTCATTTTTAGCAGGTGGTGAGGTGCCTTATCCAACGGTAACCAGCACCGGCGAATCGGTAGTGGATTTCAAAGAATATGGTATTCGTTTGGAAGTACAACCTCGAATCGATACCGGTGGCAATGTGCGGGCAACGATTCAAACTGAAATCAGTCAACTCGATCCTGCCGTCACAATCCAAGGGGCGCCAGGTTTGTTAACACGTCGTGCTAGCACGGAAGTGAATGTACGTTCAGGCCAAACGATTGTAATTAGTGGGTTACTCAGTTCTGAATCGAGCAACGACATCAATCGCCTGCCTGGCATTGGTCGCTTGCCCATTTTTGGCCGATTGTTTCGATCAGACAACATTCGAAACAACGTCAGTGAGTTAGTTATATTTATCACCCCAGAAGTAATGGACCCTGCTGGAAATCTACTCAGCGAACGTGATGCAGAATTTTATGACTCTGCCGAGCAACTTGCCACCGATACGCATGGCTTGTTGAACTTGTCTAACTAAATTAGCATTTTCCGCACACCTTTAATCAGGAGAGATTTGGTGTTTGATATCGTGTACCAATCAACGAATGCCCGCAGACGAGTGTTTCATGTAGCCGGTGTTGAATGCGTGGTAGGTCGGTCCAGAAGTATGGATTTGTCTATCGATAGCCGGTCCGTTGCGAAACGCCACGCTGAATTTATTCAACGTTCAGATGGCGTGCACGTAAAAGACTTGGGTAGTTCGTCCGGCACCTATGTGAACCAACAACGTATCGTAAGCTATGGGCCACTGCATGAATTAGATGAAGTTTCTCTGGGGAATGTCAGTATCGGGTTGCAGAAAGTTAAACTATCCGATTCGGTTGCAGCGAACGAAGTTGAAATTCCGCAATCACCCAATCCTGAAATAATCCACAATACGCAAGACGTCGAATCTTCAAGTTCGTCTGAACTAACTCAGGAAAGCAACGATGCGCTTGCCTACTGGGGGCAAGTTGTTCATGAGAGGTTGTTGGATGCTATGGATTTGCGTCGTAAAGACGTCAGCCGTATGTCTGATGAACAGCTTCGCGCAGAATCTAATGCTTTAATCGGGGAAATCGTCAGCAGTTTAGAGGGAGAATTTCCAGAAGAACTTGATGTGACAGCGCTGCACAATCATGTGCTCAATGAGTCAGTTGGGTTGGGGCCTTTAGAAGCTTTCTTGGCAGATGATACGATTTCAGAGATTATGGTGAACAACCATAAAGAGATATTCATAGAAAGAAATGGCCGACTAGAGTTGTCTCCCATTCACTTTAGTAGTGATAAAACGGTGTACTCAGTTATAGAACGAATCATTACACCTTTGGGAAGGCGATTAGATGAAAGTAGCCCCATTGTTGATGCGCGCCTAAAAGATGGCTCTCGAGTGAACGCCGTAATTCCTCCTTTGGCACTGAAAGGGCCATCTCTTACGATTCGAAAATTTCCTAAGCATCGTCTGGATTTTTCGATCCTTGAAAGCGCTGGTTCCTTAAGCCAAGATATGGTGGATTTTCTACAAGTGTGCGTTGAACAACGTCGAAACATTGTGGTGTCTGGGGGAACTGGATCGGGTAAAACCACACTGTTAAATTTACTCTCAGCGTTTATTCCGCATCAACAACGTATCGTAACCATAGAGGATGCGGCTGAACTTAAACTCGATCAACCCAATTTGGTGTCATTAGAATCGCGGCCTTCCAACAGTGAAGGAAATGGTCAAATCACCATCCGCGATTTGATGAAAAATGCCTTACGTATGCGACCAGATCGAATCGTAGTGGGTGAGTGCCGAGGAGGTGAAGCAATTGATATGTTGCAGGCCATGAACACCGGTCATAACGGATCACTGACCACCGTACACGCTAATACTCCGCGTGATGTGGTGTCGAGGTTGGAAGTATTGGTGTTGATGGGCGGAATAGAGATCCCGATTTCTGCGATTCGTGAACAGATAGCCTCCGCTGTCGATATCATCATTCAACAAAATAGACTCTCTTGTGGAAAACGAAAAATAACGCAAATAACAGAAGTGGTTGGCGTGGAGAGTGGCACCATTCAATTGCAAGAAATATTTAAGTTTAATAGCCGGGGTTTAGATAACGAGGGCAATACGATTGGGAATTTTGAAGCCAGTGGTTTCATTCCCACATTCTACGAATCACTTCGTTCTCAAGGTGTGCCGCTTTCAATCGATGCGTTTAGCCGTTCTAACGAAAATGAACAGCGATGATTCCGTTAAGCACATTACTCAGTTTGTTTTTTGCGTTTTCGATAGGGTTCGGTGTTGTTGCGTTAATCGGTCGTGACATCGTCACCTCTTATCAAACGGCGATCACTGAGCTATTCGAGCGTTTTTTTAGTGATCAGTTTATGACAGTGAATGCCAACCAAATGGTGGCCGCATACTTTTTTGCTTTGCTAGCGTTTCCCACTGTATTGTATTGGGTAGGGTTTCCTTGGTTTATAGCGGGTGTATCTATCATTGTAGTGCTGCTTACCCCTTATTTAGCCGTGAAGGTTATGGAAGGCTTACGCCGAAAGCAAATAGTTAATTCATTGCCTGATGCATTGCAACAAATAGGTGCTGCACTTCGAGCAGGATCTACTTTCAATACCGCGTTAGATTCGTTGGTATCAGAGCAAGAGGGGCCGTTGTCACAAGAATTTTCACTGGTTTTGCGCGAACAACGGCTGGGTATTGGCTTAGACGTCTCATTAGAAGACTTAGGTGATCGAGTTAAATCTGAGGATATGGATATTACGGTATCCGCTATTTTAATTGCGCAGGATGTTGGAGGTAATTTAGCCGAAGTGCTAACGCGCTTGGCAGATACTTTACGAGCGAAAATATCAATGGAAGAACGAATTCGTTCACTTACAGCGCAAGGTGTTATGCAGGGCTACGTCGTCACGGCTTTACCATCTTTTATTGTGCTCGCTTTGCTCTTACTTGAACGAGAATCGATGCTTCCGCTGTTTACATCGCTTTTAGGTTGGGTCTTTATTGCGGTAATTCTGACTCTTCAAACCTGTGGTGGTTGGTTTATAAGGAAAATTGTGAGTATTGATATATGAATATATATTTAATCACTGGCTGCATAGGCTTATCCATTGTTCTTTTGTTTTGGCAAGTCGTGTACGTCTTTAAGGAAGTTCCTAACGAAGACAGAGCGTGGCGAGATAAACCAGCTACCGGTTTTAGATTTGTATGGCCTATCATAAAACTGCTTGATTTTTATGTATCTCCTTACCTATCGGATAATAGAAAATCAGCTGCGCATTCGCGACTAACGCAGGCTGGGCTAGAATTTTCGTTAACGCCGAGTCAGTTTGTGGTTTCACGTTGGGTCTCTACCGCAGCATCGGTGGCGTTTTGTGCTCTGATCTTATCGGCTTTCGACAGTGATTTATACGCTTTGGTTGTTGTGTTTGCTCCATGGGGGTATGTGTACCCTGATTTATGGGTATCTAGAGTGATCAAAATACGTAGGCGCCAAATGGATAAAGAGCTGCCCTTTTATTTGGATGTCATCACGCTGTCAGTGGAATCTGGATCCAACCTGAATGGGGCCATTACGCAAGCTGTGCAAAAAGCGCCTGATTCCCCATTGAGACAGGAACTCAATAGAGTGCTTCGAGATATTCGTGCTGGGAAACCTCGCGCAGATGCGCTTCGAGAGCTATCGGATAGGGCAGGCAACAAATCATTAAGTTCTACCATATCGGGGATGATTCAAGCTGAACGAAGTGGTGCAAGCTTAGGGCCTGTACTTCGTGCGCAAGCAACGCAGCTTAGAAAAACGCGTTTTGCTACCGCTGAGAAGCAAGCAATGGAAGCCCCGGTTCGTCTACTAGGCCCATTAGTTATGTTTATTTTTCCAACCACATTCATGGTATTGGGGTTTTTAGTCTTAAGTAAAATGCTTCAACAAAATATGATCAGTTGGACGCCAGTGGTGTGGGCCTATTCCTGGCCCGGATAAGTCTGACCCGGGTAAATCTGACAAAGATAAATAAAGATTAAAGGTATTAACCCTAGAAAAACAACAGGATTTGTATTCGCCAGGAGGGCGTTTAAATGATGTTAATGTGTAGTTTTAATAAACAACGTATTGTGATTTGTTCGCTAAGTACTCTTTTAATAGGGTGCCAGCCGGTACAGTTACCAAATAACGCCTCTCTTACGCTGAGTCCAGCAGATAAAAGTATTGCGATATCTTCAGAATATGGCAGAGAAGGCGTTGGCTGTTTACAGTTTGGATTTCCTTATGCTGACATTCCTGTTGTACTGGCATTACGTGATGCACAAGGATCACCGATTGGTGATGTGCCCGTAGCGTTTTACGCTGATTGGTCAGAACAAAGTAGTGGGCTAACCAACGTTACACAGCTTATGTATGATTTTAATGGTGACGGTGTAACCGATGCCCTCACAGAAACGGTAACTGAATTTGATGACGGCGTTTTTGAACGCAAAACCGCAAAGTACACTGGTGACATTAGATTAACGCTGAGGCTGAATTTAAGTTGTCCCTATTCAGGGGAAATTGTGGCTATCGCAGGTGGTTATCACACCAGCGCAGAATTTATTGTTCATTTGGATAGTGAACCTGAACCACTGCCTTTACCCGAACCTGAAATAGAACCTGAAGCTGAGCCTGAAGCAGAGCCTGCATTATGACAATGCATAAAGTAAAGAAAATTCTGTTTGAGAACATCTACGTTTGTAATAATCCGTTAAGCCGGTTAAGGGGAATATTTTTCCGCGGGAAATTTACGGATCGTCATGCGGTTTTACTGGAGAATTGTTCTTCAGTGCATGGATTCGGTATGCGACAAACTCTGGATGTGATTTTCTTAACTAAAGAGCATCAGGTTCTTGCCATAAAATCGTTGAAGCCATTCGGTGTGAGAAGTATTCGAGGGGCTCACAGCGTTCTTGAAATCCGATCAGGATTGGCCGAAAAACTATTCATAAAGGTTAATGATCACCTACATCTAGATGAAAACAAGGTTGGTTCAAAAATTATTGAATTTTCCCCCATAGTCAAAACATTCGATCGCCAAAGAGGCGCATCGATGGTGGAATTTTTAATAATTGCACCGGTGCTGGCATACCTGGGAGTGGGTATTGTTCAATTGGGTATGGCATACCATGCGCGGAATATATTAGATTATGCAACGTTTGAGGCGGCAAGAGTCGGTGCAGTCAAGCAAGCCGATGTGACTGAAATGAGGGGTGAATTGGCTTATCGATTAGGGCCTATCTTCCCGGGTAATGGCAGCAGTGAAGGGGTTCGATCGGCTGTGACCGATGCAGTAATCGCTGTGAACGATCCTCTGCGAACTCATATTAAAATTATTAACCCAAGCTCTGCAGCGTTTGAAGATTTTGGTGTGCCTGACCCTGAAACTGGCGAGACGGTTTTGCCTAGCACGCATCTTCAACATCGATCAACCAGAATCGGTAATCGCTCTAACGTTTCGATACAAGACGCTAACTTACTCAAAATTGAGGTAACTCATGGCTATGAGCTGCGATTACCCTGGTTAGACATAAAGCTTCCCGGAGCTGATTTAGTCCTTAAAGAACTGATGACTATCGCTAACCCATCCAATGCACAATATTATTTACGCGGCCAGATCCCATTGCGTGCAGTAGCAACCGTGCGTATGCAAAGTGATGCGTTAGCGAATAATGTGGAAGGCGCTGCAGAGGGGGTGACAAGACCAGAAACCGATGAGTTGGATTCTGTTGATCCGGCTGATTTGGTAAGTGATGAGCCGGCTGAGCAAATTGATGAGCAATGTATTGGCTCAAATGGGCTTCCCAGTAATTTAGAAATTTCGACCATTTCGGGTGAAGAATTGGGAGATGTATGCCTGATAAGCCCACCTGAATCTCCCGTTCTTGATACACCGGTACAACAGTCGCCCGTGGACGATTCAATGCCACCTTGCCCAGTATAAAGTGACGTATTTACTAACCCTTATTTAAGCGACGATGGGGCCGTTTCAATTAAATCCCATAAGTTGCCACTGATATCTTTGAACACAGCGACAGTGCCGTAGCTTTGTTCTACCGGTTCGCGAACAAATTCAATACCCAGCGATTGATAACGTTTAAAATCGCGCCAAAAGTTATCTGTGTTTAGAAAAAACGCAACCCGTCCGCCGGTTTGGCTACCGATAACATTCATTTGCTGTTCATCGGTCGCTTCGGCCAACAGTAAACCTGATTCGTTTGAACCACAGGGTGCCACCACTACCCAGCGCTTGTTTTCAGCTTCAATAAAGGTATCTTCAATCAGATTAAACCCGAGCTTGTCGACAAAAAATTCAATTCCTGCATCGTAGTCTTGAACGACCAGTGTTGATAAGCTAATTCGCTGTTTCATCGTAAAGAGTAGTGGCTCTCGGTTAACGCCTAGGTAAGGCGGCGTTCTCCCATTGGTCAAAAACGGGGCGATAATCAAAACCACCGGCATACCCAATTTGGTATTGAAATCGGTTGTTGGATAACTGGCTTTTTGTCAGCCTGTATGACACCACGTTGGGCGCTATTTCTTCATTCGGATAGCCAATGACAATATCATCGATCGTGCGCGATAATGAAGCACCGCTTTTTACTCTCAGCATGTAGTCTTTGCCTGCAACTGGAATGCCGCTAGAGTCGACTTCGAACGGGTTTTCTACATTTACATCCATCCAAAAAATATCGTTGTTGGTGTCGTCTAAACGTAAATTCACACTCACAGTTAATGGGATGGCTTTGGCTTCATCCGATGCTGCAATTTCAACAATTCGTTCTTGAAATCTGAAGTTTATATCTTCTAATGAGCAAGGGATGCGTTGTAAGTGTTGCCTCCAAAAGGCAACCCCACGTAAAGACAACACGGAGTCATCGGAGCCAATGATATCGAGAAATTTACCCAAGCTATCATGACCGCACACCTCCGTCATGGTGTTCACCCACAGATCCCCCAAGGTGTAGGGCAATTCAGCGTCGAATTGACTGGCAAAGGCTTCTGCATCAACCAAGTCATCAAAATCGATGTCGTGCCGATCGGCTGAGACGGCACCCACTACCCAATTCAATTGCCTACGCGCATCATCTGGCGCTACGGTGAACGCCACTTGCTGCGCCATGCCCTCAATAAAGAAACCAACGCTAGAACCCGCTTTTTTTAATCGTCGATTAGAAACGCTTGACTGAAAAATATGCGCTGTTTCGTGGGCAAGAACAAAACGATTTTCAGAATCTTGAGCAACACGGCGCAATCGCATGCGTATTCTATTGTGAACAGCAAGCCCTGCAATGTGACTGGTTCGAGCCATTAAATCGGTTTGAATTTTTGGCGGTTTATCGGCGTTTAAATATTCGGCGATGCCACTCAACATACCATCGGCGTAATCGGCTAATTCTTCGGCGTAGGGGGCTGCATCTTTTTCGTAAACGAATCGATAGTGCTCAGTTTCTAATAAGTCAGCAGTTTCGTTTCGATTTTGAACAGCATTATTGAAGTGGTTGTTGATAAATTGAAACAAACCTAAAAACAACAGCGCTAATATCGGCACTGTTATCCAAGGTGAATCTAACGAAATTTTACCTAACGTTTGGTGGGTTTCTCGCCGCATCCAACGCAGGTAGCCCAACCATAAGGCGAAAATTGCAACGATGCCATGGCGTATGTACAAAGACCAGTCGGTGATGGGTGCGCTGCCGAAAAAATCCACGCGCATTAGATTAATTAAATTCCATGCGCCGATATTGCCAAATTCAGATTCAAGCGCACTAACCAGCACGAAATACCCAGCGTATAGCACTAAACCGATCAAACGGAATGAGGATAGAAAAACGGCATGGCAAAGGACAATGGCTGAAAAACTAATGTACTTAACCAGATAATGAACTTCCACTGCACCATAAAAGGTTCCGTGGATAGATTGAGGATTAAGCCATAAAAATAAGTAGGTCGTTGAAGCGCTGAATAAAAAGAAAAAACTAATCAGTGCTAAGCCTGCAAACACTTTAGCCAAGTAAATCTGAGGGCGAGTGATGGCCAGTGATTGAAGGTGCGCCAAGGTTCCATCGTCGCTGTCTTTTGGAAATAAGCTCCACCCCACCCATACAATAACGGCGATGAGAATAAAAACCGAACTGGTGGGAATTCCTGGTTGGCAAAATGCATCGCACAGGGTTGAATATTCGGTTTCATCTAAGCGAGTAGTGAACAACAACAGCGCGGTTTGTAGAAGCTCCAACACAACCCACAACGCGGCAATGGGCCACAGTTGGCGAAACTCTGTCTTAAACAGTGTCATCATTGCGACGTTATCCGTTCAGCGTGTAAGCGAATCGGCTGATGAAAAGCAGCGCTTCGTACTTCCACCGTTAAGTAAGTTCGACTGCCTGCGCCTGATAGGTTGTAGTCGTACATGGTGAAAGGGATGTCAGCACACGGCTCTTCTCTGAAATCATCAAATACAAAATCCATTTCTGTGTCGAACGGCCCGGTGGGTTCATAATTCAAAATGCATACAAGCTCTGAAGTGTTTTGCTCAATTGCAATGTCATTACCGATGATATTGGCTGATGTTTCGGGTACTTTAAAGTCATTCGGGTTAGGTAGTGCATCGGCACGGGTTGCAAAACTTCCCAATAGTAGGGATCCGTCAATTTCAGAATCTACCTTATACACAGCACCTGCGCGATAAGGTACGGCTGTAAGCCGGCGGGCAACCTCAGGTCGTGATTCAGTTTGCTTTAACCAATCTTGCCAACCTGCCATAAATTCGGCCCAGTTAAAAGATGTGACGTTACGAAATTCAATCTCTGCACCTTGTTTCCATCGTTGGAAAGAGGCACGGGTGTCGCGGACAGAACGAGTTGCCAGCCAACGTTTA
>CALHNS010000019.1 GCA_938035125.1 uncultured Granulosicoccaceae bacterium | reverse complement strand
AAATCAAAGGGGTCGGTGAAGTTATGGAAGGCACTTTGAATGATCTTGGAATTACGACTTTCAAACAGCTAGCTAATTTCCAGGACGCAGAAATTCAGATGGTGACCGACGCTTTATCTGAATTGAATGCAGGGTTTGGTGATCGAATTACTCGTGATGAATGGGTAAACCAAGCGAAGGTATTAGCAGCGAAAAAGCTAGCGCAGTAAATCACTAGCATTTTCGCTTTGTTAAGGCTCATTTGCGCAACTGCCAAGGCTGCATATAAATTGCTATAAAGCGATGAGTTATGAAATTAGCCGTGATAATTGTGCATTTATAATATCTTCATACAGGCTAGAATCGTCGCCAGCATAAACAAGGCCCGAGGCCAGCTTACTGGCTAAAATGGCAAACTTTACTTTCTCAGGCAAGTGAGTTTGAAGACGGGCACTGAATTCTTTTGAATTCTTAATTATGGCAGGCATATGCTCTAGCATGGCCTGTTGCTGCTTTGGTAGTGCTACTTGCTCAGGGTGGGATTCAAAAAAGTTGAACATTTGCTCGTAGTGGCTATTGATTTCCTGGCTTAATAGGCTTGAAATTTCTGTGTATGTGTTGCTTCCCTCTTGTTCGCGAAATTTACGAATGACAGCGCGTGCTTCCACTTCAGCCATGTCATTCAGGATATCAATGACATCGCTAACGTATTCTTCTTTGTTGGCCAGAAATTCTTCATCGCTGAATAACAGGTTAGCGATGATTTCGTATGACGATGAGATAACTCCGCATTTATTAGCCGAAGCATCACGCATAATTACTACACCGTTTTGCTGCAAGGTTTCGCGTGCTGCTGGTGTAATAAATGAGTTAGCCCCTTCAACGATGACTTTTGAACTCGGTACCCCTTGATCGTTCATATAACGCTGCACGTTGGTTTTACTGATAGTTTCTGGTCGGCCGCCAGCGGGGATGAATAGATCCGTTTCTACATTAAAAATAATGTTGTTAAATTCATTATAAAAATTATCAGTAGATATCCAGTCTTCGTTAAGCCCAGATTCAGTCATGGTGAGTTTCTTATACACATCACTGATGCCTTCTTTTCGGGTTTTCATTCGGTATAAAATAAAACCGCCAACATGCAAGGCATCGGGGTTAAATGCCTCAACATCGTGTTTCAGCACAATGTTTGAAAGCGCAGCTCTATCTAAACCGTCTGGGTCGAATAGAGCGCCTGTACCGTCCACTATTAATTTTATGGCAACTTTCGGGCAGCGTTCAAGCAGCAAACGCATACCGTTACCTGCAACATCTCCATTGGGGCCGCCAGTAAATTTCACACTGAATGGCTCGGTGTGCATGTCTGTACCCAGCTCTTGCATTGTCACTTCAGCAAAGCGTATAACGCCAATTGAGGTAACACCGTATTCCTTGTGATTTATGCCAATTTCTTTACTGGACATAATGCCCTTACCCAATAAATAACCCCTGCGTTCAGCAAGCTTTGCCATGCGTTCAATCATCACATTGTGCATATTTTCATCAGGACCCAGCTCTATAGGCTCTTCTTGCCCGTAGTAATCCACTACTCTAGGGTCGCGGGCTTGGCCGTTTTCATCAGTAACAAAAAGATCTAAGAAAGCGTTTGCGAATGCGTGTTGCATTTTGTACAAATACTGATCGCGTTGCTCGGCCGTTGTTCGCGAATCAATGTTGAGTATGGCTACCATCTTGGAGCCGCCTTCGTAAATGTCTTTGTTTTTGAGATGTTGTGTGTGGGCCAATACATAATTCTCTTTAAATAAGGTACTGGCGTTGTTTGTGTAGTCATCACTACTTTGGGTGATCACTGTGCGCCAACCACCTCGTGCAATGTCAGAGAACCCAATGTGAAAGCCGCTACCACGGCGGCCTGAAAAGAAAGTGATGCGAAAAGGTCTTTGCGCTGGCAAATCATCAGTGAATTCAGTACCGAGTTCCTCTAGATATTGAGGGTCTAGCCGGAAGCTCAAGGCATGTTTTTCGATAACGAAAAAATTGCTTTTTAAACAATATTTAATGAACAGTAGCGCGCAACGAAACATGATTCGTCTTGAGTTATCGAGAATGCGTCTGCCTGAGTTGAAATTCTCAACTAAGTCAGTTACGTGTTGTAATTTCTTGGCATAGTGTTCTTCGCGATTCGACAGTTCAGGATCGAACCGGCTATAAAACAAGGACACCAATTCAATACTAACGCTTGGATTATTTAAGAAGGCGTTGGATATTTTCGCGCGGTCAAATTTCTCTGGTTCATTGTGGGCTAAATTTGTGTGGCAAAAAGCGATCAAGGCTGAAATTAAAGTGGAATCAGGCCCGCTCATTACACCGCTTTTTATTAAAGTGGCATAGCTAGGCGCGGTGGTCGATGTGATTTGTGTACTGTATAGCTCAAGTTTTAATCGGGTAAAAAGTGGTGATGCCTCGGTTAGCTCAGAGTTATCTAACGGTTTTACATAAAAGGTAGTTAAAAAATAGGGTGTCATCTCGTTGCTAACGTTTAAATGGTAGGCACGGCTAACACCGATTTCTAAGCGCTGGAATACTTCAAGCACTTGTTGCAAAAAACCTGCATGCGGTGGATTGGTTACGCCAAATGAAACACGCGGTTCTTTATATTCTGTGGGCTCAACGTTTAGGTATATGCCGCCGTTATTTTGAGTTTCAATATAAATCCGTATTACTCTGGCTACTCGTTCTGGGGGGGAGGTTAAAACGTATTCTGGGTTACTGGCTTCAAATACAGACATAACGCTTTGCAGGCGCTCATCACTTAATTCGGGAAAATCCTTTTTTACTCGACTTTTCAGTTCATCCATTAATGTCTTTGGAATGACGGAATTTTCTGAGCTGGAAACTGCCGATTCGTTGGGTAAATTAAAATCGCAACGCAGAACTTCTAAATTTTGATTGCTTCCTGATATCGGGCTAAATGATTGCGTGAATTCAGCGTAACTCAAAGGCTTGTCTCTAAGCTCATTGGTTGTTCTATAAATTGAGCCTTCAGTTGACAATTGAGCGATTATGAGGCGCTCAGCTCGATCGACAAGGACTATTTTTTCAAGCGATACTAACTTATCCATGCTGATAGTCAGTAGCGTCAAGGCCTCCAGTTCATCTTTGTTGAGATTCAGGAAATAGGGGCTCATTTCCGTTTTCAACCACGCCAGATTAGCGTCGGCTTGAGTTCGATAAGTGTCTAGATTGGCAAGAATCGAATCTGCGACTGGGGCGTTTTTAATGGTCATTCTTTTTGTATTTCCAAGCGATTAGATTGAGTATAAATCACCACTGCAGAAACTCAATGAAAGGCCCTGAAAGAATGGCCCTGAAAATATAAAGTTTTACAGATGTTTTGCTAGAAAATTCGCCTAAACTGATGAATATTGTAGGTATCGAGAATTTGAAGTTCTCTCAGTGAAGGCAAGGCCATCGTTTATGTGGCAGTGAATGTCTCAAAACAAGGGTTGTTTGGTTTGGTGAATACGGCCCTATGCGCTCTAGCCGATTAGCTTTGATGCCTAGAATTTCGTAACATGGGTCTAAATTTCTGAGCACATTCGAAGAGTGTAAAAAACAATGTCTGAGATAAAATTCACTCCAGATGAGGTGAGCATACTGAGTAAGAAGATCAGAATGTATTTAAGCGAAGAGCTGGATAAAGACATCGGACAGTTTGATGCTCAATTTTTACTTGATTTTATCTCTGATGAAATTGGGCCCTACTACTACAACCGTGGGCTGTATGATGCTCAGAAAATTTTAGAAAATAAATTAGAAAGTATTACTGATGCAATTTACGAAATAGAGAAAAGTACTGACTTTAGAAAATAGTTTTTAATAGATCTATAGAGGTTTAAATGGACATTTTACATAACGAAAAAATACAAGGAGGTACGCTGCAATGATCATCTTCGTAATCAAAGCGATGGTAATTGCTCTTTGTTTGTACTGCTTCATTGCTCTGGCATTGATTAATAGCGATGTAGCCAGACAGCATGTGGGCGAGAGCTTAGATTTTTCTGTTACTTCTGAGAACAGCATAGATAATTCTCCCAAGCTAAGTTTTACAGCGCAAGATAACTCGCGTTTATATTATCGGCAATATGGCAACAACGAAGGGCCTCTGATTGTTGTGTTGCACGGATCAAGTGCCCATGGAGGGCTCTATGCCAAACTGTCGCATGCGTTAAGTAACAATGTTAAACGCATTCAAAATTAACGCACTCAATCACCTTACGGTGATTACTTTTGGATTGCCTAAATACGCAGCAGAATTAAATATGACAGGTTCTTACAGTCACCGAATGAATCAGTCTTTTGCACCTCGGTATGACTTTAAAAAAGATATGGCTAAACTGCCACGCTTTGTCATTTTAGTTGGCGATGAAGATGAAGCATTTCTTGCCGAAGAGTATGCGCCCTTGCTCGATGGTTTTGACAACCAAGGCAGTGTTGAGCGATTGAAGGGGCTTTCTCATCTGGGCGTTATTGATGCCGAGGCGGTGTTTGAAAAAATAGCCAACTTTATAGCTCTATAGCGGCCGATATAATGGTGTTCCTATTGCCGAGAAGAACTTAGTAAAATACCAAAAGAGCGATGATCGCACCAACACATCCACACTATCCATTAATACTATTGATTAACTGATTATGAAACTTTAAGGTATTTTCTTAAAAGCGTTTAACTGTTTCCTCAGTTAGATTTTCAACAACAGAAATGGGTAAAAGAAGCGGTTTATTAGCAGGTACGTACATAAGGCTAAATTTTTAAATTTACGAAGTTAAAGTAGTTTCTTTACAAAAGTCCGTTAGGTCTTGTTTTTATATTTTCCCAGCATTACAATCGGAAACAGGGCACACTTTTAAGTGGTAAGTGAAGTGAATCCACTCCATCCGCGAACATGGTGTAGATGAATGAGAACTGAACAGGCCGTACTAAAACAACTTGCGCTAAATGCAGAGTTACCAACTAAGGGTAATGTTTCTAATTCCGCTGAATTGACTCATTTTCCGAAGCCTACTTTAAGTCAATTAGCAGAGCTTCTTGAAGAACGGATACTGCCTGATCGTCGCACGCGCAGCATTATTCGAACCGATTTAGACGAACGCCGTAGTTTGCACCGACGAAAATCCGACTAATAAAATAATTCTGTGTTTATTTGGTTGGTTTTTGCACAGTGATGGTTAGCCGCACTACCTCTTAAACGATCTAGCGAAAAAGTTTCATGATAGAAGAGGTTGTGGACAGTCGGCAGGATTTGGATGCGCGTCTAGCTTTGGAAAGGGTGCAATCTCGTTACCTGCAGCGAACAGGTGAGGTCAGTGCTGAAATCTGTACTCATCCCCGAAAACTCTACGAATGCCTGCTTCAGGAAACCCTTTCATTAAGCGACTGCACCTATGGATGTGTTGTCCGGTTAACTGGCGGAGAATTGGCGGAATCGCCTTTTTTAGAGCTGGTATCAGCCGTTGGTCAAGACAAATCAGGTAGGCTGACGCGACAATATGATACTTTGCTGAATCGCCAGCCTGAAGGTCTGCTGCAAACAGTGGTTTCTACTGGTAGCGCAACATGGGCGAACAATAAACGTTCTTTGGTGCCAGCGTGTTTGCCAGATTGCCGGCCACCGATACATAATTTTGCCATCCTACCTTTAGTGACACGTCGCAGTGCCCCTGCGTTAATGTTTATTGCTAACAGTAGCCATATTTTTAACGAGGCGCATATAAAAAGAATAGAAGTCTTTTTAAGTGCATTTGTTCGCATTCATAAGAAATCGATTGCGAGCACACAAGCGCATATGGCTGTGCAGCGATACAAGAGTGGTGATCGACATTACAATCGTTTGCTTAGAGCGAATTTCAATGGGGTCATGACGGTTGATAAAACCGGTGCGATCACGGCTCTTAACCCAGCGTGTGAGCGTTATTTTGATGTTATCAGTAATGTCGCGAATGGAATTCAAGCGTCTCAATTTCTTTCTGGTGCCATTTTAGGGCCTCTGCTAGAAAAAATAAGTGATTTTTCAAAAGAGGAAAATCTGTCTGAAATTAGCGCGCTAGAGCCTTGTGAGTCAGTAGGGATTCGTTCTGATGGTAGTGAATTTCCAATACAACTAGCGGCTTTTTTTTCCAGAATTGAAGACAGTGTTTGCGTCACGTTAATTATTGACGACATCAGCGATCGGTTCATTTCAGCACGAGAATCTGAACAAGCTTTCGTGCAAATGAAAACACTTACCAATCTAGCGCCAGTCGGAATACTGCAACTAAACGTAGATTGGACCTGCCGATACGCCAATGATATGTGGTACTCCATGAGTGATTTAACGTCCGATGAATCCATGGGGGAAGGGTGGATAGATGCCATCCATGCAGAAGATGTGGATTCCGCATTAGTCGATCTTCGGGATTCCGTTTGCCATAATTCGGTTTTTAAACGTGAGTTACGACTGCAAAAACCATTAGGTGGGGTAACCTGGGTAAGTATGAGTGCGACTTCTACAGTCGATGATCGCAATAAGTTAACTGGGTTGTTGATTGTTTTTACCGACATAACTGAAAAACAGATTGCGGCCGATCGTTTAAAGCAACTCGCTCATCACGACACGCTTACCGGGTTAATTAATCGACTGCATTTCTTAGATACCTTAGGAGAAATGATTGGTGAGGTTGGAAAAAATCAATCTATTGCATTGCTATCAATCGATTTAGATGGATTTAAATCTGTGAATGATACGCGGGGCCATGATGTTGGCGATGCGGTGCTTCGATCTGTGGCAATTCGATTAATCGATGCGGTAGAAAATGTAGGTATTGCGGCACGCTTAGGAGGTGATGAATTCACTGTTGCGATAGTGCACTCAGACGTGGAGAGGCAAGCTCAAAATTTGGCGCAAACCATAATAAACAGTATTAAAAAGCCGTTAATGATAGGTGAATCAGAGATACGTATTTCTGCAAGTGTTGGAATTGGTATCAGTACAACGCCAATGTTAAGTCGTGAAACATTGATAAAACAGTCTGATCTTGCCTTATACCGCGCAAAACAAATCGGTAAATCGTGTGCGGTAACATACTCTGAAGACCTTGAGCGAGAGCAAGAACGGTTAGCTGAAATACGATTTAAAGTACAAAAAGGAATCGAAAATAGGGAATTTGATCTGGTTTATCAGCCTCAAATTAATATTATTGAAAATAAAATAATGGGATTTGAGGCTTTGCTAAGATTACCAAGCGAGTATGGTTTTGCCTCTATACCGGCTGATGTCATTAGCATGTTAGAGGATAGCGGTAAGATTAATGAAGTTGGTTCTTGGGCAATGCAAAAAGCCTGTTCTGATTTTATGGATTGGCAAAAAAAGGGAGCCATTGCGTCTGATTGTACGATCTCTGTAAATGTATCCGCCCGACAATTGGCGAGTGAAACACTCCTTTCAAGTATCGATGAAACCTTAAAGAATACCGGTATCCCACCCTCGTCACTGGTGCTTGAGCTTACTGAGTCATCATTGATTGACTATACGGAAAAAAATTTTAACGTTATCCAAGCTATCAAAGAGCGTGGGCTAACCATATCATTAGATGACTTTGGTACCGGCTTTTCCTCGCTTTCTTATTTAAGTTGTTTGCCTATCGATCACCTTAAAATTGATAAGTCTTTTATCATCAATGTTTTGGATAATCCTGAACGTCAAGCCATTGTAAAAGCGATCATAGGAATGGCGGATGCGCTCAACATCTGTGTAGTGGCTGAAGGGGTTGAGAGTAACGATGTGGTCAACTTTTTATCAAACGAGCAATGCAGTGCTTACCAAGGTTTCCATTTCTCTAAACCAATGGAAGGCAGTAAGGTGGAATCTTTCGCCAAATATATGACTAGACTGAAGCTTGCCCAATACACAGCGTTTCATTATCTTGGCGAGCCAGCGAGTGCCGGTCCTTAAGCCGAAGTCCGCTAGACTTTTGTAATCTCAGTTCTGCTTGCATTTTACGTAATGCTCCAATAATATACCCTTCTTAAAAGTGACAATCGCGATTTACACATGCGTGCGTAATATACGATAGACACTGTGTCTGATTTTCAGCGGCGAGCACTGAGATGCCTTCAAAGAAAAATGACACTTGCTTAATCACAATAAACAACGAGCGATGATTTAGAGCAACGAAGGCGAGCAGGAAAATGGAAACGACGTTAACCCGCTCTAAGAATGCGAAAGTGGCGCAAAACGCCAACGATTCCAACAGCCAAAACATGAGCCCATCTCTGTTTGTTGGTATTGGTGCCTCTGCTGGCGGGCTTGAAGCTCTCTGCGATTTTTTCGATGCTCTGCCTAGCACCACTAACTGCACCTACATCGTTGTGCAGCATTTATCTCCAGATTTTAAAAGTTTGATGGATGAATTGCTGGCGAAGCACACGGATATGCCTGTTCAAAATGTGAACAACGGAGTGGTTGCTAAGCCGAATTGCGTTTATTTAATGCCGGCCCGAAAAGCGATGCGTTTGGAGAATGGCAGGCTCTTTATTGATGATCAAGTGATCAGTAAAGGAATTAATCTGCCTATCGATGTGTTTTTCAAATCCCTTGCAGTCGATGCAAAAGACCGATCAGTTGCCGCCATATTTTCAGGTACGGGTAGTGACGGCAGCCGTGGATTGAAAGCGATCAAAGAAGGGGGAGGCTTGGTATTAGTCCAAGATCCAGAATCGGCCAAATTTAATGGCATGCCGATAAGCGCCATCCAAACAGGTTTGGCTGACTTCACATTAGCACCTGAAGGTATTGCCGAGCATTTAGTACGATTTGCAAAGCACCCGAGAATCCTAGATAAGCACACCCCTTTTAAAAAAGAGCTTGAGCAAGACACTGATGTCATGAAGCATATTTTCGATTTACTTCGAATGGAATGTGGTATCGATTTTTCATACTACAAAGCAACGACCGTTGCTCGAAGAATTGAACAGCGAATTGGCATTAATCATCTTCACACGCTGCGTGAATATCATGCGCTGTTAGAAGAATCGGTTCGAGAGATTCAAATTCTCGGGCGTGAATTACTAATCAATGTAACTCAGTTTTTTCGCGATACTGAAGCATTTAAATTAGTAGAGCAGCAAGTTATTTCTCGTGTTGTTGAGAAAGCTAGCGAAGGTCAAGAATTGCGAGTGTGGGTAGCAGGAGCTTCGACCGGTGAAGAGCCCTATTCGATAGCGATGCTGTTCCATGAGGCAATTGAGAATTCAGGTAAAGAATTAAAATTGAAAGTGTTCGCCACCGATGTGGATAACGGTGCAATGGCTGAAGCTTCGGCAGGACAATACTCAAGAGAAATACTTAATGAAGTACCGCCTGCTTATCTGGAAAAGTATTTTCAAGAGATTCATGGTGGGTTTGAAGTACGCACGTTTTTACGAAAATTGGTGGTGTTTGCAAACCACAATATGATTACTGACCCACCGTTCTCGAATATAGATTTTATTTCATGTCGTAACGTATTAATTTATTTCCAGCATACTGCGCAGAAAAAAGTACTCTCTAGCTTCCATTTTTCATTGAAGCCGGATGCACCCATTTTCTTTGGAAGTTCCGAATCAATTGGTGAATTAAGAGATTATTTTGAAGCGATTGATGACAGTTCACGCGTGTACAAGAAAATTAGCAATTTAAAATTGCCGATGGGAAGTATTCTTCGTCAACCGGTTGCGGATAAGCCGCCTCGATTAGGCATTCCCCCGGTATCGAGCTTGTTAAGAAATTATCGTAACCACCAGGGCAGGGATGCCAGTTACGATCATGTTAAAGATAGCCTGATAAATTCGATGTTAGGCGCTTGCGTTATTTTAAATGCTGACTGTCAAGCTATGCATGTTTATGGAAATGCAGGTAAATACATGCATAGTATGACTGCTGGCCGTGTATCCACTCGAATTCAAGACATGGTTGTGCCGGAAATGTCGATGACATTGGACACAGCGCTCGCTAAAGCGAAATCTACTCGTTCACCAGTTATTTATGAAAATGTGATGATCGATTTGAATGGTGAATCTGTTTCTTTAACTTTTCGAGCAGAGTTTTTTGAGCCTGGTAGTGACGGCCCTGCTTACTATGCGTTAACCATTGAAGAGAGCAAAGAGCTGGCGGTGGAGCGTAAAGATGCCCCCAGTTTTAATATCAATGCTCAAACAAGTCAGCGAATTCGTGATTTAGAAAACGATATTTTGCATAAGCAAGAGCATCTGCAGGCAACTAACGAGGAGCTTGAAAGTACGAACGAAGAGCTTCAGTCGGCAAATGAAGAGCTGATGTCATCAAATGAAGAATTGCAAAGTACGAATGAAGAGTTGCAATCGGTCAACGAGGAACTTTTTACTGTAAACAGTGAGTTTCAAGAAAAAATAACCGAACTGACTGTGGCGAATGATGATTTAGATAATGTGTTATTTAGTACCGCAATTGGCATCGTGTTCTTAGATGAGAATGCTTGTATTCGTCGCTTAACTGAGGTGGCCCGACGATTTTTCAATACAATGCCTTCAGATGTAGGGCGGCCTCTTGAGCACATCTCTCATGACTTAAAGTACCCCGAGTTGTTTGAAGACATACGGCGTGTTATGTCAAATTTGCGTTCTATTCGTCGTGAAGTGTTTTCGATTTCGGGCGAATTAGTGCAAGTAAAATTAGTACCTTATAAATCTTCAGATTCAGGTGGACGTAAAGGTTGCATCATATCGGTAGCTGACTTATCCCACAGAACGCTCAGTGATGCTGAGCAATTAAAAAAGCAGAAACGTAGACGCTTAGCCAGTGAAAATCGAAGCCATCAGCATCCTATCTTGAATGTGTTAGTCGTGGATAACGATTCGAATAGTCGCTCTTCAATTACGAATTATTTAAGCCTCATCACCTCAGTATCAGTGACCGTATTTGAGGCTGACTCAGTGGAATCAGCGATGGGCGCGATAGAAACCCAAGATATCGATGTATGCTTTCTCGATTACAAGTTGGCGCTTTCCAGTGATGCCGATTTTTTGAAAAGATCAAACCAAAGAGAATATAGCGTTCCGGTAATACAAGTAGTTGATTATGATAGGGACAAGTTAGCCGATAGTACTAAAATTGAAGATTCAGCTATGTATATCAATAAAGTAGAACTGAGCCCCTTGATGTTGGAGCAAAGTATAAAACAAGCTCTGGGGTCTTCTGTTTCTTTAGAAACTACTAATTTATAAAATGCAGGCTAAGTCATTTACACATACCGGTATAACTCGGTAGTGTAGGTGTCAAACTTAATCGATAAAAATCTATTGAGTAAACCCCATCATTGTAAAACTCATCTTGCTTCGCTGGATTAAAGTAGTCGTTACCGACCCTGAATTCGCAATTAGATTGATCACATTAGGATTATTTTCAAATTCAATGGGGCTGATGTCGAAGTTCACTGGAACGGCACTTAACCTAGCTTGAGCAGGTATTCGAATGCCGTTGTCTGGGTTGCCATCATCATCTAACGATTGAAGCAATCGGGCTATGTTTAATGTGGTGGGTAATTGATTCGCACTTCCCGATGCTAATTGAAAGGGCGTTAAAACCATAGCGGCTGGCACTGTTGGAAACACTAAAGAGCCAATCGAGAAAGTGATTGTCTCACCTTCGATGTACTGATATTCACCTAGTGAGTTGGTTGTGCCCGATTGGGATTCTGTGTTGAAATTTAACCCTTCCACATTACCGTCAATGAAATTTCCGGTCAGTATGGAGGATTGGGAATCGGCTATGAAATCATCGCTTACAAGCAGGGTGTCAGAGGGTTGATTAACAGCCTCAGACAATACTGATTCATCGAGTGTAGTGCTGTTGCCACAACCCACGAGCGCAGAAACTAGCATTAAAAATGATAGTGAGCATTTTGTTTGGGAGTCAAAATAGGGGCAGGTGACCATGGTGATTTGCTGTTTAACCTGCAGATTACACGCAAAAACAGCGCCGAATCTAACCACTTCATGGGTGTTTTTTGGCGATATGTCCCTTAGGTTGGCATTTCATCCCACTGTGGTTTGTCTTCAGTTACTTCAAACCAAGGCGCTTTGGAACCGATAAAAATGTGCCCTTTAGCTTCTACCCCTGGGGCTTGATTCAAACTGCCCACCGGCACGTTGTACATGCTGCCGTCAGCACGGGCGCGAGGCACGGAAGAACCACAAGTTTTACAAAATGCGTTACCAAATACCTTGGCGCCTTCGTGAGCGTAGTTAGTTATGTTGTCTTCGCCGCTGGTAAAGCTTAATTTATCGCCAGACACAAACGCGTTGGTGGCATGGGCAGCCCCCTTAACTTTTCGGCAACGGCTGCAATGGCAATTCATCATCATGCCGGGTGCGCCTTCGTATTCAAAATTTACAGCACCGCATTGGCACCCACCGGTAACGAAGCCTTCTTTCTCAGTAGGCTCTGGAACATCGACAACGCGTGACAGATCGTTATCTCCGTAGTGTTCGTGTTGTGGCAAGGTATCGGATATGGTGTAACAGGATGCTTTGGATTCTGCGAAAATATGAGCTTCGGGGCGTATGCCTGGATCATCGTCCATCAGCCCCGCTGGCACGTACACCTTCCCATCACCTTGGTTAGAAGTTTCCGGCAAGGTAGAGCCGCATTGATTGCAAAAGGAGCGTATGAACCCTGGTGAGGATTCGTAGGTTTCTATGGCCTGTTGGCCTGAGGTTATGGTCAGTTCAGAGCTATCGTAATAGGTGGCAAACAATGAACCGTGGATTTTTCGGCACATAGAGCAATGGCAGTGCGACATATTGGATGCATCGTCGCTAACGCTGAATTTTACCGTGCCACACAGACAGCTGCCGTTCGCCATAATTTTTTCCTGTTCGCGCTTTTTCTAGAATGTTGTTAGTGTGTCACGTCCGTTTGGGGTTGTCATCTGCCAGATGGTGGCTTATGGCTTGGAAAATTCCAGTGGCCACAATCAGTAGCAGTCCTAGGGCTGTAAGCTGATTGGGAATTGTGCCAAAGGCGATGAGGCCGACAAGGGTTGCAGACACAACTTGTAAGTAAACTACGGGGGCCAGTACCGCATTACCCACCGCTGATAGCGCCAGAATAGACAGTAAATTAGCCGAACCGGATAAGAATGCCGATGCGAAAATCCAGCCCGGCTGCACCAATCCTTGAGAGAAAAAACCAGGTAATCCTAATGGCATTAGGGCGATCGTTGCGATAGAAAATTGTGCTGCCAACTGTGCGATGGGAGGGCCAGAGCCCGATGCCCATCGAGTGGCCACTAAGAACGCACCGTAACAACAACCCGATGCCAAGGCCCAAGGAATCCCGGGGCTAATGTCACCGGTGGGTTGTACCACCATGAGTACGCCAACAAACCCGATCACCACAGCCATCCAGTCGGTTACTTTGGCAGGCACTCTTAAAAGATAATGCGCAAGAATGACCGAGATGCCAGGGCCTATGAAAAAAGCACCAAACACATCGGCAATCGGGCTTAGGCCAACGGCCGTAACAATCATGGTGACGGTTGCAGCGATTAATAAGCCTCGCACGCATTGCTTAATCCAAAATGATCGGTTCGATGTGGCGAGTGAGGGGAGCTGCTTTGTGGCTAATGCCCATGGCAGCACCAACAGCGCGCCAATGGCAAAGCGCGACCAAGACAACATAGTAGGTGTGTAGTGTGAGACGTTTTGAAGGTGTTTAGCGATTCCATCGCCCATGGGTATAAAGACCATGCCTAACGCCATGCAACCTATAGCCAACCATAATGACGATTTTTGCATTACCAGTTGCAATTAGCGTTTATGGATAACAACATCACTTATAGCTAACAAGAGCACTAGGGTTTGGGTTCAAATGTTTTTACCCAACGCTCTAAGCGCGACTGAATATCGGTGGCAGCTTCTGCGGCAACTGAGGCCATGGTTTCTGCTGATTTTTTGAATTCTTCACTCATATCTTTACCGCGAGTTTCCCAAAAATCCTCAGCTTCCATGGCGGCAAGTTTTGCCTTTAATTCAGCTTCATCCATAATCGTTTTTGATTTTTCTGCCGCATCTTTTAGATACTCTTCCACGACAGGACGTGTGGCTTCGATACGTTCCTTAGCCTCCATTAAACCAAGATTTGCCTGCAGTTCGGCTTCCTCTAAGCCTACTTCGGCCTTATCAGCAGCCTTATCTAATTCTTCACGAATTTTTTTCATCACCACGCGGCTTCTTTTTTGAGCATCTTGCGCTTGATCGGGTAAGTCATCGACTAGGTTTTCAAAAACGGTATCGAGTTTATCTAGTGATTCACGAGCGGCTTTAATAGCCTCTTTAATCGACTCTTCCATAACAACAATCCTTAAAAAATGATCAGCCCTAAATGCAAACTATAACCCTTCGGGCTGATCTTTGAGCTATACCATCATTAAGTTAATGCTGGAAAATGCAGATATCGCACATCAGTAATGCCTTGGATGGCTTGCAGTGCCGCTATTTCATCAGTAGATACTTCGTCATCAACTTCTAATAGAGCGATCGCGCTGGTTCCTTCTGCATTACGACCTAAGTGCAGGTTGGCGATATTTATACCAGCGCCTCCAGCCGTCGTGCCGATAGACCCAATCACACCGGGTGTATCCTCATTAGTGATGTACACCATATGCTCACCCAATTCTGATTCTAACGCGATGCCTTTTACATCGATGACTCGTGGCCGGTTTCTTATTAAAGTGCCGGCGATATGGCGTGTGGATTTATCGGTTTCAATGCTTACCGTAATACGGCATTGATATTCGTCCGAACCATCATTGTGCGCATCGATCACATCGATGTTTTTATCTCGAGCGACTTCCCGAGCATTCACCGCATTCACCGAGCTGTGATGTTTTTCCAATAAAGATTGGGTTACCTGGGTGGTTAAAGGCTCGGTGTTTAACGAAATAATATCGCCTGCGTAAGTAACAGTGAGTGATTTTATCGGGTCCTGGTTGAGTTGCCCTACGAATGAGCCTAAGCGCTGTGCCAGTTGTAAATAAGGCTTTAACTGCCGTGCTTCTTCAGCGCTTAAGTTGGGTGCGTTAAGCGCATTGGTGATGGCATCATTGAGTAAATATTCACTCATTTGCTCGGCCACTTGCACAGCAACTTTTTCCTGTGCTTCCGTGGTTGCAGCCCCTAGGTGCGGTGTACAGATTAAATTAGGGGTGCCAAAAAGCGGGTTTTCTTTCGCTGGCTCCACTTCGAAAACATCTAAGGCTGCGCCGCGAAGATGCCCGCTGTCTAGAGCCACCTTAAGTGCTAATTCATCGACTAAGCCGCCGCGCGCGCAGTTAATGAGCATAGAGCCTTTTTTCATGCGATTGATCGCGCTGGCATCAATGATATTGGCGGTCTCTTTAGTTTTGGGTACATGTAAAGAGATGATGTCGGACGTATCTAATAACGTTTCCAATTCCACCTTGGTAACACCGAGTTTCGCAGCGCGTTCTTCAGTAAGGTAAGGGTCATACGCTTGTACTCGTAACCCGTAACCAATCGCTTTTTGGGCAACAATAGAACCGATGTTACCGGCGCCCACCAAACCTAAAAGCTTTCCAGTGAGTTCCATGCCCATGAATTTTGATTTTTCCCATTTTCCTTCATGAGTTGATGCGCTGGCTTGCGGAATGTGGCGAGCTAGTGACAACATCATGGCCATAGCGTGTTCTGCGGTTGTAATGGCGTTGCCAAATGGGGTGTTCATCACCACAATGCCGCGCGCTGTGCAGGCTGGTACATCGATATTGTCTACGCCAATACCTGCTCTGCCCACAACGCGTAAACGCGTGGCCGATTCCAAAAGTTCTGCTGTAACGTTTGTAGAAGAGCGCATGGCTAATCCGTCAAAGTCACCGATGGTGTCTTTTAATTCTTCGGGTGATAGTTTGGAAGAACTTACTACGTCCAACCCTCGCTCTTCAAATACAGCTACCGCAAGGCTTGACATAGAATCAGAAATTAATACACGTGGTTTAGCCATTTATACAGCTCCCGCTTTTTTTTGTGTAATGGAATTAATGGTTTGAGCGAATGCCCAGTCAAGCCAAGGGGTGAGTGCTTTGATGTCGCTAGCTTCAACGGTTGCACCACCCCAGATTCGAAATCCTGGCGGAGCACTGGGATAACTTCCAATATCAAAGGCTACGGCTTCTGCATCTAACCATTGCATCATTGATTTAATGTGCGTTTGTTGTTCATCAATGCTCAATTGAGTAAACGTTGAGTCAACGATTTTCAAACACATTGCCGTTGGTGACCGGGTATCGGCACTTTCTGCTAGCCAATCAATCCAATCAGTTTTTTGTACCCAGTTATTCAATGTTTGGAAGTTTTGATCGGTGCGATCTTTAAGCGCTGCTATGCCGCCTTCACCTTCTGCCCAATCTAATGCTGAGTGCAAATCTTCTAGAGCCAACATACTGGGTGTGTTGATTGTTGTGCCTGAAAAAATGCCCTCATTGAGTTTGTCTTTTTTCGTTAAACGGAATATTTTGGGTAAGGCGCGATCCGGTTTCTGCGTTTCTAATCGTTCAACCGCCCGCGGGCTAAGAGCCAACATGCCGTGTGCAGCTTCACTTCCAAGAACTTTCTGCCAAGACCACGTCAGCACATCAACTTTACTGAAGTCGATATCCATTGAAAATGCCGCCGAAGTGGCATCGCACAAAACAAGGCCTGCTCGGCTGGTTTTTATCCAATCTAGGTGGGGAACTCGCACACCGCTGGTGGTGCCGTTAAACACAAACACAGTATCGTGTTCAGGATTTGCTTGTTCTAAATTGGGTAATCGTCCGTAATCGGCTTCATAAACATGTAAATCGGGCAGGTTAAGCGTTTTAAGATCATCGGCCCAATCTTTTGAAAAACTTTCCCACACAAACGCATCGACCGCGCGAGACCCAAGTAATGACCACATGGCCATTTCAAATGCGCCCGTATCGGAGGCAGGGACAATGGCTAGTTTCCAGTCGTCTGGAAGCCCTAAAAGGTCTGCAGAACGGGTAATAGCCTCGGCAAGTCGAGCTTTTGGCGCTTTAGCACGGTGGCTGCGGCCTAAGTGATCGGTATTGAAGGAAGAGAGAGCCCAGCCGGGGTGTTTACGGCAAGGACCTGATGAGAAGCGTGCGTCTTGTGGGCGCACGTCGGGCTTCGAACTGAAGCCTGGGGCTGTGTCAGTCACGGGTTTAACCTCTAGTTAAGGGTGGTTTGCGCCACCAAGCCCAACCAGATTAACATGACTTTTTATGACGGTTGTTCAGCGCTGTCTTAATGTTGTGGTTGTGTTAAAACGAATGCGTTGATAACAACCCCTAAAACTTAAGGATAGATCGTGTTAAGTAGATTACTCGGTAACTCGGAGATTACTGCGTCGGGCGTTGTGTTCGGTGCATGGGCTATTGGCGGCTGGAAATGGGGAGGCACCGATGCGAAAGAATCTGTTACGGCCATTGGAGCGGCATTAGATGCCGGTGTAAATTGCATCGATACGGCCGCGGTGTATGGGTTTGGTTTGTCTGAACAACTTGTGGGAGAGGCGATTAAGGGAAGGCAAAGAAATGACATTGTTATTGCCACTAAATGTGGTTTGCGCTGGGATATGGAAACACCTACGTTACACGCAGAGTCAGAAGGCAAGCGAATTTTTCGAACGCTTAACCGAGAATCTATATTGTGGGAAGTGGATGAAAGTCTGAAACGATTGGGTACTGACTACATTGATTTGTATCAAACCCATTGGCCTGATCCCAATACTGATGTTGATGAGGTGTTAGATACACTGGATGATTTAGTTCAGATGGGAAAGGTTCGCGCATTTGGTTTTTGTAATAGCTCTGCTGATGATTTAATAGTTGGCGCTCGTCGCACAGCATTTTGCTCCGATCAAGAGAAATACAGCGCCTTAGATCGCGAACAAGAATCGGTTAATTTACCCGCGGTGCGAAAGCATGGCTTGGCATTTCTAGCCTACTCGCCATTAGCTCAAGGATTATTAACCGGTGCAGTAACAGCAGATCGACAATTTGCAGAAAATGATCTTCGTGCGCAAAATCCTCGTTTCAGTGCGAAATCTCGCCAACATGTGAACGATGTGGTTCAGGCTGTAGATACGGTGGCAAAAGAATTGGATGCATCGATAGGGCAGGTGGTACTTGCATGGACGTTGCAACAATCTGGTGTGTCGCATGTATTGGCGGGAACACGAAACGCACAGCAAGCCGTTCACAATGCTGAAGCTGGCCGCGTGTTACTCAACCAAGAGGCAATTGATGTGGTTAACGATGCAGCCAATGCGTTCAAAGGGTTTGAGGTAGCTTAATGTAATTACTGCTTACTGCTTACTGCTTACTGCTTACTGCTTGCTGGTCGCTTACTAAAGATTGCCAGTGGCCATTACGCTAAAGCTAAAATTTTCACTCAAACAGTTGAATCATTTCCGTAAAGCCGCGAGATTTAGCGTGTTGCAATGGCGTAACCCCTTGTGAATCCGCAATGGATGTATCGGCGCCTGCATCGATAAGTAATTTAGCGGTGGCGGTGTGATCAACGCCGCCATCACCTAGAATCACAGCTTCTATTAATGCTGTCCATCCTAAATTATTGATGTGGTCTAACGGAGCTTTGGCTTTTATCAGGCTCTCAACTACCGAGCTATGCCCCAAATGTGCAGCGGCAATAAGGGCTGTGCCTTCGTAGGGACTTGTGATGTTTCCAGCGCTAGCACCTAATTCCAAGGCTAAATTTAAAAGGTTTATATCGCCTGCAACGGCTGCGATGGTTACGATATCGTAGTCACGATGTTCTAAAGCGTTTAAATTTGCACCTGCCTTTGCCAGCACGCTAATGCTTTCGTCTTGGGATGCGAATGCGGCAACGATGAGAGGGGTTCTACCAGAGCTGTCTCTTGCTTCTATATCGGCCCCTTCTTTCAATAAGGCTTCTAGTGCGTTTATATCGCCTTCATGTGCTGCCTTGTGTAAATTTTCATAGTTTGCGATGTCGTTGGCTGAGGGGGCCGTTTGTGAGCGTGCTACTCCCGATGCCAGTACCGATAATAGGGCTAGCACACCACACAGAACCCATCTGAACATTTTATTATTCATGTCAAGTTTGATGCAAAGGCTTCTTGGTCAAAGCCCACTATAACTGTGTCATCCACAGTGATAACGGGGCGTTTTATTAAACTCGGATTGGCGATCATTAATTGAATAGCTCGCGTTTCGGTTAAATCACTGCGCTCGCTTTCTGATAACTTTCGCCACGATGTGCCTCGCCGATTGACCAACGATTCCCAACCCACTTTTTTACACCAAGCTTTTAAGGTGTCCTTATCGGCGCCAAGTTTTTTATAGTCATGGAATGCGTATTCCACTTCATTCTCAGCAAGCCAAAGCTTAGCTTTTTTTACCGTATCGCAATTCGGTATACCGTACATCGTAATGCTCATCGAGTATCTCAGTTAGGCGCTGATTTGCAATGGTTTTAGTCAGTGATACGCAGCAGTTCGTTGATGCCCACTTTACTACGGGTTTTTTCATCAACACGTTTAACAATCACCGCACAATATAAGCTGTACTTACCATCATCACTGGGCAAATTGCCTGACACAACAACAGAACCAGCAGGTACTCGGCCATAAGAAATTTCGCCAGTTTCACGATCGTAAATTCGTGTGCTTTGACCGATGTAAACACCCATAGAAACCACCGCGCCTTCTTCCACAATAACGCCTTCCACAATTTCAGAGCGCGCGCCAATGAAGCAGTTATCTTCGATGATAGTAGGGGAGGCTTGTAATGGTTCTAGTACTCCACCGATTCCGACACCGCCAGATAGGTGTACGTTCTTACCAATTTGCGCACAGGAACCCACTGTGGCCCAAGTGTCTACCATGGTGCCGCTATCCACATAAGCCCCGATGTTGACATACGAGGGCATGAGTACGGTGTTGGCTGCGATAAAGCTGCCTTTACGAGCTACAGCGGGAGGAACCACGCGAACCCCAGAGGCTTTGAATTCACTTGCTGACATATCGGCAAACTTTGATGGCACTTTGTCGTAGAACTGTGTAAAACCACCAGCAGGCATCGGTTCGTTGTCGCGCAGGCGAAAGGAGAGCAGTACCGCTTTCTTTAACCATTGGTTAACTTGCCATTCACCTTGTTTTATAGGCTCTGCAACGCGTTCTTTACCACTGTCTATCAGTGAAATTGCAGCTTCCACGGCTTTGCCGACATCGCCTGATGCATCAGCTGGTGATAAGGTATCGCGTTTTTCAAACGCATCATTAATGATGTTTTCTAAATCCGACATAACTCAATCCTACGTTGGGGTTCTGTTGTAAAATTTATGTGTTTTTAAGACAAGCAGCGAACCATCCGATTCGCAGCTTCTATGCATTCATCTAAAGGGGCAACTAACGCCAGTCGAATTCGATTCGTACCGGGGTTAGTTCCATTGATATCTCGTGCTAAATAACTTCCTGGCACCACGGCCACATTCTCTTCACTGTGCAAACGCTGAGTGGCTTCCTTGTCGTCCATGGTTAACGTAGGCCATAAATAAAATCCAGCAGCAGGAGTGCGAGTGTTCATGATGGGTTCTAGCAGGGGTAGCACCGCATTGTATTTTTCATCATATGCCGCCCGATTTGCAGCCACATGCGTTTCATCGGCCCATGCGGCTGCACTCGCAGCTTGTGTCGGCGGTGGTAGGGTGCAGCCATGATAAGTTCGGTAATTTGCGAACGCATCGATAAGTGAGGCATCACCTGCCACAAAGCCAGATCGAAGACCGGGTAGATTGGATCGTTTGGATAGACTATGGAATACCAATAGGCCTCGGTAGTCATCAAGTCCTGTTTTTTTTGCAGCGGTTAATAAGCCAACAGGTGCTCCAGAGGTTTCTCGATATATTTCGCTGTAACATTCATCGCTAACCAATGTAACCCCAAATTTTTGCGCACGTTCAATGAGCGCCACCATCGCCTCTTCAGAGGCGACGCCACCTGTGGGGTTTCCAGGATTGCACAGATAAAACAATTGCGCTGATTCAAAGGCTGCATCAGGAATGGCGGCTAGATTGTCATCGGTGTTGTCATCGATGGCATAGAAACAGGGTTTGCAGCCAGCTAACAAGGTAGCGCCTTCATAAATTTGATAAAACGGATTAGGCATCAGCACATCGCGCTGTTTTGCGGTTCTGTCGAGTACGGTTTGCGCGATGGCGAATAAGGCTTCGCGAGTGCCCGATACGGGCAACACATGCCGAGATGCCAGAACATCGGCGGGTGTGCTTAGGCCGAAACGATTCACCAGCCAAGTTGCAATGGCTTCCCTAAGTGCATCTGAACTGCGAGTGGTGGGATAATTTTCTAATCCGCTAAGCGCATTCAACATAGCTTCGTGCACAAAGCTTGGGGCTGCGTGCTTCGGTTCACCAACGGACAGAGCGATGCGGTTCTTGTCGCTATCTGGTGTGTTGGCCAGTAGGCTGCGGATCTTCTCAAAGGGGTATGGCTGGAGAAGGCCAAGATCTGGATTGGTCACGGCAATAAAGGCTATGAATTAGCGTTGGAAGTATACGGGAATCATGAGTGGTAAGGTCTCACCCATGAATGCACCCAATACAACCAACACCGCCATCATCGCCTCCGTTGAGCACTGGGTGGCAGAAGTGGTGGTGCGGCACAGGTTTTGTCCCTTTGCCAAACCTGCTTTGGACCAACAATCAGTGTCTTATCGGGTGCTGGACGGTGCCTCCCCTGAGCGGGTATTGGAAGCCATGGCCGATCGAATCTCTCAGCTGCTTGAACACGGTGGGCCAGAGGATACGGAGCTACTGATTTTGAGCGCTCATGCTGAAAAATTCGATGATTTTTTAGATTTGACGGCTTTGGCGGAAGCCTTGATCGAATCGATGGGTTGGTACGAGCAGGTTCAGCTGGCTACGTTCCATCCCGACTATTGTTTTGCGGATACATCCCCGCAGTCGATTGAGAATTACACCAATCGAGCACCTTGGCCTATATTGCAATTGCTGCAGGTAGAAAGCGTAGGGCGAGCGTTGGAGAATGTAACCAAGCCTGAATTGATTCCGCAGCGCAATATTGAGCATTTGAACACCATGGATGACGCCGAGGCTGATCAATTAATGCGCGATTCGGTAGCGCCTGTCTCCATTTCAGGGGTGCCGAGTCACTGACGCGAACGACTATACTGATTAGTTATGACTAACTTACCGAAAACTTCTGCTTGGCAAGCATTGGCTGAGCACGCAAGCGAACAGCGAGAGATTACGCTGGCTCAACGCTTTGGCACCGATGAGGGCCGATTTCACAAATTCCAACTCAAAGCGCCCGGCTGGTTTTTAGATTATTCGAAAAATCAAATTAATGATGAGACTGTAAAGCACTTAGTGGCTTTAGCTGAAGCTAGCCAAGTTTCTACAAAATTCAATGCCATGTTCAAAGGCGAGGTGGTGAATCCCACCGAAGGACGAGCAGCGTTGCATTCTGCATTGCGTTACCAAGGCAGTGATGCCATTCGAGTAGATGGCGAAGATGTGGTGCCCGGCATACGCGATGTGCTGGATCGCATGTCAACATTTGCCAATAAGGTACGTGCTGGTGAATGGCTAGGTTTTACCGGAAAACCGATCACTGATATTGTCAATATCGGTATCGGTGGATCAGACCTTGGCCCCTTGATGGCCACAGAAGCTTTGCAGCCCTTTGCCCATGATGCGCTGAACATTCATTTTGTATCGAACGTGGATGGCTCTCACATGGTGTCAACGTTAAAAAAAGTGGACCCAGAAACCACTTTATTTATCGTGGCGTCTAAAACGTTCACCACTATCGAAACACTGACCAATGCAACGACCGCGCGTGATTGGTTTTTAGAATCAAAAGCCACTGAGAACGATGTGGCAAAGCATTTTGCAGCCCTTTCTACCAACGCTGAAAAAGTGTCGGACTTTGGTATTGACACTAACAATATGTTTGAATTTTGGGATTGGGTGGGAGGCCGTTATTCTTTGTGGTCAGCCATTGGTTTGCCGTTAATGTTGTGTATAGGCCCGGAACAGTTTCAACGTTTTTTATCCGGTGCTGCCGATATGGACAAACACGCAAAAGAGGCTCCGTTATCGGAAAATATGCCTGTAATGCTTGCGCTACTCACAATTTGGTATTCCAATTTTTTCGGTGCATCCAGTCATTTAATTGCACCTTACGATCAATATTTACATCGATTCCCTGCCTACCTGCAACAACTGACTATGGAAAGTAATGGTAAGTCGGTGCACGTGGATGGCTCATCGGTTTCGGTAACCACAGGCCCAATTGTTTGGGGCGAACCTGGCACCAAT
The DNA here is from genome assembly GCA_938035125.1 of uncultured Granulosicoccaceae bacterium. Lineage (GTDB taxonomy): Bacteria > Pseudomonadota > Gammaproteobacteria > Granulosicoccales > Granulosicoccaceae > Granulosicoccus. The sequence goes on along the minus strand of CALHNS010000019.1, from coordinate 129,959 downwards.
GGGCAGCATGCTTATTTTCAGTTATTGCATCAAGGTACCCACCTTATTCCAGCAGATTTTATTCTTGCGATGGAAAGTTGTAACCCGTGTGGCAATCATCATGAGCTGCTCATTGCAAATTGTTTAGCCCAAACAGAAGCATTGATGAAAGGGAAGTCTACCGACGAAGTGGCAGCTGAGATGGCTGCAGCTGGTGTACCACCAGAGAAAATCGATGCGTTAAAAACCCATCGAACCTTTGAGGGTAATCGCCCAACCAACACCTTGTTAACCCAACGATTAGATCCTTATGCATTGGGCGCTTTGATCGCACTGTATGAAAATAAAGTGTTTGCAGAAGCTGCCATTTGGGATATCAACCCATTTGATCAATGGGGAGTTGAACTGGGTAAGCAGTTAGCAACCACCCTTTATGATGATATGCAGGCATCCGTTAGTAACGGTAAGCCGGTTGACTCACATGACAGTTCAACCAATGGGTTGATCAATCACATAAACGCTGCAAGAAATATCCTTGCGTAGTCTGATAACAGCGCTAAACCATCGGTAAACATTAAAACATGGCAGCTAAAAAGAGCTCATCAAAAAAAAAGGTGAGTGCATCAAAGGCGCAGTCGAAAAAGCGCATCTCTGGCAAGAAGGCCAGCAGTAAGAAGAAATCGACAAGCAAAAAAACGAAAACTGAGCATGAATTGGTTTCGACGATCAATGAAAACATTGAGCGTTTGCCACTGAGCGAATACACCGAGAAAGCGTATTTGGATTATTCCATGTACGTTATTTTGGATCGTGCGTTACCGAATATTGCCGATGGGTTAAAGCCTGTTCAGCGCCGCATTATTTTTGCGATGAGTGAACTGGGATTATCGGCTGTTTCTAAGCATAAAAAATCAGCGCGTACCGTAGGTGATGTATTAGGTAAGTATCACCCCCACGGGGATTCTGCTTGTTATGAAGCCATGGTGCTTATGGCCCAGCCGTTTACTTATCGCTATCCGTTGGTTGATGGCCAAGGCAACTGGGGCTCTCAAGATGATCCTAAATCATTTGCCGCCATGCGTTACACCGAATCAAGGTTAACGCGGTTTGCCAAAACCATGCTGCAAGAACTTGGGCAAGGCACAGCCGATTGGGTGCCAAATTTTGATGGCACTATGCAAGAGCCCTCATTGTTACCGTCACGATTACCAGCTATTTTGCTAAACAGCACCACCGGTATTGCGGTGGGTATGGCTACCGATATCCCGCCGCATAATTTGCGTGAATTGGGTAACGCCTGCATTCATTTATTGGATAAGCCTAAATCTAGCGTGGCGGATTTACAGCAATACATCATAGGCCCAGATTATCCAACAGAAGCAGAAGTTATTTCTTCAGCTGAAGATTTAACACGCATTTATGAAACCGGTCATGGCTCGATTCGTTGCCGCGCGGTGTACAACAAAGAGAACAGTGACATCATTGTTACCGCTTTACCGTTTCAGGTATCGGGTTCGAAAATACTGGAACAAATTGCTGCGCAAATGATTGCGAAAAAGCTACCCATGGTAGAAGACTTACGCGATGAATCGGATCATGAAAACCCCACTCGATTAGTGATTACACCAAGAAGTAATCGGGTAAACGCTGATGAACTGATGAACCACTTGTTTGCTACAACCGATCTTGAGCGCACCTATCGCGTCAATATGAACATGATTGGTTTAAATGGCCGGCCGCAAGTTAAAAACTTGGTGAAAATTTTAAAAGAATGGCTAACGTATCGAATGGAGACGGTGCGCAGACGTTTGCAGTGGCGATTAGACAGAGTTGAAAAACGGCTGCATATTTTGGAAGGCTTACTCATTGCCTATCTGAATATCGATGAAGTCATTGCCATCATTCGAAACAATGATGAACCCAAGCCGGTTCTGATGAAGCGCTTTAAAATTAGCGACATTCAGGCAGAAGCCATTTTGGAATTAAAGCTGCGTTTTCTAGCCAAGCTTGAAGAGATGAAAATTCGTGGCGAGCAGGATGAACTAGAAAAAGAACGTGATAGCTTGCAAGCCACCTTAGGTTCTGAACGCCGCATGAAAACGTTGGTGAAGAAAGAACTGAAAGAAGACATTGAGTTATACGGAGATGACAGGCGCTCGCCTATTATCGAAAAAGAAGCCGCCATTGCCATGGCAGAATCTGATCTCATTCCAAGTGAACCCATTACCGTGATTTTATCTGAGCGCGGTTGGGTAAGAGCCGGTAAAGGCCACGAAGTGGATCCTTTAAGCTTAAATTATAAAGCGGGCGATACCTTTCAAAGTTCGGCCACCGGGCGTACCAATGGAACCGCGTTATTTTTAGATTCCACAGGCCGTGTATACGGTGTGGCAGCTCATGGGTTTCCATCAGCAAGAGGCTTGGGTGAACCGATCAGTGGCCGATTGAAGCCACCCGATGGAGCAACTTTTGTGAGTGTGTTTATGGGGGATGACGATGATAGGTATTTATTTTCAACGTCTGCAGGTTACGGCTTTGTTGCAAGGCTTGGCGATTTAGTTAGCCGCAATAAATCAGGTAAAGCGGTAATCAACCCAGCCGGTGGTCAGGTGCTGAAAGCCAGTTCAATTGCGTCCTTAACGGATGACTTGGTGGTGGCTATTTCATCACAAGGTGCCATGCTGAGTTTCCCTGTGGGTGAATTACCAGAGATGGCGCGCGGTAAGGGCAATAAAATTTTCAATATCCCAGGTAAAGCGTTCAAAAGCGGTGAAGAATCGGTCGTTGCGGTTGCTGTGGTGCCGCCTAAAGCTAAGCTGCGCATAAACAGTGGCAAGCGCCACACCACCATAAAGTTTTCCGAGTTAGATCACTACGCTGGCACTCGTGGCCAGCGCGGAAAGAAGCTTCCGCGCGGTTTTCAAACTGTAGATTCAATTGCGGTGGAAGTTAAGCCGGGCCGATGAGTGATGGGTTAAGCCTGCCGATTGATTTAGCCGAGTTGCGTTCGGCTTTACATCATTCGGCCTTGGATAAACATGCCGAGAAGATAGTTGAAATTACTGAACGAGTATTAGCTGAGCGCCGACATGGGGATGTACCGCGTTGGACAGAAGGGCTTAACCGTTTGCCAACGCGGGAGAATTTACCGGATTTAAAACTTGAGTTGAATGCGCCAACAGTAGCTGCTCGATTCACACCGATTAAGGTTTCAAGTTCTGCGTCAAGTGAAGCCTCTAATTTGGTTGCTAATTCTGCAGCGATTACCAGCAACGAAGGTGCTCCAGAATCACTAGAGGCTACCTTGCAGCGATTGTCGCCATGGCGTAAAGGCCCCTTTCACATTGGCGATGTGCACATCAACACGGAATGGCGATCCGATTGGAAGTGGGATCGAATAGAGCAGGCGATGTCGCCGTTGTCTGGCCGGTGTGTTTTGGATGTGGGCTGTGGTAACGGCTATCACTTGTGGCGTTTAAGAGCTGCAGGTGCGGCAACGGTGTTGGGTATTGATCCTAGCCCACTGTTTGTTGTGCAGTTTTTAGCGATGCAGCGATTTGTGCAAGATCATCAAGTGAATCTATTGCCTCTGTCAATGGAACAGTTTGAAGCGCCGGGTGCGTTTGATACGGTGCTATCGATGGGGGTGCTGTCGCACCGGCGAGAACCTATGGAACATTTACATCAATTAAAGCGATGCTTAAAGCCAGGTGGGGAGTTATTGCTAGAAACGTTGGTATTGCCCGGTGATGACAACCGTGCGTTAACTGTTGACGGTCGCTATGCAAGGATGCGAAACGTTTGGGAATTGCCTACGGCAGCTCGCGTACTGGATTGGTTAAATCAGGCGGGTTTTGAATCGGCGCGTTGGGTAAATTCAAACGTTACCTCAACGGATGAACAAAGAACCACGAGCTGGATGCCATACGAATCGTTAGCAGAAGCGCTCGATAAATCGAATTCTGCCGTAACCGTTGAAGGGCATCCACGCCCGTGTCGTGCGGTTCTAGTTGCGATTGCTTAAAGAGCACATTAGCGGCGAAACAACCCGGCACGGTGCATGTAGTAAAGCAGTGTCATGATGGATGCGATAGCAGACGCTAAATACGTTAAAAAGGCGGCATTTAAAACACGCCCTGCACCAGTTACTTCATTATCAGCCAACAAGTTAGCTTCTAACATCGCTTTTTTTGCTCGTGCGCTGGCATCCCATTCAACGGGCAAGGTAACGACAGCGAAAACTACGGCTGCAGCGAATAAAACGCAGCCAGCAATCAGCACCCATTGTCCCAGCACAGGCGCCATGGCTTGCATCATAAAGCCCACCATAATGATCGGCATGGAAGCTTTACTAGTAAGGTTTGTAACGGGAACAAGGCTAGAACGCATCTTCAACCACGGATACCCTTGCGCGTGTTGAAGCGCGTGCCCAGCTTCATGGCAAGCAACACCAACGGCTGACAAGGAGGTGGAGTTGTAAACAGGTTCTGATAAACGCAGCGTGCGGCTGCGCGGATCGTAGTGATCACTTAAACGCCCTGAAATAGGCTCAATGGTGCAATTGGTAACCCCTTTTCGCTCTAGCATGATACGAGCGGCTTCAGCGCCGTTTATCCCACGAGAACTTTGCACCGTTTCGTATTTGGCGAACGTTCTTTTCACCATCATGGATGCCAAACCTGATAACGCCATGGTGGGCAGCATAACCAGCAGCATGTACGACATATTAAATCCGAACAAGACTAAATCCTCGTTGAGTCATCCCTAGGGATGTGGGGGCTAACTCAGCGATTTTCAAGTCGAGTGACAAGACCTTCCGCTGAGGTGCCAGATTGAGCACTGACGTTCACTGTGTTGATGCGGACCGCATCGGGTGAGCCGATTAAGCCACCTAACGAACCCAACGAACGACGAATACCTTTCGCTAACATACGTGGCGCCTCATCGGCTTCAAGTTCGCGAATGATAACCAAGCAATCTTTGTTTAAGCGACCCAGAAGAGTATTCGAGCTGAGCGTTCGTGACAATCGATCGGCGGCACGGTATACAGCAAGATCTTGCATTGTTCGATCAATTGCCGACACGGTGTCTTCGATAACCTGCGAATCATCGCAGGTGTCATGGGTTGGAAGGGAGGTGTTACTTTTTGTATATTCCGAGATACCACTGTCGGAAAGGTCCACCGTCATTGCAACATAACGCGAATTGTTCTTCGCAGCCGCTAACCATCGTTGGAAATTATTGATCACCGTTTGCCGTGCTGGAAGCCCTGACACCGAATCCGTCTCATTAGGGTCCAAATTGCCAAAGTCCAAGTGTGCACTTGGGTCTAAGGCACGTGCGTCTAGTGCGCATGGGTCAGGAACGGTGTTCGTTAGGGTGGGAATCTTAGGAAATCGACCGGACACAGGCTTAGAGGCGCGTCGGCCAGTTTTGGCCACCGCCGATTTTTGAGGCTGTTTTTGAGATAATTTTGAGCCTTTTTTAGGCAGCGCTTTGTGCTCAGCGGCCACCACAAGCTTTACGCTGAGTAAGTGTTCGTTGTCGTCAGAACCTTCGCAAGACACTTCGCGATCGATGCGAATGGCCTGATTTTGCTCATTCATCATAGCGCGAAATTGAGTGGGCCAATGGTCTATATTCTGCCCAAGCTGTGCGGCCGATTCCTTAGCGAAGCTACTCAACCATTCCTCTGTTCTGCTGCCTTCCACCATGCCAGTAATGGCACTGAACCCTGGGCTACAGGCCAACAATTCGTTGTCTCGCCAAAACGAAAGCGGGCTGCGACTGTTTCGCACTAAGGTGGTGTAACGCGCTTCAGAGCGCAATAATTCGGTGGCCAATAGATCCACTCGTCGCGCGGTTGCGCATTCGTCTATCAGACGACTTAGCGCGTGCTGAACTTGCTGCGGGCGAGTCAAACTTGCCACATCGCAAGCGCCTTGTTGCAACCAATGGGTCAGTGAGCCTACTTTACGGCGCGTGGTTAATACCAATACCTTCAGATCCGGGTATCGGAGTAGGTGAGGGGGAAGCTCATCGCCTGCGACCACCACAATGACAAAATCAGGAGGCTGTGTGGCTACCCGACATTGCAGCTCGTCCTTGAATTCTGTGTCGTTGGTACAGGTTGTGATTTCACCCACCCGAGCGCTGACGCGCAACCAATTGGTCACAGCATCTGCGTGTGCTGCGTCTCTTGCCCGCAGGACGCAATTTAGGCGGTTGAAAGAAAAAGTCACAAGGGCGATTTAGTGGTTATTGCTTAGCTTGATAAGTGTAGACGCCTATGACGGTTTTGCTGCCTTTGTGTGACACCGGCAGGGGTTTCAGGCTATATACTATGCACATCGAACAGCAACCCATCACCGCCGCGGCGGGCGAGAAGCACCATGGCCAGTTACAGCACGAACGAATTCAAAGGTGGATTAAAAATCATGTTGGATGGTGATCCACACACCATCGTTGAAAATGAGTTCGTAAAGCCTGGCAAAGGCCAGGCGTTTAATCGCGCCCGTGTGAAGAATTTGTTAACTGGGCGCACCGTTGAGCGCACATTTAAATCAGGCGACTCGGTTGAAGCGGCTGATGTTCTGGATACCGATATGCAATACCTCTATAACGACGGAGAGCATTGGCATTTCATGGACCAATCTACCTATGAGCAAATCGCCGCTGATAAAACAGCCATGGGTGACAGCGCTTTGTATCTGAAAGAAGAAGATATTTGCGAGCTGACGTTATGGAATGGCCAACCCATCGCGGTAACGCCTCCGAACTTTGTTGAACTGAAAATTACCCAAACCGATCCTGGTGTTCGTGGTGATACCGCAACCGGCGGTAACAAACCGGCGCATATGGAAACGGGTGCGGTCGTTAAAGTGCCGTTGTTCATTGAAGAAGGCGAGGTAATCAAAATTGACACCCGTAATGGGGAGTATGTCTCTCGCGTTAAGTAGCGTGTCGTGAAACCGCTGTGGCAACCCAGCGCTGAATTATCTACGTTGGTTCAGCGTGATGAGTTAATGCACGCGCTGCGAGCTTATTTTCGAACCAGCGACAGTCTTGAAGTTACTACCCCTTCGCTCAGTGCTGCAGGAACAACCGATCCTTATATCGACAGTTTTGTTGTGCCGTTAAACAAAGGATGCGCTTGGTTACACACCTCTCCTGAATTTGCCATGAAGCGCCTATTGGCAGCGCATGGTAAACATATTCATCAATTTGCTTGCGTCTTTCGACAAGATGAATCAGGTAAGCACCACCAGAGAGAATTTACGTTATTAGAATGGTATCGAGTGGGTTATTCCCTATCTGAATTACTCAATGATGCCCTCAATATCGTTAACACGGCCTGTGTATCGTTGAATCAGCCAATCGTTAAATTAAACACAGTGAGTTATCAAGATGAAGTGAAGGCACTGTGCGGTGATTACCCACATGCAGTCAGTTTGAATGCCATCGTTGATGTGTTTAGTCGAAACAATCGCTCTTTCCCTGCGTCTTTAATAAAAACTAACCCAACAACCGTCGATCTGGATGCCGCGCTTACCTTGTTAGTTGATGAATTTGTGGTCAGTCAATTTTCGAAAAATGCGTTGACAGCATTAGTGGATTACCCTGCCAGTCAAGCATCGCTTGCAAAACTTGATACCCATGAAGCAGGTCACCTGGTAGCCTGCCGTGCAGAGCTTTTTATAGGTAAGGTGGAATTGGCCAACGGGTTTGAAGAACTTACAAACGCCGATGAACAAGCTGCAAGATTTCACCAAGACAACGCACAGCGAATCGCTGAGGGAAAAACCGCGGTGCCACACGATCAACATCTCATTGATGCGTTACAACATGGGTTGCCTGAATGCTCTGGTATGGCATTAGGCATTGATCGGCTCTTAATGGTTCTGGGTGGTTACAGCCAATTGGCACAGGTGGTGACGTTTGACGATTCTCATGCCTGAGCCAACACCTGCGACTATCGTTACTCGATTAAAAGATCTTTGTTCGCATGTGTTGGTTGATCATTTCGCACCCTTTGGGTTATCGGTTCAGTGGGTTGAATCCGGTGAGCCGATACCGGGCAGCCATTGGGGTGATGAAGAGGCTGGGTTAATTGAAAATACGTTGTACGTGCGTTCTGATACACCGGTGCATTCAGCATTACATGAAGGTGGGCATTGGCTAGTGATGCCTAAAGAACGACGAACTGTTCTTCATACCAATGCGGGTGGTACCTTAGCGGAAGAGAACGCGGTGTGTTATCTGCAGGTATTAATGGCCGATTACTTAGAAGGATTTAATCGGCAACAGTTATTTATCGATATGGATGCGTGGGGTTATTCGTTTCGCTTAGGTAGCAGTGAACGCTGGTTTCATGAAGACGCTGAAGATGCGCTGGATTGGTTAGCGGCTCGACAACCTCAGCTACTTAATCGGTTTCATGGCCAATGAACTGACCCATACGCACCGAATCACCTTCGTTCATATCATGGCGCCAGCGCACGGGGTTTTCAAAGACAGCGATGATGGTTGAGCCCATATTAAAACGTCCCATTTCTTCGCCTCGACTTAATAAGGGAGCGTTATCGCCTTCATAAGCCCAGTGGTTTACATTTTTGCCTGCAGGTGGTGTTACCAGACCGTGCCAAACCGTTTCTATGGCGGCAACGTTTATCGCACCTACTAATACCAACGCCATACGACCTTTTGGCGTGTTGAACACCGCAACCACACGCTCGTTTCTTGCAAAAATACTATCAATGGTTCGAACGGTGTGTGGGGCAACGCTGTATAACCGGCCAGGTACATGCGTTTGGCTGATCAAAGTACCTGTTGTGGGCATATGCAATCGGTGGTAATCGCGTGGCGATAAATAAACGGTGACAAAGCTGCCATTTTTAAATGCATCGGCTAACGATTCATCCGCTAATAGCGTGGCTAATGAATAATCTTTTCCTTTAGCTTGAAGCACTTGCCCATCGGTAATTGAACCAATGGCAGAAATTTTACCGTCGGCTGGGCACGCAATTTCATTGTCGCCAGCCGCGATGGGTCTTGCTTCGGCTTTTAAGGCTCGTGTGAAAAATTCGTTAAATGTTGAATAGGTGTTGATATCGGGTTCGACAGCATCGTTCATGTCAACGTTAAATAACGCGATGAATCGTTTTATAACCGGGCTTACCGCACGACCCTTGCGACGAGTTAGCCAGTACACCACTCGCGAAACGGCGTGATGGGGAAGGGCTGCAAGTGGCGCGGCTTTACACCAATCAATGAGCTTTTGCATGGTGTTAACTTTTAGTGGTTGTGGGTAGATTTTTGTTCGGCAGAATCACCTGGTTGATTCTGATCTTGTTTCGTTGCGTCGAGGTTCTTTGAATCGTGATTTATTGCATCGTGATTCATGTCGCTATGGCTTCCATCACTGGGTAGGATGATGGATTCAGCTACAAAGGCATTGATGGTTAAATCACCTTCACTGGTATGAAATACCAACGGTATTTCTTCACCGGGCATCATAGGGGCTTCAAGGCCCATTAGCATAATATGCAGCCCGCCGTGTTTAAACGCAACACTGTCTTGTGCCCCAACAATAACTTCTTTTTGTTGCCGCATAGTGGCTACGTCATTAACGATTTCAGATTTATGAATTTCTACCCGTTTTATCACAGGGCTGCTTACATCAAACAACGTTAGTGCCCCACTGTTTGGGTTGTGTAAATGTAAGTAAGCCGCACTCACCTTCGCACCCGGTGGGGTGGGGTTGATGAGTAGGTTGCTGATTTTAGGCATATCGGCCCAAGCTGTGAACGACACCGTAATGGCAATCATTGCCATTATTTTATGAATTGCTTGAGGCATGGTTAATTCAGTTGAGCGCTTTGCACAGGATCAAGTGCTTTTAAAATGGTTGTGTAATCGGCGACGATAGCGTCGGCCGTATGGGGGGCTGTGAATTTCCCGCGCATGCGCCCTTGAGGGTCGATTAATAGCATCGATGCGGTGTGATCAACATCGTATTCTTCTGGGTTGTTTTCTCGAACGGTGTAAGCGGTAACAATACCCAAAGCGCTGGTGAGTTGATGCACGGCTCCTAGTTCACCGGTAATGCCGATAAAATCTTCATTGAAGTATGACATGTATTGTTTCATGATCTCAGGCGTGTCGCGCTTGGGGTCAACGGATATGAACAGCGTTTGTGGTACCCGGACATCGGCAACACTGAGTTGCTCAACTACATCCTTCATTACGGTTAAGGTTATAGGGCAAACATCAGGACAATGGGTGAATCCAAAAAATACAACGCTCCATGCGTCTTGGAACACACTTTCATTAATGGCTTCTGCGTTAACGTCTACCAGTGAGAACGGCGGCACTTGTTTGAAATCAGACGGTAGCACCAATGAATTTTGTAATTCTCGTTGCAACGTTTCCAGCGCTTTGGCCTCATCTGGGTTCGGGTGAGCTGCGGCCGTCTTATCATCAGTGCTGGAGGATTGGTTCATTACAGCGCCTAAGGAGATTCCAACCACAAGCGACAGGGCGGCAAGAATAATAGGGAGTAGTCGATGCGACGAGATTGATGCCATTGGGGGTTGCCTTTGCGCTTTAGAGTGCCTCTAATCAGATTATACTGTGCACGCGATAAAGACGATCACTGTTTCATGCACTCAAATCCTGTTCTTCCACCTCACGGGCCACTGACCCTCGAAAACGCCATTCGAGCGACAGCTAAAGCCTTTGATGCCGCCAATCTAGATTATGGTCATGGAACGGATAACGCCTTAGATGAGGCCAGCTGGCTGTTGTTGCATGCGCTGGATTTACCCGTGGATGTGGCTCCTGACTATGGGCAGCCTGTAACTGAAGGGCAACGCAGGCATTGCAATACCCTCATTAATAGGCGTTTGGCTGAACGAATTCCGCTAGCGTATATAACAGGGTCGGCTTGGTTCGCAGGGCACGAATTTTTCTGCGATGAACGGGCGCTCGTGCCACGGTCCCCGTTGGCAGAATTCATTAATTCAGATTTTTTCGGTTTATTCCAAAAGCCTGAATCACTGGTTATAAGCCCGCCGCAACGCATTTTAGATTTATGCACAGGGGGGGGCTGTATTGGCATCAGCTGCGCTTTGGCCTTGCCCGAAGCTTACGTGGTGTGCGCAGATCTTTCCAAAGAGGCGTTAGCACTGGCTAAAAAAAATATAGAAAAACACGCAGTGCAAGATCGGGTTCAAATAATAGAGAGTGATTTATTCGAGCGAATCGATGGGCAGTTCGATTTAATCATTTCCAACCCACCTTATGTCGATGAGGACGATATCGCCTCAATGCCAGATGAATTTCATGCTGAACCTATGATGGGGTTAGCGGCAGGCAAAGATGGTTTGGATTTAGTGCGTGTAATGATGCGAGACGCACCGAACCACCTTACTGAACAGGGCTGGATGGTGGTGGAAGTGGGCAACTCACAACCTGCGATGCAAGCAAACTTCCCGAATGCAGGATTAACGTGGCTTGAATTTTCGAACGGGGGGCACGGCATATTCGCTGTACCCGCCACCCAGTTCTAACTGTACTTGCGGTTTGGCTTGTCTTGACTTGACTGGGTTTGAATTAGAAACGTAGCTTTACACTAAAGCTTGCCGATCGTTCTTCAATGTCGGCCAATCGCAAAACGGTTCCGTCTATACGAGTTGAAATGTATTTAGAGAAATAGTATTCGCCGTACACGTTAGTTTCATGAGAATCGGTTAAACGACCATCGGCGTATTCGTAGAGAAACCCCAATGCGCTTCTAAATCCTGGGTAGTAAGCGATTCCGAAATTCAAAGCATACTCACTGTCTTCGCCTTCAACTAAGTAGCGACCACCAAAGTCATAAGCTGTCCATGTGTTGCCTTTGCCAGATGGTGAGGTGAAATGTACGCCTGCTGTAAACACGTTAGCGCTGTCTTGGTTATCTACGATGTAGCCTGCGAAAACGCTTGTGTAGTCTGTGGTGAATTGGCCTAGCTGTATTTCATATACGTTATTGTCTCTGTTGTCTCTGTCAATATCACCGATAGCGGCAATGTATAGACCCGAACGTAAGACAAACCGCCCTGACACTTCATGAGAAATTAGCTCTTCTGTGTCGTCATTTCCTAAGCTATTTTGGCGGTAATTGATGAACGAGCTTCGGTTCAGAAACGAAGCCTCGTTATAGGGAATGTTGTAGGTGCTAATCGAGCCGAAATTAACGGTAAGATCCACCGCAGCTTGTTCAAACTCAACTTCGGTATCGTCAACGGTGATATTGCCCGTGCCACCTGTGTACACGCCTTCGAAAAAATACCGATCGGCCCATGCAGGCTGGCTAATGAGAGCGGCAAACGATACGGCCAAAGTGGCTATTGTTTTACGCATGAATCACCGTTAAGAGAGAATAGTGATCCAATTCGCAATTCCTATGCCATAAGAATTTTATTGCGGACAAAAAAATGACTGGTTGCTTAAGTAGCCAACCAGCCCAAGGGGGGTAACACCTGAGAAATTCTAGGGAACGTTTATAGGGTTATCTATAAAGTCATCGTTCCTTATGATTTTTTAGAATAAGTTCCACTTACCCTGAAGAATCAGTACACCGTTAGTGTGTTGGCCTTGAAAGTCCAGCTCTGGTGAACCGCTGACGTTAAGAACAAAGCGTTCTGACATCTTTAGCTCGATAACCGGTAAAGGAACGATTCGAGTTTCTGGTTCTGAACTAGGTGAAAACTGCTTGTGTAATGCAGTAACACCAACGATGAAGCGTAACTGACCACCTAAAACGTTATAACGCTGCGTTGCGTAGTTAATTCCGATGTAACGCGCTTGGAAGTTAAAGCTGTCTTTTACAGTACCTACGTGAAAACCTAACTTACCCGTAGGAGAGTACTCCCAGCCGATGCCTGGCGTAACGTTGTTGCGATCGTTGAAATTCTCGAAATGAAGCGAGAAAGTATTGAATGTTAAATAGCTTTCGTCAGAAGACAGAAATTTGTTGTTTTGTAAGAACTTGTTGTTCTTCAAAAAACCATTTTCAGCAGACGCTGTTCCTGATGCACCCAGTAGAGCGAAGGCTAAAAGTATTGTGCTGATTGTTGTAGTTAAACGGCTCATATAATTTCCCCATCTCTAGTGCCGATCTTCTCGTCGGCTGTTGTGTTCTTCGATGTGTCGAAGTAGTGGCGTGCACTGTATTACCGTGGCTAAGTTGAGTCACGGAAGTGGGTCTCAGTTTCTTGCAATGGCCGTATATCAGCCTCTTGGGGGAATTTTATCGTCTGTCAAAAAAATGCCTCAAGCGCTATATGGCATTTAAGTCATTGATTTGTAAATAAAATATTTAAGTAAAGCCGTTAAGTAATAACGCTAAACATCGCATCGAAAACGGGTCAAATCGCGTTGCCGAAGCTGGAAACTGTCTGATGTTTTGAAGCGGATCACGTAACGCGGCTGTGCACGCAAGGCGAGAGGAGGCGGTTTTGTTAAGTAGTTTTAAAGCAAGGTTAGCTTTGAAGGAATGGAAGGGCTACTAAAAGTGGCTATGTAAAGGCTTTGTAGCCTTCAATGGGGCAGGAAACGTTAGAAACGCGGCAATTGGCCACGTCGAAGTAGCCTATCGATAGTCGATAGCTATGGTTCTTTATATAAGGGTAGGGGTTTAGGCTTAACGCTTAAGGCGGTAGTGATGTTGCATCAGATCGCGCGTTATATACAGCGTGCTTTTATTGGAAGCCCAATAAACATCGTAGCTTAAATAGCCGCTGTTTCTTCTGTATTAGGTTGCGCTTGGTTTTCAATGTCTAAATAGTCAGTCACTGAGTTCAACACTTCATCGGCAAAGCGATCCCATTCCCGACTGGTACGATTAGATTCGTTATCAGGCATGGTTAAACGAATCTTAACCATGGTGCCATCATGTTCGGTTTGATAAACCAATGTGTAAGAAGCTAAATTTTCGCGTAAATACGTGGCTTGTACTCGTGCAATGGTGCGAAGCCCTTTTGCTTTGGTTGCTGCATCTATAACGTTTAGGTTTTGGTAAACCCCGGCTTGCACTGCCTCAGAGATAGCTTGCATTGTGGCTTGGGTTGAACCCAAAACCAGTTCAGGATGTGCAAGCGCTTTATTATCTTCAGCAACGGGATATATGAACACATCTGCTCGCCTGCGCTTTTTCGCATTGGTGTAACGCACATTCACGCCATCACCCTCTGCATCGAAGGCCTTTGCACCAGAGAGCTCAAATGATTCTATCGATTCAGGCAAGCTCGCTACCAGCTCTGCTTGTTCTACTTCAATAACCGGCTCAACGTCTACAGTTGGAATCTCAACTGAATCGCCTGCTGAGGCGTTCTGAGATTGATTGGTGGCGCAAGCTGACAGCAGAGTTGCAATCAATACAGCCGTTGAGGCAGACTTTAAAAGCATTTACGGGGCAACGGTTTCGTGTGTAACTGGTAACTCGCAAGAAATGCGCCTGAGGGCTCTGTAGTGGCTAAACTAAAGGGATGGATCGAAAAATACGTAGAATTTTGATTGCTTTGTGTTTCTCGCATGCGCTAGTGGGCTGTGTAACCACACCGCCAGCTCAGCCTGAAAACATTTGCTCGGTATTTAAAGAGAAACGGCGATGGCACGATACCGCGGTTGCTGCGGAAAAAAAATGGGGCACATCCATGCATACCGTCATGGCCATCATGTATCAAGAATCTGCGTTTATTGATGACATTCGCCCACCAAGAAGAAAGCTGTTCGGTTTTATTCCTTGGAAGCGGCCAAGCTCTGCCTATGGGTATTCCCAAGCCTTGGTGGGCACTTGGGCAAACTACCGACGCGATACCGGAGAGCCATGGCGCCAGCGAGATCATTTCACTGACGCCACAGACTTTATCCATTGGTATTTAAATCAGTCTCGCAAGCGCAATGGGTTGTCTAAGGATGATGTGTACTCCTTATATTTAACGTATCACGAAGGATGGACGGGTTTTGCCAACAAAACTTATCAGTCGAAAGCGTGGTTGCTGCGAGCGGCGCAAAATGTTGCACGCCGCTCGAAGCAATACGCCATTCAATACGGCGGATGCCGAGACGCATTGAAGAAACAAAGCTGGTGGCGCAGGCTTTTTTAGGGTAAAACAATGGCTTCCCAATTAACTGCAGGATAGCCAACATGGGGCTCGGTTCTTTTTTCGGTAAATTATTCGGTGGCAACAGTGGCAGTGGTAGCGATGCTGCTGCAGAAGAAGAGCCTGTTGAGCATAATGGCTTATTGATCGTGGCAGCGCCGATGAAAGAAGGCAGTCAATTTCGCACCGCAGGCTTTATAGAAAAGCGCGAAGGCGAGTCAATCCAACGAACGCCCTTCATTCGAGCTGACAATCACGCCACGCGTGAAGCGGCGGTTACACACGCAATTCAAAAAGGTCGGCAGTTAATCGATGAGCAGGGCGAGTCTGTGTTGGCTCGGGATCATGCTTAAGCTTACGTTTGCAGGTTTATTCTGGCAATTGCACCGGCTGCAATTGTTCAAATTGGTCGCCAGGCCCCGGATTGGTTGTGTGAGTTTCACCACCTAGGTGATTCAGTACGCCCCATACGGCATTCAATGCGGTTTGCACAGCCCCTTCCGCCCAACCGGGTGTCCAAGACACATCATCGCCTGCAAGGAAAATTCCCGTTTGGCTTGATGGGAAATCTTGTTGCATAAAGTGTGTGTACATGCGTCGGTTATAGCGATAGTGGCCAGGCAACGCACCTTTAAATGCACCAAGAAAATTTTCATCGTCTTCCCATGACACGGTAATGGGGTGGCCCACAATATGGCGTCGAATGTTCAGGTCGGGGTATATTTTTTCTAACGCTGATAGCGCAAGTTCTGCGCGTCGTTCAGCCGATAAGGGCAGCATTTTTAAAGCATCTGCCATCCATGTGTAGGTTAAGCAAATAACACCAGGGCGATCGGGTCCGTTGTCGAAAAGGTAGGTGCCACGGGTTAAACGGTCGGTTAACGTCATGCTCATTGGATAGCGCCCCGATTTTTCATCACGTTTTGTCCAAAACGCTTCATCAACCATGACAAACGTTTTCGACGACTGCATGTAGCTGGTTCGATCTAACGCCATCCAATGTTGTTGTGAGAATAATGATTCGTCGGTTTTTATGCTGGTGGTTAGTAACCAGCTTTGGCAACAGACCACAACGGCATCAAACGATTCAGTGCTGTTGTATTGATCGGTAACCGCGAACGTGTTGTTGTTTGCACGCGTGATGGCGGTGACGGCTCCGCGGGTGGCCCCTTTATGTAAACTCGACAAACTGGTGCCTGCTGGCCAATGCGCTGTGTTCTCAGGTTCATGTTGCCAAAGTTTTCTAGGTAATTGCTCGGCCCCACCAACGATAAGCGATTGATGATCATCACAAGCAGTTAACACCACGCGAAGAATTTCTAACATGGTGTTTCGAAAATCTGAATCCCAGCCTCCGGTACCAAAACCCACTTGGCCGAATATCTCTCTATGCCGAAAACTTAAATTTTTAAAGGCATTTGAAGTGGACACAAAATCGTAGAACGTTCGATCGTCCCACTCATAGACCAGTGGATCCCATAAGGCTTTTATGCCCGCAGCATCTCGATTTTTAATCGCTTCTTGTAACGGTTTGAAAGAGGCTTCTTCATTTAATGCTTGTTGCCAGGCGTTCGCTACTTCTTTATAGATTGATGGCAAGTCGTCAGCATTTTCGGCGTATAAAGTTTCGCCAGATAAATCAATAACGGTGCTAAGCGCTGCCTCAGTTAATGGATTTGGAAAGGGTTGAGTGTGCAATCCTGTTAACGAAACGTAGTGATTGAATGTAGTGGCCGATTCTGGGAATCGCATGCCACCAAGTTCTGCTACCACATCGTTGGTGTTGGGAAATCGTTCAGAACGAAGCCGCCCGCCCATTCGTCCGGCTTCAAACAACACAGGCTGCAGGCCAAGCCGCATTAACTCATAGGCGGTAACCATTCCCGAAACACCGGCGCCCACTACGGCCACACGCGTGCCAAATCGAGAGGGTTTAAGAGCACCAAGCCCTTCAGCGCTGGCTAACCAATCGTCATAGGCGAAGGGGAAATCGGGTCCGAAAACCGATACTGCTGCACTCATGGTTTGGCCTTTAGGTTAATGCCCCATACAATTCAGGGCGACGTTCTGTTAAGTAGGGTAGAGCGTCTTTGGCAGTTTTCAAAACTGAACGATTCAGTGTTGCGGTTAAGAGTATAGGGTCTGAAGCGGCGCTGGCTAGGACTAGCCCATTGGGATCGACAATGCTACTGCAACCAACGTAGTTTAGATCTCGTTCGGCGCCGCAGTAATTGGTATAAGCAATGAATATCCTATTTTCATAAGCGCGCACTGGAACGACTTGTTGTGCCACTTCGCTATAGGGTGCCATAAGCCCTGTGGGTACCACCACTAATTCAGCTCCGCGGATAGTCAAGTGGCGTATTGTTTCGGGGAATTCTAAGTCGTAGCAAATAGCGGTGGCGATTTTCCAACCATATAAAGTAACTACTGGTGATAGCACATCGCCAGAGCTGAAAAGGTTTCGATCTAAGTCTCCCCAAAGGTGGGTTTTTCGATAGTTCAGAATGGATGCGCCTGTGTGGTCAATCAATTGGACGCTGTTATAGATCTCGTTATTTTCTCCGCGCTCTGCGTATCCATACACCACAGCAATAGAATGCATCTGGCATAAATTTGCAACGGCATTAAATAATTCGCCATCAGATTTTTCAGCAATCTCATCGATCTCATTTGCACTGATGTTGTAACCCGTCATGGCCATCTCGGGCGTTATTAATAATTGCACGCCCCAGTGTTTGGCTTGTTCAAGCTGTGCCGCCAATTGTTTCAGGCTTCCAGCAATATCTAATGGTTTGGGTTCTTGTTGGTATTGACCGATGACCAAAGTGTCAAATGAATCGCTGTTCATGGGTTAGTCTCCTGCCAACATTGGCCGCAGGCGGTTTTATCAACACGATCGAGTAGATACAGGAAGGTGCCCAACTGTTCGATGGCCAAAGGGGTTTCGTGTTCAAGTTCCCCACTGAATGCGCGGCGCCTTAAGCGGGTGCGCATAGGCCCAGGTTGTATGCCGTTTATGGCAACCTTAGGTACATTGTTTTCATCTAACACATTGTCATTTTCATCAGCAAACACATGCATTAATGTTTTAAGCGCCGCTTTCGATACACCGTACCCGCCCCAATACGCGCCGGGTTTGTCATCTAGCGTGAACAAAACCGATGCATTGCCGGTTTTACTAAGCAGAGGTAAACAGGCCATGGTGAGATCACGCGCTGCGTGTAAATTGACATCGAATGTTTTGCGCCAACTGCTGTCGTCGGTTACTTGTAAAGGGGTTAATTCACCCAAGGTCGCAGCGGTGTGTACTAATGCATCCAATCTTGAAAAGGTTTGCTCGACGATGTCAGCGGTGTTTTGTAATATCTCAGGGGTGGTTTCTGTGAAGTCTTGTTCTATCATGGCAGGCTCTTTTGCACCCGCTGCCACCAATTCATCATAAATCGCTTCTAAACGTTTTCGGTGGCGGCCCATTAACACCACGGTTGCCCCAGCTTTAGCAAAAGCATGTGACAAAACGGATCCCAGCCCGCCTGTAGCCCCGGTAATGAGCACCACGCGCTCATCCCAGCTGCCTGGGGCCAACTGGTATTGGCGTTGATGTTCTGTGATGTGTGATGGACTTGTCATGCTGACAGTGTACGAAATCCCAAGCGGAAGTGGGCTGTTTGGTCCAATCTTGTGATGAGCGGCTAATGTTGTCACAATGAGCCTATCAATCATTCAATCTGAGGCAAGGTTAGTGGCGTTAACTTCGTTAATCAAAGGTGTTGTTTTGCTTGCAATCAGTGCGTTTAGCACCTCATTACACGCAAACACATCGTCCATTATTGTGCAATCCACAACATCCACCGCCAACTCCGGTTTGTATGATCATTTGTTGCCAATGTTTCAAGACGATACTGGCATTGTTGCAAACATCGTGGCAGTAGGTACAGGCCAAGCCATTCGCAATGCTCGCAACTGTGATGCCGATGTTTTATTGGTTCATGCAAAAGCGGCAGAGGAGCAGTTTGTCCTTGATGGTTTTGGTATTGCGCGAAAGGATCTAATGTACAACGATTTTATCGTGGTTGGCCCGTCCACTGATCCTGCGAATGTGAAAGGTGAACAAGACATTATTATTGCGTTAACGAAAATCGCTAACGGTGAATCGACGTTTGCATCCCGCGGGGATGATTCAGGTACTCATAAAAAAGAACTTGCTTTGTGGGCTGAAGCAAAAATAGATGTAGAGGCTGCATCGGGCGGGTGGTACCGAGAAACCGGATCGGGCATGGGAGCAACATTGAATGTGGGCGTCGGTATGGGCGCCTATGTGCTTACCGATCGCGCAACGTGGATCAGTTTTTCAAATAAAGGGTCACACGATGTGTTGGTGGAAGGCGGTGCAGAACTTTTCAATCAGTATGGAATTATTCAAGTACACCCTGAGGCGTGCCCGAATGTGAATCAAATAGCGGGTGAAATGTTTGTGGAATGGTTGTTATCAGAGGTTGGGCAAAATGCTATTGCTGAGCACCAAATAGATGGACAGCAATTATTTTTCCCTAACGCAACGCCTTAACCATAGCTGCACTGTAGCCGTATCCAATCATTCAATGACCACAGCGAACGTTAATTCAACACTCTCCCCAGGCGCAACCGATGCCACTTCCCCTGAAACAATACCGGTACCGCCTGCGTTAGGTTCCACAATAGTACAGGGTGTGGCTGAGCACGCGGCGCTGGGTTCATAAACAGTGAATGGCGGCGTTGCATCTTCAATGATGGCATTGAACACCGGTTCTATTCC
This sequence comes from uncultured Granulosicoccaceae bacterium, assembly GCA_938035125.1. GTDB lineage: Bacteria > Pseudomonadota > Gammaproteobacteria > Granulosicoccales > Granulosicoccaceae > Granulosicoccus. The sequence continues at coordinate 110,033 of CALHNS010000019.1, read as the reverse complement.
AGCGTTTGTAGCGGTTAAGCGATAACGCACGCAGTTGTTGCCAGGCTCCATAAAAAACGGTTGGGCTGAGTAAGGCCCATCAAGGGTTCCATCGCAACCAATATCCGGTGCTTGTTCTTTTGTAATGGCAATGTCGCCTGATGCAATGGTTGTTACATCTTCCACCGACACACTAAGACTTCCACCGTTAGCCGATGCCGTTAAGGTGGTTACATTAAACCCACCGGCTGCAGCGTTTGCAGGAGATACCACTCGAACAAACAAAACAGCTGATTCACCAGCAGGTAAATTAGCTAAAGAATTGATGGGCTGATCGGCGGATGAAAAGATACCATCGTTGTTGGTGTCCTCATACAAGATAGATGTCCATCCTGAACTGGCTAGAGTGTCAGACGTGGATAGATTAATGTTGGTAACCGCTGCATTGCTGCTGTTTTCAATCCGGTGTGAATACACAAAGGCGTTGCCTGCTTCTACTTGTGCGTTGCCTGGCGGTTCTAAAAGTAAACTTGGCGCGCTCACCACTTCTATGCTGTCGTGAATGATGTCTGCGCTTCCGGTAACAGGAGACAAGGCTTGAAAATAAAGGCTTTGAACCACATCAGTCTGATCTTCTGGCACCGTGATAACAGCCATGATTTCTACTGAATTACCTGCACTTAATGAACCTGTGTTGGTTAGAGTTTCTGAACCATCCGCGTTGGTGAACACAAGGCTCCAACCATCGGGTAATACCGTGGTTGCAAACGTAGGGTCTGTGCTAGCGTTCAATGTCCATTGGTCTGGTGTGTTGCCAATATTGGTTACAAACAGGCTGAATTGCGTGGTTTCACCAGGAATGGCAGAATTCATCAGCACAGCAGAGCTTTCTGCGCCAGCGCCTTCACCTAAAGCGCCTGTCGTGCCTGCTGCAGCGCTATTGGTTAGATCAATCGCGCTGGGCCCGATGGAATTCAAAAGATCGGTTACGCTATTACTGGCATTAGGGTCGTTGGAAGAGCGCGCGGTTTTAGTAACTTGAAACCCTGCCCCCCCGTTGTTACCAACCGCATCCGGTGCAAGCGTTGCTCTTAACACAACGATAAAGCTCTCACCGGGTTCTAATGGACCAGTGTCGGGAATGCCATTGCCGTTGTTGTCTAATAAAGGGGTATTGCTATCACCACGGTACAATTGTAAACCGGTGCCTTGAGGGAAAGTTGCGCCGTCGTTATCAACAATGATGTCGATAATATCAACATCGTTACCGGTATTCCAAATAACGTTATCGAAATCAACAGTGGCACCTTGAGTAGCCGTTACAATGTTTACAGGTTCGTTTGTGCCATCAATATTGCTGGTGGTAGAACCGTTGGCAACGACGCCTGTGGCTTGTGATACACGAAAAGCTACCACGTTCGTTTCCACGCGACTTACCAAAGTTCCGTTATCGTCGTATTCAAATTCTGCTGCGTTGAATAAATCTTCTGCTACCACACCTGAGTCGATGGTTACGTTAAAGCTCAGTCGGCCTCGATCACCTGGATTAACCTGCGCAATAACAGCGGTTACTTGGTTGCTACTTAATGAATCGGCATCGCGTGTAGCTTCAGGTAAGTTGATACAGCTTGCGTTGTAGGCGCAAAATTGAATGGTGTTGGGGGCAGATCCTTGAGCATCGCTAGGGTTAGAATCAGTTAACACAATGGTGTCGTCAAGACTCCATCGGGCTGAATTTGGAACGTAACTCATACCGGTGGGTAAGGCATCAATCAAGGCCACATTATTGGCTACGGCTGTACCACTGTTGTGATAGTCCAACGTAACGGTGTAAGGCCCACTGGGGGATTCACCTGTGGTTACGTTCATAGATTTTGATACATCAACAATTGCACCGCTGGTGATGGTTCCTCGATCAACATTCGAGGTAGATTGAGAGGCATCGAAACTACTGGTTGCGGTTATTGACGTTTCAGCAAATTGCCCGATGGACAACCCAGCAGGAACGTTGGCAACAGCCACAAACGAAAAAGAATCCTCTGCTGCTAAAACTGGTGAGGCTGTGATGGGAATGGAATCGTCGGCGATCCCATTTTGATCGTAATCTGCGAAAAGAGTTACGCCAACGAAATCAAAATCATCACCGCCAAGTTGCGTGGTATCCAATAAAAATGAATCGGGGCCGTTGCCTGAATTAGTCACCACGTGTGGGAAAATAATCGTGCCGCTGGGGCCAACGAGTTTATTTTGACTTTGGGCAAGTTCCACACCGGCAGCCTGACGAACCACCGTTTCAACGATATTCGATGTGGCGAATTGCTCTACGCCATCATCTGTAACGTAGGTAGCGCTGGCTTGGTTGCGTATTAAGCTGCCTGCAGGCGTGGCTGCGAAAGCTGTGTTAATCGCTGCGATCAGCACAACAAACGCCACCAAAGTGAATATTAACGTTTGCACGATTTGGGCTGCACCCGTTCGCTTGAATTCTATATCTAGCGAGTTCACAGTTTATTCTTCCTCTGTGGCTGCGCTGATAGGTGGCTCTTCAGGGTTTACCTGATACCGCACTAAATTGCTATTGACATCCATGAGAACCAATTCCACACGACGATTAACCGGTACCGCAGCTTCAGCTTCAGCTTGCTTTATGGGCATGCCTTCTCCTAGCGAGGTTTGTTGCACGCGGTCACGATCAATGCCTGATTTAACTAAATAACTTGCTACTTTAGCGGCGCGACGTGCCGCAAGATCACGATTAAAGAGTGCGGTGCCTGAGGCGTCGGCATAGCCTCGCACACTTACGCGTAGTTCTGGGTATCGTTTAAGTACAGCAACATCTTGATCTAAGCGTCGCTTTTGGTTCTCACCTAAGTTATCTTTACCTAAAGCGAAAAGAACCGAAGGTTCCCATGCCATTGATCGATCAGATACCAATTCTTTAACAACAGTGTGGCCTGATGTGGTTTTAACTAAGCTAACCCGGCAAGCTTGATCGTCGTATTCTGCATAAAGCTCTTCGGTTGTCACGCACCCAATCAGTAGCAGCGACGTTGCAGCAACTATTGAGAATCTGCAAAGGTCTCTTATGGCCTGTATTGATTGATTGATGTTCATCGTTTTATATCCTGATGATTACTTGGGCGCATTTAACCAATGGAACAAGTTTTCATTAAATTTGTAGCGAATGCCAAAACGCACGCCATGAGCGTTATAACCTTCACCATCTAAGTCTTCATCACGAAAACCTGTGGTGTTGTAACCTAGGTGTAATTCCAGGTTGCGATCGACAAGATAGGAGACACCCGCACCGAATGAGTGCCGAATGCTTTCACCAGAACCTGTAGCCAGTATTCCTGTGCGTAAATCGACCGTCCAGCGTCTGGACAAATCCATAATGACTCTGATATCGGCTAAGTATGCGGCTGATTTAAAGTCTCTATCAATTAAGAAATTCGTTTGTTGCTTACCGCCCAATCGCCCAGCCAATGTGACACCCGCACCCAGCTGAAAATTTTGATGGGTAGACAATACGTGGGTATCACGATCTAAGGTTTCTCCGTCGGCTCGATCAACTTTCCATTGATATTGAAACAACATATGATGTCGGTTGTTCAAACGAGGCCTGCGTGCTAAACCTAAGGTAAGGGCATGGCGCGTTTCCACTTGGCCTTCATCAGGGTCGGTTAAGCGAAAATCTTCGCTAGCAATTGCCGTCCAATCTAAATTTAAACGAGCCGCGTAGTTGGCGCGTAAACCAATCAGGTCTGAATCTCTGCCCATGCGGTATTCAGCTTGGGCTGATGCGCGAACGTTGGGGTTTCTGGTATCAGAAACACCTACCGATATAGCCACACCATCACCGCTGTCATCACCTGCGATGGAATTCACCACCTCAAGAGCAGGGGATACTTTCAAACCATTGGCTACTTCATAGTTACCTCGAATGCCGCTAGCGGTTGCTAGATCGCGACCACCGATGCCACCGCGCATTCGATACTCTGAATACAGGCGCGTATTTTTTATGGCATCCGATTCTAAGCCTGCAATGAAGGATTCATTGGTGCTCTGAGTGCCACCACTTGAAAAATCATATATGCCGCTTTCGCGTTCATAACGTGCATTCAGTTGCAAATGATCTCGTAATTGAATTCTTGTACCTAAACTAACGCGATTGCGTGCAGCTTCTGTGGCATCTTGTTCGTATTCGATATCCGCTGATGCGTTTCTGCCACCGACAGTAAAGCGTCGTTCTGCACCCACGATGGCTGTGGTAAATTCATCGCTTGTACCGCTCGTGCGTTGACGAATGCGACGAGCGCCACCGCGTAGTGTCCAGTTTCTATAAGACTTGGTTAAGGTGCCGCCGAAGGTGCTACGAAGCTCATCAGATTCGGTTGATTCGCTTAATGTGCCTTCAATCTCTCCTCGTAAAGTTGAGGAGAAGCGTTCACGATGTTCTAATCGTACTTCACGTCTGCCTGCACCGATGCCGGCATCGGCTGTGTTAAAACCTGCGTCAGCGTTTGCGGCCACAATCGATGTTGTGCGTTGGTTGCTTGATCCCCAGCGTTGTTCAATGCTTAAACGTTGAGCGTTGCCAGCCTGGTCGCCATTATTATGGGTTGCACGGGCAGCACTGGCTGAAACGGTTGTGTTGTCGCTTGGGCGCCACGCTAGGTAACCACCACCTAAAGATCCTCCATCAATGGGGGCGCTGTCATCTGAAAAGCTTGCGCCAGCGGTTAGTGAATCGGTGATATTGAAGTGTGCTCGTGCGCCTGCAACTAAATGTTCTTCGCCGCCATTTTCTTGATCGTAGGTAACGCGTAGAAAAATTGGATTGAGCTCGTCATCGAAACTTGGAATCACATCGGCAAACGATAGTTCACCACTAATGGAATCGATGGTGTAATCACCGAAACGAACCAAACGCGTTTGAGAGATGACTAGCCCAGGATTTTCTCTATCACGCACGATGATTTCCACCAATTCGCTGTTAGCGATGATGGGTGCGCCTTGCAGTTGATACAGTAGGGCTGTGCCGTTGCCAGGAATTTCCTCGAAACGACGACCTTCTTCTGCCATTGCCGCATAGACTTGAAAGCTTGCTCGGCCTGTGTCGTAACGACTGTTGAAACCTGTAAGAACACGTTGTTGGCGCGCCAGATTATCGATCTCTCCGTCTACATCGGTAACGTAGTCACCCCACAGAATGCTGTTTTTCCCACGTTCAAGTTTTGCGTAAAGCTTACTGCGGCTTTGACCCTCATAACCACGAATCGATGCATCCCCATGTATTGGGTAATGAGCACCGGGTTCAATGTCTCGTAGCAAATCCGTATCACGTGTTTTATCGCTGTCATACGATAACGTTAAGTGAGTATTGCCACGAATCTGGCCTTTAAGAAACATCGAAATTCGACCATCTATTTCAGTACCGTCTTCTGCTCCATCTGCGTGGGCTGTTGGGGTTAGACCGTCGCTGGATAATTCGGTGGCGCCAAGGTTTAATTCCAATACGCCCACACCGAATAAAGGACGAAGCGTGGCAATTTGAAATACACGCAGTTTGGCGTTCATATCATTAGCGCTTGCGCTCACTGTTACGGTGCCGGTGTAGTCAGAGCTTTTTAGGTGCGCGGTTGCTCGTCCTTCATCCACACGAATTTGTTGACCATCTTCTGAAGCTTGTAAATCATCTTCAAGCCATCCGCCGCTGTTACTGCCTGCATCTAAGGTAACGAAATGCACCCCTTGCGCTGGGTAGCCGTTGTCATCAAGGATATTGATTTCAATTGGCAATACGCTTCTGCCACCGTCTGCCGATAAGGTATCGGTTTTTGCGCGCAGCACCATTCGTGTGCCTTGTGCGGGTCGTTTGAATTCGTTTTCAGCCAATACTCGGGTATTGCCGAACGTATCGGTTCCGCGAATTTCAACCCGATTTAAGCCAGGGCTTAGTTGCACGCCATACCAGGCAACCACTTGCGCACTTTCGCGTCGGTTTTCTATACGTTCACCAATTTGAGTATCTGCTATGGCTTCGCCGTTAACAAACAAGGTAGGGTCGATACCGGCTCGGATAACAGCAATGAATCGGCCGTCCAGGCTAGTGTCGCTTTCAGGCCACAACCACGTGCCTAATTTCGCCTGCTCATTGGTAATAGTTGCAACGGCTGTTTTAGGATCGAGTAATGGCGCTTTTGGCGCCACCGCTGGAATCAATTTTTTCTGGTTTTCTAATTCTGCTTCTTCTTTATCTTCAATGCGCTTTTCTGAACGCGTTCGGCCCGTGTCTGGGCCGTTTAAAATACCGTTTGATAAATCACCGTCAATATCAGCGGCGTTGATGTTGGGTAGACCCCGATTTGCGGTGTCTTGTGTATCGTTATTGGGTGAAAAGCGCTCGGCTTCTTCTAACAACCAGCTGCCATCAATCGTTGCATTACGTGCGCGAATCTCTTCAAACACTTTTTCTATATTGGCTACAGGACAGGTAGCTGCGAAATCAGCACGATGAAAGTCACCTGGGCTTAAGTGAACAAATCGACTATCGCCCACTGCGGCGTTGGCATTGTCTAATGGTTTGAATGTTAACCCTTCTGGTACCGTTAATGGGTCGGCACGTAGTACACGGGTTCCCGGTTCCAATCCGTACAGGCTGTATTGCCCGTTTTCATCAGTGATGGCGAAAGAACCATCATCTAAATACAGTCGAACACCACCAATGGGCCATTCGGCATCGTTTTGTATGTTGTTGCAATCAGAATCGATATACACTTTTCCAAACAGTGCGGCTCTATCGGATAATGCGCTGTCTCGGTTGATTCGAACACGAGCACGGCTTTCGGCTGAACGCAGAATCACACCGGTATTGGTTCTAGCGCTTGCACGTGCCTTGTTAATACCGTCCCCGTCAATAGAACCTGCTGTTGCTTCGAGCACGTAGGTTAGTTCGCGCGATTCACCGCCAAGTAACGTACCTAAAGGAAAATCCAGTTCATAACCTGGCGTACCTAATGGCTCAGCTGCGGGTTCGTTGTCTACTCGTGTGGTGCCAGAAATAAGCTTAAAACCAAATGGCACTCGATCACCCACACGCACATTAAATTGTTCTTCATCGGTGCGATTGGTGACGGTAACGGTGTACCCAACAACATCACCTGGCTCAACCTCTACTTGCAGTGCACGTTTTTCAATTGATAGGCGGTTACTTGAATCGGCGGGGTCAAGAGGGATATCACCAATGGGTGTGGCATCGCCTTCTCTAATTGAAAAAACACCGCTGCTTTCACCCACTCCTAGGGGGCCGTAAGAAGCGGGTGTAACTTGTAAACCAATTAAATCTTCAGGTGCTACTTGTGATGGGAAAATGAAATTTTCAGGGGGTTCAACAAATAAATAATACCCATCGCCAGGCAATAGAGGAGGGATTTCGTATTCACCTTGTGCGTTGGTGATGGCGACTAATGGATCGTTAGTAATGATATCTGGAACGATAGGTGAGTCTTCTCCATCATCGAAAATTCCCGCACTCGCTGCTGCGGGTGCGCCACCTTGGCGAATCGATACGCGTGCACCAGGAACTGGGTTACGAGTGAATGCATCAAACACAATCGCTGTTGGGGACACAACAACGGATGCGGTAAGGATGATGTCGGCATTTTGGTTTCCATCAACTAAAATAGCGCGTATTACATCGTTGGATGCACTGGTTAACACACATTCAGGTGCATCGATTTCATAGCCTATAGCCAATTCGCCAATACGGTCACCCCCCGGGCAAATTTGCCCGTTACCGCTATCGTTTAAACTCAAACCAATAGGGCGAATGTTTCGAAAGATTCCCGATTCGGGTTCTGTTTCTAACATCACCACTTGCAGTGTGTCACCAGTTAATTCTGATTCTAGGGTGACTAGCACGTAGGATGCACCGCGGCTATCGGTGCCGATAATGGTGCCTGGGGGTAAGCCCGTGGTTCTAAGTTCTAAGTACAGTCCATCACGTATGGGCTGATAAGAGGTGGAACCTGAATTGATTCGAAAGCTGCCTGATTCAACAAAGTGTTCTTCATTGAAAAAATCAGGGGTACTATTTTGACGTTGCAGCTCTGGTGAAGGGCGTTGAAAACTGAGGGTTGCATCAGTGGCATCAATTGCAGCACCAAGATCTGGTTCGGTCTCATCGATTAGATTACACACCGCATTAGATTCAAAATCAAATTGGCCGTCCCCATCGATATCGACGCCTGCGATGTTTTCAACCAACGCGTTGGGTAATTCCAAATCAATAACGCGAAGCGAGAACAAAAAGTTACCACTTTGCCCGGGCGCCATATTTTCAGCAGGTACGAATAGTCCGAAGCTTGCGGCAGGGCGAGCGCGATCCCACGCAGAATAGCTTAACCATTGTGATTCAGATACGTTTTCTAAAACAATGGGCAGGCCTTGGATAGGAGCAAACGAAATATTCTGATTGGGTAGAAGCTGTGTGCCTGCAGGAATATTGTCTCGGATGAGCACACCGGTTCGCAGAATTCCATCGATTAACACCGTTTGCGATTCAGGTTCTCGGTTACCACTGTTCGTAAAATCAATACGATAATTGATGTCCGTGTTGGGCGGTGTAGGAACCGAGCATTCTGATTCTGAACTTTTAGTCAGGCTTATAAAAGCACCATCAACGATTGTGATCGTTGTGGTAGCGTTCAGTGGCTGATTGGCGTTATTTCCTACAGCTGATACGCCAACTTGATATTGTTCGTCAACGATCGCGGTGGAAGGAATATTTCCAGCCACCACCAGTTCGATAATATTGCCAGGTTCTATTCGCGGGGTTTCAGAAATTACGGGTTCGCCCGCATCGGCGATACCGTTGCCGTTTATATCGTGAATTAAGAAAAGGCTTTGAACATCACCAGAGTCACCTGTTAGATTTTCAACATTAAGAGAAAAAGAATCTGCCGCATTACCGGTATTTTGAATTCGAAAAGGTAGGCCAAGGAATTTTGCAGCGTGTGCAATATGGGTTGATGGGCCTTCAATTTTTGCGCGAAAAACTCTTGCGACTTCTACTGTGGAATTATTCGATTGGGTGCGAATGATGGAACCTGTGCCCGTATCAAAATAGATGATTTCCGCCCGATTGTGAATGAGCGTGCCTGGGGCGGTTGCTGCCGAAACATAGGTTCCAACAAGCGATAGAGTAATCGCAAACGTGCACAGTAGCACGTGCAGGCAATTTCTCGCTTGTTGAAAAAAATGATTCGATAAAAAATACATCACAGTGGGTTATTGTTTTCTTTTTGAATAGCTTAAGTTGTAGGCCCCTAGAACTAGGCAAGCTTCTGCGAATCGCAGAAGCTTGACGAGTCCTTTCGCCGGAAGGTTTTCCGGCGAAAGGCGTTTCAGATCACTCCACACGTACACTGAATTGTGCAGTGGCTTGTTCACCAGGTACTAAGATTCCACCTTCACCAGCTGCTGGGTTTGCACCCGTGCCTGCATAGAAAGTGATAACCGATCCAGTTAATCCACCGGCGTCATCAGTTTGAGCATCAGTAACAGGTGCTGGAGCGCAACCGCTGGTTAAGCAATAAGCTAAGGTGCCTGCTTCAAATGCACTGAATGCGGTAACAGAGTCAGTAATGATGACGTTGTTCGCATCGACATCGCCTTGGTTCTCTGCAACCACACGCCAGATAACGCATTGCTCAGGTTCTACAGCAACAGTTTGTACCGACTCGAAAGAAGAGTCTGCCGTGCCGTCGCAATCGGTATCGATTGCAGCTGTTTTTGTCAAACGAACCTGACCCGTAATAACATCACTTTGGAAGGATACTTCTGCATCAGGTGCATCCGCAGCGGTATCAACGTTAGTTGCAACCAATGTCATGGTGTCAACTTGGCCCGCTGGTGCATTAGCTGGAGCAAATACGGTAGTTACTAATGGAATTGAAACACCTGGTGGTAATACCAACTCAGGGTCTGCATCGCCATCAGCGTTTTCAACGGTAATGATTGCAACAGTGCCATCATCCTGTTGAACCATGATAGTGCCAGGGGTTAAGTTACCTAGCACGGTATCGGCAATGCCGTCGCCGTTTGTATCAATCGTAACGGTATTAATGAAACCAGGCTGACTGTTAGAGGTTGTCAGTTCCACAGTTTCTTCTGAATTGCCAGTGTTGTCTAACGAAGCTGGAAATTCAACCGTACCACCTGGCTCAACTTGGTTTGACAAGCTTGGCGTGAATGCAACCGCGCGGCCTGCATTAACATCAACCGCTTGTAGCATGGTGTCTGTAGCGCCTGAATTTGCAGAGATGATTTGCATGAACAATGGATAATCACCGTCGCCATCACCGTTTTGATCGGTTGATGTAGCTGTGCCATCACCGTTTGCATCAAACAATACATCGGCTGCTGACAGTGCTGCATCAGCGGCTAAAGTGACCACTGCAACCAATGCAAAGTCAGTGGTACCACCAGGCAGAGTGGGAGTTGATGTAATAGCAGGACCGGTAGGGTTGCCATTACCATCATCTAGGAAGAACTGAACATTCCAGCCTGTTGGAAGTGCACCAACGTTGGTACCGTCAAAGCTACTGCCAGCGAAGAGCTGATAAGAATCAGAATCGCTGCTTTCGTTATCAATTAACACAGGTATGTTAACCGTTGATCCAGCATCGGCGTTTAATGTTGCTACCGGTACAAATGGCGCTGTACCCAGTGGGTCTTCGTCTGCGCCTATGGTGCCGCCTGTGCTAGCGTGAATATCCGCGCTTGCTGCAACGATATCATCTAACTGGATGTCGGCTGTGTCGAAAATAGCAACAGAGGAAGGATTCACTGCCGAGGTAGCTGTTACCGTAGCAAGGAAGCCTGCACCGCCGTTGTCACCACTAGCACCTTGTGGTAGTTTCGCTCGTACTTGAATAGTACGAGTGCCGTTTTGAGCGATTACACCAGAGTCAACGCTTGCAGCGCCGTTTGTGTCAGTTAACTGAACTGCGCCTGTTGCGTCTAGGAAAGTGAATACGGTGCCAGTAGGAAACGTACCTGGATCAACCGTTAATTCAAATGTGTCATCGCCGTTACCGTTGTTAGTTACGATTAAATCAAACAACACCGTACCACCCGATGCGGCAGAACTGACGGTTTGCGTATCGTTGATGGTTGCGTCATCGTCACCACCACTATTAGATGGATTTGCAACGCCTGTATCATCTAAAGATACCGCAAAGCTCTGAACGACTTCATCGGATGTTAAATTAGAATTTTCTAATGTTTCAACCGTACCGTCGCCATTGGTGTCAGCGCTTAAGTAGGCGATGTTATCAATAGTATTGCCACCACCGAATAATACTGGGTCGTAGCTAACAGTAAATGTCATAGAAACCGTAGCATTAGGTGCTAATTCTGAATCTACTGCGTAAACACCTGGAACCAACGTATCGGCGGTATCACCATCGTTGTTTAAATCGATTCCCAATAATGGCTCACCACTGTCTGTGACAGTACCGTCACCGTTAAAGTCAAGACCTGGGCCTTCAACTAAGTTAGGTGCGTTTTGAAGTAGTGTGTCACCGTTAGTACCTAGTAAACCGGATACAGAACCTGAAACAAAGGTTGTCTGTGCTGGCAAGCCGTCGAAGATCACGACATCTTGAGCAGTGGTATTACCATTGTTAGTTACTGTTACGGTATAAGTGATTTCGTTATTTGCGATATCGTGTGACGATGTTTTCGTCATCACAAGCACCGCATCATCAGTAACCGTGATTAATGATTCAACCGTACCGTCTAAGGTATCGCGACCGCCGTTGGCTGAGACATCTTCAACGCTTTGTGCAACTGCAGCTGGCGTACCTTCAAGAGCTTCTGCTGTTAAAGTGATACCAATATTTTCAGCAGCAACTGCTGTTGTTGGTATTTGCACAGCAACCACAAGATCAGCACTTTCAGCTTCGGCTAAATCAAGAGACGAAATGGCTGGCTCGCCTGCATCGGGTTGGCCGTTACCGTTTGCATCACGATAAATTGTGATACTGGCTGCATCAAGTGTATCGCCACCAGTAATGCCATCAACTGCAGACAGATTATAAGTGTCTGATCCGTTACCTGTATTGGTTAGCACATACGGTAGGTAAACAGTCTGACCTGGAGAACCTGTGACATCAACGTCGGTGCCGATGGTTGCAAAGTAGACTTGCGCAACGGTTACAACAGCTTCGTTAGATTGTGCGCTGAACGTATTACCTGCTGCATCTTCATAGGTTACGGTCGCAAGGTTTTTAATCTCGGTTCCGGCTGTGGTTGCAGCAATTGCTTGCGAACCAACTACTGTGAAGGTGCCACAGAGAAGACTCGCAGCGCATGCTCGCGCCAGAGTACTCAATGGAAATAATGGGGGTTTCATGAATTATGTCCTTTTGGCCAAATCAATGGCACGGTTTATCTACTGAGGTAAAGGGTTGTGTTTAAAAGTATTTTTCCTAAATAAAAATGTCGAACGTGGAACAATCAATCCACGACGACTCGATAGGCGTAGGCGTGCTTTCCGCCTTTGCCTTGCAGTTCGTCTGCAACCGCCCATCGAATGTGGGTGTAATGAGATGCGGGGATAACGACTTGCTTTTGAGAACCGTCAGCTTGGGTTTCAATGCGAACCACTGGCTCTTGTTCAAAGCTACGACCACCGTCAATACTTACCTCGAATAAAGCCGAAACATCTGTTCGAGCCGATTCACTGACAAATGTGGTGTTTTCTGGAATAGGATCCACGACCTTTAAGCCGCTAACCGATGAGTCGCCATTGTTGGTAAACGTAAGACGATATTCCATAAGATTGCCGGGCTCTGCACTTTTAGCAGGCTTGGCTACTTCACTGCCTTTATCGTCAAGGGATACGATAAAAGCCTCTATATGACCTTCTACAGGTGCTTTGGCGATTGCCAAACTGATAAATGCAAGACCTACTAACGCAGTAGTTGTCTTAAGGAGGCGCTTCAACATGTATATCTCCAGTTAAAAACTTGATAAGCGGGGGAATCCCGTCTCGTAAGCGTTTTGCCGGAGCTTTAATCGCAGGGGCCGTGCCAGACTGTGCCTAAGTGGAGGATTTGTATTTTCTTTGGCAGTTCTCTGAATTCAAATGGAGAACCAGTCAACATTTTTAGGTTTAAGTTTTTTAAAAAGCACTTGAAAAATGGCCTTGAAAATCAAGTAATGCGGCTCGAATTGCTCTGTTAATGGCTTACTAATTGCTGAGTGATCGTCTGTATTTCGGAACTCTCTATGCCTTCGATAAAAGACCAATTCAAAGTGATGAAGGAGTCGTTGACTGAATTTTGGCGCTGCGCAAAATCTGCATCTGCCAATGTTTTTCTATTGACGCTTTTCGCGTTCAGCTTTGTGCTTACCCCTAACTCAGCTCGAGCGGAAGGCGCGTGGCAGCTGGGTTTGTTTGAATCGGCAAGTAACCGGCAGCCCATTCAAGAGAACAACATTACCGGTAACTATTTTTTAGGCTTTGTTGATATTTTGGCCCCAGGGGAGGTAATCAATGTTTTCCTTTGTGGTACCAGAAATTCGCACGACATGCGAGTGGATATTCGCGATCCTAGCGGTGCGGTTGTTTTTAGTGAAACGAGAACATCTTCCAATGTAAATTGTGCAGATAATTTTGATGCCCCTTGGGATCCTGCAACAACCGATCCCTTTCAATACGTCACAGGATCATCGGGAACCTACGAACTTCGCTTTTTCAATCTAAACGCCACTCAATTCAATCGTTACGATGTCACCGTAACGGATACCGTCAATGACCTAATTGATCCACAAGAGAATGGTGGGCGCTTATGGACAACCGTATGGCGTGCTTGGGCGGGAGGTTTTGGTGAAGATCGTGCCACAGATGCCGATTTATACGTTGTAGTTGACGGAGGTTTTGCTGGAACATTTGATATATGGCAGCTGGATTTAAATAACTTTGCAGGTTTTGGTTATCGACTTAAAGCCAATGATAAAGGTGTTACCAATAATGATCCCAATACAAATGTATCTGGATTGAGCGTACCGACGGGTAACGGTAATATCAACCAAGAACTGTATCCCATGTACGTATCTTACCCGGCTAAGAATTTCCCTCGAGCCACTCAAACATTAACCGTTGATAATTTTCGATTCCTTGATGATGAAGGCCTAGATGCAACCATCTCACCTGCAAGTACTGGAAATTCACAAGATTCGGGCTCCTTCTTTTTTGAAACCAACAATACCTCTACCGCGGTTTACGAAATCGTTTTAGATATTGGTGATGGTATCGGTGGTGGTCCTGATGGAATTTATGGGGCAGGTGATGTCTTTCTTATTGACAATGTCATTGAAGGAGGAGGGACCACTCAAGTTACGTGGAACGGCCGAGATAACGAAGGCAATCTGGTTCCTTTTGGTTTTTATAATGCTCGCTTACGTGTGCGCATCGGGGAATTTCACTTTGTTGCTGAAGATGTTGAAACCAGTGGCGGCCCTAATGATCGGGGTATTAAAATAAATAAAGCCATTTCGGCTACAACCGTAACGCCTACCATTGTTTTCTGGGATGACTTTACCGTTCAAAACAGTAACGAACCGGATGCGTTCAACGTTGATGGCATTTTTGATGGGGAACACAGTTGGGGTGCTTTCAATAGCGGTGGGCCAGGTAACAACGCATTTATCGATACCTATACCTATTCGCAAACAACCACTCCAAATTTTATCAATGTGGGTATTGTTAGTGATGACTTCGCTCGCCCCACGATCGTAAAATCTTTCTCGCCGGCGGTTATCGTTAGTGGCAACCCGTCGACAATGAGTTTTGAAATTACTAACAATGATTCCAATACGATTACGGGCGTATCGTTTAACGACAGTTTCCCGCAAGGCATGATCTTATCGCAAGATCCTGCAACTATGAGTGTAACGGGTGCTGGTTGTTCAGGTTTTGTAACCGATGCTGCAACCGTTAATGGCGGTTCGCAGTTCAATGTAACAGGTGGCTCGATTCCTGGTAATGGTGTTTGTACTGTTGAAATTGATGTAACAGCCACACTGACAGATTTGTACGACAACGTAACCTCATCAGTTGTGTTCGATCAAGCCTCAGACGGGCCATCCAGTAACACAGCGACTTTGCGTATTGTGCCAGGTGCATCAGGCCCACCTTTAGTGTGTGATGCCACAACCTATGTGAGTGAGGGCGCAAGTTCTACACGGTTGCACAGTGTCGATAGAACCACAGCGGTATATTCACACAACGAATTCAGTGGCATTAATTACGCGCCAACGACGGGTTATACCTACGATGCCCTGGGATTTAACCCTGTCGATGATTATTTATACGCTGTGGTTAGAGACACAAGCCCTGGTGAACCTAGCAGTGGATCTCTGTTAAGAATTGATGCCGGTGGTGGTGTTATTAATTTAGGGCGGCCGGTGCAAGGCCCTCAGTTAGCGGTTATGCCAACGTTTACCACGCGTTACGTTGGTGGGGCTTTTGGGCCCGATGGGTTGTATTACGTGGTCACTGATGCGGATACTTCAGCACCCTTAGCGGAACGATCAAGAATTTTAGTATTGGATGTTGGCACTTCAACACCACAAATTATTACCAATTTTTCGCATGGGCGAGATCTAAAAGACATCGCGGTGCATCCAGATGGCACCGTGTTTGGTTACACCTCAGCTAATCAACTGGTCACCATCGATCCGAACACGGGCAGTTCTGCTGTGATTGGTTCTGGTAACGCAGGAACCGATATTGCTGGGATGAGTTTTGATGCGAATGGGGTCTTAACCCTTACTCAAGAATCTACCGGTGTGCGTTATACCATCGATTTGATCACCGGCCAAACGCAATTGATTGCCTCTGGCCCTGCATTACCTGAAGGCGATGTTGCGAGTTGCCCATTTTATTATGCATTAGATAAACGCGCTGTGCCATCCGATGCTATCGCAGGTGGCGAAACGACTTATGAGTTCACTTTACATAACTCAACATCAGTTTCTGAAACGTTTAATTTATCAGACACCTTAAGTGATGGACGAACGTTTGTTGCCGGTAGCTTGGTGGATCCATCGGGCAGCGCTGTAAATGCTTATGACGATACCAACACCTTGAGCATCACTGGAATAAACATACCCGCTCAAAGCTCTCAAACTATTTCGGTTGCAGTGAACATACCGGCTACCACGCCCATCGGTTCGATATTCAACCAAGCCAGCATGAGTAGTGGAGGCGTTACGATTGTCTCTGATGATGTTAGCACTGGGGCCTTTGGCGACCCTACGCTTGTAAACGTTGCAGACAGGGCCGCGTTGGGCGTAGCGAAAAGCGCCACACTTAATCCTGCAAATTCCCAAGAAGTTATTTTTGCTATTCAACTGGACAACTTAGGTACTGTAGATTTAAACAATCTTTCGGTGCTGGATGAATTAGATTCTGTGCTGGGTATTGGCACCTATACCATTATTGGTGTTCCAAGCATTCAGGCAGGTAGTGATCCTGGAACCTTATCGATAAACACCAATTTTACCGGCAGAGGGTCAGAAACTGATCTTCTGGTACCCAGTGCAAGTTCATTGATAGCCGGTGCGTCCGCAGTACTAAATTTTACGGTAAGAGTGGATACGGTTACCGATCAAGGCTTAGGAACCGGGTTTTATGAAAACCAAGTAACCGCTTCTGCGACCGATCCATTGGGTAGCATTCATACAGACCTTTCAGACAGCGGAACGATAACAGACTCTGATGGTGATGGAATTGCCAATGAATCGATTGCTGCAGGGCAAGACAGTGATGAAAACGATAAGACTATTTTTCTCGTTCCCTCTCCTAATGGTCCAATCGTATCGCCTGTTAGCCTATCGAAAACGTTTGTTGATGTTAATGGAGGAGACATAGAGCCAGGAGATACGCTTCGATACACGTTAACTGTTTTGAATTCTCAAGCGACAGCGGTAACTGATCTTACGGTAGTCGATAACCTACCCACCTTGTTATCAAACTTCTCGCTGCTGAGTTCGCCCCTTGGCGCCACCCCATCTTTTCTTGCAGCGCCTGCCGGTGCTAACGGAAATGGCTTACTCAGTGTCAGTGATTTAGATATAAGTGGCGGCACCAGTGCAAGTATCGTATTCGATGTCACCATTGATCCGTTGGCAACCGTGGGAACTGTGATTACCAATACGGCAACCGTTGATTACCCAGCAGGCGATAACGATTCTGATGATGTTAGCGCAGTTGTGAACGAGCTTTTTGTACCCTCTGTTGGTATAAAGCCGTTGTATTTAGGAACCGGAACGGATCTTACCCGGCAGCCATTATCATCGAATACCGCAGCAACCCGCGTGGATAGTAATAACAGCGCTCGTTGGAATCTTGCACCGGTAACGACCGATACACTAACGTTTGATGCAGGCGTTGTTCCTGTGTTCTTGTGGGTGGAATCAGATAGTGCTGAAGATTTTCCAGTACAAATCCAACTGAAATCAATTGGATCAACGGTTATCGATATCAGTGATCAATTATCGCAAACCATTACTATTCAACAAGTCAACGTTCCGCAATTTGTACGCTTAGATTTAACAGTGCCGGTTTCTGTGTCGTTGGCTGCGGGCAGCCAAGTTCAGTTTGAATTTTTGAATAACCACACCAGCTACTTAGATATACACCCATTCAATGGCACAAATTCTCGAATTGAACCCGTCATATCAACGGTTATCAATGTGGATTCTTTGGATACCCTAGATGCGCCAGCACCTGGTGGAAATGCGCAAACCTTATTTTATGCCGATGACATTATCCATGTGAGTTCAACTATTTCCGACCCCTTTGGTCAAGCAGACATTAGCGATGCCTTGTTTAGTGTGCGTGACCCATCCGGTGCCATTGTTTTTGGCCCCGCGTCGATGGGCGCACCGATATCCAATACCGCTGGCACCAAAACCTATGCAGCCTCGTACACTTTACCCAGTACCGTTGATGTAGGGCTATGGCGAGTGGTGGTTACAGGCGTGGAAGGTACCGAAGGTACGGTTACCCACTCAGCATTTAAAGATATTAGTGTTGGCCAAGTACCATTAGATTATGGTGATGCGCCCGATTTGGCTGCAGGTGTTGCACCCGGTGATTACCGCACTCGTGAGTCCGATAACGGTCCAAGTCATGAAATTGTTGCCGATCTTTTATTAGGTTCCAGTGTAGATGCAGAGCTGGACGGTTTTGTAAACGGCGAAGATTCATCTGGCGATGCCAGTGATGACGATAGCGAGAATGGCGACGATGAGGATGGGATAACGTTCACTACCTTAGTGAGGGCTGGTTTAACCGCCAATGCTAGTGTGCAGGCTGTTAATGGCACAGGCAGCACCGCCTACCTTAACGCATGGATCGATTTTAACGCCGATGGAGATTTTAACGGCGCTGGCGAACAAATAGCGACCGATTTAATTGTCGGTACGGGCAACACCTCGTTAGGTTTCACCGTGCCAGAAGATGCAGCCGTTGGAGGCACTTTTGCTCGTTTCCGTTATTCACTAGAAAGCGGTTTAAACCCTGAAGGGCCGTCCACCAGTGGTGAAGTAGAGGACTATCCAGTGCTTATTGAAGTGCCGGGGTTTTTGGTTACTGGGCGTGTGTTTAATGATAAAGATGTGAATGGTTTTTATGACGGTTCAGATGCGGGATTATCGGGCGTGGCCGTTGTGCTGCAAGACAATGTAACCAATACGTGTGTGTCAGCATCAACTGATGGCGAAGGGTTGTATCGATTTGAACGAGTGCTTGATGGTAACTACACCGTGTACGAAAGCGCCTATGCTAGCTTACCGGTTCCTGATATCTGCCCACCGGCTGGTGCTGATTTAGTAGAGCATTTATCCGTATCATCCAACGCTATTGCGTTCACCGTTAATGGTGCAAACGTTGTCAACGGATTGGATTTTTCTGATGTTAAAGCATCAAGCTTAAGTGATGAGCACGTAGCCAGTGTATCGCCTGGCAGCTCTACGGTTTATCAACATCGATTTTTATCACCCAGTGCTGGAAGTGTTGAATTCTCCTTGCAGAATGTAAATTCACCTCTTAATAACGGCTGGTCTAGTTTGGTTTATCTTGACGCAACATGTAATGCCGAACTGGGTTCAGATGATCCTCAAATTTCAGGGGCGTTAAGCGTTAACGCGGATGAAACCCTATGTGTACTGGTTAGAGTATTTGCACCCGCCGTTACAACCGCTGGTGCTCGTAACTTATCTACGTTAACGTCCACCTTTTCCTATGCCGATCCATCAGCGTTAGGTCATGGATTACAAAGCACGCGTGAGCGAACCGATATAACGACAACAACCGCACCGGCTGCGGGGCGTTTAGTGTTGGATAAATTTGTTCAAAATACCAGCGAAGGAGAGGGGTTAAGTCGAACCAACTCAGCTGATGTGGGCGATATACTTCGTTACACAGTGGCATTTGAAAACGCAGGCGCTGGTGGTGTGTCCGATGTGCGAATAAAAGATGTAACTCCTGCGTTTACGAGCTTAGCAACACCGGTATCGTGCCCAGCAACATTGCCTCCAGGCATTACTTCCTGCTCGGTTGAAGTGCCTTCGGCCGGTGGGAATGCACTGGGTTACGAAGGGCCTATCGAATGGCGCTTTGTAGGTCGATTGCTCGCTGGCGGTGGTGGTGAATTAACCTTTGATGTGCGGGTTGACTAACGGTAGCGAAACGCGATGTACCACTTTTTTAGTGGTGTCAGTGTCATGGTTTCTCGAAACAGATTGGGTTGCTGTTTTTTCCATAAGTGTAATTGCGCACGCCGAATTTGAAGCCAAATGACCAAGGCGCGTTGGTTCTTAGAAACCAGTTGTTCATAAGACGCACTTTTTATGGCCTCGTTAATTGATCGTTCGGCGCAATCAATCGCTTCATCGAGTAGCGGCTGCATCTTGCTGGTGCTTTGCGGCACAGATATTTTTTGGCCTTCCACTCGTAGCTGTTTACGAAGCTCTTGCGTGGATACATTAAATCGTTCGTAGAACGTTGGTGGAAACGCGATGCCATCATGGTGAATTCTACTGGGTAATGAACTTAGGATGTCCACCCAAGCTATGGCCAAAGCAAATTCATCCAGTGGCATCTTGCTCTCATCACCTAAACTCGTTTGCAGCACCGATAAGCGCGCAGCATAGTCGCGCTGCATCAGTTCACGCCAAGTGTCGTCGCCGTCGGGTGCATCGAATCGCGCCGCCGTTGCCGCATCAAGAATGTGTGTTAACTGAGCTTGCACATGCTCGTTTGCCGCTAATACCTTGGCGCATTGTTTGGTCGTTGGGTGCCGAGGTTCGTTGAGCGCAAGACGGCTTATTTCATCGCTCCACCATTGCAGTTTGGTTTGTGCAACCGATGGGTCATGCACGCCGGTTAAGCATGAGCTTAAGGTTTTAATTAAATTTAACGCATTGAGAATCTGCTGGCGATCCTCATCCCGTAGCTTTAATGTGGCGTAGTAAAGGGTTGAGCCTTCGCGCATTGATTGCACCGGTGTTTGCACCAGTGATTGCACCGAACTTGTGGCTTGTTCAGGCTCATTCATTTGTCCTTTTGCGATTGTTGCGGCAAGAGGGGTTTGATTAACTTTATTGTTACTCACGTGGCAATGGCTAAATAATTTTGGTGCAGCAGATCATGTAGTTCACATCGATATCGGCGCTTAACTTGTAATGGCGCGTGACGGGGTTGTAGTTTAAACCCGTGATGCCGCTGAGTTCGAGTTGTGCTTGTCGGCAAAACCGATTGAGCTCGGATGGTTTGATGAATTTGGCGTGCTGGTGTGTGCCTTTGGGTAGTAACTGCAAAATGTATTCAGCGCCAACAATTGCCATTAACCAAGATTTAGGATTTCGATTTAGCGTGGAGAAGAACACCTTGCCGCCAGGTTTTACAAGTTTTGCGCAAGCGGCAACCGTTGATGCTGGATCCGGCACATGTTCAAGTAATTCCAAACACGTCACCGTATCGAATTGTCCAGCATTTTGGACTGCGAAGTCCTCGGCGGCTATACAGTGATAATCAACAGGAACTTCGCTGTCTAGTGCGTGTAAGCGGGCAACCGATATAGCAGGCTCTGATAGGTCTATGCCTGTAACCGTGGCCCCTTTTGCTGCCATGGCTTCTGAGAGAATGCCGCCGCCACAGCCCACATCCACAACGCGCGCGCCATCCAATGGTGCTTGCTCATCAATCCAGCCCACTCGAAGGGGGTTAATGTCGTGTAATGGCTTAAATTCACTGCCCGTATCCCACCAGCGACTGGCTAGATCCGAGAACTTCTTCAGTTCAGCAGGATCAGCATTGATCTTAGCCGTTGAGGGGTCCAGTTCAGCACTAGAATTCATGGGGTCTCCAGGAGAGTCAATCAGGGGTTTTTCAAGGCTTTCGTGGTAAGATTACACGCTTAGCGTTGCTCATATAAATAAGGTGTTTTTCACCTTGATTCGTACCGGCTTTTACTATGTCTGATTTTGCGAAGGAAATCCTTCCGATATCGTTAGAAGATGAGATGCGTGAATCGTATCTCAGCTATGCGATGAGCGTTATTGTTGGGCGTGCCTTGCCCGATGTTAGGGATGGCTTGAAGCCAGTTCACCGCCGTGTTTTGTACGCCATGCACGAGCAGGGATACGACTGGAACAAAGCTTACCGTAAGTCTGCCCGTATTGTGGGTGACGTTATGGGTAAGTACCACCCACACGGTGATTCTGCCATTTACGATTCCATGGTGCGAATGGCTCAGCCGTTCAGCATGCGTTACATGCTCATTGATGGGCAGGGTAATTTCGGCTCGGTAGATGGTGATCCTCCAGCGGCCATGCGTTACACCGAAGTGCGCATGGCAAAAATTGCGCAAGAACTACTGGCCGATATTGGCCAAGAAACGGTCGATTTTCTGCCCAACTACGACGGCTCTGAAAGTGAACCTGCCGTACTGCCGTCGCGCGTACCCAATTTACTAGTCAATGGCTCATCGGGCATTGCTGTGGGCATGGCAACGAACATCCCGCCGCACAACCTCACAGAGGTGGTTAGCGCCACCATCGCCATGATCGATCAGCCCGACATTACGGTTGAGCAGCTAATGGAGCATCTGCCTGGCCCAGATTTTCCAACCGCTGGCATCATCAACGGTGCACGTGGCATCAAAGAAGCCTATCGAACTGGGCGTGGGAAAATTTATGTTCGTGCCTTGGCCGACGTTGAACACAACGAAAAAACGGGCAAAGACACCATCATCGTCACCGAATTGCCTTACCAGGTTAATAAAGCTCGCTTGCTTGAGAAAATTGCCGAGCTGGTAAAAGATAAAAAAATCGAAGGCATCTCCGAGCTTCGCGATGAATCGGATAAAGACGGCATGCGCGTGGTTATCGAGCTTCGTCGAGGTGAGTCGGGCGACATCATGCTGAACCAGCTGTATAAGCAAACTCAGCTGCAAGTGGTGTTTGGAATCAATACCGTTGCCTTGGTGGATGGTCAGCCTAAGCTACTCGCCTTAACCGAGCTGCTTGATTGTTTTATTCGCCACCGCCGTGAAGTGGTTACCCGTCGAACGGTCTATTTACTGCGTAAAGCTCGCGAACGGGCCCACGTACTAGAAGGATTGGCGGTAGCACTTGCCAACATCGATCCCATCATTCAACTCATTAAAGAATCGGCCACATCAGCTGAAGCTAAGGGTAAGTTGGTTGCAAGAACGTGGGAGCCAGGTGTGGTCACCGACATGCTTCAGCGTGCGGGTGCTGCAGCTTCTCGCCCCGATGATTTAGATGAATCGTTCGGTTTGGTTGACGGTCAATATCAGCTCACCGAAGTTCAGGCGCAAGCAATCCTTGATTTACGCTTGCACCGTTTGACAGGCCTTGAGCAAGATAAAATTATCGCAGAATACCGCGAAATATTAGAAAAAATTGAAGAGTATCTCCTAATTTTGACTGACCCCGAACGCTTACGCCAAGTGGTGCGTCAAGAGCTTGTTGATGTTGTTGAGCAATACGGCGATGAGCGTCGCACTAAGATCCAAATCGATCATTCTGAAATGACGGTGGAAGATTTAATTGCCGATGAACCTGTTGTGGTAACGCTATCGCACGGTGGGTATGCAAAAGCACAACCTCTGTCCGATTACCGTGCACAAAAACGTGGCGGCCGCGGAAAATCTGCAACGTCAATGAAAGATGAAGACTTTGTCGATAAGTTGTTCGTTGCCAGCATGCACGATACGGTGTTGTTCTTCACCAGCGTGGGTAAAGTGTATTGGAAGCGCGTATACGAATTGCCGGTTGCCAGTCGCGGATCGCGCGGGCGGCCCATCGTTAACTTATTACCACTAGAAGAGAACGAGCGCGTCAATGCGGTGCTTACGGTGCGCGAATATTCTGAAGATCAGTTTGTATTCTTCTCAACCAGTAAAGGGGTTGTGAAGAAAACCTCTCTCACTGATTTCTCGCGCCCTCGTGCTAACGGCATCATTGCGATCGATTTACGGGTTGATGATTTTCTCATTGATGTGGCCTTAACCGATGGGGAAAGCGATGTCATGCTGCTATCCAGCGGTGGCCGAGCAATGCGCTTTAACGAAGAAAAAGTTCGCACTATGGGCCGAACCGCAGCCGGTGTTCGAGGTATCAAGATGCCTGAGGAAGACACGGTTATTGCGTTAATCGTGGTGGAAGATGATGAATCCTCCGACGCCATTGAAGTGCTTACGGCTACAGAAAACGGTTACGGTAAGCGTACCAAAGTGGCCGATTACCCCACTAAGGGTCGAGGCGGCATGGGCGTTATCGATATCAAAACATCCGAACGTAATGGCCCTGTTATTGGTGCTGTACGAGTAGGCCAGGAAGATCAAATCATGCTGATCTCCGATGCTGGAACCTTAGTGCGAACGGCTGTTTCTGAAGTGTCTTCTTTGGGTCGAAACACTCAAGGTGTGCGTTTAATTAGGCTAACAGAAGGCGAGAAGCTGGTGGAAATCACCGCTATCGATGAGTCTGATGCGCAAGCCGGTGATGAAGCTGAATTTGAAGATGCCACTGAAAACGGCACTGAAGACGGGGAGAATAGTAGCGCCAACGAATCCGATGCAGGAACACCTAATGCTGCTGGTGATGATACGGACGAAATCTCGGATGAGGGCTCGGACGAAGATTCAACCGATGAGTCAGGTGATGCCACCTAGGTTTCCTTATGAAGGCATGCCTTTAACTGCAGCTGAATCTTCATGACAAACGTTGCTTTTTTAGGCCCTTTGGGTACCTACAGCCACGATGCGGCCGTACAAATGTACGGCGAGTCTATGCAAGCGATGCCAGTGGATGGCTTTAACGAAATTTTCGCGGCAGTGGAAAGTGGTGAGGCCGATTTTGGTGTAGCGCCAATTGAAAATTCAACAGAAGGTGCGATCAATCAAACGCACGATTTACTGGTGCAAAGTAATGTTCATATTAGCGGTGAAATACGCTTACGAATTCAACATTGCTTGTTAAGTTCGAGCAGCGATCTAAGTGACATCACAGCCGTTCATGCCCATCCTCAATCTTTAGCTCAATGCCGTCAGTGGTTGAATGTTAATTTGCCCGGTGTTGAACTTATCAGTGAATCCAGTAATGCCGCTGCCGCAGAGGCTGCCTCACGTGCAAACGGGGAGAATAAAATCGCGGCCATAGCCAGCGCATCGGCAGGTTTTCGTTACGGTTTAAATGCTTTAGCAGAAGGCATTGAAGACATTACCAATAACACGACGCGCTTTATTGTTATTGGAATGCAACCCACCGCACCAACCGGTGATGATGCTACCTCACTGCTCGTGAGTGCATCACACCAACCCGGAGGTTTGCGCCGTATGTTGCAGCCACTTGAAGATGCAGGTGTAAACATGACGCGCATTGAATCAAGGCCTGCACGCACCCAGCTTTGGGAATACGTTTTCTTTATTGATGTAACCGGGCATTGCCAAGATGAAAAACTGTCTAAGGTGCTAACGATTTTAAAAGATGAAACACCGTTACTCAGGGTTCTTGGCTCCTACCCACGAGCGCGCACTTAAGCTATGCACATTGTCGTCGTTGGATTGGGGCTTATCGGTGCATCATTCACTGCCGCCATTCGTCAGGCTGGTTTTGGTGGCCAAATTACCGCGGTAGTGCGTAATGAATTGTCGGGGGCTAAGGCCGTTGAGCGTTCTTTAGCCGATGCGTTTTCAACCGATGTAAGGCAAGCAGTAAGCACAGCCGATGTGGTGATGCTGGCTGTACCTATGCTTGCCATGCGCGAACAATTAGAGGCCATAGCTCCACATCTTCCCGACACCGCTGTGGTAACCGATGTAGGCAGTGTTAAAGGGTTCTTTATTAATGAAGCCCTAGCCGCTCTACCTCATCCTGAGAGAATCGTGCCTGCACACCCAATCGCTGGGCGTGAACGCTCGGGGATGGATGCTGCCGATGAGAATTTATTTAAGCACCGCCGCGTAATTCTTACGCCCATGGAAGAGACGGACGTGCAAGCGGTTAAAACAGTGGAAGACTTGTGGCGTTTAACGGGGGCGGTGGTTGAGCGTTTAGATGTGGCTCATCATGATCGTGTGTTGGCCCACACCAGTCATGTTCCTCATGTTCTTGCGTTCGCGTTGGTGGATGCCTTGGCAGCGCAGCAAGAGGTGGAAGAAATCTTTCGATACGCAGCGGGTGGTTTTCGAGATTTCAGCCGAATTGCGGCCAGTGATCCTGTGATGTGGAGCGATATTTGTCGCACCAATCCTAGCGCCATACTCGAATCACTTGATCTGTTCAGTCAACATCTTCAGCACATTCGGTCCGCCATCGAGGCAGGGGATGGGGATACACTGGAGCGCACCTTTGAGCGTGCACGCGTTGCGCGCAACACATACAACGACGTTCAATCATGAGCAAAACAAAGGGCGCTAACAACGCCACATTCAACCTAGAGCCTGGTGGCATTTTAACGGGCACGGTGCAAGTTCCTGGTGATAAATCCATGTCCCATCGCTCCATCATGTTTGGTGGCATTGCCGATGGGGTTACCGAGGTGGAGGGGTTTTTAGAAGGTGAAGATTGCCTACGTACCCTAGATGCCTTTAGCGCCATGGGGGTTCGCATAGAACACGCAGCCGGTGGATCGGTGGTTATCCACGGGCAGGGCACAGGCGCTTTAAAACCTGCCGCGAAGGAAATTTATTTAGGCAATTCGGGTACCGGCATGCGTCTAATGACGGGGTTGTTGGCAGGACTTAATCTGCCCTCAACACTGACCGGTGACGACTCTTTAAGTGTTCGCCCGATGCGTCGCATTACCGAACCTTTGGCGCAAATGGGTGCAAAAATTAGCACAGGAGACGCAGGCACACCGCCGCTGAACATAGCTTCAGGTGATCCTCTTACAGGCATTCACTATGAATGCCCAATGGCCAGTGCTCAGGTGAAGTCCGCAGTGTTACTTGCAGGGCTTCATGCCAGTGGCACCACCAGCGTATCCGAACCCGATGTTACCCGTGATCACACCGAGCGCATGCTGAAAGGCTTTGGCGTTGATGTGCAAACCGGTCACCTAACCGCATCGGTAAAAGGCGGGCAAGCGTTGCAAGGCACCTCACTTCAAGTACCGGGCGATATCTCATCCAGCGCCTTCTTTTTGGTTGGTGCTGCCATGACGCCTGGCTCCTCATTAACGCTTACCAATGTAGGTATTAACCCTACCCGTACCGGTGTGATTGATATTTTGAAGTTAATGGGCGCGGATATTCGCATAGAAAATGAGCGTGAAACCGGCGGTGAGCCAGTGGCTGATTTAGTGGTTACCGGCACCCAGTTAATGGGTATCGAGGTGCCGGAGCCTCTAGTTTCATTAGCTATTGATGAATTTCCGGCCATTTTTGTGGCTGCAGCGTCAGCCACTGGCACAACGGTTGTCACAGGGGCAGAAGAGCTGCGTGTGAAAGAAACTGATCGAATAGCCGTAATGGCTGATGGTTTGGCGTTATTGGGTGTGAATATCGAAGCCACAGCCGATGGCGCGCGCATTGTGGGCGGGCCCATACAAGGTGGCACCGTAGATAGCGTAGGCGATCATCGCACAGCCATGGCCTTTTCAATGGCAGCTCTTCGATCCAGCGGGCCAATCACCATTCATGACTGCGATAATGTCAACACCAGCTTTCCTAACTATGTAGGAATCGCCGCTGGCGCAGGATTACGCATAACCGCCAGCCTGAGCGAAGGCTAGCATGAGCGATCTGCCCATCGTTCCGGTGCTTACCATTGATGGGCCTTCGGGTGCGGGCAAGGGCACAGCCGCTGCAGCGATTGCCCAGCGGTTGGGGTTTCATTTGCTCGATAGCGGGGCTGTGTATCGAGTGGCGGCGCTGCATGCTTTGCGAAATCAGGCCGATTTATGCGATGAAGCCTCAGTTTTAAATACCTTTAGCTCCATGCAAGCCACCTTTGAGCCTAATGGCTTAGCCGGTGTGGCGGTGAAGTTGGCAGGAGTTGATGTTTCAACGGAAATTCGTACCGAACAGGCCGGTAACGCTGCGTCTCAAGTGGCGGCGATGCAGCGAGTGCGGGCCGAATTACTGGATGAACAACGCGCCTTTCGGCAAATGCCCGGACTGGTTGCCGATGGCCGGGACATGGGCACGGTGGTGTTTCCTGACGCAACGCTGAAAGTGTTTCTCACAGCTTCTGCCCAAGAACGGGCTGAACGGCGTGCTAAGCAGTTGAATGACAAAGGAATTACCGCTAATATAGCGGACTTAATCCGAGAAATAGGTGAGCGCGACGAACGGGATGCGTCCCGGGTGCACTCACCTTTAGTTCCTGCAGAAGATGCACTGTCAATTGAATCGAGTGCCTTATCAGCCGATGAGGTGGTTCAACAGATCGCTGATGCTTGGAAAACGCGGGTTGAACGAACGTCTTAAGCCTTGCTTTAGCGGGCTTAATTTTGCATTAACCGTATTTCCCTACCTTCGCTGGATGCGCAGGTTTTTAACCATAACCACATAGGTTCATCGGATCCGAACTGTGTGTCTGTATACCCCCCTAGGTCAACAATTTAATGTCTGAATCTTTCGCAGAACTCTTTGAAGAGAGTATTACTAACACCGAAATGAAAACCGGTTCCATCTTATTGGGAACGGTCATTGATGTAACCGGCAGCTACGTCATCGTTAATGCTGGATTAAAATCAGAAGGCGCGGTACCGATTGAAGAATTTGCCGGCGAAAACGGCGAAATAAACGTCGTCATTGGCGATACCGTAGAAGTTGCACTTGATTCCATCGAGGACGGCTTCGGTGAAACCAAACTTTCACACGAAAAAGCACGTCGTGCACGCTCATGGACAGTGCTTGAAAAAGCCCAAGCTAATGATGAAATCATCAAAGGCAACATCACCGGTAAAGTCAAAGGTGGCTTCACTGTTGACGTATGCGATATCCGTGCATTCCTACCAGGTTCGTTGGTTGATGTACGCCCTGTGCGTGACACCAGTTACCTTGAAGGCAAGGAACTGGAATTCAAAGTTATCAAACTTGATCAACGTCGTAATAACGTTGTGGTATCTCGTCGTGCTGTGGTTGAAAGCGAATACAGCGCTGAGCGTGAGGCATTACTAGAGAACCTGCAAGAAGGTCAGGAAATTGTGGGTATCGTTAAGAACCTAACCGATTACGGTGCGTTCTTAGACCTAGGTGGTATCGATGGTCTGTTGCACATCACTGACATGGCTTGGAAGCGCGTTAAGCACCCGTCTGAGGTGGTTGAAGTTGGCCAAGAAATGCAAGTTAAGGTTCTGAAGTTCGATCGCGATCGCAACCGTGTATCACTGGGATTGAAGCAGTTGGGTGAAGATCCTTGGGTTGATCTTACTCGCCGCTATCCTGAAAACACGCGTCTGTTCGGTAAGGTCACTAACATTGCAGATTACGGCTGCTTCGTTGAAATCGAAGAAGGCGTTGAAGGTTTGGTTCACGTATCTGAAATGGATTGGACTAACCGCAACGTTAACCCGAACAAAGTGGTTGCATTAGGTGATGAAGTGGAAGTGATGATTCTTGATATCGATCAAGAGCGTCGTCGTATTTCATTAGGCATTAAGCAGTGCAAGCAAAACCCTTGGGAAGAATTCTCTGAAAGCTTCAACAAGGGCGACAAGGTATCGGGAACCATCAAGTCAATTACCGATTTCGGTATCTTTATTGGCTTGGAAGGCGGCATCGATGGCCTTATCCACTTGTCAGATCTTTCTTGGAATGACACGGGTGAAAACGCGGTTCATAACTACAAGAAGGGCGACGAACTGGAAGCGGTTGTATTGGCCGTTGACCCAGAACGTGAGCGCATCTCTTTAGGTGTTAAGCAAATTGAACGTGACCCATTCGGTCAATTCATTGCGGATAACCCGAAGGGTAGCGTAGTAACGGGTACGGTTACAGAAGTGGATACCAAGCACGCTGTTATCGATTTAGGCGACGGTGTGGAAGGTGTGCTTCGCGCCAGTGAAATCTCTCGTGAGCGTGTTGAAGATGTTCGTCATCACTTCAAAGAAGGTGACACGGTGGAAGCAAAATTCACAGGAACCGATCGTAAGTCACGTATGTTGAGCTTATCCATTAAAGCGAAAGACTACGAAGAAGAAGCCGAAGCTATAAGCGATTACTCCAGCTCACAAGATGGCGGCGGTGCCACCACGCTGGGTGATCTGTTGAAAGAACAGATGAGTGATAGCAAAAGTGAAAGTGGTGACGACGCATAAGGCGTTGTTGAAATCTAAGTAATAACATCCGGACCACGGGCCAGGGATGGCCTGCTCGGATCGCCCATGAGAGTTGAGTTTTCCATGAGTGACGACAGCAACGATACGAGCTTGACCAAGTCTGACTTGATTGAGAAGCTTGCTAGTAGCCAAAGCCAATTGGAACGGCGTGACGTGGAATTGGCCGTTAAAGGCATTTTAGAAAAAATGAGCGCCGAACTTGCCAGCGGTAACCGTATAGAAATTCGCGGGTTCGGTAGCTTCAGTTTGCATTTTCGTGCGGCCCGTATTGGCCGCAATCCTAAATCGGGCGACGCGGTGGCATTAGCCGGTAAGCACGTCCCCCATTTCAAACCGGGTAAAGATCTTAGAGAGCGCGTCGATCAAGGTGCTAAACAGCACAATGACGACGATTAGCCTAATCGCCCGAGCCTTACCATGTTAAATCTGTTGTGGCTTTTGCTTCCGGTTGCGGCGGCAGCGGGCTGGTTTGCTGCGCGTCGAAGTGCGGCCAAAGACCCCGATGCATTTTGGGATCATGCGCAAAACTTTCACAAAGGATTAAACGTTTTGCTCAATGAGCAAACGGATAAATCCGATGAAGTGCTGTTTGCAAACTTAGAAGATCTTGATCGTGAAACCGCAGAAACCCATCTGGCTTTAGGCAACTTCTATCGTCGCCGAGGTGAGGTAGATCGTGCCATTCATTTGCACGAACGGCTGATGGAAAAAACAGAATTGGGGGAAGAGGTTCAAGCGGCAGCTCGTTTTGAGTTGGCCAGAGATTTTGAATCTGCAGGTTTACTCGATCGGTCGGAAGCAATGTTTCGAAAGCTTCTTAGCTCGGGTTATCGAGAAGAAGATGCCTGCAAAAGTTTAATGCAATTACACGAACAAGAGCGAGATTGGGGGCAGGCTAGCGACATCGCCAAACGTGCCTTAGCGCTTAGTGAGTCAAAAAACGATGAAGAGCGCAGTGACATTCTGCGTTATCGAATTGCACACTATCGCTGCGAACTGGCTGAGGAAGCCTTGCAATCGGGCTACACCGATGAAGCTCATCGTTTGCTGTTAGAAGCCGATGGTTTGTATCCAGGCGGAGCAAGAGCGCAAATGGCGCTTGCGCTCGCGGCCAGTGATTTAGGCGATTGGGAAAGTGCTGCCGGGCATTTCCAACAAGTAGAAAGTGCGCAACCTTCCTTATTGCCCGACATCATCGAGCCTTGGTTAAAGGCGCTGGGTCAGTTGCCCTCAAAGGGCCCGCTGGATGATTTTATAAAAACCATATCGATGCGAAAGAATGCGTACTCTGTGGTGCGTGCAACACGGCAAGTGATTACGGAGCGGCACGGTCCTGAACTTGCCACCCGTTTTTTTAAAGATCAGATGTTAAAACGTCCGTCGCTAAAAGGGCTTCGTGATTGGGTGTCTGATCAAGTAGCGGTAGCGCCAGCATCAGAGAAAGAGAAAGTGCAAACCATCCAAACACTGCTAGACGATGTGATTGAAGATAAGGCGCAATACCAATGCGCATCGTGCGGCTTCAAAGGCAATCAATTACATTGGCGTTGCCCCAGTTGCGGCAGTTGGGATTCAGTGCAAACGATTATTGGGGTGGAAGGGGAATAGCCACATTGAGCAACATCATTACCGCATTAGACTTTAACAGTGCCAAGGCTGCGTTAGCCTTTGCAGAAACTGTTGATCCCAGCTTATCGAAAATGAAAGTAGGTAAGGAACTATTCACCTACGCTGGCCCGCAAGTGGTGCGTGATTTAGTGGGCATGGGTTTCGATGTTTTTCTTGATTTAAAATTTCACGATATCCCCAATACCGTAGCTGGCGCGATAAAAGCGGCAAACGATTTAGGCGTATGGATGGTGAACGTGCACGCCAGTGGCGGAAGTGCAATGATGGATGCTGCAGTGGCGGCGAATAAGGATGCGGGGGGTGATACGTTACTCATTGCCGTAACCATTTTGACCAGCATGACAGACCAAGATGTAGCAGCGATTGGCTATGCTAAAAATGCGGCACAGCAAGCTGAACATTTGGCTAGCTTAGCAGCATCTTCTGGTATGGACGGCGTGGTGTGTTCACCGCATGAGGTGCCGCTAGTAAAATCGGCTGCATCAACTATTACTACAAAATTTTTAACAGTAACCCCTGGGGTTCGTCCCGGTGCATTAAATAGCGCTGATGATCAACGTAGAACAATGACGCCAGTGGAGGCGATCAATAATGGCAGTGATTATTTAGTCATTGGCAGGCCCATCACACAAGCAAGCAATCCTAACGATACACTAACGTCCATTCTTAACGACATCCGTGCAGCGGCTTAGTCCAAAGCGAACGCTTAATCGCAAAACGAATTGAAAAGGTTTTAACGTCCCGTGGCTACTCCAAAAGTATTCATAACCGCTGAACAACTCATGCAAGATTCAGTTGAATTGGCAAAACAAATATTAGAAGACGACTTTCGCCCCGATTATATTGTAGGGGTTTGGCGAGGGGGCACCCCAGTTGGTATCGCGGTGCAAGAAATTATAGATTTTTTTGGCATTGAATCAGACCACATCTCTATACGTACCTCTAGCTACCGAGGCATAGAGCAGCAGAGATCACGCGTTCGAGTGCACGGTTTAAGCTATTTAACTAAACAGATTAATGCAGAAGATTCGTTGTTGATTGTGGATGATGTGTTTGACACCGGTTTAAGTGTGCAGGCAATTGTTGAAAAAATTCGAGGCCGTGCTCGTAAGAATACACCTGAGAAAATTCGTATCGCTACAGCCTACTTTAAGCCAACGAAAAATAAAACGGATATGAAGCCTGATTATTATGCTCATGAAACCGCTGATTGGCTAGTGTTCCCGCATGAAGTAGATGGGCTAACACGTGAAGAAATTAAAGCGCATAAGCCGTATCTTAATGATGTTATTGATTCGCTTGAAGGTCGTTTGAAGCCAGTTAAGATGGCTGAATAATAGCTCTAAGCAACTTGGGCTGTTTTAATTAGTCTTAGTTACAGAGTTAGAAGCGCGACCAGTTCATCCGTAATTGAGAGTTCATCCAAACCTTTAGGCACCACTCTAGCTGCATCACTTTGCGCACCACTTGTCATGGTGACTGTGCCGTCAGGGTGTTCAAGCACCGTCTCTACGCAGCTACCCAGCGCTGTGTCTGAACTGCAGAATTTAAACACACCAACACTTCGTGTGGCATCGTCGGTGTTACGAAGCACGCTGATCAATGTCCAGTGCTCGTAGCGTCGTGCGCTAAGAATGACATCAGGAGATTCTGCGGCTGTTGCAATTAATAATTCACCAGAGTCTTCAGTGGCTATACGAACAGGGCCGTCCCTATTCAGTGCATCGGTTACATCTTCAGAGGTAATTGAATGGTGTTCGGTGAACGGCATGGTGTGATTGGATCGATAGGTCCAAGTAAAGCTCACCGTACCCATCATGAAGTTCACAGAATCTGGAATAGCCGTTCGCTGACTAGAGCCGGTCTGAACAGCGGCTTTAGGAGATAGTTGCCTTTCTTCGGCGATAACCACTTGAAGAAGCCCGATGGAGACGGCAAGAGCTACACACAGCCAGAAGGCAAAGTGTGCCAAGCGGATGATATTAAGGCTTACTCCATTCATTTGCATCTCCTGCGGGCTCAGACGATTGGCTCATGTTGAGTTTCACTGTGCAGCCCTTTCTGGCCGCATATAAGAAATAACGCACCGCAAATCGATGTTTGACAGTAAAGGATCAGGTCAAAAAGTGATGAATGTTCTAGCTTTATTGAGCAATTGCGCTGAGGGTTGAATGAAGTCTGTGGTGATACTGGGGTTGCTTCTTGCCAAGTACAGTGAGTAATCACCGCCATCGTATAGAGGGTTTTGTCCTGAAACAGAACTTTGGCTTAAGATCCCTGCGCTTGCCAACAAGGTTCCTGTGGGCGTGTTATTCGAGATTTGATTGATGCACGAATCTGGGTTTCTATGGATGTCGGGACACAGTGCAAACACGCCCGATCCAAAGCCGTTTTCATCAAGCGTAAAAAGTGATATACCACCGGGTACTGGCTGGGATACGTCAAAATTTTCAAATACACGAAGGCATAAGTAAAGATTGTCTTGATATAAACAGGCTTCAATTTGTGTGTTTGGAAGATGATTAGTTAGTAAAACACTGTCGTCTCCTTCATCCACTAGAACGCTGTTGCGGTAATTGATGACTTCAGTGCCTGTAGCCCCATCTGAGATAACCGTGAAATCGTAATGTGTGGCGGGTTGCAAACGTTGTAGCGCTAGGTACGTATCGCTAGCTTCGTTGTTGATGGATATTTGTTGGTTTGTTTGCTGGCTTGTTTGCTGATTGGGGGGAAGTGCAAATTCCGTATCCGTAGGTATAAAACTTTGTGGTTGTGGAATAACATAGGGATCCACTAAAGGATCATCGGCACAGCCACTAGTTAGAAATCCCACACCAATAGCTGCGCACAAAGACAGAATTTTGGCTGTCTTTTTTGGTGTTTTACATGCTGGCATGTGGCTTTAATCCTGGTGTCGATAGTGTCCAAGCGGGGAATTTGCTCCGTCTTATAAGGAGGTAACGCACACTTTTTGGGGTTTTGACAGGGAGCTAATAGGGGTTTTCTAACGGTATCGGTTGCGGTCACTAGTGGATTTTTGTATATTCGCCTCACCGTTAGCGATGGCGTCGCTGCACGCGGTTTACGACAACATCCTGTACGCCCGGATTATCTACCGGGCAGTCTCATTGAAATTGCCTGGTAAGCAGGTGATTATTATGACGACTGAAAGACTCGATTTTTTACCCATCCCGAACGGCGATAAATCAACGCTGCCGTTTTCTCATCAAGAATATGAACGTCGCTTAAGCGCATTGCGAGCTGTTATGAAGCAGCGCTCAGTTTCTGCTGTGCTCATGACCTCGATGCACAATGTGGCCTACTACAGTGGGTTTTTGTATTGTGCATTTGGCCGCCCGTACGGCTGTTTAGTTACAGCAGATCGCTGCGTGACCTTATCTGCCAATATTGATTATGGCCAACCATGGCGTTGGTGTTATGGCGATAACTTGGTGTACACCGATTGGCGCCGTGATAACTATTGGCGCGCAGTACAAAGCTTAATCAGTGAAGCTGGTGCAACCAGTATTGGTATTGAAGGTGACCATTTAACCCTGCTGCAACGTTCGAAGTTGGATACGTTTTTAAGCTGTGACACTGTTGTGGATTTAAGTGAAGACATCATGCAGCAGCGCATGTTGAAATCAGCGGAAGAGATAGTCCTGATCAAAGAAGGTGCTCGTATTGCCAATATTGGTGGTGAAGCGGTGCGCCATGCTATTGCATTAGGGGTTCGTGAGATTGATGTTGCCATGGCAGGACGCAACGCCATGGAACTTGCTATTGCTAAAGATTTTCCTGACAGCGAAATTCGCGACAGTTGGGTGTGGTTTCAATCAGGCTTAAACACTGATGGTGCTCATAACCCGGTTACCACAAGACAACTAGAACGCGGAGACATCTTAAGCTTAAACGCGTTTCCGATGATATCTGGATATTACACAGCGCTTGAGCGCACGATGTTTGTGGGTGAGGTCGATGATGAGTCGGTAAAGATCTGGCAAGCCAATGTGGATGCACACGAATTGGGTATGTCATTGATTAAGCCTGGTGTTTCTTGCAGTGAAATATGCGCAGAGCTTAATGAATTCTTTGCCTCTAAAGATTTACTGCAATATCGAACCTTTGGATACGGTCATTCGTTTGGTGTGTTGTCTCACTACTATGGCCGTGAAGCAGGGCTTGAATTCCGGGAAGATATTGATACCGTGCTAGAGCCGAATATGGTGGTCTCGATGGAACCCATGTTAACCATTCCTGATGGCAAGCCGGGTGCTGGTGGGTATCGTGAGCACGATATTTTGGTAGTGACAGAATCAGGAGCGGACAACATCACCAATTATCCGTATGGTCCTGAGCACAATATTATTCCAATTTAGAACGACCCCAGTTCACTGGTAATAAGTTTACTGCGCCGTTTTTTGGTGGCGTTGAACTAGAGCTTGCTACCGGCCGATAGTGGTTTTATATCGACCGGTTAGTAAGCTTGAGTTACTTACTTATTTGTTTCGTCCCGTCCCGCGCCCACTAATCAGCGGATGCGCCCGCCAATGAAATCTGTGAAATTAATGTATACACTGCTTGAGACTGTGGTTCGCTGATAACTACTGAACTTGACTGCCGGGTTACCGTACCTTGCTCACCGTACGCAAAGTAGGGCGCCGCCCTTGGGGCGAACGCCTGCGCGATGGATCGACTAATGGTGACTTCGTCTGTGCCATCAGGATCGCTGAATAGCTTGTCACTGCAAGCTTGTTGGGAATCTGCTTCGGTGCAAAACTCAAATACTCCAGAACCGGTTGTTTCAGATTGCAAGTTGAACAAATGCCAAACCCTATTTTGTAACTGCAAATCGAACGAACGCAGGCACAAATACTGGTTGGTAGCGGGAATGAAAGTGCAAACAGATATCGTGGGGTTCGCAACCACTGACAAAGCACCAGGATTGTTGTCGCCAGTTAAGAGCTCGTAGTCTTCTGGGGAAAATTGGAAAACATCTTCGATTGGATTGCCAGTTCCATCAAAGCGAGATGTAAAAGTTATTGCCCCACCCACTAAAGGCTGTAATTCTGCAGGAACACGGTTCAGACTGACGTCAGATAATTGATCACTAGGGTTTGCGGTAGTTACCTCTACAACGGGGGGTTGCACACCGTTCACCATCTCGGTTTGTGTAGGCACAGTAATTTGGCCGTTTTCATTGGTGGCAGTAAACACTTCGGCTGGAAATAACGACTCTAAATCCAAGAGTGAGGTGTTGTCAGTGGGGCAGGCCGTGAGGAACAAAGGCAAAGCAACCGCTGCCAGTAGCCGAACGTTTCGGTTTGTGGATTGATGTTTAACGACGGGCATTTACTGTAGTCCTTTCGATGCTAGGCCTGAGAAGACACGGGTTCAAAACCTTCTCGTTCGAATATCCAAGTTATAGAGAACCTACCGACAATGCGCCGTAATTTAAGGCCGGTTGTCGACAGGTGGCGTTCGTTATTTTACTGCCTTGTTCATAGGTTTACTAGATTTTCTAACTTTTTCTGCCCATTCAGATGAATAGCCAGAAGACAGATTTGTGACTACTGGTTCACTTTGAATTTGGTGTTGCTCGTGCTCTAGGCCCATGTAAACACGGCTTTTTCCCCATATTTGTATGAATGTGTAGCGTTGGTGGTATCACCTCGCATACTGTGTTCAACGAACGGGATTCGAACTTTTTACCAAATCGATCTTGCAAACTGACGTGTGGTGTGTGTCAGATGGGTACTAACTCGTTACACATCGTTCAAACCCGCGTTCTTTAGCAACTTGCTGAAAGTGAGTTGGCAATTTTTCCAAGGCTTCTTCAGAAGGCATGTCGGCATCTTGTTCTAAAGAGTAACGCGTTATTTTCCCATCCGTCATTTCGAGGTTCAAATGACCTGCATAACATCCTTTACCAGGGCCAATGTTGAAGGTGGCTGGTTGTGGCGTTTCACTGTAATGTCGTGCAGTGACATCCACGCTAATGGGTAAGCAATTAAATCGGTGAAGGTAATGCCGTGATCTCGTGCGTGGGTATCTGTATGCGGAAGAATTACGGAAACGGCTTTTGCCGCATTGAGAATAGTGTTCTACGCCCACCACCACATTGTGACGAACGGACTGCACATCAAAAGATCCGTACGGCATTTGTACTACTTTAGAGCCGTTATCTTTAAACGTGTAATATTCATAACCGTCTATATTTCGTCTACCTTGCAACGGAACCTTAACTCGAATGCACTCTGGCACAAAGCCTATTCGATTGGCTTTGCCGCAATGCACGACCAACTCAGTACTGTTTACTTGTGCGTGTTTGTCTGTGACGTTCATAGTGACATCGTAAGACACGAACATCGTATTGCGTTCGCCGTCGTCAATTAAGTCGTTAACAGAATTCACTGATTTCCCCGTTGCGCAGGCTGTTAGAACGAGTAGTGCACAGCAACATAAGATGGGCTTAAGCTTCTCAACTAAACGGCTTTTGATCGTATTCAACATGACTAATTAAACCTAGCTTTATTTAAGGTTATTGTGCAAAGAATAGCGCAGTAGGGGCAATGCGGATATTTCTGAATGAAAAATAACGTATATGCCTGAACAATTTGAGAGATTGAAGGCATTCCAAGACTTATAAGACATGCGAATGTGTGAATCAGAGCCGCGTTTTGCGGGTATATCAGGCTGCCCAGAGCCGCGCAGTTTGCGCAGAAGCGCCTTTGTTTGCGCGCTAATTGACCTAAATAAGCAGGCCATACCCATCAAATCGCCTCAGTTTGGTAGTGTAAGTACTTTACTTAAACCCATTGCCGATTGTGATTACAACTATAAGCAATGCAGCAGATTGGCTGCACAACCTGCCCGAACCTTGGGGGCCCTGGATAGCGTTGGCAGGGCCAGTGGGATTGATCCTGATTATCCTTTCAGTGTTGTCATTGGCCATCATGTTGTATAAATCTGCGCAGTTATTTTTTGGGCGTTTCTATGGGCGCAATTTGGTAAAGAAGTCTTTGCAGTTGTGGGCCACGGGTGAATACGACAAAGCCTTAGATCTTCTTAAAAATCGGCGCGCAAAAACCCCTAAAATTTTACGTAAGGCGATGCGTTTACTGCGCTTGAAAGCAAACAACGTAGACTTGGTTCGTGAAGAAGTTGCGCGTATTGCCAATACCGAAATAAGGCAACAACGTTCGCAACTGAAAACACTGGAAGTGATTGGTATGGTAAGCCCTTTACTCGGATTAATGGGCACTGTAATTGGAATGATTGATGCCTTCCAAGCGCTTGAAGCGGGCGGTAGTCAAGTAGACCCATCGGTTTTGTCCGGCGGTATTTGGACAGCGCTACTCACAACAGGCATCGGTTTGGCGGTGGCTATTCCCACAATGCTTGCGTATCACTGGTTGGATTCAAAATTCAATGCACGTGCCCGATACTTGGACGATAGCTTAACGCGGCTATTCACCTCAGCGCTATACAGCTATTCCATTAAATGAGTTTTATTGACATTCCAACGAACTCAAAGCGGGTGGTTAGCTTAACCCCGCTCATTGATGTTGTATTCATACTTATCATGTTTTTCATGTTAACTACGCAGTTCGAGCGCACCCAGGTGTTAGACGTGTTGGTTTCTAGTAAAGGTGCAAGTGCTGCTCAAGTGGTTACCCAAGACGACACAGTGCGCGTGGTTGTTTTGAATGACGGAACTTGGCAATTGAATAACCAGCAATTCTCGATAAATGATACAGAAGCATTAAGAGAGCTCACTACCTATAAAAACGTGCGTGTTTCGGCAAGTGATGATGCGATATTGCAAGATGTGATTAATTTGGTAGATGAATTAGCTAAAGTGGGCGTTAATGAAGTGGTGTGGTTGCCTGACACCAATTCAGCTGTGCGTTAACCGTTTATGTATTCGCATAAAAAAAATAAATCCTTTTTAGAAAATGACGGGACAAGCCATACCACTGGCGATTTCACAGGCGATGAATCTGTACGTGATGTCGATTTGATCCCCATGATTAATGTGGTTTTTTTGTTATTAATCTTTTTCATGGTTGCAGGTGTGTTTCGTGCCGTTGATAAAACGCCATTGACATTACCTGCAACTCAAATGACTGTTCCTGCGCATGAAAATACTGTACCGCAAATATCGATTGATGCCCTAGGCACTGTATTGGTCGATGGTGAAAACCAAAGCGTTGATCAACTTACTAATGCTATTCGTCGTTTAGACAACACCATTAAGTTAACCGTAAGAGCAGATTCAAACGCACCGGCGAATACCGTTATTCAAGTGTTCAGTTTGGCTAGAGATGCAGGTTTTAAAGAAGTTGGATTACAAGCGACTAGTAAAGCTGAGAGTGCGCTGCCGTGAATTTTTCTTGGTGGCGCGTATCCATTGCGTTGCTTGCGATCATTGCGTCTGTATTGATTCATGTGCTGGTAATCAATTGGATTTATAGAAATCAAACACTGAGCGCCGGAAGTGGTGGGCAAGATCGAGAAATCCGCATTGATTTAACCGCTGGTGAATTCGCTGCAGAACCCGAACCCGAACCTGAACCTGAACCTGAACCTGAACCCGAACCTGAACCTGAACCTGAACCTGAACCCGAACCCGAACCCGAACCCGAACCCGAGCCTGAACCTGAACCTGAACCTGAACAGGTGCTTGAAGTTGAAAACGAAGCAGAAGTTGAACAGGAGTCAGAGCAAACCCGTTCGGCAAACTCTGGAAACAGTTCTGTGCAGCAGTCTGCTTCCGTACTTCTTGGGCCCGCGGATGTACCTGAAACTTATCAACAGCAATTGATTAAGCACCTGCTAAATTTTCAACGTTATCCACGCAGTTTGCGCAGGCGACGGATTGAAGGGACAGTGCATGTTGTGTTCGAGATTAATCGAACAGGGGCATTGGTTAGCAGTGAAGTGCGGCAATCCAGTGGGTCTGATGCTTTGGATGCTGCCGCGCTTCAGATGTTGAAAGACGCGGTTCCGTTTCCTTCTTTGCCAGAATCGGTGGTGGGTAGAGGGTACCGCGCGGCATTGCCAGTGGCTTATTCGCTGCGTTAGTGAATAAAGTCTGGCGGGGATGGTGTTTGGAAGATTAATGGTGCCGAAGGAGAGACTTGAACTCTCACTCTGTTGCCAGAACCGGATTTTGAATCCGGCGCGTCTACCGATTCCGCCACTTCGGCACGAAGGGGGGCTGATTTCACAGCTGTAGGGCAAGTATAACAGGCTGTGATTCCATTAGACTGTTCGCCGATGCAAACAAGTGATTTCCATTTCGAATTGCCGGACGAATTGATCGCCCAGGCACCCTTAGCTGCGCGCAGTGACAGCCGTATGCTAACGCTGCAACCCCCAAATACCATTGCGCATAATTCAGTACGCGATTTACCCAGTTTGCTAAAAGCAGGGGATCTATTGGTGTTCAACAACACCCGTGTCATTCCGGCAAGAATGTTCGGGCAGAAGTCCTCGGGTGGGAAGGTGGAATTATTGGTAGAGCGGGTGTTAAGCGCACAGGAAATGCTAGTAAAACTGAAAGCCAGTAAGTCACCAAAACCTGGCTCAACCCTAGAATTTAACCAGCTAACGCTGAGCGTTGTTGAGCGTCAGTCCGATTTATTTCTGCTCAGTGCATCCGAGGAGGCCTTGGCAGCGGTTGGGGCTACATCCATTGCCGAATGGCTGGATGAGCACGGCGAAATGCCATTGCCGCCATACATTCTTCGAACTCCAGATGCTGCCGATTCTGATCGTTATCAAACGGTTTTTGCTTCAGAAAAAGGTGCAGTGGCTGCGCCCACAGCAGGTCTGCATTTTGACGATGCGTTATTAACCGCGTTAACCCATCACGGTATCAATAGCACCACGGTTACGCTGCATGTGGGGGCGGGAACTTATCAACCGGTGCGTGCAGCATCGATTACCGATCATGAAATGCACGCTGAACGCGTTATCGTCAGTAAAGAGACGGTGGATGCTGTGCAAAGAACCAAAGCTTCTGGCGGGCGAGTCATTGCGGTAGGCACAACATCAGTGCGTTCTTTAGAAACGGCTGCATTAAATACCGGTGAGTTGCAACCGTATGAAGGGGATACCGATATTTTTTTATACCCTGGCAAACGCTTTAACGTCATCGATGGGCTGCTTACCAATTTTCATCTTCCAGAATCAACGCTACTGATGTTGGTGTCTGCTTTAGCGGGAACGCAAAGTGTGTTGAATGCCTACAGAATAGCGGTGGAAGAGCGCTATCGATTTTTCAGTTATGGCGATGCGATGTTGGTGTGGCCAAAGGAATCTTATACCTAACATGTCTTTAACCTTTGAACGGCTAAACACAGACGGCTCAGCAAGGCGAGGCCGGCTGCACTTTGCGCGCGGCACCGTTGAAACGCCTGCGTTTATGCCAGTGGGCACCTATGGCACGGTGAAGGCCATGACGCCAGAAGAGCTTCGTACGATTAACGCTGAAATCATTCTGGGTAATACGTTTCACCTGTGGCTACGCCCTGGCACCAATATCATAAAAAAACACGGTGATTTGCATGATTTTATGCATTGGTCTGGCCCGATACTTACCGACTCTGGCGGTTTTCAGGTGTTCAGCTTAGCGGCCATGAGAAAAATTGATGAGTCGGGGGTTAAATTTCAATCGCCCGTGGATGGTGCCAAGGTGTTTTTAAGCCCGGAGGTGTCCATGCAAATTCAACACGATTTAGGTTCAGACATCGTGATGGCGTTTGATGAATGCACACCGTTTCCCGCCACTCGTGATGAAGCGGCAGAGTCGATGGAATTATCGATGCGTTGGGCGGTGCGATGCTTGGATGAACACGAAAAATTGGAAAACCCCAACGCATTGTTTGGGATCGTGCAAGGAGGCATGTACACCGATTTGCGTGAACGCTCATCGGGGTTGTTGGCCGAATTGGATTTACCCGGTTACGCCATTGGTGGTTTGGCTGTGGGCGAGCCCAAAGAAGAGCGTGAGCGCATGTTGGATGAAACCGTACACTTTCTGCCTGAACAGAAGCCTCGGTATTTGATGGGTGTGGGAAAACCAGAAGACATCGTTGAGGCGGTGCGCCGAGGTGTGGACATGTTTGATTGCGTGATGCCCACCCGCAATGCGCGCAATGACTATTTATTCACCGTCGATGGCGATATTCGACTTCGTAACGCCAGATTTCGAGAGGATACCGGTCCGGTGCATCCTGAATGCAGCTGTTACACCTGTCAGAATTATTCACGGGCATACCTTTATCATTTATCCAAATGTGGGGAAATCCTAAGCGCTCGGTTAAACACGATTCACAATCTGCATTACTACCAGCAGCTCATGAGTGAAATTCGAGCGGCGCTGGATGCAGGTCAATTCGATGCCTATGTGGCCGAGTTCTACCGTCGCAGGTCCAGTGGTGTGGCGTGACTCTGTGGCATAATCTGTCCAATCTCTTTCCCGCTAATTTTGAGCAAAACACATGAGCCTTTTGGATTTTTTCATCAGCCCCGCACATGCCCAGGCCGCCGGTGGCAGCCCCAACGCGATCATCCAGTTTTTACCCATCGTTTTCATGTTGGTCATCTTCTATTTTCTGATGATCCGGCCCCAGCAGAAGCGCATGAAAGAGCACAAAGAAATGGTCAATGCGTTGTCCAAGGGCGATGAAATTGTGACGAATGGCGGCTTAGGAGGCACGGTTACAAAAGTAGGTGAGGCCTATCTGACGTTGAAAGTATC
This sequence comes from uncultured Granulosicoccaceae bacterium, assembly GCA_938035125.1. Lineage (GTDB taxonomy): Bacteria > Pseudomonadota > Gammaproteobacteria > Granulosicoccales > Granulosicoccaceae > Granulosicoccus. The sequence goes on along the minus strand of CALHNS010000019.1, from coordinate 66,756 downwards.
CGAAGGTGTCGAAGTGAATGTGCAACGCCAAGCCGTTGCTGCCTTGCTGCCTAACGGCACCTTGAAAAGTCTCTAGTTCGTCACCAGCTACACTTTATTGAACTTGCCCTGCGAAAACAGGGCTTTCGTTGTTTATAGGCCATCATGACCAACACCAATCCACTCTGGAAAGTGCTGCTGCTTGCAGGCGTTCTGATCATCGGCATTTTGTTCGCCTTGCCCAATGTGTTCGGCAGTGATCCTGCTGTGCAGGTGTCCTCCAGTCGAGAGCCCACCTTGTCCCCCGATTTGGTGGCTACGGTCAAAAGTGCATTGGCCAACGCAGGCTTTACCGGGCTTGAATACCGAGAAGACAACGACCGTCTTCTGACCATCTTTGAAAATGAAGATGATCAGCTGCGAGGCCGTGATGCCATTCGCGAAGTAACCGATGCAGGTGAGACAAACGTTGCTCTGAATCTGGTCTCTGGCAGCCCCGGTTGGCTAAGAAGCTTTGCCGAGCCCATGTATTTAGGTCTTGATTTACGCGGCGGTGTGCACTTTTTAATGGATGTAGACATGGATGCGGCAATCGCTTCATCCGAAGAACGCTACGTCAGTGATTGGAAGCGAGTGGTTCGAGGTGAGAAAATTCGCGGTACCAACATCCAATACCGAGACGGTCAGCTAACTGCGCGCTTTCGTGGCCAAGAAGATCGGGATCGGATGCTGCAAAACTTCAGTAGCAATGCACCTGAGCTATTTTTTACACCGCGTGATGAAGGTGAATTCTTCTTCATCGACGCCAGTTTGTCAGAAGCTGCCGAACGTGAAGAACGAACCGGTGCGTTACAACAAAATATCGTTACCTTAAGAAACCGCATAAACGAATTGGGTGTGGCTGAGCCTGTCATTCAGCAGCAAGGGCTAGATCGTATCGTTGTGCAATTGCCGGGTGTACAAGACCCTGCCAAGGCGCGGGAAATATTGGGTGCAACAGCCACCTTGGAATACCGCTTGGTATACGGCAGTGAGGCCGACTGGGCGGCAGCGGATCAAGGCGGCCCTGTGCCACCGGATGCGCGTTTGTATCACCGCCGAGGTTCAGGCGCGCCGGTTTTATTACAGCGTGAAATCATCGTTACGGGTGATCAAATCAAAGGCGCATCAGCGGGCATCGATCAGCAAAGCGGCAGCCCAGCGGTATTTGTCAATCTGGATGGGGCAGGTGCGCGCAGCATGTTAGAGGTTACCGAGGTCAATGTGGGTAACCCAATGGCTGTGGTGTACATCGAAAAGAAAAAATTCACCAACTTGGTAGACGGGGAAGAGGTGGAAGAAACCCGTGACATTGAAGAGGTGATCAGTGTAGCCACCATCAATGATGTGCTCAGTCATAGGTTCCAAACCACAGGTTTAACCGCAAACGAGGCGGCCGACATTTCATTACTGCTGCGTTCTGGCGCATTGAAAGCACCCATTCAAATCGTTGAAGAAAGAACCGTTGGCCCGAATTTAGGTAAAGACAACATTCGTCAAGGCTTTATGTCAGCTTTGGTGGGGCTTGCCATTGTGGTGATTTTTATGAGCTTCTACTACCGAGTGTTTGGCATGATCGCAGGGGCCGCGTTGGTGATAAACGTCATATTAATTGTGGCGGTTCTCTCAGCTCCTGGGTTGCAAGCCACTTTAACGCTGCCAGGAATTGCGGGTATCGTGCTCACCACAGGCATGGCGGTGGATGCCAACGTTTTGATCTTTGAACGTATACGAGAAGAGCTTCGAGCAGGCGCTGCTGTGCAAGCGGCCATTAACGCAGGTTACGACAAAGCGTTTACCACCATTGCCGATGCCAACATCACAACGCTTATTGCAGCGGTTGTGTTGTTCAGCATGGGCACAGGCTCTATCAAAGGTTTTGCCATTACCTTGTGCATCGGGATTCTTACCTCGATGTTTACCGCCATTTTCGGCTCTCGCGTCATCGTAAATGCCTTGTTCGGCAATCGACGCCTATCCACATTGCCGATATAAGGGGGCTTATCGAATGCGTCAATTTATACAAAATACCCATTTTGATTTCATGGGTAAGAAAAAAACAGCATGGATAATCTCTGGTGTGCTGATTGCGATCGCCCTTTTATCGATTGTTATTCGCGGTTTAAATCTTGGGGTTGATTTTACCGGCGGGTACACCATCCAAGCAGCTTATGAAACAGCACCCGATTTAAACTTAGTGCGAAGTTCACTTGGCGATGCGGGGTTTGAAGAAGCGGTGGTGCAAAATTTTGGTAGCAGTACCGAAATTCTCATTCGAATGGCGCCTCAGCCAGGCGCATCAAACGTTGAGGTAAGCAACCAAGTAGAGGCTGCTTTGCAACCGTCCAGCGAGCAAGCCATCACCATACAGCGGGTGGAGTTTGTGGGCCCTCAAGTGGGTGAAGAGCTGCGTGAGAAAGGCGGTATGGCCATCTTGTTAGCGCTGGTAGGGATTATTATTTATATCTGGTTTCGATTCGAAAAGAAATTTTCGGTGGGTTCAGTTGCTGCCTTGGTGCACGATGTAATTCTAACGGTCGGTATTTTCTCTTTGTTTCAAGTGGAATTTGACCTAACGATACTTGCCGCCATTCTTGCGGTGATAGGTTATTCATTGAATGACACCATTGTGGTGTTTGATCGAATTCGAGAAAATTTTCGAACCATGCGCTCAGGTACGCCTGCAGAAGTCATGAACGCATCCATCAATCAAACGTTATCGCGCACCTTAGTGACATCATTCACCACGTTATTGGTGCTTTTGTCGTTGTTTTTTCTTGGCGGTAAAATCATCAATGGCTTTGCATTAGCGCTCATCATTGGTGTGGTGGTAGGAACTTACTCGTCTATCTTTGTGGCCAGTACCGCGGTATTAGCGCTGGGAATTACCAAAGAAGAATTAATGCCGGTGGAGAAAGAAGGGGCCGATTTAGAATCCACCCCATAAGGCTTGTTTTAGCATCCGCTTAGCGCGGGTGCTATTCGCTGTGTTCTCGCTGAACACTTGCGTAAGTTTGCAGTAAACCATGATGCACTTTGGGCGATGCGGCAATCAAATTGCCCGATTGCATCCAGCTATCACCGCCTTGATAATCATTAACCAATCCGCCAGCTTCTCTTACTAGTAACGCACCTGCAGCAAAGTCCCACTGCTTTAAGCCGTGCATCCAAGCGCCGTCCAAACGGCCCGCTGCAATGTACGCAAGATCTAAGGCGGCTGAGCCCTCGCGCCGAACACCACTGGTATTTTCGGTCAGTGCTTTCAATGTGGCTAAAGGTAAGGTTAAATCATCACCTTGTTTGTACGGGTAGGTGTAACCCACTAAGGCGTCCGATAATTTCGCAGCCCCGCTTACACGAACCCGTTTGCCGTCTAAGTAAGCCCCTTCGCCCTTACCGCCTGTGAATAATTCTTGTCGAACTGGGTCATAAACCACGGCTTGATATGGGCGACCTTTTTCATATAAGGCAATCGATACACTGAAATGAGGATAGCCATGTAAGTAGTTCATGGTGCCGTCTAACGGATCGACGATCCATTGATACTCAGAATCGGCGTTTCCCAGTTGGCCGCTCTCTTCAGCCATTACGCCATGATCTGGGTAGGCCTTTAATAAGGTTTCAACAATTTCGGCTTCGGCTTCGCGGTCCACTTCCGAGGCAAAATCGTTATGGCCTTTTTTCTCGATTCGAAGTGAATCCAGACGGCCCATGTGTTTTGTGATGACTCGGCCAGCAGCGCGCGCGGCACGAACACCGATGTTCAGCATCGGATTCATTGCGTTGGATAATCTCAAGAGAAACGAAGAAGCGGTATGGAATTGTAGTCTGAAAACGCGATGAGTTAGTGTGAGTCATTTACACTTAGCTGTTATGAACCTAGAACTAAGTTTTGTGCTGATTGGCACCACTCACACAGGAAACGTCGGTGCTGCAGCGCGGGCCATGAAAACCATGGGGTATTCATCACTTCGTTTGGTGCAAGCGTGCTCTAACCGAACGGATGAGGCCAAGGCAAGAGCTTCAGGTGCCGATGATGTGCTGCTTGGAGCAACGCGCTTTGATTCATTGGAAGAGGCTGTAGCCGATTGTCACGCCGTGATTGGAACCAGCGCACGCCCTAGAAATCTTGCGGTACCCATGCTCAGCAGCCGCGATTTACCCAAAACCTTAAGCCGAATTGCCCAAAGTGACACCAACACGGGTGCATCGAATGATGCGCCAATACGAGTAGCGCTAGTGTTTGGCCGTGAACGTTCGGGGTTGAACAACCATGAGTTGGATCGCTGTACGCATTTAGTACAAATTCCTGTGAATCCCGATTTCAGCTCTTTAAATTTGGGTAGTGCGGTACAAGTATTGGCCTATGAGTGCTCTGCTGGGCTACACGCGTTGCGAGATACCACCGACGATGCGGCCCCTGTAGCGAGTGTTGATAGTGCGGCCATGGAGCGATTATTCGATCATTTAGAGCGTGTGTTGCTCAAGACAGGCTTTCTTGATCCCGATAATCCAAAACACTTGATGCGTCGATTACGACACTATTTCGAACGAAATCGGCCGGATGAGACTGAAATGAACGTCTGGCGTGGGATTTTGAGTTCCGTTGAAAATCCTATGTCTAAAAAACTAGACACAAGGGTAGAACCTGAGTAAGAAAGATCGGTCTATCATTGGAGTTTAAGCCTGAAGTTGCGGCAAATCATAGGAAGGTGAGGCAAACATGAGTGTGTGGACGTTGATGAAAGAAGATGTGTCGTGCATCTTCGAGCGAGATCCAGCCGCTCGTAACCGCTTTGAGGTGCTTACCTGTTATGCCGGGGTTCATGCCATTTTGATGCACCGCATCAATCATTGGCTATGGGGCAAAGGGCTGCGTTGGCCGGCCCGATTTATGGGCAATATGGCGCGTTTGTTCACGGGCATTGAAATACACCCTGGGGCGCAAGTGGGGCGACGTTTTTTTGTCGATCATGGCACAGGCGTCGTAATCGGTGAAACCGCGATTGTGGGCAATGATGTGACTCTATATCAAGGCGTTACCTTAGGCGGGCGCACCTTAAACGAAGGCAAACGTCACCCTACGATCGGCAACGACGTCATCATAGGCGCGGGTGCAAAAATTTTAGGGCCTTTTACGATTGGTGAAGGTGCGCGCATCGGATCAAATGCCGTGGTGCTCGACGAGGTGCCAGAAGGTGCAACCGTGGTGGGCATTCCTGCGCGAGTGGTGCGCTGCCGTGATGCAAACCAACGCTGCGTTGAGCTAGTTCGAGATCAAGTCGGTAGTGAAGCACCGAAAACCATTTTTGATGCCTATGGGGTCGATGAAGTCAGCAGCGAAACAGTCGATCCGATTGAGGAATTGCGTGATGAAATTGCCAATTTGCGCACTGAGCTGGCGGCTGTGCGTGGCGCTCACGAGAGCTTGGAAAAGAATTGCGGCTAGGGATGCGCGCTAATACTTGACTGAATTACTGGGTTATGAGAAGTTAGCGGTTCTTCGCTGAAGGAATTTTCATGAAACTGACAACTAAGGGTCGATACGCCGTAACCGCCATGCTCGACTTGGCGTTGCATGCTCAGGAAAATCCCGTGTCATTAGGTGAAATCTCTGCACGCCAAGGCATATCCTTATCCTACCTTGAGCAGCTTTTCTCAAAATTGCGCAAGCACAAGCTCGTAAGCAGCACGCGAGGGCCGGGCGGCGGTTATCGCGTTGCCAGACCGTTGGCCGATGTGGTGGTATCAGAGATCATTGGGGCCGTTAATGAATCGGTCGATGCAACCCAATGTGGTGGTCGAGAAAATTGCAGTGGGCGGGGCCGATGTCTTACTCATGATTTGTGGGAAGGCCTTAGCGCGCAAATCGAAGAATTTTTAAGTGGTGTATCTTTGGAAGATCTGATTCACCAAGAAAACGTAAAAACCATATCGGTGCTGCAGGTAAAAGAAATGGTGCAGCAGCCAATGGCCATGGGGGCTCAGTGATATCGCCAGCAGCGATTCACCGGTCAATATGGTACTAATCGAATTTAATCCTGCGTAAAGCGGCAGCGTACTTTAATTAGAGGTTTGTATAACGTGAGTTCATTGAACATCCCCATTTACATGGATTACTCAGCCACTACGCCAGTTGATGAGCGCGTGGCAAAGAAAATGGGTGAGTGCCTAACCATGCAAGGCTACTTCGGTAACCCAGCATCGCGTTCACACAGCTTTGGCTGGCAGGCTGAAGAGCTGGTGGAAGAGGCGCGTAAAAACGTTGCCGATCTTATTGGCGCCGATCCGCGTGAAGTCATCTGGACATCTGGCGCCACAGAATCGGACAACTTAGGCATCAAAGGCGCTGCGCATTTCAATAAAAAGAAAGGCCAGCACATTGTTACCGTGAAAACTGAACATAAGGCCGTTCTCGATACCTGCCGTCAGCTTGAGCGTGAAGGGTTTGAAGTCACCTATCTCGACCCCTTAGAGAATGGCTTGGTCGATTTAGAGCAATTTCGCAACGCTTTGCGTGAAGACACCACGGTTGCCTCAGTCATGCACGTAAACAATGAAATTGGTGTTATCCAAGATTTAAAAGCATTGGGTGCGATTTGCCGTGAGAAGGGTGTTGTGTTCCACGTTGATGCAGCGCAAAGCCCTGGCAAAGTGGCCATCGATGTTGAAGACATGAACGTTGATTTGATGTCTTTGTGCGCTCACAAAGTGTACGGGCCTAAAGGCATCGGCGCGCTGTACGTTCGACGAAAGCCTCGCGTGCGTTTAGAAGCACAAATTCACGGCGGTGGTCATGAGCGCGGTTTTCGTTCTGGAACGCTGGCAACCCATCAAATTGTGGGTATGGGGGAAGCGTTTCGCATTGCGAAAGAAGAAATGGCGTCAGAACACGAGCGGCTATCCAAGTTACGCGATCGCTTGCTTGATGGTATTAAAGATCTAGAAGAGATCTACATCAACGGTGATTTAGAGCAGCGTATACCAGGTAACTTAAACATCAGTTTCAGTTACGTTGAAGGCGAAAGCCTAATCATGTCATTAAAAGACATTGCGGTATCCAGCGGATCGGCATGCACCAGTGCCAGCTTAGAACCCTCCTACGTGCTTCGGGCATTAGGGCGAGCTGATGAATTAGCCAGTAGCTCAATTCGCTTTACATTGGGTCGCTACAGCACCGAGGAAGAGGTGGATTACACTGTTAATTTAATTAAGAATGCGGTGTCGAAGTTACGCGATTTGTCCCCACTATGGGATATGTACAAAGAAGGCATCGATCTAGACACGGTCGAATGGGCGCATCACTAACATTATTTTTTGAATTCGACTTATAACTTGAATTCTCGACGGAGACTAGAAACATGGCATACAGCGACAAGGTATTAGATCACTACGAAAATCCACGTAACGTGGGTGTTCTTGATAAAGACGACCCAAGCGTAGGCACGGGTATGGTTGGCGCACCGGCTTGTGGTGATGTTATGCGTCTGCAAATCAAAGTGGGCGATGATGGCCGCATTGAAGATGCAAAGTTTAAAACCTATGGCTGCGGTTCGGCCATTGCTTCATCTTCTTTGGTTACTGAAATGGTTAAGGGTAAAACCTTGGCTGAAGTAGAAGCCATTAAGAACAAAGATATTTCTGATGAGTTGGCGCTGCCACCAGTAAAAATTCACTGTTCGGTATTAGCAGAAGATGCGATAGCGGCAGCCATTGCTGATTTGAAAGAAAAGCAAACTGCGAAGGCCAGCTAATCGCCTTCTAACGAAGGAGTATTGCTATGAGCATAACCATGACTGACAGTGCTGCTGCCCATGTGCAGCGGCACTTAGATCAACGCGGTAAAGGGGTAGGTCTTCGGCTGGCCGTTCGCACCACTGGGTGCTCTGGCTTGGCTTATGTGTTGGAATTTGCCGACGAAGTGGCTGCCAACGATGAAGTCTTTGAAGATCACGACATTAAAGTCATTGTTGATAAGAAAAGCTTGGTGTACTTAAGTGGCACCGAGCTCGACTTTCAAAAAGAAGGGCTTAATGAAGGCTTTTTGTTCCGCAACCCCAATGTGAAAGATGAATGCGGGTGCGGAGAATCGTTCACCATATAGTGATTGGGGTTCTCCTAAGCCATCGCCCGCATGTCAGTTGATTTTTCCAATAATCACTTCGAGTTGTTCGATTTACCGGTTGCATTTCACATCGATGAAGTTCAGTTGAGTGATCGCTTTCAATCGCTACAACGTGAACTTCACCCAGATCGCTTTGCCTCAGCCACGGCTAGCGAGAAGCGTTGGTCTATGCAAGCCGCTAGTCTTGTAAATGAGGCGCATCAGAAACTACGCAACCCGTTAACTCGTGCCAGTTACTTGCTTGAATTGAACAACATCAGTATCGATGAAGAAACCGATACGCAGATGGATCCGATGTTTTTGATGCAGCAAATGGAATTACGTGAAGCGATCGGTGACGCACCGGATGCGGCAGATCCTTTCGCAGCACTAGATAAAGTACGTCATTCGTTAAGTGAAGGAATCAGCAGTTGCGCTAAAAAATTCGCCGATGCATCAGTTTCTTCCAGCTGGGACAGCGCAAGAGTGGTTGTACGAGAGTGGCAGTTTTTCGATAAATTAAAGCGCGAAGTAAAAGTTATTGAAGCACGACTTGATGACTAACCAACAGCAACCGCAGATTCGATAACACGTGGCCTTACTACAAATTTCAGAACCCGGGCAAGCCCCCGCTCCGCATCAGCGCAGAGATGCGGTGGGCATTGATTTGGGCACCACCAATTCTTTGGTGGCCACCTTACGAAGTGGCAGTCCAACGGTATTAGCTGACGATGAGGGCAATGAATCCACCCCGTCGGTGGTTCATTTTGGCGTCGATGGAACGGTAACCGTAGGTGCGGCAGCGCAAGAAAAGGCGGTTAGTGATCCGCTGAATACGGTGCGTTCAGCCAAACGATTGATGGGTAAAGGTGCAGCCGATTTGGAAGGTACGTGGCTAGCCAGTCATTACGAATTTGACACCGAAGCTGCAGCCATTCCAGCGTTTGTTACCCAGGCGGGCAATAAAACAGCCATCGATGTATCTGCGGCTATTTTGTCAAAACTTAAAGATGTGGCCACACGTTCTGTGGGCGGTGATTTAGTTGGGGCGGTTATCACTGTGCCTGCCTATTTTGACGACGCTCAGCGACAAGCCACAAAAGATGCCGCCACCTTGGCCGGGTTGTCGGTACTGCGCTTAATCAATGAGCCTACCGCTGCTGCGGTGGCCTATGGCCTTGATAACGATGAAACTGGCACTGTGGTCGTTTACGATTTAGGTGGCGGAACGTTTGATATCTCTGTTTTGAAGATGCAGCGCGGCTTATTTGAAGTGCTCGCTACAGCCGGTGATACCGCATTAGGTGGTGATGATTTTGATGAGGCGGTGGTTGCTTATTTGTCTGAGCAAGCCGGTGTGGATGCTCTTAAAAATCCATCTGCGCAACGTCGTGCTTTGCAACAGGCTCGCAGCATAAAAGAGGCGTTAAGTGATGCTGCAGCGGTGGATGTACATTGGGATATTGAAGAGGGCAAGCATTGGGATGGAACGGTCACTCGCGATCAACTGAACGCGATCATTTTGCCTTTGGTTAAAAAAACCTTATCGCCATGTCGGCGCGTTTTGCGCGATGCCGATGTGGAAAAATCGGATATTCGAGCGGTGGTTATGGTGGGTGGCTCCACTCGCGTGCCGTTAGTGCGAGATTCTGTTAGTGAATTTTTTGAACAAACCGTGCTCACCTCTATTGACCCTGATCAAGTGGTTGCTGTGGGTGCTGCGATTCAAGCCGATGTGTTAGCTGGCAATAAACCCGACAACGATCTATTGCTGCTCGATGTCATTCCACTATCGCTAGGGCTGGAAACGATGGGCGGATTGGCCGAGAAAGTTATTCCGCGCAACACCACCATTCCCATAGCGCGGGCGCAAGAATTCACCACCTACAAAGATGGGCAAACCGCCTTAGCGTTGCACGTTGTGCAAGGTGAGCGTGAGCTAGTTGAAGATTGCCGATCGTTAGCGCGATTTGAACTCACAGGTATTCCGCCGCGTGTGGCAGGGGCTGCGCGTATACAGGTATTGTTTCAGGTAGATGCCGATGGCTTACTTACCGTTAGTGCCATGGAAAAAGAGAGTGGGGTGCTTGCCAGTATTGATGTGAAGCCAAGCTATGGGCTTAGTGACGGTGAAATAGAAACCATGCTGAGCGACTCAATGGATTATGCCGCCGAAGATATGCAAAAACGCTTATTGCAAGAACAGCGAGTGGATGCTGAGCGTGTTATTGAGGCCATCGGCAGTGCACTGGATGCGGATGGCGATGTGCATCTTAACGAGAATGAGCGTGCAGCTATTGATGGCTGTATTGCAGCCGTTGCGGACACTATAAAGGATGATAATACCGACGCTATAAAAGCATCTGTAGAGGCATTAGAAAAAGGCAGCGCTGAATTTGTAGAACGGCGCATGAACGCAAGCGTTAAACAATTAATGGCGGGTCAGCACGTGGATGTTGTGGCCGCCCAACTAAAAGAATCGGAAGACAACTGACATGCCAACCATAACCGTACAGCCACACCCTGATTATTGTCCCGACGGTAAATCGTTTGAGGTAGATGCGGGTGTTTCAGTTTGTGATGCTTTACTTCGTAATGGGGTGTCGATTGAACACGCCTGTGAAAAATCGTGTGCGTGCACCACGTGTCATGTGCACGTTAGAGTCGGTGCGGACAGTATTGAAGAAGCCGATGAACTGGAAGAAGATTTTTTAGATAAAGCGTGGGGTTTAGATCCTGACTCTCGATTAAGTTGTCAGGCGATCGTTGCTGATGAAAATTTAGAAATCGAGATCCCTCGCTACACAATAAACATGGTGAAGGAAAATCACTAAAGCGTGACAAAAAGGAGCCCATTATGAAGTGGACCGATACGTTAGATATCGCTATCGAATTGTGTGAAAGCCATCCAGACGTGGATCCACAGTATGTTCGGTACACCGACATGCATGCGTGGGTGCTTGCCATTGAGGGTTTTGATGATGATCCGGAAGGCTCAAACGAACGCATCTTAGAAGCAATTCAAATGGCATGGATTGACGAATCGGATTAAAAATCCTATACAATAAGGCTTGTTGTGAAGGTTCTTCGGGGTATGGCGCAGTCTGGTAGCGCATCTGGTTTGGGACCAGAGGGTCGTAGGTTCGAATCCTGCTGCCCCGACCACTTTCACCACATTTTCCCTTCGCTACACAACGCTTCGCGCCTGTAGCTCATCCGGATAGAGCATCGGCCTTCTAAGCCGAGGGTAGCAGGTTCGAGTCCTGCCAGGCGCGCCATCCATCTAGCGGCCGCCCAGTCGTCAATATCAGTCGTCATCGCCAGTCCAGCTTTCATCACCTCATCTGTCATCGCCCATTGCGCTTGTCATTACCCGAGGCGCTGAATTTTTTTTCCGCGTAAAATAAATTCTATGCCAAATAGCGGTTGATGCGCTGCACACAGAACTCTCAGATTGCGCTAACATAGTCTTTCTGGTGTGGGCGTAGCTCAGTCGGTAGAGCGCAGGATTGTGATTCCTGTGGTCGTGGGTTCGATCCCCATCGTCCACCCCAATTTCCCTTTGTTTTTTACTGTGTGCAATATCTCTTGGGTGCCACGGTAAGCCCTGCTTTTCCGCTATAATTATGTAGCAATACGAAAAGCCTTATGCGAGAGTGGCGGAATTGGTAGACGCGCTGGTTTTAGGTACCAGTGTCTTATGGCGTGGGAGTTCGAGTCTCCCCTTTCGCACCATACAACAACGACGATTTATTCATCATGCAAGTATCCGTTGAAACCATCGATAGCCTCGGTCGTAAAATGACCATTGAGCTGCCGCAAACTGATATCGACTCTAAGGTGAATGAACGCCTTAAGTCGATCAGTAAGACAGCCAAAATTAATGGCTTTCGCCCGGGCAAAGTGCCCATGAACGTGGTGAAAAAGCGTTTTGAGCCGCAGGTCAAAGGCGAAGTCCTGGGTGCCTTGATTAATGATTCGTTTTATAAAGCGGTGCAGCAAGAATCCCTGCGCCCTGCGGGTCAGCCTGAAATAAAACCACTGGAAGGTGCCAGCGAAGACGATGAAGGCTTCAGCTACGAAGCGACCTTCGAGGTTTATCCAGAATTCGATCCAAAGTTCGACGAATCCTTGAAAATCACGCGCCCTGTGGTTGAAATTCAATCCTCTGATGTTGATGAAATGATCAACAAGCTGCTTGAGCAGCGCAAGGAATTCAGCACGGTTGATCGAGCATCAGCAGATGGTGACCAAATCGTGATCGACTTCACTGGCCGAAAGGACGGTGAAGAATTTGACGGCGGCAAGGCCGAAAAAGCACCACTTGTGTTGGGATCCAATCAAATGATCCCAGGGTTTGAAGAGCAACTGGTGGGTATGAAAGCAGGTGATAACAAAACCATCAAGGTCACATTTCCTGAAGGCTACCAGGCTGAAAATTTAGCAGGCCAAGAATGTGAATTCGATATCGTTGTGCACGAAGTCAAAGAATCCACCATTCCTAAGCTAGATGAGGAACTGGTGAAGAGTTTTGGTATTGAAGACGGTAACGTCGAGACACTTCGGGCCGATATAACTAAAAACATGGAGCGAGAACTAAAAGCGCGACTTGATAACGATGTGAAAACACAGGTTATGGATGGTCTTTTAGAGCTCAATCCAATGGATGTGCCAGCCGCATTAGTGAAAGAAGAAATTGGTCGCCAACGTGAGCAATTTTTGCAGCAAATGCAGGGTCAAATGCAAGGTGAGCCCGATACATCCATGTTGGCCGATGAACTTTTTGAAGAACAATCCAAGCGACGTGTGCGTCTTGGCCTAATCGTTGGAGAGATAGTACGACGCGACAGTATTACGGCAGATGCGGGTAAGGTGCGAGAGCAGGTTGAGCACATGGCCGCCTCTTATCAAGATCCGCAGCAAGTCATCGACTACTATTACAGTAATCCTGAACTGTTGCAGAACATTGAAGGTCTAGTACTTGAAGATACGGTTACTCAGGTGGTGGTTGAAAAATCATCGGTTACCGAAGAATCTCGTGCTTTCGCAGATGTAATGAATCCGCCGGCGCCTGAATCCGCACAAAAGGAGGAGGGCACCGCCGAAACCACTTAATACGGAATGACACAACATGAGTTTTGGCTTCACACAGCCCGCACCGCACGGGCAAGCCTCTGAAATCAGTGCCACAGGCCTTGTGCCTATGGTGGTCGAACAAAGCCCTCGTGGCGAGCGATCCTACGATATCTACTCGCGATTACTCAAAGAACGAGTAATCTTCTTGGTGGGACAGGTTGAGGACCACATGGCCAACCTGATCGTGGCCCAGTTGTTGTTCCTAGAGTCTGAAAACCCAGACAAAGACATCAGCCTTTACATCAATTCCCCAGGCGGCTCAGTAACCGCTGGCATGGCCATCTACGACACCATGCAATTTATCAAACCCAGCGTCAGCACCCTATGTATTGGTCAAGCGGCCAGCATGGGTGCGTTCCTATTAACAGCCGGTGAAAAGGGCAAACGCTTCACACTCCCGAACTCTAGAGTGATGATTCACCAGCCTTCTGCCGGTTTTCAGGGACAGGCCACGGACATTGACATTCATGCTCGCGAAATTTTGTCGATGAAAGAACGTATGAATCAGTTAATGGCTCATCACACCGGTCAAACCGTTGAGACAGTCACCGCTGATACAGAACGGGACAATTTTATGACAGCCAAGGACGCACTGGCTTACGGAATTGTTGATCGAATTGTTGAATCACGTCAGGAAGAGGTGAATGTGGCAAGTATCGGTGCTCCAGCGGCCATTGGTGGCGTTAAGAGCGATGATGAATCTGGAAAAGACAACGCCTAGTGAGGTGTGTCCAAATGTGTCTAATTGTGTCTGGTTTCGTGATGTGTTGTATGTCTCGGAATCACCTTCACATTAGGGCGTATGGTTGCTTGAAAATTCTGGAAAAACACGGCAAGGTTAGGGATAAGGTAAAGAGCTCGTTTTATGACTGACGAAGATAAAAAAGACGACGGCAAACTGTTGTATTGCTCGTTCTGCGGTAAGAGCCAGCATGAGGTTAGAAAACTCATCGCAGGCCCGTCTGTATTCATCTGCGATGAATGCGTTGATTTATGCAACGACATCATCACCGAAGAGATGCAAGATACCTCAGACAATGGTGACAGTGAGCTGCCGAAGCCACATGAAATAAATGAGCTGCTTGATTCTTATGTAATCGGCCAGGCCACGGCTAAGAAAATATTATCGGTTGCGGTTTACAACCACTACAAGCGTCTTGAGTACAAGGACAAAAAAGGTGGTGAAGTAGAACTTGCGAAAAGTAATATCCTGTTAATCGGCCCAACTGGCTCCGGTAAAACGTTATTGGCTGAAACGCTCGCTCGCACTTTAAACGTGCCTTTCACCATCGCCGATGCCACCACGTTAACTGAAGCGGGTTATGTGGGTGAAGATGTAGAAAACATCATTCAAAAGCTACTGCAAAAATGCGATTACGACGTTGAAAAAGCGCAAACCGGTATCGTCTACATCGATGAGATTGATAAAATTTCGCGTAAATCAGATAACCCTTCCATTACCCGAGATGTATCGGGTGAAGGTGTTCAGCAAGCTCTATTAAAACTGATTGAAGGCACCGTTGCTTCAGTGCCACCGCAAGGCGGTCGTAAGCATCCACAGCAAGAATTTTTGCAAGTGGATACCTCCAATATCCTATTCATCTGTGGCGGTGCGTTTGCCGGTTTGGAAAAAATTATCCAAGATCGTTCTGAGAAGGGCGGCATTGGTTTTGGCGCCGAAGTCACTTCCAAGGATGACAGCAAAAACATCGGTGAGTTACTTCATGATGTAGAAGCGCAAGATTTGATTAGCTTCGGTCTTATTCCAGAATTTGTTGGCAGGTTACCTGTTTGTGCAACCTTGGAAGAATTGGACGAAGAGGCCTTGGTGCGCATATTGGTTGAACCCAAGAATGCCATCACTAAGCAATACGAGCGTTTGTTGTCCATGGAAGATGTGGACATTGAATTCCGTAAAGATGCTCTGCAAGCGGTTGCTCAAAGCTCACTGGAGCGCAAAACTGGAGCGCGAGGTTTACGCACCATTTTGGAAAATGTACTGCTTGATACCATGTACGAATTGCCGCGAATTGAGAACGTCAAGAAAGTTATTCTCGACGCTGCAGTGGTCCGCGGAGAATCTAAACCGTATCTACTCTTAGAAGGCCAAGAAAAGGTCATGGAAGAAGAGAAGTACCGGAAAGCGGCATCTGATGACTAATTAGCGCTTAAGTTTTGTGCTAGTTACGTGAAGGCCCGGTAAATCCGGGCCTTTTTCTTTTTCTAACACTTGAAATCACCTTGGTCCGCTACCATCTCGTGTATTCTAAAATGCGCGAAAACGCTTAACACCTGAGGTGCTCACTTGTCTGAACACGAATCAAACGACGCTGACGAAACATCAACAGAGCAGAGCGATTATCAGCTGCCTGTATTACCGCTGCGAGATGTGGTGGTTTATCCGCACATGGTCATCCCATTATTTGTTGGTCGCGAAAAATCTATTGAGGCATTGGATGCTGCGCATAACACCAATAAGCGAATTTTGTTGTCTGCGCAAACCAGCGCCAAGGTGGATATCCCCACCGCCGACGATATTCATAAAGTGGGCACGGTTGCCAACATTTTGCAATTGCTGAAACTGCCTGACGACACCATTAAGGTGTTGGTCGAAGGCGTTGAGCGCGTACACATCGATGAGCTCAACGATCATGAGTCCGATGGTTTTTTTACGGCAACTTGCCATACCGCACCGTCAATGGGCCCAGATGATTCTGAAAAAGAAACCGCCGTATTGGTTCGCTCAGTGACGAACATGTTTGATCAATACGTCAAGATGAACAAGAAGGTTCCACCCGAAGTGCTTAGCACCTTATCGGGTGTTGATGATGCGGATCGATTGGCGGACATGATCGCAGCTCAAATGTCGCTTCGGGTTGATGAAAAACAAACCATCTTAGAATTGTTTTCAGCCAAAGAGCGTTTAGAGCATCTGCTGAATTTGATGGAATCTGAGCTTGATTTATTGCAGGTTGAAAAACGGGTTCGTGGCCGCGTTAAGCAGCAAATGGAAAAAAGCCAGCGCGAATATTATTTGAATGAGCAAATGAAAGCCATTCAAAAAGAATTGGGCGAGATGGACGATGTACCCAATGAAACCGAAGAGCTTGCCGAAAAAATTGAAAAGGTCGGTTTATCGAAAGAGGCTAAAAAGAAAGCCACGGCAGAACTTAACAAGCTGAAAATGATGTCGCCGATGTCGGCTGAAGCCACGGTCGTTCGAAATTATGTCGATACGCTTGTGGGTTTGCCATGGAAGAAGAAGTCAAAGCTTAAGAAAACTATGGCTGATGCAGAACGCATCTTAGAAGATGATCACCACGGTTTAGAAAAAGTAAAAGAACGCATTTTGGAATATTTAGCGGTTCAAAAACGCGTTAAAAAAGCCAAAGGTCCCATTTTGTGTTTGGTAGGACCTCCTGGGGTGGGTAAAACATCGCTGGGCCGCTCGATTGCTCGCGCAACGGGTCGAAAGTTCTCGCGCATGGCGTTAGGTGGGGTAAGAGATGAGGCTGAAATTCGTGGCCATCGTCGCACCTACATCGGTTCTATGCCTGGGAAAATCATCCAAAGTTTAACGAAGGTGGGTAAGCGTAATCCGCTTATCTTGCTCGATGAAATCGATAAAATGTCGACAGACTTTCGCGGTGACCCCTCATCGGCTTTGCTTGAAGTGCTTGATCCTGAACAAAACCATACGTTTACCGATCACTACTTAGAAGTGGAATACGATTTATCCGAGGTGATGTTCGTGGCCACAGCTAACACCATGAACATTCCAGAGCCATTGCTAGATCGAATGGAAGTGATTCGAATTCCAGGTTACACCGAGCAAGAAAAAGCAGCGATTGCAAAGCGATATCTATTGCCAAGAAAAATGAAAGACAACGGTTTAGATGAATCCGAATTAGTGGTAGCCGATGATGCCATCATTGAAACCATTCGTAGCTATACCCGCGAAGCCGGTGTTCGAAATTTAGAGCGCGAGATCAGCAAGGTGTGCCGCAAGGTGGTGCGTGAGGTGATGGATGTGGAGTCTCCTCCGCAAATTCGCGTAACCGAAGAAAATTTGGGTGAGTATTTAGGCGTTACTCGCTTTCGATGGGGGCGTGCAGATAAAGACGATCAGGTTGGGCAGGTTACCGGCCTTGCGTGGACACAAGTGGGTGGTGAGCTACTCACCATCGAGACCTCTGTGGTGCCGGGTAAGGGTAAGTTCTCATACACCGGTCAGCTAGGCGATGTGATGAAGGAATCAATCCAGGCGGCGATGATGGTGGTTCGAAGCCGTGCAGAAGTGTTAGGGGTGAAACCAGATTTTCATGAAAACACCGATCTGCACGTTCACGTACCCGAGGGTGCCACACCTAAAGATGGGCCAAGTGCAGGCATTGGAATGTGCACGGCGCTGGTGAGTGCCTTAACTAATGTGCCTGTTCGTGCTGATGTGGCAATGACCGGTGAAATAACTTTGCGTGGTGAAGTGTTGCCTATTGGTGGCTTAAAGGAAAAACTGCTTGCCGCTCAGCGTGGTGGTATCAAGACCGTTTTAATTCCGATTGAAAATGAAAAAGACTTAAGCGAAATCTCTGATGAAATTACGTCGGGTTTAACCATCAAACCGGTGCAATGGATAGACGAAGTTTTTGATATCGCCTTAGCGAATTCACCATCGGATAAAGCCGTTATTGATGGCGGATCTAACCCAACCGACAGTGATAAGACGGAACCGCAAGCACCGGGTTCTGGGCTTCAGCATCATTAAATTTCTGCCGGATGACTAAAAATTGGTCAAAAAACGGCGATTTTAGGCGTTAATTACATTTATACACACCCTTGATGCCTATAGAACGCGGTTTTTTGACCTACAATCCGTACCATACAAACTTGCTCTTCTTTATTACGTAGAGCTTCATTGATTACCATAGGGGAATGAGACATGAACAAAGCAGAATTCATCGAATCAGTTGCAGCGAAAGGTGAGATCACAAAATCAGAAGCAGAAACTGCGGTCAACGCCGTTTTAGATTCTTTAACAGACGCAATGTCTAAAGGTGATCAAGTTACATTGGTTGGCTTTGGCACTTTTCTTGTACGACCTAGAAAAGCTCGTCAAGGAAGAAACCCGCAATCGGGTGAAACTATAAACATCCCAGCATCAAATGCACCTTCGTTTAAAGCTGGCAAAGCTCTAAAAGATGCTGTAAACTAGGGAGTTCAGTTGGGGTGCTTAGCTCAGCTGGTAGAGCATCGCCCTTACAAGGCGAGGGTCGGGGGTTCGATCCCCTCAGCACCCACCAAAAGTTGGAGCGGTAGTTCAGTTGGTTAGAATACCGGCCTGTCACGCCGGGGGTCGCGGGTTCGAGTCCCGTCCGCTCCGCCAATTGATATAGAGAATTAGGGTGCTTATAGGCACCCTTTTTTCTTTCTACTATTAACTATAGCCTTACATCTATAGCTGGCTCGGAATCTATACGTCATGCTGCTCGACTTACGCGAAAAGGTTCGTAACTCTAAACCGATCAAATACACACTGATCACGGTCATCTGTATTCCGTTTGCCTTAGTGGGAATCGGTTCGTATTTAACCGGTGGTTCAGCGCCGCCCGTTGCAACGGTGAATGGCGAAGAGATCTCCCAGGTTGCGCTTGACCAAGCCTATCGTTTTCAACGTGCACAACTGGCTCAAATGTTTGGTGGCCAACTTCCCGAAGGCTTAGCAAGCGATACTGCGCTTCGCGAGCAAGCTCGTGATCAATTGATTAACCAATCGGTTGTACAGAGTGCTGTTGAAGAGGCAGGCTTTGCTGTTGGTGATCAAACGCTTGCGCGTGCCATTCAAAATAATCCTGCCTTCCAACTGGATGGGCAATTCAATCAAGAAGCTTACCGACGCGCCTTGCAAGGCGGTGGTCGATCGCCTGCTCAGTTCGAACAAGATTTGCGATCGCAAACGGCATTAAATCAATTCAGCGAAGGTTTGGTTGAGTCAGGCTTTACCTTACCAGGTGAGGCGAAACGTGCCGACGAGCTGTCTCGTCAAATTCGCAAAGTAGATGTTCTGAATTTAAGTTTAGCGGCTAAGCAAGAAGGCATTGAAGTTAGCGATGAAGACATCCAAGCCTACTTTGATGAAAACGCCGATTCGTATCAATTTCCAGATCGTGCAAAAGTTCAGTACATCGAATTGAATGCCACCGATCAAGCCGAAGCCATCGACATACTGGATGAAGACGCATTAGCGTATTATGAAGACAACAAACGCACTTACGTAACGCCTGAACAGCGTAGCGTCTCTCACATACTGTTGGAAGCCGATGGCGACAGTGAAGTGGAAGAGAAAACCAAACAAGCAACGGATCTCATCGCACAATTAAATGAAGGCGGAGATTTTGCTGCCTTAGCTAGTGAATTTTCAGATGATCCAGGCTCTGCTGATGCTGGTGGTAGCTTAGGGCCGATTTTGCCTGGGCAAATGGTGCCGGTATTTGAAAATGCAGTGAACGATTTAACTGACATTGGTGGTATCAGTGCGCCGGTGATCAGTCAGTACGGTGTGCACATTATTAAGCTTGACGAAATTCAGGCTGAATCAGGTAAACCGTTTGAAGAAGTTAAAGACGATATCGTAGCAACGTTAAAACAGAATCAATCCGATCAAGAATTTAATGAAATTCGTGAGCAGCTGGAAGAGACGGCGTTTGATTTCTCGGATGAATTAACCACCGCTGCTGCTGAAACGGGTCTTGAAGTGCAGACCACCGATTGGGTTGATGTGGAATCAGATAACGGTGAATTGTTTTCTAATTCAGCTTTGATGCAAGCGGTATTTAGTGACGAGGTGCTGCTGGACGGATTGAATTCGGAAGTGATTCAGCTGGCGCCAAAACATGTCGTTGTGTTAAGGGTGTTAGATAGTGAAGGCCCACGGCCTAAAACGATTGATGACGTTCGTGACGAAATTAAAACCACGCTGCAAAGTATGCGAGCAGCTGAGCAGCTAGATGCGTTAGCGGCCGAGTTAAAAGATAAAGTATCCGCAGGTGAAGACATGGCTGCTCTTGCAGAAGCTGACGATGCGATTACCGCCCAGTTGGGTGAGTCGGTAGAGCGTAGTGGATCTGCACTAGATGGCTCTGTCGTTAATTCAATTTTCTCTGCTGCAAAACCTACTGAAGGGTCTGCTACGGTGTCTAACATTACAACCGCTAATGGGGATCGTGTGGTGTACGCCATTCGCTCGATTGAATTAGCTGAAAGCCCAGAAGAAGATGCACCTGTTGCTGCCGTTGCGAATCCTCGTGCGGGCAGTGCAGCATTCACCGCCATGGTTCAATCCATGCGCTCACGAGCCAAAATTGATTTAAACGATAGTGCGTTGGTGCCAGGAGCCGGTTCAGCTTATTAATCGATAAGTTGTATTCAATCGGCAAGTTCTGCGGTACTGTCAGACGGAATTTCTGCTGAGTCGGCCTCTTGTTGCAGGGCCAACGCATCGGCTGTGTTTCTTTCGATGCGTCTCAGCACAAACTCCACTCGCTGAAAATCATCGGCAAAGCGCGCCTCTTCCACCAACTCATCTACGGTATCGCGAAGGTTTGTAAAGTGCTCCCCAACGAAGGGCAGTGCGACAGCTTTTGCCATTACCCACACCAATAGCGCAACCACAGCGGTTGCTCCTACGGCGGCTCCTAGGCCTCGCATCATTCCAGCGAAGAAATTAACCGCCATGACTCGCCATGGCGATCGAAGGTACAACAGGTATTCTTCGATTTCGCGACCGGTGGCGACACGGGATGCGCGCTCCGATTCTGAGAGCTTGCGTCGTGTCCTCCAATTCACTCTCTTTTTTGGGTTGCTCATTTCCTGTCTACACTGCTAGGACACATAACGGTTTTTGGATGGATAAAACAAATGAGTATGATTTCTGAATTCAAAGAATTTGCCATGAAAGGCAGTTTGGTCGATATGGCGGTGGGAATAATAATTGGAGCAGCCATTGGCAAGGTGGTGGGTGCCTTGGTGGACAGCATATTAATGCCCTTGGTGGGTATGGCTATGGGTGGGGTTGATTTCTCTTCACTGGCCATTCAGGTGGGTGAGGCCAGTGTAGGTTATGGGGCGTTCCTACAGGCTTTGATCGATTTTCTGATTGTGGCATTCGTCATTTTCATGATCATAAAAATGCTGAATAACATGAAAAAATCAGGCGCTGAAGAGGAAGAAGAGCTCAGCGCAGACACGGCGTTATTAACTGAAATTCGAGATTTGTTAAAACAGCGTTAATTTTGTATTGGGTGTAAAAAAGCCAGCAACGCATTCGCGTTGCTGGCATGTTTTTAACCCTTTGGCTGGCTATTGGTCAGAGGATTGACACAATAGGGCGAGGCCGAAAAGCCAAGTTAAGATTATTCGCTAAGGTCTGGCATAGAAACAATGTTAAACCCGCCGTCTACGTAGATGACTTGGCCAGTTATGCCCGATGCTAACGGTGAGCCAAGAAACGCTGCGGTATTACCTACTTCTTCAATGGTTGTGTTCTCTCGCATGGGGGAAACACTTGCTACATGGTTTAATAACTTTTTGAAATCCCCAATGCCTGCGGCTGCAAGCGTTTTGATAGGGCCTGCAGAGATGGCGTTTACGCGCACCTTTTGTGGCCCTAAAGAGTTTGCCATAAAGCGAGTGTTCGCCTCTAACGAGGCTTTAGCTAAGCCCATCACGTTGTAGTTCGGCATGGCGCGAACGGCACCTAAGTACGATAAGGTTAATAAGCTTCCGCCTTCATTGAGCATGGGGCGAAGCGCTTTAGCAACGGCTGCAAAACTGTATGAGCTAATGTCGTGGGCGATGCGAAACGATTCTCTATCCACCGCGTCCAGGTAATCGCCGTCTAGTGCTTCGCGTGGCGCGAAAGCTACGGCATGCACCACTACGTCGATGTTGTCCCAGTGCGCTTGTAAGCCTTTGGCCATGGCATCAATTTGTTCGTCTTCAGCTACATCGCACGGCAACACGATGGATGAGCCGCATTCTTCGGCTATTTTATCAACGCGACTTTTGAGTCGATCGTTTTGATAGGTGAACGCCATTTCCGCACCTTCACGATGCATGGCTTCTGCGATACCGGATGCAATGGATCGATTACTGGCGACGCCAATAACTAAAGCGCGTTTGCCTTCAAGCATGCCCATGGTGGTGTTCCTTATGTCAGTAGGTCGGTTAAGACGCGTTCGTAAATGATGGACGCGGTGGTCAGTTCGTCCAAGTCCACACACTCATTCACTTGGTGAATGGTGGCGTTGGTGGTTCCGAATTCTATAACTTCTTCGGCTAAGGTGGCGATGAATCGTCCATCAGACGTCCCGCCGGCGGTATTCAGCTTTGCGGTAACACCTGTGACTTGAGTTACAGCGCGTTCTACAGCAGCTGTTAGTGGGCCTGGTTTAGTGATAAACGGATTGGCACTGTCTACCCAAGTGAAGTCAGCTTCTAGTTCATGTGAGTGAGCCAGTTGTTCAATTGTTGAGCGGATGTGATCGGGCGTGGTGTCGGGGCAATAGCGCAAATTAAAATCGATAGTCAGCGTGCCGGGCACCACATTGGTTGCCCCCGTGCCGCCGTGAATGTTGGAAATTTGTAACGTGGTAGGTGGGAAGTAATCGTTACCTTCATCCCATACGATGCTAACCAGTTCAGTAAGAAAGGGCGCGGCCTCATGAACGGGGTTTCTAGCAAGGTGAGGGTAGGCCACGTGCCCTTGAATGCCTCGTACTACTAATCGACAACCCAGTGATCCGCGTCTGCCGTGACGAATAACATCACCCAGCTGTTCACTGCTGCTGGGTTCACCCACGATACATTGATCAATTTTTTCCCCGCGTGAGCGCAAGGTCTCCACCACGTGTCGCGTGCCATCAATGGCGGGGCCCTCTTCATCACTGGTGATTAAAAATGCGATAGAGCCTTTGATGTTGGTGTGGTTTGATAACAATCGTTCAGCGGCGGTTACCATTGCTGCCACACCACCTTTCATGTCCGATGTGCCTCGACCGTACATTTTGTTGTCAATTATTTCTGCACTAAACGGATTCACTTTCCAATCGCTTTCATCGCCTGTGGGCACCACATCGGTGTGGCCTGCAAGCACCACTAAAGGGGCTTCACTGCCGTAGCGTGCCCAAAGGTTTTTAACCTCTCCGCAAGGCATGTGTTCTATCGAGAAACCTACTCCCTCTAAACGCTCGGCCAATAGATCTTGGCAACCTGAATCTTCTGGAGTTACTGATGGGCGTTGCACCAGTTCTTTTAAAAGATCGATTGTTGCGTCAGTTGCGTCTTGTGTTGTCATCGCTGTTTTCTTACAACTCTTCTTGTAGTCGCTGGGCTAATTGGTTTTGCTGCTCAATATCAGTTAAGCGTGTCCCATCGTGCGTGAACACGGAAAACACATCTTCAATGCGCTCCCCTAAGGTTGTGATGCGCGCACCGTTAATAATTAACAGCCGCTCATTAAAAATTCGAGCGATGGAACTTAAAATGCCAGGACGATCGGCGGCAGAGATATAAATGTCTGTGCCATCGTGTGCGGTGTCGTTGTCGAATTGAACCTCAACCACTACATCAAAGTGGCGTGCTTGCCTTGGGACATGACCAATGGCAATGTCAGCCAAATCGTGTGATTCAGCCAATCGATTAATAATGCCTTCGCGTATCTGTTCAAGTCGAACCGAATTGTCGATACTGGAACCATCGGCTTCCAGTACGTAGAACACGTTCATGGCGTGCCCGATACGCGTGGTGGTTAAATTGGCGGACATAACATCCAATTGCAATGATTCTAATGCCCTTGTCACCATAGCAAAGAGCGTTGGTGAGTCGGGTGTGTAAATCAGAATTTCAGTGGCACCGCGTGATACGGAATGGCGCGTGGATACCAACGTGGTATTGGCATCGTCGTGGCTTAAAATAGTTTCTGTTTGGCGGGCAATTTCTATGGATTGATATTGACGAAAATAATCAGAACGAAACGTATCCCAAAGCATTTGTATGTCACCGCGATTAACCCCATTGGCATCCAACAAGGCCAATGCGTGGCTTTGCCGAGCATTGATAACATCGGCTTCATCTAAGGCTTGTTGTAATCCTCTGTTTAAAATTTTACTGCAAGCGGTGTAAAGCGATTGCAGTAGGGTTTGTTTAAACGAATTCCACAATTCTGGGTTGGTGGCTCGAATGTCTGCCACGGTTAATAAATATAAGTAATGCAATCTTCTAAGGCTGCCTACTTCGCGGGCAAATTCTAACTGCACGTTAGGGTCAGTAATGTCTTTACGTTGCGCGGTAGTAGACATCAATAAGTGATTTCGAACCACCCAAGTGCACAGGTCGACATCATCGTCGTTAAGCGCATGGGCGGTTGCGAAGTTGTGCATGTCCACAGCGCCCAATTCACTGTGATCGCCGCCACGACCTTTGGCAATGTCGTGGAACAAACCAATTAAATAAAGCAGCTCTGGTTTATCCACTTGTAACATCACGTGCGAGCAATGCGGGAGTTCTTGATCGTGCTCTTTTAATGCAAAACGGCGTGAATTTCGTATAACACGTGTGGTGTGTTCATCGACAGTGAATACATGAAATAAATCGTATTGCATTCGTCCAACAATTTCATCAAAGGCAGGAATGTAGGCGGCAAGCACGCCGTAGCGATTCATCATGCGAATTAAGCGCGTTAGTTTTATTGGGCTTGCAAAGATTTCTAGAAACTGAGCTTGCACATCAGGGTTGTTACGAAAATCATCATCAATAAGCGGTAAGCTGGCTCTAATAAGCCGTATGGTGTTGGAGCGAATATCCAAAGCGCCATTGGTTTTGCCGTACACAATAAAAATTTCAAACAACGCAGAAGGCGTTTGTTGAAATACATCTTCATGGGTAACTTCTAAAAATCCATTTCTTAATTGAAAGCGTTCGTTTATTGATTGCACCGGGGAAGCTGCTGTTATTCCAGAAATAACCCCGCCAATGCCTTGTAGCAAAATATCGTTAAGTCGTTGCAGCTGCATTACGGTCCGATAGTAGCGCTGCATTAACTGTTCAATGCATTGATTATTGCCTTCGTCTAAAAAACCGAATTCCACAGCGATGGCGCGTTGATGATCAAACAGCAAGCGATCTTCGCGGCGCTGGGTGATGTGATGCAGTAAGTAGCGAATGCGCCATAGCAATTCCAAGCCGTCCCAAAGCGTTGAGAATTCTTCGGCGGTTAGTAATTCGTTTTTAACCAGATCGCGCAAATCATTGGTGCCGAACTGACGCTGAAATACCCAGGAAATCATTTGGATATCACGAAGCCCGCCGGTACTTTCTTTTACATTGGGTTCGAGTAAATAGGCGTTAGTTAGGTAGCGCTTGCGACGCTCTTCTTGTTCAGCCATTTTAGCTTCATAGAAAACGTTCGATGGCCACAGGTTATTCGGCGCTATGGCTTGATCCATTTGCAGGTATAGCGTGTTGTTACCACACAAGTATCGACTTTCCATCAACGTGGTGATGACGGTCAAATCGGACGCTGCTTCTGCTTCGCAATCGGCAAGGGTTCTTACGCTGTGCCCAATGTCTAAGCCAAAGTCCCAAAGGCTTGTGATCCATGCACCTAAATTGGGGTCATTCTCGGCCACACTGCGATCTTGAATGAGTATGCAAATGTCGATGTCAGAGCCAGGGTGCAGCTCCCCTCGGCCGTATCCTCCCACCGCCACCAAAGCGTACTGATCTGAATTCACCCCAGAGTGATGCCACCATTGGGTGAGTACGAAATCGGTAAGTTCAGTTTGAAGCGTTAGAAGATCGTGCGCAGCGGCACCGTTTTCAAACACTTTGTGAATCGCTTCGCGACCGTTTTTAAGCACCTCGCGATAGCTTGCAATGTCTTGTGGGGCGTTACGAACTGGCTGCCCCAGTGCTTGGATATCAAACGCTGAATGTTGCACCTTAGTTTGTTTAGGGTTCACAGGCGCTGTTAAACCGATTGCTGCGTCTTTATTACAGGATTTACGCCTATCGCTATGAATGCAATGTGTTTCACAGTGATTTTCCAGCGCCTAGGGTAAGAAGTTCATAGCCTGTGTCTGTGACCAAAACGGTGTGTTCCCATTGCGCCGATAGGCTGCGATCTTTGGTGACCACCGTCCAACCGTCGGCTAATACGCGAGCGTGGCGTTTGCCCTGGTTAACCATCGGTTCGATAGTGAACGTCATGCCAGCTTCTAATACGATGCCGGTGCCAGGGCGACCAAAATGAAGCACTTGGGGCTCTTCGTGGAATGCGCTGCCAATGCCGTGGCCGCAATACTCTTGCACCACGGAGTAATGCCTGCCTTCCACCAAGGTTTGAATGGCGTGGCCAATATCGCCCAAGGTGGCGCCAGGTTTTACCACTTCGATGCCTGCCACCATCGACTCATAGGCCGTATCGCACAATTTCTGGGCGTGCGGCTGGGGCGGGCCGACGAAGTACATTCGACTGGTGTCGCCAAAGTAGCCGTCTTTTATAACGGTGACATCGATATTCACAATGTCGTTCTTTTTCAGCTTGCGATCGCTTGGGATGCCATGGCAAATCTGTTGGTTGATGGAGGTGCAAATGGATTTGGTGAACCCTTTGTATCCCAACGTTGCGGGGGTGCCTTTCTGCACATTCACGATGTGATCATGGCAAATCGTATTGAGCTCATCGGTGGTAACACCTGGCACCACATGGGGTTCTATTAGGTCCAACACCTCAGAGGCCAGTTGGCCAGCCACGCGCATCTTGTCGATTTCGTCGGCGGTTTTGAGTTTGATGGAGGACATAGCGGATATTTCAAGGCGTAGGGTGGAGCGGCTATTTTACCGAGATGGCCCTGAATGTGTTATAAAGTCTGGCTGTGCCTAACCGCACAAAAAACTACACACACCGTTCAACAGAGGTTTGATTGGGTGCCTGCAATTTAGCGCAGGTCTTTCAACCCGAACGGTGGAGGCTTAACCCGTTACAGGAATTATGTAAATGACTGACGTCACTATGCGCCAGATGCTTGAGGCTGGCGTGCACTTTGGCCACCAAACTCGTTATTGGTCACCAAAGATGGCTCCCTATATCTTTGGTGAGCGCAACAACATCCATATCTTTAACCTTGAAAAGAGCTTGCCTGCGCTGCAAGACGCTGCGAACTACATCGGAAAAGTGGTTGGCAAGAACGGCAAGGTTCTGTTCGTAGGCACCAAGCGTGCGGCTCGCAATCCGATCAAGGAAGCGGCCGATTCTTGCGGTATGCCTTACGTTAACCGCCGTTGGTCCGGTGGGTTAATGACCAACTTCAAAACGGTGAAGCAATCGGTTCGTCGTTTGTTGGAATTAGAAGCCATGGCCGCTGACGGCAGCCTGGATTCACGAAGCAAGAAAGAAGCATTAGGCTTGCAGCGAGAGCTGGATAAGCTTGAAAAAGGCATGGGCGGAATCAAGCACATGGAACGCCTTCCCGATGCATTATTCGTGGTTGATGTGGGTCATGAGCGCATTGCGATTTCAGAAGCGAACAAATTGGGCATCCCCGTTATTGCGGTGGTTGATTCGAACAACACACCCAATGGTGTGGACTACGTAATCCCCGGTAACGACGATGCTATCCGTGCCATTCAGCTATACGCAGATGCGATGGCTGGAGCGGTGAGAGATGCACGTGTTGCATCCGGTGGGGTTCAAGCCTACGACCAACCTACAGAAGCTAACGCGGCGGTAGCTGCAGAGCCTGAGCCAGCAGCTGAAGAGGCAACTCCGGCCGCTACTCCTGCAGCCACTGCAGATGCGGCGGCACCGGCTACAGCAGAAACTCCAGCAGCTGATGCATCGGCTGCTGAAACTACAGGTGCTGGCGATACGCCAAGCGCTTAATCACTGAATCAAGCGGTGCGACAGGGGCTTCTCTGTCGCAGCGTTTTAATCAGTTTTCATTCACGAATTATTTTTGGAGAGCACGGGCATGCAAATCTCTGCAGCCATGGTCAAGGAATTACGCGAGCGCACAGGCGCTGGCATGATGGAGTGCAAGAAGGCGCTCACAGAAGCAGGCGGCGATATGGAAGCCGCGGCAGATCAAATGCGCATTTCTGGTCTTGCGAAAGCAGACAAGAAAGCCGGTAATACCGCAGCCGAAGGCGTTGTTAGCATCAAAGTATCCGATGATGGTAAGCGTTTCGCCATTGTTGAAATCAACAGTCAAACTGACTTTGCAGCCAAAGCAGAAGACTTTGTTGGCTTTGTTAGCGCCGTTACCGATTCGGTGCTAAACGATTCACCAGCCGATGTCGATTCGATTGTGATCAACGGCGAGCCGGTTGAAGAGGTGCGTAAATCATTGGTGGCAAAGATCGGCGAAAACATCCAAGTACGTCGTTTCGCAACTGGCGAAACATCGGGTGCTTTGGGTGAATATTCTCACGGGGGCCGCATTGGCGTTGTGGTTGAACTGGAAGGCGGGGATGTAAGCCTTGCAAAGGATATCGCTATGCACGTGGCGGCTTCGAAGCCGGTTTGCATTGCTGAAGAAGATGTTCCAGCAGAATTGTTGGAAAAAGAGAAAGAGATTCTTATGGCTGAAGCTGCTGACAGTGGCAAGCCTGCCGACATCATTGAAAAAATGGTGCAAGGTCGAATTCGTAAATACCTAGCTGAAGTCACTTTGGTGGGTCAGCCTTTTGTAAAAGATCCTGATCAAACGGTTGCGCAGCTTTTGAAGGCGGCTGGTGCTAGCGTGAAAGCGTTCCATCGTTTGGAAGTGGGTGAAGGGATCGAGAAGAAAGAAGAAAACTTTGCTGACGAAGTTATGGCGCAGGTACGTGGCGCTGAGTAATTCGTTGCTGAAGATAATTTGCAATTGAGTAAAGCCGGGCAATCGCCCGGCTTTGTCATATTTAAGGTAATCATTCTATGTCTGACAACCCCATACCTAAATTTAATCGCATTTTACTAAAACTAAGCGGTGAGGCCCTGATGGGGCAATACGATTACGGTATCGATCCCGCCTACATTCGAAGCTTAGCTAAGGAAGTTAAGTCTGTATCGGATATCGGCGTTGAAGTTGCCATGGTCATTGGTGGTGGAAACATTTTTCGTGGCGCTGGTTTAGCCGAAGCTGGAATGGATCGCGTAACCGGGGATCACATGGGGATGCTTGCCACTGTGATGAATTGTTTGTCTATGCAAGATGCGTTGGAAAATATCGGTGCCTACTGCCGAGTAATGTCAGCGTTGCCGATTAATTCTGTGTGTGAAGATTACATTCGCCGTCGTGCGGTTAGGCATTTAGAAAAAGGGCGCATCGTGTTATTTGCCTCCGGCACTGGCAGCCCGTTTTTCACCACCGATTCTGCAGCCAGTTTGCGAGCTGTGGAAATTGCTGCAGACGTGATGATCAAAGGCACTAAGGTTGATGGGATATATGACAAAGATCCGATGAAACACGATGATGCGAAACGCTATGATGTGATTGAGTACGATCAGGCTATTGAGCAAAAGTTAGGCGTTATGGACACTACCGCCATTGTGATGTGTCGTGACAACAACTTGCCCGTTAAGGTGTTCAATATGAACGAGTCTGGTGAATTAATGCGCCTAGTAATGGGTGAGAACGTGGGCACTACGGTTCAATAGGAAGCTACGATGATTGATGAAATTTTAAAAGACGCAGAAGTCCGTATGGGAAAAAGCGTTGAAGCATTAGAAAATGAAATGAGCCGATTGCGAACAGGTCGTGCTCATCCCAGCTTGTTAGAGCACGTGCGAGTGGATTACTACGGTTCAGAAACACCGTTATCGCAAGTGGCCAACATCAATACTGAAGATGCGCGCACGCTCACCGTAACGCCTTGGGAGCAGGGGATGGTGCAAGCGGTTGAGAAAGCCATCATTAATTCTGATTTGGGTTTGAATCCCAATACCGCTGGCACTATCATTCGCGTGCCCGTGCCGCCGATGACTGAAGAGCGTCGTAAAGATATGGTGAAGGTAGTTCGCGGTGAGGCAGAAAACGCCCGTATTTCAGTAAGAAATATTCGTCGTGACGCCAATTCAGATTTAAAAGAACTAGAAAAAGAGAAAGAAATTTCTAAAGATGAATTGCGTAAGTCGGAAGAGGATGTGCAAAAACTTACCGATGCTGCCATCAAAAATGTTGACGATGTATTGGCTAAGAAAGAAGAAGATTTAATGGAAGTGTAAGTTGTTGAATAAACTATTTTGCCCTCATGTCTGAAGATTCTGTCAATCGCCCCCGCCACATTGCCGTCATTATGGACGGCAACGGGCGTTGGGCTCGTTCACGTGGCGCGCCTCGTGCCCATGGCCATCAAGCAGGGTTTCGAACCACGCGCGATATCGTTGAAGCCTGCGCTAAGTTACAAATCGAATCGCTAACGCTGTTTGCCTTTTCCAGTGAGAACTGGAAGCGTCCTGAAAAAGAGGTGGGGTTCTTACTCGATCTGTTTTTGCGTGCGCTGCAATCCGAAGTTGCCAAGTTGCATGAAAACAAAGTGCGTATTCAGTTTATTGGTGATCGAACCGCGTTTTCTGACAAATTGCAATTGCAGATGAGCGAGGCGGAAAAGAAAACGCTAAATAACGATGGGTTGAAGCTAGCTATCGCTGTGAATTACGGCGGACGTTGGGACATTGTTAACGCGGCTAAAAAAATCGCCACCGATGTACAGCAAGGTAAATTGCAAGTCGATGACATCGACCAAACGTTGTTTGGCGAATACATTTCGTTGTCGCATCTTAGCGAACCTGATTTATTCATTCGCACAGGTGGTGAAAAGCGCATCAGTAATTATTTGCTTTGGCATTTGGCGTACACCGAATTGTATTTTACTGATGTGTTGTGGCCCGATTTCAATGAGGAGGAAATAAAGCGCGCAATTAATTATTACTCGGGTCGGCAAAGGCGATTTGGCAAAACCGGCGATCAAGTGGTGAACAACGATGCTTAAAGAAAGAGTGATTACAGCCATTGTGCTGCTGGTCGTATTTGTTGCGGTGTTTTTTTTCGCAAGCGAACGGGTGTTTCAGTTAGCCATGGCAATTGTTGCCGCAGCGGCTGCTTACGAATGGGCGTCCTTGTCTGCATTAGATACTAAGCGTTGTCAAATTGTTAGTGTGGTGGTGGGCTTTATCACCTTGCTGTTAACGGGTGTGTTGTCAAACCTTGTATTAGTTGGCGTGCTAGCTTGGTTAGGCTTGGCATTTTGGGTGTTTGCATTGCACAAGCTCAGAACAGCGCCGGTAAAGCGCAGTATTCATTCGCCCGATTGGTTCGGGGTGGTTCTTGGCTCTGTTCTGATCGTTATAACCGTTGTGTGTTTGCAAAGTTTACGCTTCAATGCGCCACATGCATCTGCGTGGTTACTGTTGTATTGCTTATCGCTCGTGTGGGTCATGGACACCGGAGCCTATTTTGCTGGCAAGCGTTTTGGCCGCACAAAATTAGCACCAAGCATCAGTCCTGGTAAAACTCGTGAAGGGGTGATCGGTGGAGTGGCTGCAGCCTGCTCGTTGTTTCTTATCAGTGTCTTGTTTGTGGGTTGGCCAAACGGTACGCTCTTAGCCATCTTTCTAGCCACTATTGTGTCTGCCCCGTTTTCTGTGGTGGGGGATTTGTTCGAAAGCCAATTGAAGCGAGCTGCAGGTGCTAAAGACAGCAGCGATCTGTTACCAGGACATGGCGGTGTGCTAGATCGAATTGATGGTGTGCTGGCCGCGGTGCCAATGTTCACCGCTATCTACTTGTGGCTTGCCTGAGAGTAGAGTGACGCCTCAATCCAAGCAATCTGCATCGGCCCCTAACGAGCATCCCAAGCAGATAACCAGTGAGCCACAGGTTCTTAGTATCTTGGGGTCCACAGGGTCAATCGGCACCAGCACCTTAGCGGTGCTTGATCACCACCCGGAACACTACCGAGTTTATGCGCTGGCAGCTCATTCGCAGTATCAACTGATGTTCGAACAATGCCTTCAGTATCAGCCTGAGGTTGCGGTTCTTATTCAAGTAGAGGCTGCCGAAAAGCTGCGTCAATTGCTAAAAGAGGCCGGTAGCTCCACCCGTGTTGAATGCGGAGATGAGGCGGTGGTTGATGCGGCGAAAGCGCACAATGTCACCACCGTGGTGGCGGCGATTGTGGGTGCCGCAGGCCTTCGTTCAACGCTTGCGGCTGTGGCTGCTGGAAAGCGCTTGTTGCTGGCAAACAAAGAGTCGTTGGTAATGAGCGGTGATCTACTGATGGATTCTGCGAAAGCCAGTGGCAGCTTAGTCATGCCGGTTGATAGTGAGCACAACGCTATTTTCCAGTGCCTGCCGCAAGATGTAACAGGTGTGAATCTATCAGGTGTTGAAAAAATATTACTGACCGCATCTGGTGGTCCATTTCGTAATTGGAGCCGAAAAGAGCTCTCTGTTGTAACACCGCAACAAGCCTTGAAACATCCTAATTGGTCCATGGGGCCGAAGGTTACGATCGATTCCTCAACGCTCATGAACAAAGGTTTGGAGCTTATTGAGGCCTGTCATTTGTTCGGTGTTGGGGCCGATGATATCGAGGTGTTAGTGCACCCTCAAAGCGTGGTGCATTCGATGGTCGCTTACAGCGACGGATCGGTCATAGCCCAGCTGGGTAGGCCTGATATGCGAACGCCCATTGCTCACGCCTTGTCATGGCCGCACAGAATTCATTCTGGTGTGCAATCTCTCGACTTCTTAACTTTGGCCAATTTAACCTTCGAAGCCCCGGATTTAACCAGCTTCCCATGTTTGCGATTGGCTATGGAAGCGCAGCGTGAAGGGGGCACCGCACCAACGGTATTAAACGCCGCAAATGAGGTATGTGTTGATGCATTTTTGAACGACTCTGTGGCTTTTTTACAACTACCTGAGATCGTCGAATACACACTGTCACAGGCGAAAATTACCCCAGCTGTCGATTTGCCCACTATCATTAATGCTGATAACAACGCCCGAGAAATTGCTTCTGAAAAATTGAGCAGTTTGTCGTGCTAAACCTGAGTTTATAACTTAACTATGTTGAGCAATTTTGTCGTCAGTGCGATTGCTTTTTTAATCGCGCTCGGCATCCTCATATCCATCCATGAATATGGACACTTTTGGGTCGCCCGTAAGGTCGGCATTAAGGTGCTTACCTACTCATTGGGTTTTGGTCGCCCGCTATGGCGCCGAACCGGGAAAATCGACAACACAGAATTTGTGGTGGCAGCGATTCCATTGGGTGGCTACGTGCGTATGCTCGATGAGCGCGAAGGCACGGTGTTAGCGCATGAAAAGCACCGAGCGTTTAATAACAAGCCATTGTGGGCACGCACCGCTGTGGTGTTGGCAGGCCCAATGGCAAATTTTATATTGGCCGTTTTTGCCTACTGGTTAGTGATGATGATGGGCATCTCTGGGGTGGCCCCCATTGTGGGTGAGGTCCCTGAAGGTACGTCTGCAGCGCGGGCTGGCTTTCAAGTGGAAGATAAAATTCTATCTATTAATGGTCGCAGCACCGATACCTGGACGGATGCGCGCATCACCTTGATCGATGAAGGCATTGATCGCACGGAACCCATTCCAGTAGACGTGGAATTGCCCAATGGTGAAATTGCTCAACGACTGTTAGATGTTTCTGCAGCCTCTTTACTCGATGCTGAAATTGATGCTTTTGACGTTTTGGGTTTGACCATCTGGCGCCCTGAAATCCCAGCCGTTGTCGGAGCTTTCACTGAAGGCAGTGCGGCAGAAGTTGCAGGCTTAGCGCTTGGCGATGAAATTATTGCCGCGAATAATGTACCCATTGGTAACTTCACAGAGCTTGTGGGCATGGTTCATCCCAGAGCCAACCAAGCCATAGATTTTACGGTGCGCCGCGATGGACGAGCGCTTGATTTCACGGTTACGCCAAAAGCGACTGAACATAACGGTGAAAGCATAGGGCTAATCGGTATTGCACCGAAGCGACCCGATGCTGAATTTGATCGCATGCAGGTGAAGGTTAAATATCCGCCTCTGCAAGCACTGGGTAAAGCGTTTCAGCGCACCTACGACATGACGACGCTTACGTTACAAATGCTGGTGAAGTTGGTAGTGGGTGAAGCCTCGTTAGACAACATCAGTGGCCCTATCAGTATTGCGCAGTTCGCAGGCCAATCCGCTTCTGTGGGCATCGATCATTACATTAACTTTTTGGCCCTGATCAGTTTAAGTCTTGCGGTACTGAATCTTATGCCTATACCCATGCTCGATGGTGGGCATTTGGTGTACTTTGCGGTGGAAGCTATCACCGGCAAACCTGTGCCTGAACGCATTCAGATTTGGGGGCAACAGTTGGGCATTGTTTTATTGGGTGCGTTGATGTTTCTAGCTTTCTATAACGATATCGGTAGGTTTATGCAATGAACGTTTTGCGTACTCTCAACCTCTTCATCTTAGTCTGGCTGTTGTTAGGGGCTGCATCGTTTGCAAGCGCGCAATCGGCAGAATCCTTCGTTGTATCAGACATTGTCATTGAAGGTAACGAACGTATTGACGAAGGCACGGTGCTGACGTATCTACCGGTTCGAACCCGTGACCGTTTTGACCCCTCTCGTGATAGCTCACGTTCATTAAGAGCTTTATACGATACCGGTTTGTTCGACGATGTTTTAATCAGCCGGCGTGGTGCCAACACACTGGTGGTTAATGTTACGGAAAGACCATCCATTGGCAGTATCGATATTGATGGCAATAAAAAAATACCCACTGATGAATTAGAGCGTTCGCTGCGCGATGCTGGCATTGCTTTGGGGCGAGTGTTTAATCGATCGGTGTTGGAAACCGTTGAGCGTGAAGTTCGCCGTGTGTATTTCAGTGCAGGCAACTACGGCATGGAAATGAGTGTGGATGTAGAAGAGTTACCACGAAACCGTGTGGCCTTAGACATTGAAATCACTGAAGGTGCTGTGGCGCGCATTCGTCATATCAATATTGTTGGCAACGAAACCTATTCAGAAGAAACCTTAACCAGTTTATTGCGCTCTGATGAAGACCCATTCTGGCCACTGAGCTCCCGCGATGAATATTCGCAAGTGAAGCTAGAAGCCGATATAGAAATACTGCGCTCTTACTATCAAGATCGTGGTTTTATCCGCTTCGAAGTGGATTCCACACAGGTATCTATCTCACCTGATAAGCGCGAGATTTTCATTGTCATTAATGTTCGTGAAGGTGAAAAGTACACCATTGAATCGTTAAACATCAGTGGTGATGTGGATGTGGACGAAGAGGAGTTGCGTGCGCTTATCAATGTGAATAAAGGGGATGTGTTTTCGCGCGGGAATATTGTACAAAGCACTTCGGCCATTCAAGATCGATTAGGTCAAGATGGTTTTGCATTTGCTGAAGTGAACGTGGTGCCCAATATCAATGATGATGAGAAAACCGTGTCGTTGAATTTTGCTATCAGCCCTGGTAAGCGGGTATACGTTCGACGTATCACTTTTACAGGTCAATACAAAACACGTGACGAAGTGCTGCGACGTGAAATGCGTCAACTCGAAGGCAGCCGATTTTCTCCTGCGTTGGTGAACCGTTCGCGTGTTCGTTTGCAACGCTTACCTTTTATGCAAAGCGTCAGTATCGACACAGCCGTGGTACCTGAATCCGATGATCAAGTGGATTTAGTGGTAAGTGTATTGGAAGGGCCATCAGGGTCTTTTGCGGCCGGTTTAGGTTACGGTAACGACGGCGCGACAGTGAACTTGTCGTTCTCACAAGAAAATTTATTTGGAACCGGTGAAAGCTTACAGTTCTCATTCGATAACTCCGACACCACGCGTCAGTTGTCAGCATCGTTTCGTGATCCATACTTTACTAACGATGGCATCAGCCGAACGGTGCGCGCGTTTATCCGAGAAACGAATACGGAAGATGCCAGTACCTCCACCACGCGTTTTTTAAGCAGCACCCGTGGGGCCAGCGTTAATTTTGGTATTCCACTGAGTGAATTTTCGACCATGCGTGTCGGTGGCGGTGGTGAACGAACCGAAGTGTCTGCAACTTCAGGTACACCTGACGATATCAACGCATTCATTGATGAAAACGGCGATACCTACGACATATTCAATTTCACCACCGGTTTCTCGTACGACACTCGCAACCGAACGGTGTTTGCCACCAAAGGGTTTGTCAACAGTATCAGTGCTGAGGTGTCGGTACCGGGCAGCGATTTAACCTACTTTAAATTAGGTTATCGTTTTGAATTCTTCCAACCGATAACCGAACGTTACACCTTCTCCACCACCGTAAGAGTCGATACCGGTTCCGGTTATGGCGATTTAGATGAAATCCCATTTTTTAAACGATATTTTGCAGGTGGTGTGAGAACTTTACGTGGTTTTCAAACCGGCACTTTGGGGCCTCGAGACTCTCGGGGTAACGCAAGCGGCGGTGATTTTAGAACGCTTGGCACCATTGAAGTAATTTTTCCGCCGCCGTTCGTCGAAACCCCTGGGGCAACTCGCTTTAGCCTGTTCACCGATTTTGGTAATGTGTTTGAAGATGTCGATAACTTTGATGAAGATGAGATCCGAGGTACCTACGGCATCGCATTTGTGTGGTTAAGCCCAGTGGCTCCATTGACATTCAGCATCGCCTACCCTTATAACGAAAGGGAAGGCGATGCTACAGAGGTTTTCCAGTTCACGATTGGGTCGGTCTTCTAGGCTGACGAATAAGACGATGGATAAAATGCTCACAACGAAGACAAGCCATAAGGCCTCTGGTGGTGTACTCGCCAAGGTGCTTTGCTTAGTGGCTTTCGGATTAATTGGTATGAATTCGGCCAAGGCGCAGGGCAGTGAAGCCGTGGGTTTTGTCGATATTCCGTACCTCATTCAAAAAGCGCCTCAGGCGGTTGAAGCCGAGCGCAGATTAGAAGCTGAATTCGCGCCTCGCCAAGCTGAATTGGCCGAGGAGAGAGAGCGTTTATCGGCGATGAGCGCCGAATTGATCGATTTAGACAGCGATTTATCAGAATCCGATCGTTTACAGCTTGATCGTGAAGTGCGAGCTTTAGAGCGACGTATTAAGCGCAGTGAACAAGATTTTCGAGAAGAATTAAACATTCAAAAAAATAACGAATTCAAGCACGTTAGGGAACGAGTGCTGGATGCCATAGCAAGGTTTGGTCGTGAGCACGACTACGATTTGATTGTTAGTGATGGTGTGCTTTACGCCAATAAGCGCATTGATGTTACCGAACGCATTTTGGAAGCACTGACGATTGAGATCGCGCAGCGCCGATCGTCAAACTAGCGCTATAGTCGTTCGCCTGTGAAACTTCACGATCTAGCGCATCAGCTAGCCTTAACAGTGGAGGGTGATGGTCAAACGGATGTCCATCGGCTAGCAAGCCTTAATACCGCGCAAGCCGGTGACTTAACCTTTGTGGTGTCGGCTAAGTACATAAACGCCTTACGCAATACAAAAGCCAGTGCGGTACTGATACCTGAGGCGTTAGTTGCCGATGCACCGTGTGCCGCTATCGTATGTGCATCCCCGTATGCCGCTTATGCTCAATGCAGTTGGATTCTTCACCCCGATTCAACCCCAGCACCAGGAATTTCCACTAGCGCCTCGGTGCATAAAGAGGCAACGGTTCATCCCACAGCCTGCATTGGCGATTTTGCGGTGGTGGCTGCGCACGCTGTCATTAAAGAGCATGCGGTGATTGGGGCGAACGGTTATGTGGGTGAGCATGCGCGAGTGGGGGCGCACACGCGTTTAATGCCTTCGGTGGTGTTGGCCGATCATTGTGAAATTGGCGAGCATGGCAGAGTCCAAAGTGGTGCTGTGATCGGCAGCGAAGGTTTTGGTTTTGCACCGTCTTCTGAAGGTTGGCAAGCGATTCATCAAGTGGGTCGTGTGAAGATTGGCAACCGAGTGCACGTGGGTGCAAACACCACCATCGATCGAGGTGCGCTAGACGATACCGACATAGCCGATGGTGTGATTTTGGACAATCAAATCCAGATTGCGCACAATGTAAAGATTGGGGAGAATACGGCCATTGCTGGTTGTGTTGGCATTGCAGGCAGCACCGTTATTGGGCGAAATTGCCAAATCGGTGGGGCGTGTAACATAGTGGGTCATATCGCCATTGCCGATGGTGTGGTTCTTAATGCGGCCTCTACCATTACGCAATCGATTGTTGAATCTGGGCGTTATGGTTCTGCCATGCCATTGCTGCCTGTCTCTAAATGGCGACGTACCTATGCGGCTATAAGCCGAATTGATGAATTGGTAAAACGCGTTCGAAAACTAGAACGCTCTTAAGCCACACTACAGCCGAGTGCAAAGCTTTGATTGACGACGTTCGTGAAATAACTAAATATCTTCCGCATCGTTATCCATTTTTAATGATTGATCGGGTGTTAACGTTCGAAAAAGATGTATCGCTAACAGCACTTAAAAACGTTACCGCTAATGAGCCTATATTTACTGGCCATTTCCCCCAAGCCCCAATCTTTCCCGGGGTGCTCATTTTAGAGGCCATGGCTCAATCGTGCGCCATGCTAGCGTTTAAAAGCCAAGGTGGCTATCCCAGTGAAAAAACCTTGTACTTGCTTGTGGGCATCGATGATGCCCGATTTAAACAACAAGTGATTCCAGGTGATCAGTTGGTGTTTGATGTGAAAACGCAAAAAGTACGGCGCGGAATCTGGAAATTTTCTGCTGTGGCCACTGTGGATGAAAAAGTGGTTTGCACAGCGACTGTTATCATTGCTGAAAATGAAATTGACGACTGAAAAGGGTCATTCTCTTGATACATGAAACTGCGATAGTTGCCAGCACCGCCCATGTGGCTGATGGGGTTGAGATAGGGCCTTATGCAGTCATTGGTGATCATGTCTCGATAGATACCGGCACCGTCATTGGGCCCCATGTGGTCGTTAAGGGGCCAACCACCTTAGGTAAAAACAATCGAATTTTTCAATTTGCATCCATCGGTGAACAGCCGCAAGATTTAAAGTATAACGATGAGCCCACTGAATTGATTATGGGCGATAACAACACCATTCGTGAGTACGCCACCATCAATCGTGGCACCGTGGGTGGTGGCGGCATTACCCGCATTGGCGATCACAACCTGTTAATGGCCTACATTCATGTGGCGCACGATTGCCAAATCGGTAGCCATGTGGTGTTTTCAAATGGGGCGTCGTTGGCAGGCCATGTTGAGGTGGGCGATCACGCCATATTGGCAGGTTTTGCGTTAGTGCATCAGTTTTGTACGGTGGGGGAGCATGCTTTTTTAGGGCTGAATTCGGTTGCCAATCGAGATGTGGCCCCTTACATGATTGCGGTGGGTAGTTACGCAACCGCACGTGGGATAAACAAAAACGGATTACGTCGTCGTGGTTTTAGCAATGAGACGATCCAAGCCTTACATCATGCTTACATGACATTGATTCGACAACGCGGTGATCGCCAAGCAGCGCTAGACAGCATGGACCCAGAAGATCTTAAAGTGGCCGAAGTGCAGCGTTTAATTGAATTTATTCAAAGCAGTGAACGAGGTGTTGTTCGATAGATATTTATGAGTGGGCCGCCCTATGAACACAAGGCCTTTTTATGAGCATTCGGCCTTATTTTAAAAAACTTTCCATCAATTGCGCCACTTGCGCCGATGCTCCGCCGTGCCCCATTTCTTGTTTAACACCAGCTAAATCTTTTTTCATCTGCTCGCGGTAGCTATTATTGGTTAGTAGCTGATGAAGCTCATGGGCAATAGCTTGTGGGCTTGCATCCTCTTGTATGAATTCTTGCACAATGCGTTTGTTGGCAACAATATTTACAAGGCCAATGTTGTCGATTTGAATCAGTCGGCTCATGATCTTATAAGTTAAGTCATTCACTCGATACACAATCGCCATCGGTGTGCCCATCAGCGCAGTTTCTAGAGTTGCTGTGCCTGATGCGGTTAAGGCCGCATCGGCCGATCGTAAAACGGGGCAAATTTGGCCATCAACAATCGTTACGTTCAACCCACTTGAATTAACCAGTGCTTCAAGGGCTGACCTATCAAGAGTGGGTGCACAGGGAATCACAAATTCTGTGTTAGGTAACGTCTCTAACAAGCGTTTAGCACCTGCCAGCATGATAGGCAGATTTCTGTGCAGCTCTCCATTTCGACTACCAGGCAGTAAGGCAACCCAGTGCTCAGATGGCTGCAGTGATAGTTCTTGTCGGGCTTGTGTTTTATTCCAATGGCATTTTGCTGAATCTATGAGGGGATGCCCAACGTAGGTGCAAGGGATCCCTGCTTGTTCATAAAAGGGTACTTCAAATGGAAAAATTACCGCCATGTGATCTATGCGTTTACCAATTTTATGAACCCGATTGGTGCGCCATGCCCATACTTGCGGACTGATGTAAAACAGAATGGGGATGTTAAGTTTACGTACCCACCACGCAAGTTTTAAATTGAACTCGGGGTAATCAACCAACACGATTAAATCGGGTTGCCTTGCTTTTATTAACGCCACTAAGTGAAATAAGCGCTGGTATAACGCAGGTAAATTTTTTAATACTTCCACTAACCCAATTACGGCCAACTCACGGCAGTCAACGCATACTTCCATGCCAGCGTTTTCTAATTCGTTAGCGCCCATTCCAAACGCATCGAATTGTACGCCTTGCTGTGTTAGCGCTTTGAGAGCATGAGCGGCGTGTTGATCGCCTGAGGCCTCTCCGGCAGACACCATGATGAGTGGGCGTTTTTTCATCGGTGCTGTGTTAGACACTAGGAAAGAGCACGTCGAACCGTATCAGCAATACGCACAATGGTTGCATCATCCAGTTCTGGATAAATGGGTAATGAAAGACAGCGTTCACTGTGGCTTTCTGAGACAGGGCAAGAAGGCTGTGATGTCATTTCGTTTTGTATAGCCACTTGTTTATGCAACGGAATGGGGTAATACACAGCGCAGGCGATGTGTTCTGCTGTTAACGCCGCTTGGATCTTTTCTCGATGGTCGGTGAGTAAGGTGTACTGATGAAATACGGGAACCGAAGGGGTTTCAGATTCAGGGGCGGTTAATAAGGGAAGCTGTACAGGTAAGTCGCTTAACAATTCATTGTAGCGCGCAGCAACACGGCGGCGTTCTTGATTGTAGCGATCGATGTGTGGCAATTTTTGGCGCAGTATGGCTGCCTGCATTTCATCTAAGCGGCTGTTGTAACCCACCACTGAATGAATGTAACGCTCTTTACTTCCGTGTGATCGATACATGTTTAAATCGGCCGCTAAGGCATCGTCGTTGGTGCAAACCATGCCACCGTCGCCAAAGGCACCTAAGTTTTTACTGGGGAAGAAACTAAAGCAACCGATATGGCCTACCGTGCCGGTTTGCCGGTTATCGGTTAAGGCACCAAAACTTTGCGCACAATCTTCAATGATAAAAAGGTTGTGCTCTTGTGCCAATGCTTGTAAAGGCGCCATATCGCAAGGGGTGCCAAAGATGTGCACCGGCACGATGGCCTTGGTTTTTGCGGTAATGGCTGCCTGAACTTTTTCAACGGATAGGTTGTAGGTGTTCGGGTCTATGTCTACAAAAACAGGGGTTGCGCCCACGTAAGCGATTGCTTCTGCGGTGGCTATGAATGTAAACGGTGTGGTGATGACCTCATCACCTTCGCCCAGTTTAAGCGCACGCATGGCCAAGTGCAAAGCGTCTGTACCGTTAGCACAACCGATAGCGTGTTTAACGTTTAAATAGCTTGCACATTCGGCTTCAAATGCTTGAACATTACTGCCCATGATGAATTGAGTTTGCTCAAGTACATCGGCAAGGCATGCATCGATACCATCTTTTAAATCATGGTATTGCTGGCGCAAATCTACCATGGGTACGGCGGCTGGAACTGAACTCATTGGCTGGCCATTCAATCGGATAGAACGACATTGTAAGTCAGAATGAGCTTTGTTTTATTGAAGCCAAAAAAGGGGCGGCACATAAAATCAT
Source organism: uncultured Granulosicoccaceae bacterium (assembly GCA_938035125.1). Lineage (GTDB taxonomy): Bacteria > Pseudomonadota > Gammaproteobacteria > Granulosicoccales > Granulosicoccaceae > Granulosicoccus. The sequence continues at coordinate 24,409 of CALHNS010000019.1, read as the reverse complement.
GTGCCGCCCCTTCTTTATCGCTAAGTTCATTGTGCTCTACTCAAGTAGCCGCACATTAGCCAGCTATTTTTCGTCTCACACGTGCCACAAAAGTGAGCAAAAACAACGCAACTCCACCCAGTGGTGAGAAGGCACCACCGCCAGAGCTACTGGTAGGAGTTGCCGCGGCAATCTCCACCTCCGGTAAGGCTTGGGCTGGCGTGCCAGGTTCGCTCGTCACGCCCGTGGTTTCAGCTTCAGTAACAATCGGTTGTGACGATTGCTGAGCAGGCAATTGAGCGATATCAGGTGCGGCTATTGGTTGTACTGTATCCACAGGCGCTACGGTATCACCTTCGGCGTCCGTCTCTGTTCCGTTCTCTGATTCAACAACCGGTTGGTTGGTTGCTTCATTGGTAGCTTCCGTTTCTGGTTGCTCGTCAATGGTTTCGGTTTGTTCTTCTAGCTCTTGGGCAGAAGGTTGATTAAACGCACCACCGGTCTCTTCTGGTGTTGCAGCTTGCGCTTCGGGTTCGTTTGCCGCAGGCTGAGTAACGGTTGCGTTGTGACCATTGTTGCCATAGTCGGTATCAAACGTGTTGGATGTTAATTCAACTGATAGTGAACTACCCGATGTACCATTTGTTTGGGCGGCTACGGTAAACACGCTGGTTACGCTGGCTTCGAGTGTATCTCGCTCACAGTTCAGCACTGGGCCGTTAGCCGCACATTCCCAACCAGGGTTGGTTGATGTGGCAAGCCAGGTTCCGCCATCACCGAGGGTTAAGGCTAACGATAAACCGTTCGCGCCCAATCCGCCTTGGTTACTGACGTTGATATCTGCGTTTAATTCGCCAGATCCGTTGGGGCTACCGGCATTCACCCGTAGGGCTAAATCGGTTGCGTACATCTCATTCACGCTTTGAATATCGGCTTCACTAAGAGCAATGCGTTGACCGATTTCAGACACACCATCAAGAACGGTAATGGTACTTTCATTGTTAGTGCTGAAAAAACGTTCACCGTAATGCATGATCGAACCGTAGTCGTATTCGCCCAGCGTAGTAACGTTTGCGTTTAAAACGTCAAAGTTAAATTCTTTACCTGGCACAATGTTGTTCCACTGCACGCTGATAAAGTTGTCTCGATCGGCGCGGGTATGTTCGTGGAAAAGGCCCACGGCATGACCGATTTCGTGAATGATGCTGCCAACCCCGCAACTGGCAGAAATCCACAATTGTTGTTCACCACCTCGCATGCCCACGTAAGAGGCACAGCCGTTGCTGGATTCAAACAGTAAGTAGTTTTCAAATTCTGCTTGATTCTCATCAGTGATGGCCACCATGTTAATCGAGGTGTTGTCGTTCCAATGCTGCACGGCCTGTTCAGCCAATTCACGTTCATCCGCTGTAATATCTGCACTGAATTGATAAGCAATGATGCCGTTGTCCCATCGATCTAACAAACGAGATTGACCTAAACCACGGTTGGTATTGCCTAGAACATTACCCCGACCGTCGACTCGACCCAACACCATATCGCCTTCAGCGATAGCGTGGCCGCCGATAACTTCATAACCGATGCCACCCAATATCCCGGTCGTGGCTCCTTTGCCATCATTAAACGCTAGATTGGCGGTGGCGGGTGCGAACAGCTCGGTGTTCGATTGTGCGTAGCTGACCGCAAGCGGTGCTATGCAGAGTAGGGCGGTAACCGCTGCAGTTGTCTTTGTTAGATGCATATAGGTGCTCATTTATTATTTTTATGGATTGGCACATTTGTCAGGGGTAAACCGTTACCCACACCCAAGGTATCGGTTTTGGTTCAATGCGTTTACACCCTCAATGTCGCTTTTTTGCGTTGTCCGTAAAGATGAGCTTCACAATCTGACTGGATTGATTAGGTTCTTATCGGTAAATCGATGCGCTTCCCGATAGCACTCGCGGCGCTTTTGTGATGAGCCTCACGCGTTAGATGGGTTAGGATTGTAAAATCTTGTTTGCATTTTAAGGCGAACCCTTGTGGCGCTTAATTCATCACCGTTTGGCTATTCATTGCGCACCCCGCTGTTTATTCTTATTGCTGGCAGCTTGATCTCTCTGATCGGGTTCGGTGTGCGATCCACATTGGGTTTGTTCGTTGCGCCGATGGGAGAGGCGGGCTGGTCGTTGCAAGCCTTAGCGTTGGCCTTGGCCATTCAAAATTTATTCTGGGGTTTAAGTTTGCCTGTAGCGGGTGCGTTGGCTGATCGCTACGGGGCAAGGCTTGTCATTATTGCTGGGGCATTGGTATACGCCGTAGGGCTTGTCGGTATGACCGTGGCAGGCTCTGCAAGCGCCATGGTGTTATTTGCCGGTGTTTTAGCCGGTACGGGTATTGCGTTTTCAGCCTTTTCGATTGCTATGGCTGCCATGGTAAAAGTGGTGGGCCCAGAAAAACGATCCATGACTCTAGGATTGGGTACGGCAGCAGGTTCTGCCGGTCAAATCGTTTTTTCACCGATTGCGTTATTGTTTATCCAGTCTCTGGGTTGGTCATCGGCTTTAGTGGCATTGGCAGTGATTGTTTTAAGCTTAATTCCGTTGGCTATGGTGTTACCCAAAACCGGTGGGGAAGGCGCTGTGCATTTGGTTGAGCAAACATTAGGAGAAGCGCTATCTGAAGCCTTAACGCATCGGGGGTATGTGCTATTAACATTAGGTTTTTTTGTTTGTGGTTTTCACGTTGCTTTTATCACCGTTCATTTCCCTCCGTATATCGCCTCACTAGAATTACCAGCAAGCGTTGGTGCTTGGTCTTTGATGTTAATTGGGCTGTTTAACATCGCAGGGTCATTTGGGGCAGGTTTTGTTGGGCAACGTTTTAGTAAAAAGCGCGGTTTAAGCGTAATTTATTTGATGCGTGCCATTGTTATCAGTGCATTGTTAGTAGCACCAAAAACAGAAACCACCTTGTTATTGTTTGCTGCGTGTATGGGAATACTGTGGTTATCTACTGTGCCTTTAACCACAGGCATTATTGCCCAGGTGTTTGGCGTTCAATACATGGCCACTTTGTTTGGCATTGTATTCCTAAGCCATCAACTGGGTAGTTTTTCAGGTATCTGGTTAGGGGGTTATATCTATGAAAACACCGGTAGTTACGACGGTGTGTGGTGGGCAGCCGTAGCATTAGGGCTAGTAGCCGCTATCGTGCATTGGCCAATAGATGAAAAGCCGCTGGCAAGGTTATCACCGGCGGCGTAAGTACTTATCGGTGCGAAACGGTGCGTTACTGAGTAATCAGTGTTGATCTTCCCGCTCGACTACCATCGGCCGATCGTGCTCGGATAGCCGTAGCGGATGCATCAATAACGCCGTTTTGTGATGTGATAAAAGTGGATCCATTAACGCTGTATTCAATCGGTAAGCCAGGGAAGGCAACATTTGCTGTAGTACCTGATGTGCCCGGTACAGGAATACGGTATTGAATACCCGCAGCGTCTAACTTAAGTAGCTCTTTTGTGCCCAGCGCCGCTGCGAAGCCTGCAAAGTCTGCGTTCAAAGCGTTCTTGTTCACCCGATTTGTGGTGCCGGAGTAGGTAACACCCACTTCGTAATCGTTTTCCCAAATGCCTTTGTGCCAAGCGCGCTCGGCCAAAGCCAGCAATCTTGGGAACACCATGTAGTCAAACTGTTCAGGGGTGCGCACAGTTTCACTCCAAAGCTGGCCTTGCATACCAATGAACCCTTGGTTAGCTACATCACCGGTTGCCGACCAAGCACTGCCGTCACGATTAACAGATGTTTCTGCGTTTTGCGGTAAATTCTCGGGTGCGAAAGTGAATACTTTGTGTGTATCGGTGAAACGAGTGGCCCAGTAAAAGCCGCGCTCTTTTGGATCCACTTCATACGGGAAGTCAAAGTATAAATAATCGGGCACAGCGATGACCGTTTCAAACCCTAGGTTGGAATACAGATTAGCTGTGTTGAAACCACCATCCCAAATGATTTCCCAAAAACCAACCCCGGCACGAGTGGTGGCTAAATCGTCTGGTGAAACTTCATAGTTGCCGTTGGCAGAATCTTCACGGTAGATATCTTGATAAGCGTAAAGGGCAGGTACGCCAGCATCAGCCACAATTTCTGCAACACGTTCAATGAAATAAGGGGTAATCGCGCCGCGATCAGCAACCGATGCATTCGTTGCAATTAAGTTTGCGCAAGCAGGAGATCGCTCCCAAGGGAAGTCGGTTAGGCTTTTGTCGGTGTTACCTTGCCAAGGCACAGTGCCGCCAGAGGTTATATCCTCAAAACCTATGCCTTCAAGAACGTTCTTCGCTTCATCACCACCCATATGAAACACTTCTAACTGCAAGCCAGCGTCGTTGTACATTGCAACCACTTCAGTAACCACAGTGTTCAAAAAGTTATAGGTGCCTGGTACACAGGGGTTGATGATGCCGTCATCGTAGTGCTGCACGGTAAGGTATCTTGAGGTGTCTTCAGGATCATCAATGCGCACATTGATGTCATTAGGGTTACCTAAGTTTGCAGCGCGTGCACGCATCGCAACCACGGCAGCTCGTGCGTGAGCTGGCATATCGATTTCAGGGATAACATCAACATGGCGAGCTTGGGCGTAGTTTAGTAATTCAATAAACTGTGCGCGAGTGTAAAAGCCTGTGCCTTGGTTGTTGGTGCTTGGGCCTGAACCTAACTGAGGCATTAGACTAAAGCGCTCTGTCACGTTACCTTCGGCATCAAGCTGGAATTGACGCTGAGCAGCCACTTGTGTCAGTTCAGGTAAGCCAGGTATTTCTAAGCGCCAACCTTCATCGTCTGATAGATGCATGTGCAGCTTATTCATCTTATAAGCGGCCATCTGGTCAACCAGTTTCTTTAACGTATCCAACGAATGAAAGTTTCTGGCAACGTCGATGTGCATACCGCGAAAGTCAAAGCGTGGAGAATCGGTGATAGAAACATACGGTAAGGTGCCAACACCGGGTTGCACTAGGCTTAACACGGTTTGTGCACCGTAGAATAAATCGGCATCTGATTGACCGGTTATGGCAATTCCAGAGGCGTTAATGTTTAGCGTGTAAGTGTTCGCTGCAAGATTAGGGTTCAGTGTGGTTGATACCGGCGTGCCTCTTGCGCTACTTGAAAATTGGGCAGCCCGTGCATGAACAGCCGCAACAGAATTGGTTGATAAGTCACCGCCAGAAAAGTCTAAGCCGTTGGCTATAGATACCGTGCCTGCGCTGGTAGTAAGAGAGCTTACTTGTGGTATCACACGACGTTGTATGTCTTGCGCACTTAAGGCGTTAGCTTCTGTAGAGACGGGTTGATTTTTACTAAATCGGGTGGTTGATGTTGCTAAAGGGTTGGGCTCTTGGTCCCATGCTTTGGCGTTCAGCCCACGAATTTCTAACGCATAAGCGTTCTCATCGGTCTCGCTGTCGGTGTTCGCGATAAGTTCAGGCGCACCACCTTCTTGAACCAACCAAAAGCGCGGCATAAAATCAGTTTCCACCAAGTAATTAAATTCGGTGATTAATTTGATACTGGCCACATCGCCAGCGAACGGTTGGAAATTTGCCGCCGGGGTGATGTAATTCAAATCACCGTTGACTAACACAACGTCAAACTGATCGCTGTCAACCCGCAGCACGCGGCGAATGCTATGGAAGTAGATTTTCCAGTTGTTATTGGTTAAAACCCCATTGCCATCTTTAATGTGTAAATTCAACACGCTGCATGAGGCGAATTCGGCGCCGAGCTCTTTGCAGCTAACGCCTGTGTCACCTGAATGATTTTCAACGGCTTCCATCATCACGCCCAACGGCTGAGGAAGGGCTGCGGCTCGGCTTCTGCCTTCGCTTGATACCAGCGGATCATTAATACCAGCGGCTGGGCCTGTTGCTATCAAAGTGCCTGCGTGGCTTAAAGAGGCGACGATATCTGAATTGGCGCTGGAAGTAGGGGCATTGCCTGAATCAATGGGCGCCTGTGGTGTGTTGTTCGTTGGCGGGGAAATAGGGCCTGGGCCTTGATCCACGATGACAGGTGCGGCAGGTGTGTTCGAATCACCAGAAACAGAAGGATTGTTAACAATACCTCCATCGCCTGAATCACTGTCGCTGCTGCCGCAAGCGCTAAGGCTAAAAACGGCGGCAAGACACATGGATAATTTAATTGAACGAAACATGGCGGCTCTGCGTACTATTGAATGAATCATATTATGCCTTGCGGATGGCTTGTTGCCGTGTGGTACTAATCACCTTGCAATGAGCCCTAGGCAATATTTTGACAGTTATAAGAGCGCCTAATGCGTGGGATATAGCCCGATTGATGCTCGTAAGCGCGATCTGGGGCACATCGTTTTTATGCAACACCATCGCCTTGGTCGATTTTTCACCATTGGCCATCACCGCTTGGCGTGTGAGCCTTGCCACAGTACTGGTTCTCATAATTTGCGCCTTTAGAAAAGTTCGGCTTCCGTGGGACAAAACCAGCTGGATTTTGTTCACTGGAATTGGGTTACTGAACAGTGCTGTGCCGTTTACGTTAATTGGTCTTGGTCAACGGAGTGTAGACAGTGCCACAACGGCCATTCTCATCGCCACAACGCCGTTTACCACCTTAGTGCTTTCGCATTACATGACATCAGACGACAAAATCACACGCTACAAGTTTTTTGGGTTAATACTGGGTTTTATTGGGGTTCTGGTGCTGCTAGGGCACGATGCCGCGGTAAATCCAGGTTCTACCTTTGGCATGATGCTAATTCTGTTAGCGGCCTTTTGTTATGCCTTTTCAAGCCTATTGATTCGGCGGTTGTCACATTTGCGAACTTTCGCCATCGTCTTAGGGTCCTTATTGACGAGCTGCTGTTTTCTCATTCCATTACTGTTTTGGTTACATCCGCCTTGGCAGCAAACGGGTGGTAGAGATGCTTGGCTTGCGGTTGTATTTTTGGCTATTGGCCCAACGGCGGCGGCTTATTTATTGCGCGCAGAAATCGTGAAAATTAACGGTGCCATCTTTATGTCAAACGCGGGTTATTTAATACCGGTGTTTGCAGTTTTTTGGGCGTGGCTTATGCTTAATGAATGGCCTGCGGCTATCACTTGGGTTGCGTTAGTGTTAATTCTGTCCGGTATCGCGGTGGGCCGCTACCGTGGCCGACATACTTAAGAATTACCCGTACAAATTTACGTAAATTAACTTAATTTTTCTGGGAGAACATTGACGTGAGCGATGCAGTTTGGACCCAATCCATGCCGGAACCCCAATTTGACTTGATGAAGCGCATTATTGCTGCGCCCAGCCCGGTTGGTTTGGAATCGGCGATGACGCTGGGTGTGTTGAAACCGTACTTTGAATCTTTCATGCCAAGCAGTTGGGCCATGCATCAACATACCGGCAACGCAAGCGTTGTTTGGGATACGCACCCAGGTGATGATGAAAAATTTTCTGTGATGATAATCGGTCACGCCGACAAAATTCGCATGCAAGTGCGCAACATTGGCTCCGATGGCAAAGTGTGGATCAACAGCGATTCATTCCTACCGTGCACGCTAATTGGCCATGAAGTGACGTTGTTTAGTGAAGACCCAGATACCCCTGGCCGCTATCGTTCTTTGTCGGGCGGTACGGTTGAGGCGATGGGGGCCATTCACTTTTCTGACCCTGCACAGCGCACAGGCGACAAAGGCATTCGACCCACTCAGCTGTATCTTGATCTTCAAGTGCATGGGAAAAACAAGGCGGATCAAATAAAACGTTTAGGGGTAAAACCTGGCGACACACTGCTGCTTGATCGGCCAATAAAACGAGGATTTAGCCCGGACACTTTTTACGGCGCCTACCTTGATAACGGTTTGGGTTGTTTTGTCACCGCAGAACTTGCTCGCCTCATTGCAGAAGCTGGAGGTACGAACAACGTTCGCTGTATGTTCGCTATTGCCTCGCACGAAGAAATTGGGCGGTTCGGTAGCCGAGTAATTGCCGGCGTTCATCAACCAGATGCTGTAATCGCAGTAGATGTGAATCACGATTACGTTGCAGCTCCTGGAATTGGTGATAGGAAGATGCAACCACTAACCATGGGCAAAGGATTTACCTTAACCACGGGTGCAATTGTTAGCGAACAATTGAATTCAAGAATTAAAACGGCTGCAAAAGCCCATGATATTCCCATGCAGGTGGATGTTAGTGGCCGTGATACCGGCACCGATGGCATGGCGGGTGTGTTAGCAAGTATTGATTGTGCGGCAACATCGGTGGGGTTTCCTACACGAAACATGCACACCATTTCCGAATCGGGCCATACCGGCGATGTGCTGGCAGCCATTCACGTACTGAAAGAGACGTTACTTGAGATGGATAAATCGAGCAACTTAACGGAAGAATTTAAAGCCTCGCATCCTCGTTTGGACGACACCACAGCCATTACCCATCAAGGGTTTGACAAACTGGAATAGGCATAAACGTTGTATGCGAACGTTGTATGCTTCAGAGGGCGGGCCGCCAGATTGGCGTCCCGGGAGGGATTCGAACCCCCGACCTGCCCCTTAGGAGGGGGCTGCTCTATCCAGCTGAGCTACCGAGACTTGCCAATTACAGTATAGCGAACTCGCATGCTTTGATTGGCAACTACACTATGAACACACAACACTAAGCGGACCCGAAAATGTCACAAACCTCAGGCCCAGCGGTAGTCAATGAACGGCGTAGAGCGGATCGTGTGCAGGATGCTGTTGGCATTCATATCACTCGCTTGCAAGATAAGCCGGCAGCGGGTGATGCGCCCGCAGCCCAATCGGCTTCATCTCGAATTGATGCGCCGTCGCACAAATGCAGCATTTCCTCTGTTGGGTTGGCGTTTGCCCATGAAACATTGATGCAACCTGGTGAACTTATTACTGTGGAGATCACCTTGTTCCCATCAAAACGCACCGTCACTGCCGATGCGCGTGTGGTATCAGCGAACAATGCCCCTGAAATTGCCGATGGTGATAAGCCCACTTATCGAATCGCGTTTGAATCTATTGGTGATGAGGATCGAGATTTTATCGAAGCTCATGTGCAGAAAATAAAAAGCAGTTTACCGTCCGAGTTTTAATTCTACCTCTCATTTGGGCGAAGCTATTGACGACGATGTTTAAGTCAGTTTCTCAACCGTCGGTCGAATGATGATACCGACGGTGACAGTACTCATGATCACTTAGATACTGACGGTAACAATGATGGTACTGTTAACTTAGTGGAAGCTTTACCTGAAAACACGACAATATCCTGTTTATCGGCTGATTGTCGGCTGATGGTTTCACCGTAACATCAACTCACTACCGTTAATTCAGTAGACCCAACTTTGACCGCTCTTATTATTGCTCTCAATGATGATCATGTTGTGGAGAGGGATTCTTAGGTATTGTTAAAGGTACAGAAAAAATATCCGCTACTCTTGATCGAGGCAAGCTATTTTAATTTGTAAATCTTTGATGATTGCAATACGAGGTATTGTGGGTTGGATGAGATTTTAAAAAACAAATTAAGCGTAATGTTAAGGAATTTGTCGCATTGCAACAGAGGAACGTTGATATCTAAGCTTTTTGCTTAGTCAACGGTTGCATATAATTCTAAGCGGTCTTTTCGTAAGGCTGTGTGATCTAGAGAAGATTTAAATGAATCGTTTCGCGTGGATTCACGGCGCGCGGTTACGCCGCAAGATTGTATGTGTAGTATTCATTTTTTTTAGTGCAAGCGTGCATGCTCAAAGTATCAATATTGAGCGTTTTGGAGCTGGTATTGTAACTGGCACGAAACCTTTTAATGTTAGTGGCTTGTGTACAGAGCCAGGTGATGATTGTTCGGGAAGCGATAATCGCATTCGAACCAGCGATACACAATCGCATTATTACTCCGTTGAGTTCTCGGATGTTTCTGCTCAGAATTCTGCCATTACTTCGATTGTCGTAGAGCATACTATTCACCCCAATGCAGGTGCTGTATTGGAATATAAAACGATACCATCACAATGTTTGTCATCTTCTGAAAGTGCACGTGGCGATGCGCCATTATCGAATGTAATCTTAAATGCGGATGAATCTATAACTCTATATTGTAATTTAGGTTCAATTCACAACGACAATCTAGAGTCGTTAGTTATTGATATCACACCAACGCCAGAATCGAAAAACGGATCAACCTTTTCAACATCCGTTACTGTTTCTGGGTTAGATGCTGATGGCAATGTGATTACAGCGAGCAATCCTCAGCGAGAAAACGTATTTCGAATTTCGACAGCACCTGCTTGGGATTTGATAGGTGATAGACAACCTATATACAACGCAATTGTAGGTGCTCGTGATATGGGAACAGGGCGGGGTGTTGAATCTGGTTTCTATGTGTACACAACTGCCCATTTGGCTGCGGATGCATCCACTTATGGCAGAGGTTTATCTGAGCTAATCGACCGGTTTACGTTTGATTTCGATCTAAATGCCACGGCCAGTGATAGTTTATCGGCTTTATCAATTGAAGCCGAAGTTGTGCATTGCTTACCGAATACTTTTGAATGGAATAATACTGTTTTTGGTAGTGAGACTGTTTTACCTAACAAGCCTGTAGAGCAAAAGGTGTCAGACTCTGGCCGTTGCACGTTTAGTGGTGACCCAGTAAATGGCTATACATTTTTAGTAGAAAACACTGACACCGCGGTTACTCGATACCCAACACAAAGCGCAGGTGGTCAATCGTTAACAGAAGGGCCATTTTTTACGATGGCACAGCAAATACTGTTCTTCATTCCATTTTCTGAAGTGAACCGAGAGAACGAGCAACCCGGTGTTGGGGCTATAAGTATTACCCAATGTTTTAATAATTTTGACTCTATCGATACGCAAGGCGTATCAAATTACGGTGCGGCGCAAGAGCCAACTCACAACAATTGCTCAGGCCCCTTGCCTTTAACATTACGCACGGGTGCTGAGTTTAACCACCGAGCTATATCCCGTTATGATGCCAACAATCAATGGGGTTACGATCCGTATATCACTGCAAACCATTCAGGTGATGGCATGGTGGAAGCGGGTGAGGGTTATGCCTACTTTAATTACCTACTCAATACGGGTAGTGTGGCATGGAATAATCCAATGCAGTGCACAACCTTTGATAATTCAACCCAGAAAATTACTGATCGGAGCAACATCGGGCACGTTGAGGGTGGCTATGCGTTCGTTCGTTTTTTAGGTGGCATGGAGGCATCCGAATGGCAAATTGAATACGCATCAGTTGATCAATCTAATGTGGATCCTTTAGATGGCAATGGTGATGGAGTTGTAGATTTTAATGCTGCAAGCAATCGATACGAAGGTAATTGGAATACGTTGCAAAATTTTCGATGCGATACACCAGGAGTTGTTTGGCACACCGATCCTCATTTGATTGGCATTGATAACGTCAACGCTGTTCGATTGATTACTAAAGACTCGACAAAGACCTTATTAAATGCTGGAGAAAACCCTTGGTTGATAGTTCCACTGGAAGCAAGATCCACTTTTTTCGGCGGCCCTTACGCGGGAAGTGATTTACCAGCAGGCACCGTGTTGGTTTCAACTGGGAATCATAGAGCGGATGAATATTTGCCAGACGGTGTTACTAATACGTATCTTGCATCTCCTGAAAATGATTCAATTCACGGAGATCGAATGACGTTTGTTTCTCAAGTCGTGGTGGATAGAGAGGAGCAAATTTCGCTGATTTCGACCGTTGATATTGATACAGCGCCTGATGATCTTGGAGCTGTCTCTGTGACTGATGTTGTCGCTCCAGTGGAAGCAGAAGTGGAAGCAGAAGTGCAAGCAGAAGTGGAAGCAGAAGTGGAAGCAGAAGTGCAACTAGAACCAGACAGTGGTGATGTTTTAGAAAACGATGAGAACAGTGAAGGCTCTAGTTCTGATGTTGATGAAAATTTCTCTGATTTTGATTCAGATAATGATGGCATCCCTAATTTGATTGAAGGGGCGGCAGATTTTGATTTTGATGGAATCCCTGATTTTTTAGACAATGACTCTGATAACGACGGTATTGACGATTCGCTGGAGGGTGCAGGTGATGCTGATCTGGATGGTATTCCTGATTACCTAGATTCAGATGCGGATAACGATGGCATTCCTGATTCAGTGGAAGGCACCGCTGATTCTGATTCAAGAGGTGTTCCCGACTATTTGGATGTGGACAGTGATGGCGATGGCGTTCTTGATGCGGTTGAAGGCAATATCGACAGCGATGGAGATGGTCTTGCGAATTACTTGGATATTGATAGCGATAATGATGGAATTCTGGATCAGGATGAAACGTCTCTCGCAGTAGAAAACGATATCGATTCAGACGAGGATGGCGTGCCTGACTATATCGATCTAGACAGTGATAACGATGGTGTTCTCGACTCTGTTGAAACCAATATGAATTCTGATGGGGATCGTATTCCCGATTATCTTGATCTAGACAGCGATAATGATGGTATTACCGATCTCGTTGAATCGGGTGGCATAGACACTGATGGTGATGGTCGTATTGATGATTTTCTAGATTCCAATAACGATGGCCTAGACGATGGCATTGCTATTTTGCCACTTCAAAACGAAGATTTAGATGGGGATGGATTCCCTAATCGTTTAGATATCGACAGCGATAACGACAACACCGGAGATTTAATCGAAGCCGGTGGTATTGCGTTTGATGATAACGCTGATGGCGTGGTGGATGATTTTGTTGATAACAACAACGACGGCTTAGACGACGGGTTTGGTATCGCGCCCATTCAATTTGAAGATAGCGATAACAATGGAATAGCTGATCATCTTGACGGCGGAGCTGATCAACTTGGACAGGTATTGCCTGAAGATTCGTTGGCACTGGGTACGTCAAGCAGTGGATGCCGTGTTGCAGGTTCATCCAGATCGGGCTCGATTGATCCAGCGTTGATCATAATGGTGGGTTTAGCCTTGATCATGATTTGCAGAAGTAGAACAAGAAAATTGAAAACATTCGAGTATACAAAGTAAAGCGAATAACCTGCGCTGAATAGTGCTCAGCACTGGGTTAACAACCATATTAAAAGGGCATCGTTTAAATAAAAACGATGCCCTTTTTTTTGCACGCTAATCAAGAATCACAGCAAAAAATTTGAGAGTGCAGTCACGTTATTAACTCTGTTTAGGAAATTCACGGAAATGCCGATAGGTCTCATAGAGTGCCTGTGGCATGGAACCGCTGACAAGCAACGATAATTCAGGTTTTTCAAATGCAGATAAGAACTGTTCTTGCGTATTCACTGATGGCCATAGCGCTAACCGCGTGCGATGGTGGTAGCGTGGTTGGCTTACCCGATAATTCTGAACTTATTGCAGGTGTTGAAGGCGGCGCTGAATCGAATACTGAGAACGAAGGTGAAGGCGATCAGCTCAACGGCTCTAGTAGCGATACCGAACTGGAAGAATATCTGGCCTTTCTGGATACGTTAGAAGGTGATGAACTGGCTAAAGAGCTTGCCAAGGGTGAACCCGCATTTGAAATTCCCCCAGAACTTGGCGCAGCTCACCCTATCACTGAAAACATAAATCTTGGGCGTTGGAATGATTTAATCGATTGGCCTGAGATTGCCACCGGCGCTGCGAACTTGCCCGATGGCCGAGTGCTAACCTGGTCAGCTTCGTTCGCTGATGACTTTGGTGGCACGCGTAATTACACCTTTGGTTCTATTTTTGATCCGGTGACAGAAACCTTCACCGACATGCCAAATGAGAATCATAATAATTTTTGCGCAGGTGTTGCTATGTTGGCTGACGGAAGTGTGTTCACGCCAGGTGGTGGTCGAACCATCACAACCAACAGCATCTTTGATGGTAACAGTTGGAATTTATCCGATCCGCTAAACGAGCCGCGTTGGTATCCGCAGTCCACCACCTTGCCCAGCGGCCAAGTATTTACCGCGTTAGGTTCAAGAACCACCGGTGTATCAGAGCTTTGGACCCAAGATGAAGGCTGGGAGCTTATGCCTGAAGCGAACTTGGAATCGGTTAGAAATGATGATACGACCTCTGAGGCTAGTCGTTGGTGGTTTCCTGCGTTAAACGTAGCACCTGATGGAACCTTGTTTCATCCTGGGCCCACCAGTGAGCTGTTTAGCCTCGATTTGTACAACAACGATTCGGTTATTACCCACTACGGTAAGCGAGAAGAGAACCATAGCTCACGTTTGTACAACACAACGGTGATGTACGACATTGGCAAAATGCTTATTGCTGGTGGGGGCGAGCCAGCAGTGAATACGGCTATGACTATCGATTTAAATGGTAGCGCGCCGGTTATTACACCAATAGAATCGATGACCTACCCGCGTGCAATGCAGAATTCTGTCGTTTTACCCAATGGCAAAGTGTTGGTTATTGGTGGTAACAGCAGTGGAAGACAATTTTCTGATGTGGGCACACAGTTAATTCCTGAACTTTGGGACCCAGCCACAGGACAATGGGAAGAGCTTGCTCCTCATCGGGTGCCACGCAACTATCACTCAACCGCACTACTGCTAAAAGACGGCCGGGTTGCAGCGATGGGTGGCGGATTGTGTGGTGACTGCAATATTAACCAACAAAATGGTGAAATATTTGAACCACCTTATTTATTTAATGAGGATGGAACGCCCGCTACACGGCCGCAAATTAGCAGTGGCCCAACGAACGCTATTGCTGGAGATACGCTTAGCCTTGTTGCAACCCCAGGAATGGGATCGTTCTCGATGGTTCGCTTAGTTGCGCTAACACATCATCACACAACCGATCAACGTTACATCCCATTAGACTTTTTTGAAACCAGTCCGGGCAATTATGACGTGCAATTGCCATCGAACGCTAATGTGCTTATCCCTGGAAATTATTGGGTTTTTGGGTTAAATGCTGATGGAGTTCCTTCGGAAGGTTCAACGCTTATGATCAACCCAGTTGTTGCAGAAGTGGGCGATTTAAGCGCACAAGAACCTGTCGACATTGGGGCTGCGCAAGAGATGCTCAGCGGTGTGTCATATGAATATTTCGAAGGCGTATGGACCAAGCTGCCGAATTTTGACAACTTGACACCAGTGGCTTTTGGTAATCAAACAGACTTCAGCTTATCGACTGCTCAACGTGCTGATAATTTTGCGTTTAAATTTACAGCCGAATTGGAAATAACTGATGCCGGTGCTTATACCTTCTTCACTCAATCCGATGATGGCAGTCAGTTGTTCATTGATGGTGACTTAGTCGTTAACAATGACGGCTTGCACGCAATTACAGAAAAACAAGGCTCTATAAATCTTAACGCTGGCACCCATGAAATTGTGGTGACCTATTTTGAAAGAGCAGGGGGTAACACCCTAAATGTGACAATGGAAGGGCCATCGATAGCTAAGCAAAATGTGCAAACGTTCTTAGTTCAAACTAACAATCAAGGTGCGGATGGCTCAGTAACCCAACCTGAGCCTTCGCAAGGTTCGGCAATGCCACCTGCGCAGCCTCAACCGCAGACCCAAACCCAACCACAACCACAACCACAACCACAACCACCTGCGGGCCTCGTTGCTTATGAATATTTTGAAGGTATGTGGGCTGCCTTGCCAAATTTTGACAACCTACCCCCGGTGTCCACAGGCTATCAGGACGATTTCAGTTTAGCTGCAGCTCAACAAGAAGATAACTTTGCTTATCGGTTCACTGCATCATTAGAAATTGCTGTTGCAGGTGATTACACCTTTTTTACCCGATCCGATGATGGAAGCCAGCTTTTTGTCAATGGCAACCTAGTGGTAGATAACAACGGCTTACACGGAGCAATTGAGAAACAAGGGGTGATCAACCTTACCGCTGGTGTGCACGAAATTAAGGTAACCTATTTTGAGCGATTAGGCTTAAATACACTGAATGTGCAAATGCAAGGGCCTTTACTTGCCAAGCAAGATGTGCATGCCTTTCTTGTGCTTCAGCCTGATTTGGTTACACCACCTGCGCAGGTACAACCACCAGAACCAACTGTAGGTGCGGTTGCTTACGAATACTACGAAGGTATCTGGTCAAAATTGCCTGATTTTGACAGCTTAACGCCTGTGGCAACAGGCAATCAAGACGATTTTAGTTTAGCTACAGCACAACGCGCGGATAACTTTGCGTATCGATTTAGTGCATCGCTGAATATAACCGATGCAGGTGCTTATACTTTCTTTACAAAATCTGATGATGGTAGTCAGTTGTTCATCGATGGTGCGTTAGTGGTTGATAACGATGGTTTGCACGGAGCGCGAGAACGCCAAGGTGTGGTTAACCTCAATGCGGGCACACATGACATAGTGGTGACGTTCTTTGAACGAACAGGGCTTAATAATCTGGATGTACAGATACAAGGGCCAACAATGGCCAAGCAGCCTGTGCAAGCATTTTTAAATCAATCACCTTCAACGGTAACGCCGCCTCCAGTACAACAACCGCCGAATTCTACGACGGATCTTGTTGCATACGAATACTATGAGGGTGTTTGGGCTAATTTGCCTGATTTTGATAGCTTAACGCCAGTGGCAACAGGTAATCAAACCGACTTTAGTTTAGCGACTGCACAGCGGGAAGATAACTTTGCTTATCGATTCAGTGCATCGCTAAATATTACTGATGCAGGTGCCTATACATTCTTCACTAAATCTGATGATGGTAGCCAGTTGTTTATCAATGGCAACTTAGTGGTCGACAATGATGGTTTACATGGGGCAAAAGAGAAGCAAGGAGCGCTCAATCTCAGTGCCGGTGCTCACGATGTCGTGGTGACCTTCTTCGAAAGAACGGGGCTTAATACACTGGATGTATCGATACAAGGGCCATCCATCGTTAAGCAAGATATACAGCCATTTATTGGTTCAATGTAATTAGTTAATTACTAGTTCACTGGCAGAGAGTTAACAGGACTACATGAGTAATCTGCTTTGATTGCTCGTGTGTGTAAGGGCTAAGGCTAATTCAGAGAATCTAGAAAATGCACCAGCTGAGAAACTTCTTCTCGCGTTAAACCCAGTGGTGATAATTCGTGAGGTCCATTGTCGGTTGGTGGATTGTTGTAAAAATTAACGACTTCCTCCAACGACTTAAAACGACCATCGTGAAAGTATGGGGAAGTGCTGCGTAAGTTTCGAAGCCCTGGCGTTTTAAAAGCACCTTTTAACGGTATATGTTGTCGCCTATTCAAGTAATTAAGCGATGTGCATTCACTTGGATTAGCATCACTGTATGGTCCTAAACAGTTGAATTCATCTAATAAAACAGCCTGCAACCCCAGCATGCGCCCAAAATCGAGTGATGCGCCGCTGAATGTTCCCGAGCCCACATTGTGAAAACCCCGATTAGTGAATAGGGCGCTGTTGTGGCATTGTAAGCATGATGTTTTTTCAGGGTTGATGAACAGTTTCAAGCCTGCAATTTGATCGTCTGTTAATAAAGATTTAATTGCGTTTTTCTTTAACTTTTTATTCGAATTGTTGTTTTCTTTTAGCTGCGCTGCGTAATGATCAAACGATGTGGCTTGATAGCTCAACGTTCTTTGATATGCAGCAAGCGATTTACCAATGTTGACGTAAACACGGTCAATGGATTCTTGCGTTTCTTTATTCAGCTTTTTCCAACGCGATTGCATTACTTTGGTTCCTATTGGGCCTGCCTCCAAGGTTAACTCGGCATGCTTAAGCGTTTTAGGAAAAGGGCCAAAAAGGTTTTCGTAGGTTTCTCGGTATTGCTTATCTGAGAAAATGGTATTCACAACTGATACTCGGTTGCCTCCCATTTCATTGGGTGCTTCAAAAGGTATCAATGCTTGCGACCACAGGGAATCTTTTCGTCCGTCCCAATAAAACCATCGTTGCCATGCGCTTCCTACAACAGTAGGGGTATTACGACCCGTGGCATGAAGCCCCCGTGCTAAAGGTAGCCCGTCGGTGAAAAATTTATCGGGTTGGTGGCAGGATGCACAAGAGAGCTGCTTATTACCACTAAATTGAGTATCAAAAAATAGCTTTTTCCCTAGCTCTTGAGCTAAAGCGTTATTAGCAAACTGGTTGGAAGGACTAATAGGGCGCTTAGGGATTTGGTTTATCGATAATGATTCTATAATGCGAAGTTCGGTTTCACTCCATAAGGTGTCAGACGCGATCGCGACCTGGCTAATTAGTACAAGGAGTAAACCGATGATGCGAATCATTAATGATTTATTGTCATGTTAAATAGGGTGCTGTCGATGACATGGTTATGTCTTACAGTTATGGCTAGAGTCCAGCTGCCTGCCATGTTAAACAACAAGCCTTCAATCAAGTATTTTCCATCACCAAGATAGCGTGTCACCCTTGGCTGAGTGGGTAAGCCATGGCCGTGTTCAGCCATACCCCCATCAATAAGAAATTCTGCATTATCTACTTCAATATTATTTTTATCTCTAAGGTGAACCACCCAGCTGTGATACTCACCGATCACGGGTTCACCGTTACTGGGCTGAAGCGAAAGCGCAAACATTCCCTGCTCTGTTGAAGCATGCAAAACCTGCGGATCTTTTTGAGCGGTGGCTACTTGGGCAAGTAATACCAACGCAAATAGGATGGATGTACTTTTCATTTAAGGTTGAATGTTGGGTATCACGAGTAAAGGATTTTTACGCCAAATTTCGGCCATTGGCATCGCTGATTCCCCTAAAAAACACTAAGTAGGGTTTGGATGAGTAATGCAATTTTGAAGCCCGCACCGCTAATCATCACTACACCAATTAAAAAGCCGCCGATCCATCGGATGTATGTGTTTTAGGCGCAGCGCCGAACGATGAAATTGACCCCTGAATGTAAATTGTTGTGGCAATGGGTTTGCCTCTAGATGCCTCTTGGCACGGCGTAAAACCAGCGTTTGCGCAGTACTTAGTCGCCAAAGGCAATTCTTAACACGCGGTTATTTGGCTGATAGTGATCGATAAAGTGACCCACTTATCATTTTGGGGTTGGTCAAACTTGCCAGCCATTTTAAGCATATGCGAAATGAGTCGCTACCGGCGGTGAGGATTGTTTATTAGAAGTGTTTCGAAAATTTGGTGAGGTCATATGGCCAATATTCGAGAACGTTAAAGAGTTTTGAATTTGATCAACTCCGGCTGTCGTTCTTTGTACTTGCCAGAATTGATTTCAGTACTTTGAACGTAGTACAGAGCCGAAACTGTACTTCTCCAATTGACATTGCGAAACGAACTGCGTTGTAAGGCCTAAATTTGATGCCTAAGCAGTGTTTGTTTACAGCGATGAAAACGCAGAGCTAAGCGAACTATGAAATTTAGAAGACACCAACGATTAATGCAGCGACTTGCTAACCGAAGCAGAAGAAACCGAAACCGGTTCGCTGCGGTGCGCAGCTTATTCACAGTTCGTTCACCTTCTCGAGCCAGTGAGCTGGCTGTGTCAGCAAAGTCTAGGAACGAAAAATACCAAGAATTACTTAAGTTCAAGAAAAACGCAGTGGCCTACGCTGTGTCGATGAGTAAAAAGAAATCCATAATTTCTCGAACAAATTTTCAACTAGCTGGTTCTGTCGCACGTCCTGTGTTCGGAACAATCATGGCGCTAGCAAGCACACAGGCGTTGGCGGATGCGGTTACCGTTACCAATCCAACGCTCTTTACCACAGAAGATACCAGTATTCCTCTGGGTCTGGTTCTGGACCCCGCTTTATTAAGCGGAGGGACGCAGCTGGATTTCATTGGTAGTGAGGTCGGATACCGGCCTGCGGCAGCTGGCACCGCTGCAACCACATTCACGGTACCTGCAGACGCACGCTTTGTGCGTATCACATCCATGGGTGGTGATCGTGTTGGGGTTGCAGGTTCTACATTAAGTCAAAATGAAGAATTTCAACGAGGCAGCGTCGTGGTAGACGTTGTAAATATGACTTACTCTGGCCATATCGCGCATGTAATCACTCAATTTGTAGGAGGCGACAACTACGCTTTCGTCGATGTACCTCTAGGATCAGGTTCTGCCAGTGGTGCTCCGATTGGTGACACAAGTGACGGTGCTTCCGAGTGGACTGTATCCTTGGCAGGCAATACATTATCAATAGTGGATTCGCAAGCACGAGTTGATCAGGCGTATCACGTTGAGTACTTGACTAGCAGCGCCACATCTTCAGATTATTTAGGGGCCAATAGTGCGGTAAGTCCTCTGAATCAAACCAGTGTTGCGCTACCGCTAGAAGCTGGCCATGATTTCTCCGTGATTTATCTGGCCGGCGCTAACGCGACGGGTGCTGATGGCCAAGAGGAGGACAAAAGCGCAGGTTATATTGTGGTCGATTCGGCAACTAATTTAGCCAGCGGTGTCATTTATAGTCACGATGGTGCTGGCGAGAATGACGGTAGCAGTTTTGCTTTCACAGATTACGACTTAACTTCGGGTGTATCTTTACTGTCCAGTGGCGCTAATATTATAGGTGATGTAATAGCCGATGCAGATGTACTTCCTGATTTCACATTTGAACTTGCAGGCGATGTGTTGACGATTACCCGACCGGCAGCCTATGCAGCCATATATTCAGATCAGTATTCTGCAAACAGCTATACCCGCCTTACCATCGGCTCAGCTGCGGCGAACGTAGGGACGACTGCGGTATCGGAGCGTTACATTGACGATCCCTCAAATGCCAACACTTTCGAATTGGCTGTACCGTTAGCCGCCGAGACAGGCAGCGCCACACTTTTCATGACCAACGCCAATGGTCGCAGTGATACCAACGAGAATTCAGGTTCGGCAACCTTCATTATCGATCTAATTAATGAAACTACGTCCGGCTCATTTATAACCATGCGATCATCAGATCCTGATTTGATTTCTTGGCGTAACGTACCATTTGGAACCCCTTTGTTTGACCATCCTTCGGCTGTGTCTAATCACTCTGCTGCTGCTGATTTTTTAGACGAATTTAGCGCAGTCCTGAAGTTCGATAGGGGGACATTGTCAGACGGTAGCGAAGGTCTGATTATCACAGCTCCAACCATCGACGGCACAGGACATAACCTTGCCCGCTATCTATTCACCCTCGCCGCTCAGTGGTCAGGGCCTCAGCCCATTCTTTTCGCTGGTGCTGTTGAGAATGGCGAATTGTCTTCAGGTATTGAGGATCCGGTTACCGGCATCGTTTCAGTGGCAGTGGAAGACATCGAGACGCTGGAATTTATTCCTAACGAGCATTTTTCCGGTGAAAACGTCGATTTGGAAATCACCTTCGAAGATCAGCTTGATGAGGTCAGCATCGATGTGGAAAGAGTGGTCGATGGTGCCGCTGTAACGACAGCTGATCAAAGCGGCATTCAACGCGTTCCGGTGGATATCTCAACCGCGATTAGCACGACATTGACAGATACTGATGGATCAGAAACGGTATTGACAGAGCTGACAGTGGTTGCTGGAGATACAATCAGCGATGGAGTCAATACGTTCACGTCAGCTGCAGGTAGTGAGTTGGTGGACATTTCGAGCTGGGATGTAAGTGCTCTTACCTATGTATCAGACAATGTGGGAACCTTTCCAGTAGGCGTGCGTATAACTGCAGTTGATGATGACGGTTTCAGCGCAACAACAGATACACTCGATACACTCGATAACTTTAACGTAACGTTAGAACTTGATACTGACGCAGACGGAATACCTGATTCGACAGACCCTGATGATGACAATGATGGGATTCCTGACACTGTCGAGGGTAGCGCTGATTCGGACGGAGACGGTATCCCCGACTCTCTGGACACAGACTCAGACGGTGACGGCATCCCAGATGCAGATGAAGGTACAGATGATGCAGACGGTGATGGCATTCCTGATTATTTAGATGATGATGCAGACGGTGATGGTATTCCCGATACGGAAGAAGGCGATGGTGATACCGATGGTGACGGCATTCCTGATTATTTAGATACCGATTCCGATGGTGACGGCATTCCCGATAGTGAAGAAGGCACAGGAGACGCAGACGGTGATGGCATTCCTGATAACTTAGACACAGATTCGGATAACGACGGCATTCCCGATATGGACGAAGGTACAGGGGACGCAGACGGTGATGGCATTCCGGATAACTTGGATACCGATTCCGATAACGACGGCATTCCCGATGCGGACGAAGGTACGGCTGATGCAGATCTTGATGGCATTCCTGATTATTTAGATACCGATTCAGACAACGACGGAATCCCCGATGCGGATGAAGGAACTGGCGATGCAGACGGTGATGGCATTCCGGATAACTTGGATACCGATTCCGATAACGACGGCATTCCCGATAGTGAAGAAGGTGCAGGTGATGCCGATGGCGATGGCATTCCAGATAACCTAGACGATGATTCAGACAACGACGGCATCCCTGACAGTGAAGAAGGTGCCGGTGATACTGATGGCGATGGTATTCCTGATTACTTAGATGAAGACTCAGATAACGACGGCATCCCCGATAGTGAAGAAGGTACAGGCGATGCCGATGGAGACGGCATTCCAGATAACCTAGACGATGATTCGGACAACGACGGCATCCCTGACAGTGAAGAAGGTGCCGGTGATACCGACGGCGATGGCATCCCAGATTACTTAGACGAGGACTCCGATGGCGACGGCATCCCTGACAGTGAAGAAGGTGCAGGCGATGCAGATGGCGATGGCATCCCAGATAGCCAAGATACTGATTCAGACAACGACGGCATCCCGGATAGTGAAGAAGGTGCCGGTGATACCGACGGCGATGGCATCCCGGATAGCCAAGATACTGATTCAGACAACGACGGCATCCCAGATAGCGAAGAAGGAACCGCAGATTCAGACGGCGATGGTATCCCTGATAACTTAGATACCGATTCGGATAACGACGGCATTCCCGATGCCGACGAAGGCGCAGGTGATACCGACGGCGACGGCATTCCCGATTACTTAGACGAAGACTCCGACGGCGATGGTATTCCCGATGCGGACGAAGGTGCAGCCGATGCAGATCTTGATGGTATCCCTGATTACTTAGACGAAGATTCAGACGGCGATGGTATTCCTGATGCGGACGAAGGTGCAGCCGATGCAGATCTTGATGGTATCCCTGATTACTTAGACACCGATTCTGACAACGACGGAATCCCGGACAGTGAAGAAGGCACAGGGGACGCAGACGGTGATGGCATACCCGATAACTTGGATACCGATTCAGACGGCGACGGCATTCCCGATGCGGACGAAGGCACCGGTGATACCGACGGCGACGGCATTCCAGATTTCTTAGACGAAGACTCCGATAACGATGGCATCCCTGATAGTGAAGAAGGTGCAGGTGATGCAGACGGCGATGGTATTCCAGATAACCTAGATGATGATTCGGACAACGACGGCATCCCCGATAGCGAAGAAGGTGCAGGCGATACCGATGGCGATGGAATCCCAGATAACTTAGATACAGACTCTGATGGCGATGGTATCCCTGATGATGTAGAGGGCACAGGGGACGCAGACGGTGATGGCATCCCTGATAACTTGGATACCGATTCAGACGGCGATGGCATTCCCGATGCTGACGAAGGCGCAGGGGACACAGACGGTGACGGCATTCCAGATTATTTAGATGAAGACTCCGACGGTGACGGCATCCCTGATAGCGAAGAAGGTACTGGCGATGCGGATGGAGACGGCATTCCAGATAACTTAGATGAAGACTCTGATAACGATGGCATCCCTGATAGCGAAGAAGGTGCAGGCGATGCGGACGGCGATGGCATCCCGGATTACTTAGACGATGATTCGGACAATGACGGTATACCCGATAGTGAAGAAGGTATAGGCGATACCGATGGCGATGGCATCCCAGACAGCCAAGATGCAGATTCGGATGGCGATGGCATTCCTGATGCGGACGAGGGCACGGGTGATTCTGACGGCGATGGCATTCCCGATAATCTAGACGATGATTCGGATAACGACGGCATCCCTGATGGTGAAGAGGGTGCAGGCGATGCGGACGGTGATGGCATTCCGGATTACTTAGACGATGATTCAGATAACGACGGCATTCCTGATAGTGAAGAAGGTGCAGGCGATACCGATGGCGATGGAATCCCAGACAGCCAAGATGCAGATGCCGATGGCGATGGCATTCCTGATGCGGACGAAGGCACAGGGGACACAGACGGTGATGGTATCCCCGATAACTTAGATACCGACTCTGACGGTGACGGCGTTGGTGATGCTGCAGAAGGCGCTGATGACACCGACGGTGATGGCACGCCAGATTATCTTGATGATGATGCTGATGGTGATGGCATCCCAGATGCTGATGAAGGCGCTGGTGACACAGACGGTGACGGCATTCCAGATTACC
>CALHNS010000018.1 GCA_938035125.1 uncultured Granulosicoccaceae bacterium | reverse complement strand
TGACGGTTTTTATCACCGCGCCGACGATTCAAAATTCATTCAACGCATTCGTTGTAAGGCGTGCGGTAAGAAATTTTCCAACGCCACCTTCACCGATACTTACCGTCAAAAGCGACGTCGCATCAATGAAACCGTGCGCGTTTGCTTGTCCAGCAATATGTGCCCACGGGACATCGCTGAATTGGTCAGTGTCAACATAAAAACCATCGCCTCGCGCCTTATATGGTTAGCCGCGCGCTCTCGTAAGAACAATCAAAGAAAACTTCAAGCGTATATCGATGAACATGGGCCGATTAAACAGGTGCAGTTCGATGATCTACTGACGTTTGAACACACGAACTGTAAACCCCTTACTGTGCCCGTTGCAGTAATCGATGAAGTCAGAATTCCCTTAGGTTTCCGAGTCGCCTCAATTCCTGCTTTTGGACGATTAGCCGCGGTGTCCAGAGAACGCTATGGCAAGCGGGCCGATGAGAGCGTTCAGGCAAGAAAATCGCTATTTGAAGAGCTACAAGAGGTATTGCCTGAAGATGTTCACTTCAAAACCGATGGGCATAAGCACTATCCCGTGCTGATCAAACAGTATTTTCCCAAAGCCACTCATAGCATCCACATCAGTGACAGAGGATGCGTGGTCGGCCAAGGCGAATTAAAGAAAACCCGATTCGATCCGTTGTTCACCATCAATCATTCCTTTGCTAATGCTCGGGCCAAGATCAATCGGTTGAACCGACGCACCTGGTGCACTACAAAACGGCCTAAGCGTTTGTCCGATCACATCGACATCTACATCGATGTGCTCTGTGATCGGATAGAGCGTCAACGCAAAAACTTAGAACGCCGAGAGACGATGTGATGAAATCAGCGGCTTTGGAGCTTCAACTGAGTCGTTTAGCCCCACTCAACTGGGGCAGTTTTAACTGTTTCTCAGGCTGATGTAGCTGATATTAGTGAGTCTTTACAATTTCGTTCGCAAAAAACGAGAACATGATTTCTTCACAATTTCTGCATAAGTAGGGTATGCAAAAATCGTATCGGCAATGTCTTCCGCTTTGAGACCTAGCTTCACCGCAAGGGTTAAACATTGAACCCACTCACCAGCATGCGCACCTACACCAGTGGCGCCTAATAGGCGATTTTCAGAATCCATAACGATCTTTAAAAAACCACCCGTTTTACTATCGGTAATAAAACGATCCGTTGCCGCATCGACTTGAAAAGTTTGCACGCCTTCATATTGCTCTTTCGCTTGCGCTTCACTCATTCCAACATGACCGATTTCAGGATCACTAAAAATTGCCCATGGTAACGCGGTTAGATCCATCGTGTTGTTTTGACCAATCAGCATATTTCGAACCACTCGTTCAGCTTGGTAGTTAGCCACATGACTGAACTTTGCTCTGGATGCAACATCACCCACCGCGCATATGTGCGCAACGTTAGACTCCATCTTATCGTTCACCGTAATGCCATGACGCGTGTATTCAATACCAGCGGCTTCTAAATTCAAGCCACTCAAGTTCGGCACCCTACCGATAGCAACGAACAGCTCATCAACGATCAACTTGCTTTTGTTACCTTCACCTTGCTCGATGTCTAAGCACACTTTCCCATCGCTGTCTTTCGAACACACCGTCGCATTTGCACCGGTAATCATTTCAATACCCATATCATTGAATACATCGATGAGATACTGGCTAACATCGGGATCAATAGCACCCAAGATGCGAGTGTTTCGATCTATGATCGTTACCTTGGTACCAAATCGTGCCAGCGCTTGACCCAATTCTGCGGAGATGACACCACCTCCTAAGAAGGCGATACTTTCAGGTTGCTTACGCATTTCCCAGAAATTTTCGTTATTCAGCATATCAACAGGGTTATCAGGATCGGTGGGCAGTAATCTTGGCCCTGAACCTGTAGCAATGATTATGTGTTTTCCTTTGATGGTGTCATCACCGATTTTAACGGTGTGTTCGTCTACAAAAGATGCACCCGATTCATGGATAAATGTGTCAATTCCCATGTCGTTGAATCGCTTGGGTTGTTCATGCGCGTACACACCATCAATGATGCTTTTTACGTGCTCCATTGCTCGTTTGAATTCGAACCCACTTTTCGCATTCATTGATTGCAAGCCGTGCTTATCCGCATTGTTAATAGCATGATAGTTTTTGGCAACATCAATTAACGCTTTAGATGGCACGCAACCTGAGTGTGTACACTCGCCACCAATTTTGTGTTTTTCCAGTAACGCAACTTTTGCACCTCGTCGCTGGGCTTCGAATGCTGCAGTAATGCCGCCACCACCAGCACCGAGAATTACTATGTCATATTGAGTGGTCATTAAAGAGTTTCCGAGAAAATGATTTTGGCGCCTCCATCAACTCCTTCCACTTCGAAGTAGTTCATTTCACCATCCGCGCCGTCAATAGAGAGAATGCCAAACGCATGATGGTAATGATCGCCATCATGACCCAATTGGCAGTCAAGATTCATTTGTGGCGCTGAGTCGAATTGCTCAGGCAACGCCAAGTTGTGTAACTGTTTATACGGTTGCCACAGTAGGGCAACCGGTATGGCACCAGAACCAATACATCGACCCTTTTTAAGCCCTGCGTAAGGTTCGAACGCAACCAAATTATGCTCATGACCCCAAAGCCACAAATCAATATCAGATAAATGGTTGTTAAAGGCCTCGTAAAGCACAGGGTTCAATGCCAGCGGGCGGTTGTCTGCCGTTCTGCCAATATTTCCAGAAGCTGTAAATAATTGATAGTGAGACAACATCACCGTTTTACGGCCTTGAGCACCCTTCAACTTATCTTGGTGCCACGTCACTTCTTTAGGTTCAATGGTAGGAATAGCCGATATGGCATCCGTGGGTTTACCTACCTGAGGCGGCGCACCGATAGACAGTATTTGCCAATGTATATTGCGTAAACAAAAATAGCTAGCAGGCTGACCCAACTCTTCTAATAACCAGTAATAGCCTGCCCCACCAGCATACAAATCATGATTGCCTGCTAAGTTAAATACTCGGGTATGTTTTGGCAAACACTCTTTAACGATGTCTAAGAAATGACTTTGCATTTCTTTTTTGGTGCCAGAGTAGTACACATCGCCTAGATGTATAACGATATCTGGGTTTTGCTCACCAATGCAGCGCATAACATTTTTAGCTAAGGGTGTGCCTGTGCCCCAGTCTGATACAAAAGCAATTTTAAGTTTACCGGCATCATCTAAATCGCCGCTTTCACATAATGGCAACACAAAATCTTCTAAAGATTCGTAGTGACGATAAGGAATGTCTTGGTGATCACTGTCAAACTCAAATAATGTTTTCGCCCATAGAGGATCACAAACAGAGTATCGAACTTCTGCTTCCAGTTCCTTCACACGTTTATGGTTACCACTGAATTTAGCAGCAGCAAGGTTTACGTAAAGGTGTGCGCATTTTGAAACTAACGACCCTTTGGTAACAACATTTGCAATATCCACAGTGTCTTTACCATCAGCAATAGCCGCTTCAAGCGCACCGCAAGCTTCACAGCTTGCGCACATCGCTGGGTTCTCAGAAGAGAGGTTGTCAGAGTCTTGCTCATCTTCTTGACTTAAAACGGAATTTAACGCCGACTGCCAGCGCGACATAAACGAGATGCCGTAGGTTTTTATCGCCATATTTTTAGTTAGGTACTGCCATGGTTTTATTCTTTACTTAGTTGATGAGGCTACCGGGATTCTTCATACATTTTACTATAAGACGCGCATCGAATTGCCTCAGCAGCATTTCTACTCGTATCAGAGGCTTAGTTCTCAATTATGATCAATATTGAACTATTTTCTATGTTTTCAGATCAACACTTTCTATATACAAGTGACTTTATAAAAAAGACACCAGAAAACGCACTGCCGAAACACCCCCCTAGCCCAATTCGCAAATTTAGCTATGAAACATCGTATGAATCTTAAACCGACATTGCGTGTGTTCGTGTTGACACTTTGCGCTGTTTTACCCATTTTCCTACTCTTGCAAAACAACATTTCGGCTCAATCAGATCCGGTTACAGAGCAATTCGGCCCCGCGCCTGCCACGCCCAGTGGCCCACTGTCTCCCGCATTGCAATTTGCAGCGCGAGTCGCCTTTATTGACAGCATTACTTTAGGTACCTGGGATGACAATCAGGACTTAGCACTGGCTGCCATTGCTAAATCAGAAGATCCAAGGCTTGCCTGGATCATCAGCGACATGCTGCGATTCGTCGCCGCTAGCAGGCCATACTCCTCACTGACCCGTGCAGCATCGAAGTTACTCGGAAAAGATCTAAACAATGACGACTCTTGGCCGGATATCACAAACCACCTAATCGCCTGGGATATTCCAGCACCACCGAATTATTTAGATTTTAAGCGGGCTATATTTACGCTAAACATTCCAGGATGGGAAAACCTTTTTGTTGAAGGTGATATCGACTGGAGACTGGTATCTTGGGGTGGTGTGTTAATTGATAAACGAGCCTACAACACAACCGATGAAGGTTGTAACTGTATTCCTGCCGCTGATAACCCTGACGTTAGCAATGCCGAAGATGCTGTTTGGCTAAAAGATGAAGACATCGTTTTCGGTATTGAAATCAATGGCGAAGCCCGTGCCTACCCACGACGAATTATGGAAGTTCGCGAAATGGTGAACGACACACTGGGGGGAAGAAACTTAGGCATTCCTTACTGCACGCTTTGCGGAGCTGCACAGGCCTACTTTACAGACGAATTACCCGAAGGTATTGATCGACCTATCTTGCGCACATCAGGCCTATTAAGCCGTTCTAATAAAGTCATGTACGATTTAACAACGCATTCGATTTTCGATACGTTCTTAGGTCGTGCAGTAACTGGCCCGTTAGCTGAAAAATCACTTACCCTTAAACAAGCCACTGTTGTGACAACCGATTGGGGCACTTGGAAACGCGAATATCCGAAAACCACCGTATTGTTGGAGCGTTATGCATTAGGAAGAAATCCAGACCATTATAATAAACGCGATGCCAACGGCCCTATCTTCCCCATCGGAGAGGTTGATCCGCGCTTACCCGTTCATGAAGACGTTATAGGTGCAATCACAGCTTCTGGAAAACCTATTGCCTTTCAACGATCAACCGCATTAATCGCACTCATGCGCGGTGATGAAATTGCGGTAGAAAACATCAAACTGGAATTAGCCGCCGGCGGCATCAAAGCTGTAAATGTTGATCAACCTAATAGCCCAATAGCAAGTCATCAGGCTTTCTGGTTTGCTTGGTCGCAGTTTCACCCTCAAACTGAACTATGGATGCCCTAGCGATTGACCCTAGTGACAAACTATAGGACTAACATTGCGACTAACATTGCGACTAACATTGGCGATTGACCTTATCGAATAGGAACGCAAATTACGACCGAGCCACCGGAATAACATGGTTTTCAATAAGACGTATTAAATCGCCAAAATAACCGGTACTTCTTGCCAAACGCGTTGGATCTGAAGTAATGGCAAGCGTTAACTCAAGTTGTGGAACGATGCAAATGACTTGCCCGCCGTAACCACGAGCAAGTGCATAATCGGTGTTGTTGCTTTGCCCTAGAAACCAGCCGTAACCGTAGCCAAGCCCTGAAAATAAAGATCGTGTTTGAGGGATCATCGATTGTTCAACCCATTGCTCGCTCAAAACTTGTTGGTCTTTAATTCTCCCCCTGTTGCGATACATTTCGCCAAATTGAATCATTCCATTTAACGTTAGTGCCATTTCGTTACCACCAAGATAACGACCTTGCGGGTCACGAGTCCAGGCTGGTATTTCGGTGTTTAAAGGCTTGCCTAAACGCTCTCTTGCAAGAGACAACAAATTTTTACCAGACACGTGAGACAATACCGCACCCATTACATGGGATGTGCCCGTTGAGTAAAGCATGAGTGTTCCAGGCTTTGCCACCATAGGTCGAGATAACGCATTAGCAACCCAATCTTTACTGTTTACCCAAACACCATAATTGGGGCCTGATGTACGTTCTAAACCGGCCTGCATGGTTAAAAGATTTTCTACAGAAATTGCAGCAACGGAAGGATCAGCTTTCGCTGGGATTAATTCAGGTGCTATCTCACCTAATGTTGCATCAACTGTCGAAATCTCGCCTCTATCAATCGCCGCGCCAGTAAGAGCGGCAACAATTGTTTTAGACACTGATTTAACCGGTACTGCTTTATTGATACTGGGGCCACGAAAGACCTCAGACAATACTTGCCGACCTTCTTGAAATACAACCACGGCATGACATTGATCGAAACCACGAGCAACCGTTACCACACTTTGCCAATCGCTGGCTTGCGCTGTAAACGGGGTTGCTAATAGTGCAGCGGCACCCGATAGAAACGAGCGACGGCTGATTCCGTGCATGGCGTCCTTCCCAAATATTTTATTTTTATTAATATTACTAACACCTAACACCTAACACCTAACACCTAACACCTAACACCTAACAACCAACAACTAGTTGACTAATGCACCAAACCACACAACAATGACCAACACAATCGCAAGAAACACCGCCGCTGAACCCGTATCTTTGGCACGCCCCGAAAGCTCGTTATAGTCAGATCCGATTCTGTCTACAACGATTTCAATTGCGGTATTGAGTAGCTCGGTAATCATTAGCAATAACACCGAGCCGATCATCAAACTGATTTCCATAGCATTGTCGCCTAGAAATAAAGCTAACGGTACTAACAATATCGCAAGCCAAACTTCTTGACGAAATGCTGCTTCGGTTTTATACGCAGACGACAATCCTGCCATAGAAAAACCCGTAGCTGCAATGATTCGTTTAATACCGGTTGCTTCGTTTTTCATAGTTTGTAGCCGAAGTTAGCGATACTCATCAGTATCATTCTGATAAGAATCCAAATCGCTAATAATTATAAATAGCTTTTATCGCTAACGCGCTCAGCAAGTTGTTCTTACCATCTATTTTCTACTGAATGGTAATTTCGATAGTTTGCGATTCCCTTCCAGGAACACCAAATCTAAACGTGCCCGGCTTTATGGCAAGGAAACTAATTTCAACAGTACCCTCTTCATCAAACTCAATACTATCCAATCCTAATGGTCGAATTTCAATGCCATTGATAACAATTTCATCGATCCAAATAGCCCTAAGAAATTCAGCGCCTGCTAAAGCGAGTTCCTGACTACCGTCAGAGGTAATTTCCCACTCATAATATTTTCCAGATTGAAGCAGAAGAGAGCTATTCTCTAGCAATGGCATACCAGAGGACAACGTAGCCTCGGGAAGATCTTCTGAATTTTTATTAGACAGAACACCCGCCGCACCAAATGTATTGCCATCATTGTCTGCTTGCAGCATTAAGGGTAAAAAAGCGATTACAAAAAAAACAACTATTTTTTTCATGAACTTTTCCTTGAAATTACAATTAACAATACAATGTACTGATTCGCAAGCCTTAAAGGTGAGCTACAAATTTTTGTACTGATCAATACCTGCGACTTTGTCTTCAGCATGATGATTAACGTATAACACGGTGGTTTTGCCGCTAGCGCAAATTTTTTCTATTAACGCCAAGACCAATCGCCGATTCATATCGTCCAATCCCAAACAAGGCTCATCCAAAATAAGCAACGGAGGATGTTTAACCATCGCTCGCGCAATCAACAGTAGTCGCTTATCACCATGCGACAGTTGGTTAAATGATTCGTTCGCGCGATGCCCCATACCTAAAATTTCTAACCACTGATCGGCTATCGCTTTTTGCGCATCACTAGAATGTGTGTACACACCAATGCTATCGTGAAACCCTGAAAGAACGACATTCTTTAAATTCGTACTAACACGATATTCCCACTGCAACTGAGTTGAGACGTATCCAATAAATTGCTTTATCTGCCAAATGGTTTCGCCATTGCCCCGCTGAAATCCGAACACATTAATATCATTCACATAACACTGGGGGTGGTCCCCCGTGATCAGCGATAGCAAACACGTTTTCCCGCTCCCGTTGGGCCCGGTGAGCTGCCAATGCTCTCCCCTCTCAATTCGCCAATTCACATTGTCGAACACTACATTATCAGCATACTTAACCGATGCATTGCGAATATCCACTAATGGCTTGGATGGGTCCAACGCAGGCAAACGATCAATGGGGTCGGGGTCTGGCAATGAAATACTTGTGTGGGTTAAATGCAGCAATTGATTCAGTTCGGCCACAGCTTTCGGATCGGCACAATTTACCTGTTGCTCTATTCGCCCGTGTTCAACCCAAGCGATATGCGTTATATATTCAGGCCTCTCATCAATTCGATTTAACACCAATACCGTGGGGGTCGTTTTAATAATGCGAGTCAAATGCTCAAGTAACATCGGATGCGTGTTCACATCCAAACCATCAAACGGCTCATCCAGAACCAACAAATCAGGTTCACTGGCAAGCGCTCGAACGAGCATCACTTTTCGTGTTTCACCGGTTGAGAGTTTTCGAAAAGCTCGGCTTAAAAGCGGTGTCAAACCGAACTGCACAATCAGTTGATTAGCAAGATCTGGATCGGATGTGTCTCTTTGAATAATTTCGGCAACGGGTGTGCCTTCACTGATGACATCTAGAATATCAGCATCATCTTTTTTCAGTTCATCGGCAATAAGTTCAGCTTGTGCTTCGTAAGATACTAAGGCAACTTTTCCAGGTAAACCTGTCAGTGTTCCTCCTGAAAGATCACCCGCTCCGGCTAAAACAGCTGCCAGAGCAGATTTTCCTGAACCGTTAGCACCTGCAATTAGCCAATGCTCACCAAACTGGATTGACCAATTAATGTCATGCAGTTGAAAATGCCCGTCGAAATCAACATCGACAGCGTCAAAGGTGATGTCAACGGGCAATGCCATCAGACGATACGCTTCATATCAGCCATGTGACCACGAAGCTCTGCACCAATGGCTTCAACAGGATGGCTACGAATGGCATCATTCACTTCGATTAAACGCGCATTATCAACACTTGAGTCATTTAACTGTAAGCCTTTACCGATGACATCGCTTTTTAATGGTTTCATGAAATCTTGTAATAAAGGCACACAAGCATGGTTATATAAATAACAACCGTACTCTGCAGTATCCGATATCGTTGCATTCATCTCATATAATTTTTTACGTGCGATGGTATTAGCAATTAACGGAGTTTCATGCAGCGATTCGTAGTAAGCCGAATCAGCAATGATGCCAGCATCAGTCATGGTTTCAAAAGCTAGCTCTACCCCAGCTTTCACCATGGCTACCATCAGAATGCCGTTATCAAAATATTCCTGCTCACTGATTTCCATATCACCCGCGGCTTGTTTTTCAAAGGCTGTTTCTGCAGTATCCGCGCGCCAACCTAAAAGATCTTTATCATCATTAGCCCAATCAGCCATCATCGTGGATGAGAAGTGGCCCGTCATGATATCGTCTTGATGCTTATGGTAAAGCGGGCGCATGATATCTTTCATTTCTTCTGCTAATTCAAACGCACGAATTTTTGCAGGATTAGACAAGCGATCCATCATGTTGGTAACACCACCGTATTTCAACGCTTCGGTTACGGTTTCCCAGCCATATTGAATAAGCTTTGCCGCATAACCTGGATCAATCCCTTCTTCCATCATTTTGTCGTAGCAAAGCAGTGAACCGGTTTGCAACATGCCACATAGAATGGTTTGCTCACCCATTAAGTCTGATTTAACTTCCGCTACAAACGATGACATTAAAACGCCTGCTTTATGGCCGCCTGTGCCAACCGCGTAGGCTTTTGCTAACGATAAGCCTTCGCCATTCGGATCGTTATTCTCATGCACAGCGATAAGAGTTGGAACCCCAAAACCACGAACGTATTCAGCACGCACTTCTGAGCCTGGGCATTTAGGTGCAACCATAATGACGGTGATGTCATCACGAACCTGCATACCTTCTTCAACGATATTGAAACCGTGTGAGTACGATAAGCAAGAGCCTTTCTTCATCATTGGCATGACCGCGTTCACAACCGACGTGTGCTGCTTGTCAGGCGTAAGATTCAGCACAACGTCGGCCGTTGGAATGAGATCTTCATAGGTGCCCACGGTAAAGCCATTGTCTGATGCGTTTTTAAAAGATTGACGCTTCTCCGAAATGGCTTCAGCACGCAAGGCGTATGAGACATCTAAACCACTGTCACGTAAATTTAAACCTTGGTTCAGCCCTTGCGCCCCACAGCCAATAACGACCATTTTTTTGCCCTTCAGCGCATCCACACCTTCGGTGAATTCATCTAAGTGCATAAATCGGCATTTGCCGAGCTGTTCTAACTGCTCACGCAGCGACAGGCTATTAAAATAATTTGTTCCCATGAGGGGCTCCTGACATTGAAAAAAGAGGCAAAAATATCTACTGGTGCATTCTTACCCATTTTTGTGATTTCGTAAATTGAACTGTTTGGGATATAATATCCCACATTTAGCAATATAGAGACGCCACGTGACGCCTCGCCTTTTAGAGCAGTTTCTAGCCCTTGCTGAATGCCTACATTTCGGCCGAGCCAGCGAACAAACCAACGTCAGCCACTCAGCGCTGTCGCGCAGCATTCGCCAGCTGGAAGATGAAGTTGGCGCACGGCTTTTTGATCGCGATAATCGCTCGGTTACGCTCACACAGCAAGGCCGATTGTTTGAGCAATACGCCAGAAACGCTTTAGCGGAATGGAACGATGTTCGGCACCAATTGCGCAGCGATGTAGGCGAGCTCCATGGCGAGATCAGCCTCTACTGTTCGGTCACTGCAAGCCATAGCATGTTAGTGGAGTTACTTGAACGCCTTCGCCGCACTCATCCTAACATCGACATTAAATTGCATACGGGAAACCCTGAATTGGCATTATCCCGAGTGCAAGCCGGTGATGAAGATTTTGCGATCGCCGCTCGTGGCCCGACCTTGCCTCGGGCGCTATCGTTTCGTCCGTTGCAATCCTCTCCTTTGGTTTTCATCGCACCTAAAAATAGTTCGGCTTCAGAAATTCCCACCAATGGCCCACCCAAGCAAGCCGAACAGTGGCGAGAGGTTCCCTTGATATTGGCTGAAAGCGGACTAGCAAGAACCCGCGTGGATAACTGGTTTAAAGCAAAAAAAATTACCCCACGCATTTACGCACAAGTTAGCGGCAATGAGGCAATCGTTAGCATGGTGAGCTTGGGGCTAGGTGTTGGCGTGGTTCCAAAAATTGTTCTGGATAACAGCTCGTTA
The DNA here is from genome assembly GCA_938035125.1 of uncultured Granulosicoccaceae bacterium. GTDB lineage: Bacteria > Pseudomonadota > Gammaproteobacteria > Granulosicoccales > Granulosicoccaceae > Granulosicoccus. Next base: position 45,089 of record CALHNS010000018.1, on the reverse strand, counting down.
GGCGATCAAGTGAAGCTATGGAATGTGCTGCCAAAGCTAGAGCCTTATCATCTGGGCCTGTTTACGCAAACTCGAAGGCTGCAAAATCCGTTGGTACAGGCCTTTTGGAATCTTGCTGAAACGGCCCCAGAAAACTGAAGACGAATTTTTTTTTATTAATGCTAAAACAAACGGGCCATCCGAAGATGGCCCGCCAATTTCACTACCCATCTATTTACGGGTTATTTCGATGCTAAACCTTCAGGGATTTTAAACACCCAAACGGATCCACCTTGATTCAGGTAGTTAACCACTTTGGCTACTTCTCCACCCCAAAGTGGAACAGCTCCGCCCCAGCCCGCTACGATGGCGACGTACTGTTCACCGTCTTGCTCCCACGTAATTGGAGAGGAGACGATACCGGTACCTGTTTGAAATTTCCAAAGCTCTTCACCGGTTTCATCATCAAACGCTTTTAGGTAGCCTTCAGGAGTACCTGTGAAAACCAGACCACCGGCTGTGGTTAAAACACCGCCCCATAAAGGCGCTTTGTTCTTGTATTCCCACTTAACCTCACCTGATACGGGATCAACCGCCTTCAAAGAGCCAATGTAATCATCAAAAACCGGTTTAATGGTGAAACCCGCTCCTAAATAAGCCGCACCTTTTTTATAGGTTACAGGCTCATTCCAAAGATCCATTCCCCATTCGTTTGATGGAACATAGAAATTTTTGGTGTTCTGTGAGTAAGCCATTGGCATCCAGTTCTTCCCACCTAAAAATCCAGGAACAGCAAAGATAGCTTCACCTTTTTTGCCATCGGCAGATTCAGTTGGATCACCAGGACGGTTTTCAGGATTCCAAATAGGCTTACCGTTTTCATCCATACCTTCTGCCCAAGTAATGTTTTGCACAAAAGGAGTTGCTGAAATAAATTCGCCGTTAGTACGATCTAACACGTAGAAGAAACCGTTACGATCAGCGGTTGCACCCGCTTTTACCGTTTCGCCATCTTTCTCCATATCAAATGAGATGAACTCATTAACACCATCGTAATCCCAAGCATCATTAGGTGTGGTTTGGAAACCCCACTCTATTTCACCCGTTTCAGGATCAATCGCAATTCGCGAAGCAGAGTGTAAATTATCGCCAGGACGTAAGTGCGAATTCCATGGCGCAGGATTACCCGTTCCAAAATAAGCTAACTTGGTATCTGGATCGTATGTACCACCAAGCCAAGTCGCGCCACCACCGTTTTCCCACATATCGCCAGGCCAAGTTGCGTTCTTGGTGCCAGTCATGGTGGACTCTTCACCATTAAGCGTACCCATATGCCCTTCAATAACCGGACGACTCCAAACCGTTTCACCGGTTTCAGGATTGCGCGCTTCCACAACGCCTACCACACCAAATTCACCACCAGAATTACCGGTCAGAATCAATGGACCGTGCGCTTCTGTAGGGACGATTAACGGCGCTGCGGTGTAGGAATAACCTGCTTCATAGTCACCAATTGTTTTACGCCAAACCACTTTGCCGGTCTTTGCATCAAGGGCAACAATTTTCGCATCAAGGGTACCGAAGTAAACCTTGTCACCCAAAATGGCAGCCCCACGGTTTACAACATCACAGCAAGGCAAAATGCCTTCAGGCAATCGCGCATCGTATTGCCACAACTCTTCACCGCTTGCAATATCAATAGCCCACATGCGGCTGTATGAACCGGTTACGTACATGACGCCATCTTTTATCAATGGTTGGGATTCTTGACCACGCTGTTTTTCCCCACCGAAAGAAAATGACCAAACGGGGTACAGGTTTTTTATGTTGTCTTTATTTAGGGTATCCAACGGACTGAATCGTTGGCCTCGTGGCCCTAGACCATTAGTGACGATATCGCCGGTGGTGGCTTGATCGTTCATTAAGTCATCAACGGATACATCAGCTATTGCACTGGTGCTAAAACAAGCCGCACCAAGTGTCAAAGAGCCAGCAAAAGCTAGCAAGGTTTGCTTACGCTTCATCAAGAGAACTCCTCCATTTAACAAGAGCGGCTTCTATTGGTTACAAATTTAGTTGCTCGGCTCTTAGGGTATTAGATCTAATGTGGTTTACCTAATCGACATCATGCCAAAAAGTTCACTGGTATGGAAGCCCTAGAATCGAAAAGTTTAGTTTGGTGATCAGTCTCGAACGACATCGATCACTTGAAAGAGCTCATCTTCAAGATCTTGAAACAAATGCACAACGGAGCGTTCGTACTCGGTTCTAACCACACCTAGCCCTGCAAAGCGCTTAGGAATGGGCATTAGCATCGCTTCGTTCATAGTGAAGCCTTGGCCAACAGCATCGCGCAGATTGCCATCAAGCCAGCTCAAATAATCACTGGTTTGACTTAAAGACTCACCTTTAGGATCACTTGGGCCATGCCCTGGCAATATTAAATCTCTATCAATTTCGGTTAAGGTTTCTATCGCTGCGGTCCAGCGGGGTATGTTGGCGTGCGGTGTTGTGGGTGCTCGGTACAAAAAAGCTAAATCACCAGAAAATAAAACACCGGTTTCATCGTCTCGAATAACAAAATCAGCGCTGGTGTGGCCATCTAAGTAAAACAGCGAAAAGTTTCGACCACCCACTTCTTCTGATGTGGCCTCCAGAGCCACACCGGGAGCTACAACCAAGGTACCACGCATCCAATCACCTAAAAGACGGTATAAATTGTCAGTGAAACCATCGCCTTCGGCGTTGATGTTATCAATGACTTTTTGAGGAGCCGCAATGGTTTCAGGTTGAAAAACTTGATTACCTAGAAAATGATCAGGGTGATGGTGGGTGTTGTACACACGTAATATTTCTTTTCCTGGAACAGTACGTTCAATCAAAGCCAGCAACGCTTCCCCGTAGCGCTTTGAAGGCCCGGTATCGATAACAACAATGCCATCAGGTACTTCGATAAAGGCCACATTAACTATGTTGCCACCATTGCCTATCTCGAAATACTCTGGCTGTCCATGCACGGCCCAAGTTTTACTGGCGATTTCAGTAGCGTAAAGATCGTAACCTAAGATTTGCGCATCTATCGAGCCGCACATAGCACAACCGCAACCCGTAGAAAGCCATTGCAATATTTGCCGGCGACGGCGAGAAAACGGAGCAGCACTTTGCATCAAAGGGGTCTCGAATTTGGTTAGCTAATCTCTATTAGTTAGTTCGAGAAGCAGCCGCAGCGGCCACTGCAGGCAACGATAATGGGAATCGGTAATTATTTCCTTCGGTATCTCTGCCTGAAACGGTGATCGTGGTTGCTTCATCACCCACATCGGGCTTAATGGTTAATGTTGGGTTTTCACTAACGGGCTCAAACAGCTCTAGATCAGCAATGGGTACACCATCTTCAGTTTCAACACTGAGTTCATTCAAATAAAACGCAGGAATTCCTGCAGCAAGGCCTGTATCCATTGGGTGGCGCATACGAAGTGTCATTCGAGCACTGCCTGATAGATCACGCCCAGCGAAAGCTCGAGTTTCCCCCAGAGTTTTCATCCAATTACTGTTCATATGAGCGGCAGCGGGTGCTGTGCAACCGCCCCCCGCGGCATCAACCAACACGCCGCCAACATGCCAAACACCGTCTGTGGTTCGAACGCCAACGTGAATGGGCGAGGATTGCTGCAACTTCAAGCGAAACCCAATAAACGACAGCGCTTGATGAGGCGTAACCGTTAACACTAACGGAATGGGATTCAAATCGGCCACAGCAATAACGCGATCAACGTTTTCAAGTTCGGTTGCGTCTACCGTTATCGGAACATAAAACTGATCTTCAGCAGAAACTGGTGCGATAACTTTGACGCGAGGGTCAAAGATGACATCGCCATCCGGCATGAACCGCTCGACCATGTTATTCCACATTACAGAATTCAATGGGTCGGCTTGCACTTCACGGGCTTGTAAAGATTGCACAGACACCAACAAGACAAAGATGCTAGCGACAATTCTGTTAATCGTAGTAATCATTTGTTAAACCCTTTGCTATCCAGTGTCGGTATTTACTCTAGTTCAGGCGCTGACCAAGAAACGCCGTACCGCTCGTATATTTCACCCATTTTACCGGTTTCAATTAAATCGGTTAACGCATCTCCTACAGCGTAGGACAAATCGCGACTGTCGTGCTTTACGGCTATACCAATTGGCCACCCCGTGCGGACTATGCCAGGCATGGGAGGCTGGGAAATTCGGGATTCTATGCCCGCTTTAGCCGCCTGAAAAGCTACCCATTCAGCTTGCGCTTTTGATGCCATTAACGCATGAACCTCACCTTCTAAGTAAAGATTCTCGGCATCGGCAAAAGTTCTCCCTCTTCGTACGCTTTGTTGAAGTTGTCCACGAAACGCATTAGATAGAAAAAAATCCCCAGCCGTATCCAATTCAACCGCTATGGGATTGGTAACAAAACGTCCGAAGGTTTTGACCTCGGGTAGCTCACTAACATTGTGCACCACCGCCATTTTTTCCTGAAAATACGGAGAAGACAAAACCGCCAGTTCATTGCGTATATCGACTTCACGATCAAAAGGTACATGCAACATCACATCAGCGTAACGTCGATGGATTAGATCCCCTTTCCAAATATTGACGCGCAAATCGTCATCAAGGTTTTCATCGGCACCGCGGATAAGAAATTCAACATCTACCTCAAGAAATTCAGCAATATGTTTTCCGATCTCAACATCAATACCTTGCGCGCCATTCTCGTCTTCCCATGAATACGGTGCATAGTCGCTGTATACGAAAATGGAAATGGTGCCACTGTCCACCACGTCATCAAGTGGTCTGGCTAGCAACGATCCGCCGGTTCCAAGCAAAGCCAAAACCAACAGACTGGCGACTATAAAACTGACTTTATTCAACGCTGCCCCCATGCCTTGATGCAAAACAAATTTACTCGGGCCGCGGGCGTGTTTCGGTGTATGAACGAATGGCCCACATCGCTTCTTGACTTAACAATTCTTGAAACGGTGGCATTTTGTAAGCGCCATTTTGTGAATACCCTTTACGAACGCGCTCCATAAACCACTCGTCGCCAAATTCACCATCTTCTAAAAGTCGAACATCGGGAGCGATTCCCCCAGAAATTGCCTCCAATCCATGGCAGCGAGCGCAATTAGAATTGTAGGCCGAGCTACCGATTTCTTGGGCTAGCGCATACTGTTCGCCACCTGCTAGGCGGTATGGGTTTTCAGGTAGAAATTCATCACCTAATGGCTCTAGACCTTCGGTGTCAACCGCTTGCGGTGATACATCTCCATGGCTAAACACCTGATTCACGAGGGTTAATTGAAAAGCGAAAACCGCAACAGCGGAAGCTGCGATGAGACGAATTTTCATGATATTCCTATGTAGCACGGTATATTCAAGCACCAGCTTATCTTAAAATCGGCAAAATTCAAAATGGTAGCTTCATAAATTGTGAATGCACTAACTCTCAATCAAGTGACATTTCGCTATGGGAAGCGCTTGGCACTTGACGGTGTCACATTAACCATTGATGCTGGCGAGACGGTGATCTTACTCGGGCCTAATGGAGCTGGAAAGACCACTTTATTTTCTTTAATTACGGGCCTTTTTGCACCCGATGAGGGACAAATTGAGATTGATGGGCAACCCCTTGCCAATACCAGTAACGCTCTTGCCCCTCTAGGAATTGTGTTCCAGGCTCAAACCCTTGATCTCGATTTAAGTGTTGAACAAAATCTACTGTACTTTTGCGACTTGCGCGGAATCCCAAGAGCTGTTGCAAAGCCTCGCATTGATGAAGCACTAGAGCGTATGCATCTTGGTGATAGACGAAAAGATAAAATCAGAAATCTTAACGGTGGCCACCGACGGCGAGTTGAAATAGCCCGCGCCACATTGCATGAACCCACATTCTTGCTACTCGATGAACCTACAGTTGGCTTAGACATTCCAACCCGAAAAGATCTTATAAGTTATCTACACAACATACCTTCACAAGAAAATTGCGCTGTTCTCTGGGCAACCCATCTAGTCGATGAGATAAATGATGATGATCGCGTGCTCATTTTGCATAAAGGCAAAATTCAGCGCGACGGCTTAGCGCACCAACTGGTCAGCGAATCTAACGCAACGGATCTTGCCGGCGTTATGCAAGAAGTGATGGACCAATCATGAATCATCACCTACTTGCTCTCAAAGGCATCGTACTGCGCGAGCTATTAAGATTCGTCCATCAACGAGAGCGTTTTATTGCAGCGCTAGTAAGACCTTTACTGTGGCTTGTGGTATTCGCCGCAGGTTTTCGTGCAGCGCTGGGCTTGTCCATAACCCCGCCTTATCAAACGTACATGACGTATGAGGTTTACATAATTCCTGGGTTAATCGGCATGATTCAACTGTTCAATGGCATGCAGTCTTCTTTATCCATGGTTTATGATCAAGAAATGGGGTCAATGCGTGTGTTGTTAACGACCCCGTTACCTCGATGGTATTTACTCCTTTGCAAACTACTGGCAGGTGTTGCTGTTTCCATCACACAAATAGCCGCATTCCTAATACTCGCGCGTTTAACCAATATCGATTTTCCTTACATTGGTTTTTTCTTAGCCCTTCCTGCATTAGTATTAAATGGTCTGATGTTAGGCGCAATGGGATTACTGATTGCGTCGTTAGTTAAACAACTAGAAAATTTCGCTGGGGTAATGAATTTTGTCATTTTCCCTATGTTCTTTTTATCCACAGCGCTTTACCCTCTATGGAAAATGCAAGAATCCAGCGCTTTGTTGGCAGCAATTTGCCAGTGGAATCCGTTTAGCCATGCAGTGGAACTTCTTCGCTTCGCGTTCTACGGCCAATGGAATTTTACATCGCTAGCCGTCGTTGTTCTTTGTACAGCAGCATTTTTTACAACCGCTTGCTGGTCTTATAATCCAGCGCGTAGATTTCGCGCAAATAAAACAGCCAATCGTTAGCTTTGCACATCCTCAGATTGCACTGAATTTTTTAGTTTATCAACGATATGTTGAATGTAAGTGGCATCGCGTTGTTCTCTTGATTTTTCAACGGTGATGGAATCGACCACACGAGTGGGTCGCTTGCTAAACACCAGTATATTATCGGCTAATTCAGCCGCTTCTCGAACATTATGGGTCACCATCAACACCGTACAGGGCCTTGCCTGCCATACCCGAAGCAGCAATGCTCGCAATCGATCAGCTGTAGGCTCGTCTAAAGAGACAAACGGCTCATCGAGTATCAGTAATGAAGGCTCAACCGCAAATGCTCGAGCGATGGCTACACGCCTTGCCAACCCTAAAGACAACTGGCTAGGATAAAAGCTTCTGACTTCCTGCAAGCCTAATGTATCAAAGAGATCTTCAAATGAGCTTTGCTTTAACGGCTCGGGTAACGCAAGACGTACATTTTGTTCCACTGTTCGCCATGGCAGCAGCCGAGGCTCTTGAAACACTGCAGCGGTGGTTCCCTTACCATGACCACCCGAACTGGTATCCAACTTAGCTTCAATGGAGCCCTTATAACCCTGATCCAATCCTAAAATCATTCGCAATGTGGTTGTTTTCCCACACCCCGATGGCCCCACCACCACGGTAAATGAGCTCGGTTGAAGCGAAAAATTTAATTGGCCTATAGCGTGTAAGGATGCACCTTCTTGAGTCTGGAAAATGCGTTCTTTTATATCAACGTTAAGTAAATAACTCATGTTGCCGTTGCACGCCAACGATTACTCCTCGTTTCAAATGGCTGCAAAATTAAAAATTCCACAACCAACATAACGACGACAAAAGCCATGGTGTAAGCCAAAATAGTGGCTACATCGAACAATTGGAAATACAAATGAATCTGAAATCCGACCCCATTGGAACGACCTAACAGTTCCACGACCAAAACGATTTTCCAAATTAACGCAATGCCTGAACGGGTCGCTGCGGCAAAAAACGGTTGAAGTTGCGGTAACACGATATGCCAAAGGCGTTTAAAGCGTCCAAATCGATAGACGCGGCCCATTTCTGCAAATTCAGGATCCAACGATCGCGCACCCTCTCGCAGTGTTACTACAACATTGGGAATTTTATTCACAGCGACAGCCCCCACAGCAGCCGCCTCATTCAAGCCAAACCAAATGTACGCAAGCACAATGACTACTAGGGCAGGAATATTCAGAAGCAAGATTAGCCAAGGATCTAAAAACAAATCGGCAGCAGGCTTCATACCGAGAAAAATTCCGATAGCACTGCCAATGGCCATAGCGACAATGAATGCCAACGCCACCCGCATCAGCGTCATACTTAAGTGAAAAACTAGGTCGCCAGCACGCCACTCAACAACCATCGCCGCCCATACCGCCGATGGTGTGGGCAACGCATTATCGTTTATCGTTACTGCAACGATTGACCACAGGCCAATTAATAAAACAATTGAAAGCAGCGTTATCAATAAGCGTTTGATGGTTACTTCGCACCCGTCCAATAGGTACCTTCCGCCATTTCAGCTGAATCGCCCACTAGTTTTTTGCCACCGAGCTCTGCAAGCACTTCATAAATTTTGCCTGCATCATCGATTTCATCATTCAGCTCTCGCTTGGGAATTCCCTCTCGAAAACGATCACGTAGCACTCGTAACGCATCGGGGCCATCTTTTATAGCGCCACTTGAGGACAACCGTTGCCACTCATCATCTGAATCACGCATAAGAGCTTTAGTGGCGCGAGAAGCTTCGACAAACCCTGCTGCTGGATTATTTTCGGCCCATTTTTCACTGAATACATAACCGATTGCCGAGACTGGCCCTGTGGAACCCAACGCATTGGCCGCATCTTCTGCACTGACCAAACGACGAAACCCTTTCGCTTCAAGGCGTGCTGAAAAATGCCAAAAGTTCAAGACTGCATCCAACTCACCATCGGACGCTTTTTCAGCAAGTAATGGCGGTGCACCAAAAACAACATCATTACTACCTGCTAGATCGGACTCGTACTCTTGCGCAGCCATGCCTTGTAGTAATAACCAGCTTTTATCTAAAGGCCCACCCGCTACGCCAATTTTTTTACCCTTTAAATCGCCCAAATTTTGCAGGTCGCTGTCTGCGCTAACCATAATAGCGCCCACCGATGAGCTGTATGGAGCGAATGTAAAATCTTTACCTTCACTACGCTGCCTAGAAACCCATAACCAATCGGCCACGATAACGTCTACAGCACCGCCTTGAAGCGCAACGCGCGTAGCGTCACCTCCTGCAAAGGGCACAATTTCTAACTCAAACCCATTGGCCTTATCCAGGCCATGATGTTTCATAGCTTTCAATTCCCAGTTCACCGTACCGAATTTGAGAACGCCTACTTTTATTACTGGTTCAGCCGCATTTGATGCCGTCATGAAAAAACAGCTGAATACTAATGCGATTACAAATTTCACCGGTTGTAGCATGATGTAATTCCTTTGTTTTACTGCCCTTTGTCAGATTATCGAAACGATCTGTAGGGTATTAATTATGATTTTGATAAACTTAATTAACACAACCCTAACAAGAATCCAAGCTCAAAGACTAAATTTCCTTGTGTTCCCATTGGAGACATCAATGCGCTCGCTCAGACAAATCATTGCAATATTGGCCTTAACAGCCCTGTTTAGCGCTGCTGCTTACGCTGAAGAATACCAAGTGGACGCAAACACAGGCTATCGAATGGAACGATACCGTGCACCGGTGCCTGAATCCGTGCCAGGGGGCGTTACTATCGATTCCTCAATAGCAATGAAGGCGCACACAGAGGGCAACTGGGTTTTCATCGATGTCTATCCGCCTCGAGGTCTCGGTCCTGATCCTCTGGATGGCCACTGGGTAATAAGCGAAGACAGATCATCAATACCCGGTGCGACCTGGCTTCCTGAAGTGGGTCGCGGGCACCTAGAGCCTGATGCAATCAGCTATTTTCGGAGCAACTTAGAAGCCTTAACCGCCAGCGATAAATCAACGCCCATCGTTTTCTATTGCACATCCGATTGTTGGCAAAGTTGGAACGCATCCGTTCGAGCCATTAAATGGGGTTACCGTGCTGTGAAATGGTATCCGCTCGGAACCGATGGTTGGCTAGAAGACGGTGGCGCGTTAGAACCTGTTGAACCCATCAATTTTTTTGAAGTGGCAGAAACACCGATACGTTCAGGCCAAGCAAACGTTCAATCTACTGGCAAGGCATTAGCACAAGCTGCGTTTCCATCAAATGCCAACATTTATTTAATTGATCAGGCTGGAGATGAATGGGGTATTGGTACAGTGGAATTTTCTTCAACCGGAGAAAACGATGAAAACTACGCAATTAATGTGTCTATAGAAGGCCCAGCATTTAGTGATCAGTTTTTATCGATGCGCCCCTTTAACTGTTTAGCAGAATCTTCTGAATGGTTTTGCCACCTGCCCTATACCTACGAATTAAATCGAACCGTTACAGAAAATGATTTAACCGATTTAGAATACCAATTACTTTTTGTTTGGAAGTCTCCAAAAGATTTTGGCATTGATGCATGGAATGGCATTTACTACAAACTATCCAAACAAGATGATGGCAGTTTGTTTGGCGAGCTATTGCAAGGCGATCTCAATGTGCTTGCTTCTCCTCCTGAATCTAATACTTACCCAATCAATCTTAATGAATTCATAAGCGAAGGCAACGATAAACGAAGATTTCCATCACTAGTTATACGCCCATGAGTACCATTGATCATCAGCAAGCGTTCGCAGCGCTTAAAGACTATCTTGCCACTCAATTAATCGGCCATGAAACATTAATCGAACGCTTACTCATTGCCTTATTAACCGGGGGCCATGTGTTACTTGAAGGCCCGCCTGGTGTTGCTAAAACTCGAACCATCAATCGATTTGCACAGGGTTTAAATGTCAGTTTTGTCCGAATACAGTCCACTCCCGACCTATTGCCGGCAGACATAACCGGCACCGATGTGTACCAGCAAAAAACGGCAGATTTTCAATTTTTATCTGGCCCGATTTTCCACAACGTTGTGTTGGTGGACGAAATAAATCGTGCCCCTCCGAAAGTACAAAGCGCTCTGTTAGAAGCAATGGGAGAGAATCAGGTTACAACAGGCGGCGTTACACGCATACTGCCAGAGCCATTTATCGTGGCCGCAACACAAAATCCGATTGAATATGAGGGTACCTATCCGTTACCTGAAGCACAGCTTGATCGATTCATGTTCTTTATCAATCTTACCTTGCCAGAAGCTAGTCATGAACGAAAAATTTTGGATCATGTACTGGATGAACGAAGTTTAGAAAATGTACATGGTATAGAAGCGCTAACAACCGCGGCAGACATTGCCGCAGCCAGAACTTCGGTGCACAAGGTTCATCTCTCCAATGCAATCCGTGATTATATTGTTCGCTTAGTGACAGCCACTCGCGGCGAAGGCGCAGGCGGAAAAGCCGCCGAGAGCATTTTACAATCAGCCAGCCCACGCGCTTCTATATTTCTTGCAACTGGCGCGCAAGCTAAAGCGTGGCTTGCAGGTCGCGATCATGTTTTACCTGAAGATGTTGTCGCCCTAACACCTGATGTATTGGCTGGGAGAATCGCACTGGACTATCAAGCGCGCGCCTCAGGCACAGAGGTTAGAGATGTGATCGACACATTGCTAGATGCAACACCTCGTGTGTAATTGTGATTGACAATCTAGCCACAACTTTGCCGTTATCACTATTGGTAGATCAACGTCACCAACAGCCAAACCCGTTTCGTACTCAATCAGTGAAGGCAGGATTGTGGGTAGGACCGTTTCGCGGTGTAAAGCGAGGCCAAGGCACAGATTTTGACGAACTACGTGACTACGTGGCAGGCGATGAGCTTCGCCATATTGATTGGAAAACCAGCGCCAGACGCGGCCATTTATCCACCCGTCTCTATCGGGAAGAGAAAGAACACATTATTACTTTTGTGGCTGATTTTAGCCGTCCGATGTTTACAGGATCGAAGGAGCTACTGAGCGTTACCATCGGGCGATTAACTGCTGCATTAATGTGGCATGCGATCGACTCGGGTAGTCGTACATCCGTTATGACATTTAACGAAACGGAAGTAAAGTTTTCGCAACCAGCAACCGGCCACACCAGTGCACTTGCTGCCTGCGGCTTACTGGCGTCCACCTTTGAAAAAACTCGACGTATAGCCTCGGATAACCATCATTCGCCTAAAGATTCTTTGCATACTATACCGTTGGTGTTAGCGCTAAAAAAATTATCATCGCTGGGGCGGCGTGTTGGCACTGTCGTGCTACTGAGTAACTTTTCCCAATCTTCTCCTGAGATCACCTTAGAGCTTAAGAAACTAGCTAAAGGCCGGCCTATAATTGCCATTCAGGTTGAAGATCCGATGTGCCATGATGGCCTGCCCGCAGGAATGTATCGATACTTAAGCGAGAAAAAAGGCAAATCAACTTCCCGCGTTGCGAAAATCGGCAACCAGGAAAAGCAAAATTTATTGACTATTCTGCGCCAACAGCAACGACAAATTCATGAGGTGTTTGAAGACGCGCATGTAAGCCTCATTGATGGTAGGGAAAGCTTATTAGCTATCAAATCTCGCCTACATCATGAAGGATACTTAACGTGAGTGAGTCTGCCAATGTGGATATCACCGAGTTACTCAGTCAGCTTCGTGATATTCAAGAACCGGTTGCCCCTCAGGGTACTTCATTAGTGCTTATTGCATTTTGTATTGTTTTAAGCTTTATATTAATTATCGTATTTTTGTATCAACGCAATCGAGCTCGCTATGCGTTTCGGCACGAAGCATTTTATCGAATCGACACCATTGCTAACAGAACAAATGAATCCAGTAACCAATCGATATTTGAATTAGCCACACTACTTCGACAAATTATGCGTCATCGAGTGGGTAATTGTATAAACAAGCTTGACGATATCGCTTGGTTGAAAGCTTTAGACACAGAATTTAGTAGCGCTTGGTTTACCACGGGTCGCGGCCAAATATTTGGTTCTACTTTGTACAAGAACACTGAATTACCCAACCATGAAATTAGGGCTGTGTGCGAAGAACTAAAGTCTGAAATTCGCAGGCTCAAACCCATTGGCTCAACAAACTAAGCATGGAATTTAATTGGCCATGGATATTTTTGCTGTTGCCTTTACCCTTGTTGTTTTATGTACCTGTAAAAAAACAAACGCGTCGCGCTTTGCCTGTGCCTTACGCACTCAGTGAAGCACTAGATAAATTACAATCAACCAATAAACTAACGCTAAACAGCGAATGGATATCGATGTGGGCCATTTGGATTGCCTTATTGGCAGCCATTGCGCAGCCATGGCATCCTGGAGATACCGTAGTGCAACCGGTTAGCGGTCGCGCGTTATCTTTAGTTATTGATCTTTCCGGCAGCATGGAAAGAAAAGATTTCATGCTTGATGGGCAAACGGTTGACAGGCTTAGCGTTGTTAAGTCAGTTGCAGGAAAATTTATCGAGGCTCGCGAAGGTGATCGCCTAAGTTTAGTGTTGTTTGGTCGAGAGGCATTTATCGCCTCCCCTTTAAGCTTTGACCTAAGCGCAGTACGAAACATATTAGATGTAGCAGGCATTGGCATGGCAGGCCGATCCACAGCCATTGGTGATGCCCTTGGGTTGGCCATTAAAACACTACAAAATGACCCCTCCTCTTCAAAAGCCATAATTTTACTTTCAGATGGCACAAATAACTCAGGCTCTGCAGAGCCTGAAAGTGCCGCTAAATTTGCTAGTGAACGCGGCATTCGAATTCACACTATCGCCTTAGGAAGCGAAGATAATGAATCAACACGCACGGGGTACGCCACCGCAAACTCGGCCGATTTAGATGAAAAGACACTGAATGCAATAGCGACCAGCAGTGGCGGGAATTTTTTTCGTGTAAAAACTAGCGACGAGCTGCGATCTGTTTATGACATTATCGATCAATTAGAACGCACCGAATCAGATTCTCCACCTGTAGTCATTCAACACGACTTGCGCCATTGGCCATTATTTTTTTCCTTACTGGTATTGATCGGATTATCAATTCATAGGTGGCGAGCAGCGTGAACAAAGCCATTACATCAATTACTTGGTTGCACCCCTTATGGTTATTCGCTGCGCTAGTATTTTTTTTATTCGCCTGCTTTTGGCGATACCCAGGCAATAAAGATCATTGGCATCGTGTGATGTCCTCTTCAGTTCTCAGTTTTCTGGGTAACACCGATCGTGTGCTTAGACGTTTGAATTTAGTATTTATCATTGCAACAATCATTTGTATTGCACTGGCAAAACCTGCTTTACGCCAATCCAGCAACGAGACTTGGAGGCACAGCATTGGGTGGGTAGTTGTGGCGGATGTATCACGCTCCATGACACTCAATGACAGCGTACCATCACGATTAAGTGCGGCCCGCGAAGCCATGCTTTCACTATCCAATGCAGCAGGAGCTAGACCTATCGCCATGATTCTGTATGCAGGCGATGCTTTCTTAGTCGCCCCACCTGCGTTTGATAGAAGCCACTTTAACGAACACGCCGCATTGCTTGAACACGGCATCATTCCACAAGAAGGGTCGAATCTTGCGCGCGCCCTATCATTAGCAAGTTCAGTTATAGAGGAAAGCGAATACGTTCGAGCAAGAGTTTTTGTTATTGGGGATTCTGGCGGATTCAACCAAAACAGTGAAGCTGCCGCTCGTCATTTCGCTTCCGAAGGCCATCGATTGGATGTTATTGTTTTCGGATCTGAGGCTGATCAATCGATTTCTTCCAATATCGAAAACAATTCACAAGCCCCAAATAATGTAGCTGTTGATTTAACCGCCAGCCATTCTCTTGCAAAGGCAGGTGGAGGTATCGTGATGCATGGCAACAAGTTTGGGGTAGTAAATTTCAAACCTTTAAAGTTGCATCGCGACAGCGACGCCAGTAATGCATCAGCATTAGAATCTTTAGTATGGCGCAATCAGTCTCATTGGTTACTACTTCTAGCTTTGCCACTGATGCTTTACTGGTTTCACCAAAACCAAGAGGACAACGAATGACAGTAGCTCGTTCACTGATCTCTCTTTTGCTGTTGGTTGTTTTCACTGTTCCACAGGCAACCGCAGTTGATAACAACTTGATTGCGCACAAACTCTACACAGAAGGGAAATACGCTCGGGCGGCAGAAATTTTCACTGACCCCGCATGGAAAGGTGCTGCTTTGTACCGATCCTCTCAATGGTGGCGCGCTGCAGAAGCGTTTGTTCGCGCAGATGATGCACAGTCAGCGTTTAATTTGGGTAATTCATACGTAAAATTAGGCTATTACGCCTTAGCTTTAGATGCTTACCAACGAGCGCTCTCAATTGATTCTGAACTAGAACACGCTAAGGTAAATGCAGACATTGTTAGGCAGATACTGGCCTTAAACGACGACGAATCAGAGCCAGGCGGGCGTCAACCTTCTGGAGATGAAATTGAACGCCTTGAGAATGAAGACGCAGAAGATGAACGCCAATCCGGATCAGGCGATGGTGGTGAAGAGAGCGACCCCACAGGCAATTCTGCACCTGAACGTTCGAACGAATCAGGTGATGCATCAAGTCTCTCAGGAGATAAGGCTGAAACCGGCGCAGGTGGAGAAGTCAGCGATCGTAAAATAAAGCGCGAAGGCGAAAACGGTACAGGTGCGGTAAACGGGCAAGAAATCGAGCG
The DNA here is from genome assembly GCA_938035125.1 of uncultured Granulosicoccaceae bacterium. Taxonomy (GTDB): domain Bacteria; phylum Pseudomonadota; class Gammaproteobacteria; order Granulosicoccales; family Granulosicoccaceae; genus Granulosicoccus. The sequence goes on along the minus strand of CALHNS010000018.1, from coordinate 29,358 downwards.
AGAAGAGAAATCTCAACCTTCAGGCGGATCTGAATCGGATAAACCAACCGATGCATCTCAAGCGGCAGGATTGCGAGCAGAATTAGAGAATGCGCAAGCTACTGAACGTTGGCTCAATCGCATTGAACACGATGCCCAACGCTACTTGGCTAAACGAATTGAAATGGAACAACGCCGTCGCCGAGCAGCAGGGCAAAGCGCGCCAGAGGGGGGAAATAGCTGGTGAAGTCTAACAGGCGAGTGTTCGGTTGTATTTTTATGGTGCTTTTAAGCCTAACAACTTCTCACGCCCGTTCAGCAGACAATAACGCTAACATTACGCTTAGCACGGAGCAACAGTCCGTATATTTAGGCGACAGTGTCATTATTGATGTAGAGGCCACTGGACTGTTAGATGACTTAGACGTTAGCCCATTAAGCCGTGATGCAGAATTCATTCGTGAGACACGAGGTACTCGTATCGCAGTGGTCAAAGAACAAGTCGTTGATATAAAAACTCGCCGGATGGAATTTCTTCCCAAAGCAGTAGGCACGGCATTTTTTGGCCCACTTAAAGGTGAGCATTCTAACGGAACTGCAATATCGAATTCATTGGTGGTTAAGGTACTACCGGCAGTAGACACCAATTGGCAGCCTACAACCGATGATCACGAACTCACCGTATCTCTATCGAACAAAGAACCCTATGTAGGTCAAAAAATAACCTTAGATCTTAAATTAAAACACCGCTATCCCATAACAAACGAATCAATCCAATTGCCAGATTTTGATGGCTTCGATTTGATACCAGTTTATGAAAGTCGCCGAACGATTGATGACAGCGAGAAAAACAGCTGGCGTGTTATTGCATGGCGATACTACTTGTTTGCCCAACGTTCAGGAACTCTTAACATTGACAAGGTATCTTGGAGCGGCACCATGGTTCGATCTAGAACCCAACGAGGGGATTTCGCATTAAAGCAAGCGTTTCAACCATTGCAAATAAGCCCTGCCCCAGCAGGAGACGACTGGTGGCTACCTGCATTGGCTGTTAGTCTTGATGAAGAATGGTCTATCGACATAAAAGAGCTTTCGGCAGGGGACGAAGTCGTGCGCACTATCACGCTCAGTGCACAAGATGTGCTCGCAAATCACCTTCCCACTATCGAACCCTTACCCAGTAGAGCCATCACCAGCACGTTAATAAAGCAGTCTCGTGAGCACCAGCTGATTGGTGAGCGCTTAAATGCAACGGCTATATTTGAATTTAGAGTAACCGCGCAAAGCCCCGTACCAGTTTTTCTCGATACAGTGCGAGTGCCTTGGTGGAGTACATCAACGAATGAAAGTCGTGAGGCGATCATACCCGCTAGGCGCATTAACGTAGGCTTGCCCGATAGAGCCGATTTACTTGCCGATGTGGCATTAGCGGATGATCCGATAACGCGCCTAAAATTAGCTCTGCAGAGCACTGGCCGCCAATGGTCTAGCTGGTATTGGTTATTGGCTGCACTAGGCATTCTCACTCTGTGGATCGTAATAAGAGAAGCCCGTTGGCAACGATCAAAATACCGGGCACAGACCTCAGCTAAAAAAGCAGGCAAAGCCTATTCGGTGTTCGATTCGTTATAACTTAGGCCGTATTCTTTTACGTGCCTTTAACAATATTCAGTTCGGTACATGCTCACTGGGTAAAATGGTTACACCCCACGGGAACCGGCCTACTTTAATCGTTTTTATTGCTTTACGACTAGCAACATCAACCACGGTAACATCGCCTGAAACCCCATTAGTGGTGTACAGCTTATCCTGTTCAGGCGTTAAGGCCATATGCCAGACTCGCCGCCCAACAAGAATATAATCAGTGACTTCTAACGTATCACGATTAACCACAGCCACATGATTTGACGGCCCAAGAGCAATAAACGCCCACTTACCGTCTTTAGTTAACTCCATACCCACAGGTTGAATGCGATCAGAGGAGATGCCTGGAATCGCAAAGTTCAACGTATGAGTGATTTCTTTACTCTCTGAATCTATGATTGACACTGTGCCACCGATTTCAGAGGACACCCATAATTCTTTATCGTCCAATGTAAATTCTGCATCGCGTGGGCGTTGATCAACTAAAGTGTTTGCAACGATGGATTGCGCTTCAGTATCAATCCAATGAGCCATATTGGAGGTTTCAGACGTAACGATAGCAAATTTTCCATCGTGACTAACAGCCATACCTTCGGGTTCCACACCCACATCAATTTGCGCGACAACAGTTCTTGTTTCAACATCTACCACTGTTGCAATCGCATCGTCTTCATTGGCGATGTAAAGATGCTTGTTATCTGGATGCAATGCAAATTGCTCAGGATCTTCTCCACTGGGCAATTCATGTAAAATTTTATCATCAACAACACTCATCACTTGAACCGTGTCTGAATCTGATGCGCAGATGTATAAGGTCTGAAAATCTCGACTTAGTGTTACTCCTCGCGGGCGCTCACCAACATCAATCGTTTTTATGACTTCATCTGTTTCTGTATCAATTACAGAAACCGTGTCATCTTTTTCATTACTAACATAAGCCCAATGCGCAAATGCTAAGTTAGACATCGACAATGGCAATACGGCAGCGGCGGTAAAACCAACGATTTTCGCAAGAGATGAATTCATTTCGTTGTTTCTCCTAAGGTGAATATTTTCAATTATTCGAAATGCTTACCGGAAAGCATCACAGCGAGATTCGGGCTCGTCCAACCCTAGTGTATCCAGTTCTGTTCGGGCATGCAAAAAACCCTCAATGGGTGCATTCGCAACCACAGCGTTTGCGTGCACCAGCTGCACCGTTTGGCGTAATTGTCCATTCCAAGCTCGAAAATTCAATGCAGCCCCTTTAAACCCTGCAAGCTCAAATTCATCAGATAAGATGTATTGCCTCACTTCAGCGGCTTGCACCGAATTAATTCGCGTAACAGCTTCACCGATAGAACGTACCGCTGCCCAATTGGCGTAATCAACTTCAGTCATCGACCGGTCACTAAGCTTTTCAAATCGAGATTGTAGTTGTGCTGCTCCCCATTGTTCAATAACAGGTGACCAAGCCACCGGGCGCATCCCAGAACTACCTACGACAGGCCTTGGTAACCACGTGTTGTACAAAATGTATTGCGAAAAATCACGGCTTTCATCCGTAACCACAACCACATCGTATTTCCTTGCTTGAGTAAATACGGGAACCTCTTGCGCTGCATTTCGACGCATATCTGCATCTGTTATCCAAGATTTTTCCTGCACAATTTTTAATTGAAATTTTTTGGCAGAGCGTTGCATAGATTCAGCTAACGCGATGTCACCTGGTCGATTGCCTTTAATGAGAAACAAATTCCGCCATTTTCGTTTATTTAAAAATTGCATCAACGCATCGGTTAGCATCACTCTAGATGGTGCCGTATGAAGTACATTTGAACGGCATAAATCATCGCGCAAATTGGTGTCAGTACTTCGTGCATTGAACAGTAAATCATCAGCAGCTTCTGGCATATCAGCAATGGCTAATAATGTTTTCGCATCAACGTTCAATACAACCATTCGGCTTTGACCGGCCAACGCTTTACGTACGGGAATTAAAGGGTTTTCGTCAATGGCAACAATTAGCTTTTCAAGATTATATTTTTGCCCTAAAAAACGACCCGAAGCGTTGTTATCATTCACACCCAATTCAGCACCGCGCTCTCCATCATCTTCAGGCCAAACAACTAGGTTTGATAGTACAGGCGGGCGCTCTATTCGCTGCTCAACGTACAGCACGTTTACATCAAGTTCATCAGCAGCCTGCGCAGCCCCGATAAACATTGAGGATAAGAACAAAATTGGAACAGGGTAAATCCAGTTTATTAAAATTTTCGCGTTTACCACAGTAACAATCCTATCTATTGTCTCAACGGAGCTAACTAACCGAAGATGTCTTTTGTAATACTGTCATACCAATTCAGTGATTCTTCAAAGGTAGTTTGCCTTGTATCAGAATCTTCACCAGCTTGGCTTATAAATGTGGAGGTGCTGGCAATCTCTCCATCGACTGATTCGTAACTTGCACCTACTTTCACACCATCATTGGTTCCGATCATACTCCAGCAGGTGTTGGCGTATCTTGCGGGGAAAGTTTTTCTATTGATTAGATCTCCAAGCACATGCATCGATGCTATCTTAGCTTGCGAATTGGCTGAAAACCCAGACTTCGGCATTGCGCCAGCAATACATGCATCACCCAAAATAAATATATTTTCATCCAGTACAGAGCGCATCGAATCACTGTCAATTTCGCAATAACCTGATTCATTCACTAATTCAGCTTGATGAACAATGGCCCCTGCTTGCTGCTTGGGAATGATGTTCAATAAGGTACCTTCGAATGTATCAAAATCAGTTTCAACAGTTCCTGCCGTAACATCCACACCGACTATTCCGCCATGTATATCAGGGCTTATCCATTCAATCATCCCAGGATAATGCTTCTGCCAACCCTCAATAAACAAACCTTGCTTAGAAAATTTAGGCTTCGGGTCAATGATGGTGATGGTGCTGTCCATCATGCCCTTCGATTTAAACAAGTGAGCCATCATCGACACTCTTTCGTAAGGGCCAGGAGGGCAACGGTAGGGATTCGGTGGTGCAACCATAACCACGTTATCACCATTTTTTAATGCATCAAGTTTTGCTTTAAGTAATTGGGTTTGAGGCCCAGCCTGCCATGCATGCGGGGCAATTTCTGCAGCTTCTTTCGAATAACCACTGATGCTATCGAATACGATGTCGATACCAGGTGACAAAATAAGTCGGTCGTAATCTAATTCAGATCCATCTGCTAGTTGAATGGTTCTCGCTGCGCGATTTACGGTTTTCGCCAAGCCGTGTACAACATTAATGTTGTAATTTTTAGCTAATGAATCGAATTTGTGTGTAATGGAATTAAAATCACGCACACCGCCAAGATATAGATTGGAGAAAAAACAACTGGTGTAGGTTTTAGAATTTTCAACTAACGTGACATCAACTGCACCTTGGCTGTTCAAAGCAGTGTAGCGTGCAGCAGTTGCCCCGCCTGCCCCACCCCCAACGACAACCACTTTTGGTTTCGCTTGCCCAATCACGTTGATTGGTGCCGATATCGCAGCCGCGCTTAATCCAATGGCCTTGGCAAACTGCCTTCTGCTGAAATTACTCATATTAGTTTTCGCTTGTTCTTATCGTTTGCGTGTGGTTTCAATTCGTTAGTAAAATTATTGTTTACTAAAATAAAGCGCAAGCGCGCCAATATCTTCATCGCTCAATGCACCAGCTATTGATTGCATAATGGCATTGGTTCTCAGCTCATTCTGATATTCCAATAAAGCTTGTGTTAAATCTAATTTGCTTTGCCCATGAATAATGGGGATTGCTCCTGTATTTTCATTTTTAGAATGACAAGATGCACATTGAGCTGCTAGGAACTCACCATAGAAAATATCTGATTTTTCTTTAAGAATTGAATCAATACGAGTCGCTAAGCGTACTTCTGAAAGTGATTCTTCCGATGTGTCGCCAGCAAAACATGATAAGCATACGGTTATTCCAACAGCCACCCCAATACATTTGTTTCTCAGCAACATAACCGTTTCTCAAGCTCACACAACGTCAATGAACTTTTCTGTTTCAGAAATGGAGCCATCATCGTCAATCCAAACGAATTTGAAAACCCCAGACTTTTCAACTTTTACACGGAATTCAAAAAACGGATTTGTGGCAACCCCGGTTCCGAGATCGCATCCAAACACCACTTTATCATTCAAGAAACAGTCAAACTTATTAATGATTTTTCTAGGAACTAGATTTCCAGATTCATCTATACGATGCCCTGACTCCATGATGTGATTTGCCAATACTTTTATGGTAATGACATCACCAGCCGCAGCAGTATCAGGCACCTTCGTTCGAATTTTAATCATGAAGAACTCCTTAGGCCCCACAACCACCAATAGTAACGCTAACAAACTGAGTGTCTGAAATCACTGAACCGTCGCTGAGTTTCGCAACCGCCACAACATTTTGCGTTCTGGCTAAACGCATTCGGGTTGCGGCGAACGCTTCACCACTTGCCGCTGTAAAGTTAAAGGTGAGTACGGTTAAATTAGGATTTTCAGGGGCAAAGATTGCTACAGATTCAACGAAATTCTGTTCATTGATATCCATATCAACACTAACCGATACTGGAACGCTATGCCCATTTTCAGCAATTTCTGGCAACGAAAGTGTTAGTGGGCCTGTTGTTATCTCGCCATCACCGGCGATCGCTTTCAGTGCTGCTGCAAGATCATCAGGTGTTGCGAATACGTTTGATGTACCGAGGAGCCCGATAGAGCTCACCGTGTTTGCCAATAATTGTCGCCGGCTAAGTTTCATGATTTAAAAGGATCTCGCCAAAACCTTTCGAATGTATTTACATTTTAGGCCAACATTCAAGCCTGCGGTTCCAAAATAGCACTAAAAATTCTATTTTTGATGGCGTATGCACAGCAGTAGTAATAATGTTAATTCGACCTACTACTTACGCTGAGAGCATTTCTCTTGCTAATTCAAATTCAACTATTGAATAAATTTGTCAAGCCTAATCCGTGCTCGACACTCCAAACAAACCAGTTATCAACCACGGTTCCGGTTACCAGCAAACCGATGCCTGCCAACACAGGACAAAACACGGCGAACCACCAAGCACCTCTATATATTGTCCCTTGAGCAGCCCCTTTTCGACGCCTTGAAACATCGACTATTGAATTAACAACAAACAAACTCACAGACAAACAAAGAAAAACGATCGATAGAATAATAAAAGGGTTGTAGGCCAAGTTTCCATAGCGAATTGAAAAGGCAACAATCCATTCTAATTGAGGGAAAATACCAAACGGTGCTGCTTCACTCCAGGTGCCCAACAACACAGGGCGAATAAAACCCAACACTAAATACAGCCAAACTACAGCAACAAAAGTAATTGGCACATGAAAGCCTGAGCCGTTTTTCCAAGCGTGCATGAACAAACGTGTGCACCCGAACAGTAGAGCCAATGTTAGAAAGAAAACGGCCAGCAACCACCAGCCTCCTTCGGCCATTGGCGGAATTCCTAATTGATAAGTTGTTGAAGGTGGCTCAAGCCTTAACCAAAATAGCTGATTAATAAATTCAACTGGGCTCCACTGCACCGATGCCAACATATTAATCGTTACTATGGCCAAAGCGGTGATGCCACACACTAGAGAGGCTAAACCGGTCAACCCTATCGAAATAAAGCCCACTTGCACATGAAATAGTGCATCGACTGTTTTTATAACACTTGATTTTTCAGAACTTACCTCAGTGCTAATGCTAGGCGCATCACTGGCGTCTTTAAGACCATAAAGTGGGGCCTGGGTGAAGATATTTTTATTTTGAGCCATGGCTCTTCACCTCCTCTAAATGATTACTCAATAAAGCTTTCAAGCGGCCACGGGCTTTAACCGTCTGCAACTGCAGAATCTAATCCATATCGACGCAGCTTTACATACAAGCTTTGCCTGCTGACACCCAATAGCTCTGCAGCCGATGCGCGATTGTTACCCGTCTTCTTCAACGCTTCTTCGATGGACAACTGCTCGATGACTTCGGTAGATTCACGCACCAATTCTTTTAACGGCACACGACCAATCAGCTCAGCAAGTTCGTCTGGATTTCTAGCACCAGTAGGATTCGTTGATTCATCGTTTGCAGCGCCTGTTCGATTATTAACGTTTCGGATACAGAAACCGTATGTTTGACCCTCTTTGCACGAATTAACCTGAGCAGACAGTTCGACTTCGGTAGATAAGCCATAGTGCCCCACCATTTCTGTACGAAACAATCTAAGCGATTGTTTGTCACGCAAGCTATTCATGATGACTTGGTAGTCCACCGACTGGCGACCTAACCATGTCGATAAGGTTTGGCCCACCACCGCTTCTAATTCAATCATCTCAACTAACTCTACAAACGATGAATTCGCAGACAGGATTAACCCGTTGGAGTCGGTAACCACCAAAGCATCTAACGCATTTTGGAAAAAAGTGACTATTTCACGCGGTTTTTCGACAGTTTCAGCCAAATCTCCGTCTAAGGCTGGTGTATTTTTTTTCAATTTAACCAGTAACTGTGTGGCATCACCTGCCCGAAAACGAGACAAGGTTATGGATAAGGAAGAACGATCTTCATCGCCAGCCAACCTTAACGTAGACGTATCATTACTACCAGCCGCTGTAGCTAGAACTGTCGATACCTTTTCACGTGCTTCTTTGTCAAAGGCTCGTGATAGTGGTTGCCCAATTAACTTACGACTGTCCGCACCTAAAAGAGCTCCAGCAGCAGGATTGGCTTCAAGCACGCACTCATTTCTACCATCAAGAACCAACATGGCCTCTTCACTGGATTGCATCATGACGCGATAACGAGTTTCGCACTGGCGTAACCTGTGATGATCACGTTCCATCATGTGTTGCACTTCAATCAATTGCTGCTGAACACGTTCCAAAGCACCAAAATCTCGCCCAACCGCAATTCGATTGGGTTGATTCGGAAAATTTAATAACTGGTACTCAATTAAACGATTACGACCATCGGGTAAAACATGATTGATTTGACGTGCAGGAGCCGTATCAGAAAATTCCATCGTCAAAAATTCATTGACTTTATGAACGCTGTCTACCGATACCACCGATGCCCACTCTTTACCTATCCAATCATGAAGGTTCATTGAACTCAGTTGATTCGTACCGACGGATAAATCCACAATGGTGCCGTCTTTACTTAGCACGAGTACGATATCGCAAGCTGCGATTAACAACCGTCCGAGTTCATCGCTAGCAAGCGATGGTAGGGAACCTGACGGGGATACAAATTGACCGCTAGACATCTCGTTCATACTTGCGTGGACGACTCTATTAATAAACCACTTTTTGGCAAACGAGCAAGATGCGCATGCACAAAGCGGTGTGTTTCTTCGATAGTGGATAAATAAGCGTCAGCACCTGATTCTATTGCCGCATTGGGGGATCTTGCGAAAAAATCACCAGTCACTAACACAATCGTTGAGGCGGTAGTAGGATCACTTTTCAATCGTGTTATGGCTTCACACAAAACGGAGAAATGTGAATCGATATAAAGAGACAAGCCCACTACATCGAAGGATCCGTTTTTCACCGCTTCAAACCATTCGTTTAGCGATAATCCGCTTAAATTAGCTACATCCCAGCTACGTCGATTTAACAGTTGAGTTGCCATAGAAACACCAAACGTATGTTGATCGCCAGGTGTTGCTGCAAACGCAGCCCGAACTAGAGAGCCCGTATCATTACTAGGCACTGTTAACCGAACGGTTTGGGCAATGGATTCTAATTGAAGCACACCCAGATGCACATCAACGAAGCTGATTTCATCTCGTAGCCAACGCTCACCGAGTTCAACGGCAATGGAACCAAGAATCTGTTCATGAATGCATTCAACGCTGAGATCAGCTTCTAATAATCCAACGACCTTGGATTCAAGCTCATTGTTTGAAAGCCTTAAGCATTCATTGGTTAGATCGGCAATCGCGCCTCGGGAAGAGAGACTGGGGGGGGTGAGATCGGTTGCAAAGTCACTTTGCGTCAAATCACCAAGTGCAGGAAAAATTTGTTTGTTGGTGCCAGATAGCCTCGACTGGAGCCGAGCGAGCACCACACCGGAAATCCGGTCTTTACGGCTACTCATCTGTTTACCTGGTGCCTCAAAAATCTTCCTTAGGTGTTACTTAGACGAATACCCAGTCAAAAAGCGTATTTTCTCGGTTTTAGCCTTAAATTATGCCGATTATGAGCCGATCAGTCAATTTACCGTATCGCTCAATCATTGTTTGACGCCAACTACCAACAGATTGTAGATAAAAGTGGGGCTATGTGTCTATATTTATTGACACCATATTGTAATTTTATTTAGACTCTCACTGCAGTTTCATGACTCGATTCACGCAGAGGGACCCACGATGAGCCCTGTCAAAAGATGAGCACCACCTACCCGCCCATATTTCCGTTGTGGTTGCGCTGCGTACTGGCTACGTCCATTGTTGCAAGTGTTGTTGCCACAGGCTGGTTCACCAGAGTTTCAGACCCGTTGCCCCGAGCACATGAAATCGAGCGCGGCGAAGTTTTGCGATCTACACATTTGTATTTTCGAAGTTCAGATAATGGTCAAGTCGTAGTAGAAGATGCCAAGAATCAGACCACGCTAGTGCTCATGCCCAACGGTGACAACGAATTTATGAGAAGTGTGATGCGAGGCTTTGTCATTCAACGAAAAGCCAGTGGATTTGACAATACGGTGCCGTTCGAACTTACGTCTTGGGAAAGCGGCTTCCTATCTTTGAATGACCCCGTCACCGGTAGATTGATCGAACTCAATGCCTTTGGTCAAGATAACGCCAGCGCCTTTAAAAAATTACTGGCGAACCAAGAGAGCTGATCTACCGCCTATTTAGGTTAGTGTGCGCATCTTCTTAGGTTCGAGCGCCCACAAGGTTAATCGCTCTCAAAGGTTTATTTACCCTCTTCTGGTCGATGAAAAAACCCAAATCGTAAGCCTGTATTCAACTGCCAAGGAGAATCATTAGCACTACTGGCATTGCCTTCAAGAAACCAAGACAGCCGCTTTCTTTGATAATGTATTCCTGCTGTGAATTCCCCCGTGTTTTCGGTTACCTCACTGCTCATGATTTGGCGTCCAGCCGTTGTATCGATATCCGTTTGGGTATCGGTTTGCCTATACCCCACACCAACGTAAGGCTGCCAATTGCCTCGCGCCCAAGTTTCTCGCTCTGCCAGTAAAGCAATTTCAATCGCATTACTCTCTTCAGCCAACATAACGCGGCTTGCACCCGATAAAAAAATCGCATCGTCTGACGTATCGTTACGTTGTGAGCGCACGGCTAAGGTTAAAAACGTATTTTTGTATTTCGGTAGTTGATAGTAAAGCCCACCGGTTACGCCCGAAGACTCTGTATCTAGGTCGCCATTAACAGCAAAATCTGATATCGCCCCATTTCCACTGTTGGATTCATAAAACACCATAAAACGATGACTAAACTTACCTTCTAAATAGATGTATTGCTGAGTGGTATTAGTGTTTGCACCACCAGCGATGCCCAACGACACTCCTGGTAAAGTTCGAATATTCCCCGGCCGCCCGTGAGGAGGCATTTCTGCCGATGCGGCGCTGTGAAAAGATGCGAAAAATACAACAGCACCTAAACTTAGAATCATTCGAGGGAATAAGACCAGTACGGGATATTCCTTCACCTGTTTCATAAAATTCAATGTCATCATTGATTTGAGTCCGTTGATCTCAGTAATGCGTTAACTGACTAACAATAGTAGTAACGCTATTCATAAATGGCGCGTTAAAAAATGGCGCGTTAAAACGGAAGTGAACATCGATATGGATAAACAAACAAAGCCTTATGCTAAGAGCTGGTGGCCGATTTTAACAATCACCGCTGGGTTACAAAGCATTGGCCTTCTTTACTACCTCATCGCTCGTGCTCCCGAACTGCGTCCATTTCAAACGCCTTGGGCATATCACTATGATGCCGCTTGGGTAGAGTTTGTGGGCGGTAGTTTGCCCTCTTTTGTACATGCACTTAGCCTAACCTTAATAATAGGCTTTGCATTGCGTGCGAGTAGTGCATCGAAACAAGCTACATCTTTAGGTTGGGTTGCCGCCGTTATGTCCTTAGTTGTTCAAGAGTGGGCAATGGGCACAACCACCATCATGGACACGCTGGCAATTTTTTCGGCTCTTCCTATAGCGTGGCTGATACTCACTCAGATCAAAACGGTGCCATCAGCAAACAATCGAGCACAATCTTTTGCCTCTCGATTAATTCCTGCGGCAACCTTATCGGTATTTTATGTATTTGGCGCAGCCTCCTACGGAGGGGGTTTCGGATACGAAGAATGCGCACGATTTGATAACGATGGTAACTGCGTTGAACGAGTGCAAATTGCATCACCCATTTATATGTCATACAGCACCCTACGCTCTTCGGTTCGATTGTCTGGTGTTCGACCGATGGATGACATCGGACGAATTTACGTATTTGAAGATACCTTGTACATCAACGAACGCAATCGCGGCATCCACGTGATTGACAATTCCGATCCTTTTGAACCACAACCTTTACGTTTTATAGAAATTCCTGGAAATTTAGACATAGAGATTCGTGGCAATCGGCTGTACGCAGACAGCTTTATCGATCTGGTTACGCTGGATATATCCAACCCCGATACGGTGCAAGAAGTATCACGTCAAACCGATGTATTTGCTTGGGATGCAAACCAGAATATTCCCTACAACGTACGATTGATGTCTTCTGAGCTTGATCGAAATCTAGGGGTGGTTATTGCTTATGAGGTTAACGAATGAACCTTTTAAACACCAGTAAAGTCTTTGCTTCATTCGTTATGTTAATTGCGCTTATCGCTTGTAACGAATCAGGAACCTCCACGGGTGCAGATTCTGCATCTATTCAAGTGCAGCCCCAAGGGCAACGCGGTTCCACAGCCCGTATGGCTTTGGTTGATAACTTTCTTTATGCCATTAGCGGGAACGTAATCCAGCTGTTCAATATAGAAGACGGTAACAATCCAGAACCTTGGGTGACAGTTCAGCTCGACTTTGGCATTGAAACTCTTTTCCCCTATGGGGATTACTTATTAGTTGGTGCAGATGCTGGCGTCTTTATTTTAGATAACTCTGATCGAGCCAATCCTCAATTGATTGGAGAATTCATTCACGCAACAGCAATTGATCCTGTGGTTGCCCGAGGTGATATTGCTTATGTCACCTTAAGCCGTGACCCAGCACAGTTCCCAACAGGGGACACCGATCGGTTGGATGTAGTGGATATCAGCGACCCCAGTAACCCGCAATTAATTCATACCGTAGAAATGCAAGGCCCACGTGGCTTAACAATTGATGGCGATCAACTGCATGTGTGTGATGGTGAGGGAGGAATCAAAACGTTTTCTTTAGATAATCCCCGCGAACCCACGTTGCAGTTTGTGCTGCCAAATGATCGCTGCACTGACATGTTAATAGCCAATGATGTTTTATTAACCATCGGTTCAGATAACCTGAGTCAGTACGACGTTACTATGGGTAGACCGGTGAAAATTAGTGAGATGAGGCGTGAAAATGTGTTTTATCTTTTAAACCCATAAAACCGTTTTTAAACAACGGCATTTCACGGCCGCTTGCCCACTTAGTGCTTAACACCCAACTTTTCATGAAGAGAAGGTGCGGTGCTGGTGTATTGAACAGACACTTTCTGATCAGGATTAAACGCTTGTTTTATGGCATACCCCGCTAGCGCGGCTTCGTGAAACCCACTGAGAATTAATTTTTTCTTACCCACGTAGGTATTGATATCACCCACAGCGTAGATGCCAGGCACGCTGGTTTCAAATGTTTCTGTACTGATTGAAATCGCTTTACGCTCTAAGTCAAGCCCCCAGTCTTCAATGGGGCCAAGCTTAGGCGATAAGCCAAAAAATACTAATAAGTTATCAAGTTCTATCGTGCGCATTGATTTCTCTTCATCGCGCATTTCAAACGTTAGCGATTTTAATATGCCACCCTCTTCTGTGAAAGATTTAGCGGCACCCAATAACAATTCAAGTCGCCCCTCAGTGGCCAAGGCTTGAACTTTTTCAACGGTTGACTCCACGGCGCGAAAACGTTCAGTGCGATTCACCACAATAAGTTCACTGGCAATGTCTACCAAACTTAGCGCCCAATCTAAGGCCGAGTCACCGCCACCTAAAATGATTATGCGTTTACCAGCGAACTGTTTAGGATCACGAACGCGGTAAAGTAATTGCCCCCCTTCGAATTGATCGATGTCAGGAACGCGCACCCGCACTGGCGTAAAAGAGCCTGCACCGGCGGCAACAATGACGGCACGACATTCAAACTGCTGCCCTTTCGAGGTGGACACTAGAAAATCTTGCTCACCGCGTTTTTCTAAAGCATCAACCGTTTGATCTAAGTGATACACCGGATTGAATGGGGCGCTTTGATCCATTAAGCGCTGCACCAGTTCTTCGCCAGTGCATTCTTTTATGGCTGGGATGTCATAGATTGGCTTATCGGGGTATAGCTCAATGCATTGGCCACCGGGTTCAGGCAACGCATCGATCAAATGGCATTGCAGGCCATGCAAGCCTAACTCGAAGGTTTGAAACAGACCGATGGGGCCTGTGCCAATGATGACTACATCGGTTTTTATTAAATTGGGCATTGATTTCACCAGGCCGTCAAGACATAAGACTTCGGCGACCTGATGAAATCAACCCGTCGCAAGCCACTTCGTTGTTTTATTTGTATACGAAGCACTAACGATTATGTTCCGAACTTAATGGAAAAGTCGGAACCCTCCTCCAAACCAGGCGCTGTCACATTTTTAGTACAGTGATGGTGTCACAATAAATAGCATAAAACAATACTAACGACTAATTAAACACTTGCTCACGGGTGGCCAAAAATTCAACATCAGGCCAACGCTCCTGAGTCATGGTGAGGTTTACGCGCGTTGGCGCAAGGTATACCAACTCACCCGCATGATCGAAAGATAAATTTCCGTCCAATTTTTTGCGAAAGTCTGTGAGCATTTTGTCATCTTCGCAACGTATCCACCGAGCTTGCTGAATGGTGATGGGCTCGAACTGGCATTCCACCTTGTATTCATCACGCAGCCGCTGAGCCACCACTTCAAATTGAAGCACACCCACAGCGCCTAATATTTGATCATTGTTGTTGATGGGCCGAAACAGTTGCGTGGCGCCTTCTTCGCAAAGCTGTTCAAGCCCTTTTTGCAACGCTTTCATTTTTAACGGATCTTTCAAAATGGCTCGTCTGAATAGCTCAGGAGCAAAATTGGGAATACCGGTGAAGGCAAGCTCTTCACCCACCGTGAAGGTATCGCCAATGCGTATGGTGCCGTGATTGTGCAAACCAATAATATCGCCCGCCCAAGCCTCATCCACATGCCCACGATCGCTGGCAAGAAAGGTTAAGGCATCGTTAAAACGCACCTCTTTGCCCAGCCGAACATGACGAGCCTTCATCCCCTTGGTGTAAGTACCCGAACAAATGCGCACAAAGGCCACGCGATCACGATGTTGAGGGTCCATGTTGGCTTGAATCTTAAAAGCAAAGCCTGTGAATTTTGATTCGATTGGCTGCACCTGCCGACTAACGGTTGGACGAGATTGAGGTGCTGGTGCGTAATCTACAAAATCATCCAGTAGTTCTGCAACACCAAAGTTGTTAATAGCAGAGCCGAAAAATACAGGGGTTAAATCGCCAGCCAGATAATCGTCTTTATCAAATGGGTTACAAGCCCCTTGCACCAACTCAATTTCTTCACGAAGCTCTGTGGCCATATCGCCAAGAATTTCATCCAGTTTGGGGTTATCTAACCCATTAACCACCTCCCCTTCCTGCACTTTACCGCCGTGTGAAGGGGAATAGAAATGCACTGTGTCGTTATGTAAGTGGTAAACACCCTTGAAGCGTTTGCCCATTCCTATGGGCCAAGTGATGGGCGCGCAGCGAATGTTCAATACTTTTTCCACTTCATCCATCAAGTCAATCGGTTCTCGGCCCTCACGGTCGAGTTTATTGATGAACGTCATAACAGGCGTGGTTCTTAGTCGGCACACTTCCATTAATTTCTTGGTGCGAGCCTCAACCCCTTTGGCCACATCGATCACCATTAAGGCAGAATCCACAGCGGTAAGCGTACGGTAGGTATCCTCAGAAAAATCTTCGTGACCCGGCGTGTCTAGTAAGTTAACAATGCAGTCTTTATAGGGAAACTGCATAACCGATGAGGTTACTGAAATGCCACGCTCTTGCTCCATTGTCATCCAATCCGATGTTGCATGTCGTGCAGCCTTTCGACCTTTAACTGTGCCCGCTAACTGAATGGCTCCTCCGAATAAAAGTAGCTTTTCTGTTAGCGTGGTTTTACCGGCATCGGGGTGAGAGATAATCGCAAAGGTGCGACGTTTGCTCACTTCCTCGATTAATGCGGTGTCACTCATGAATTTTTTGCCTCTACGCTAGAACTGTATTGTGGCACCAACGGGTTCTAAAGTGGTTAAGCCACTAAAGTCTTTGCCATGACTACCGCATCTTCTCGCCCAGTGGGCGTGTCATAGTAATTTTCGCGCACACTGATTTCATTAAATCCATTTCGCTCGTACAACGCTCTTGCGCGTGGATTTGATGGTCGAACTTCTAGAAACATCATTTCAGCATCGGCTTTTATCGACACCGTCTCCATCAGTGCAAGTAACCGTCTAGCGTAACCTTTACCTTGGCTTGCCTTATCGATTGAAATATTTAATACGTGCGATTCCTTGTAGCCAATTTGTAAAACTGCATAACCAATCAATTGCTCATTCTGAAACAGCACATACCCTTTGTAGCCTGCCTTTAAGCAATCATTGAAAATGCCATCACTCCATGGCACCGCATAGTTGCGGCGTTCAACCTCTCCCACTGCAGGAATATCAGCAGGCAACATATCTCGTAAATAAACCTTGCTCACGAAGGTGACTAATCCTGTAGCTGTTTTCGCACAGCTTTAAGTACATTCCATGCACGCCGCTTGAGTGCAGGTTTTTGCTGAATCCAGCCTGGGTGTGGCAACTGCCAAATAGGCATATCGAAGTCATTCATTAATAACCGAGATGAGGCCTCATCGTCGTCCACCACATCGCTGTTGCTGTTCACAACCACTAAAACGACTTTAACTGCTGGGGTCATCAAAGGCTTAACTTCAGCCATAAAATCTATAGAGCCATTAGAACCAACGCTACGCCGAGCAACGTCAGACTCTGGCAGCTGGATAGCGCCCAACATGTCTAAGAGCAAGCGATTCTCTGTGTCATCTAGATCTTCTGCACCGCCTACTGAGGCATCGAAAACCAGTAACACTGAGCAATCCGATGCATCCTGCACAGACGCATGACTTCGTAGTACCCAAGGCACGATGCCCATCGCGTCCAAATAGTGTTTTTGTTGCGGCGTGTAAGGCATGGTTCGAAATATTAACGCGCTCGGCGTTTTCTGTACCAGCTAACTAACGCCCAAGCAGGCCCGGAAGCCGCATAACAACTGCTGGCGATTAAAATCATTTTCGGTGGATCAACGGCTGTGGTAACGAATAGCAACAGTAAGGCTAAGAGCATGGCAAACGGTACTTTCTTATTGGCTGTCATGTCTTTAAAGCTGTAATAAGCAAAGTTACTGACCATCAATCCACCGGCTAACAATGTAGCAATCAGTACCAGCACAACCATCTGCTCACCACTGTTACCAAAATTTATGTTCACCCAAACAAAACTTGCTAACACCGTTGCCGCGGCAGGGCATGCCAACCCTTGAAAAAATCGTTTATCCGCTGTGCCTACGGCCACGTTGAAACGAGCAAGCCGCAAACCGCAACAGGCGCAATAAACAAATGACACCACCCAACCTAGCTGGCCCCACGTTTCTTCAGGCAAGCTAGACAAAGACCAGCTGTACATCAAAAACGCAGGAGCTGCCCCAAAAGACACCATGTCAGCCATGCTGTCGTACTCTGCTCCAAAAGCTGTGGTGGTATTGGTCATTCGAGCAACTCGGCCGTCGAATCCGTCCAGTACCAAGGCAACCAAAATGGCGATAGCCGAGGTAGCGAAACTGGATTCGTAAGCCGCAATAAGCGAGTAAAACCCCGCGAACAAAGCGCTTGTGGTGAACAGATTAGGCAACAAGTAGATGCCTCGTCCACGCGGTTTCACTGTGCTGATTGAATCGTTTGAGTTATCGCTCACAACTAATTTTTAAACCTTGTATTAAACCTTCAATGATTTTTCACCGCGCGCAATGCCTGTGGCACCTGATCGCACGACTTCTAAGAGGTTGTCTTGGCCCACAGCGTTTAGAAAGGCTGTGATTTTTTGATCATCCCCAGTGAGTTCAATAACGTAGCTGTTTTCAGTTACATCAAGAATTCGGCCTCGGAAAATATCGGTTAACCGTTTTACTTCCTCTCGGCCTTGCTCTACAGCGCGTACCTTCACCAACATGATTTCACGTTCAATGCACGCAATTTCAGACAAGTCGGTTAAACGCACCACTTCAACCAGTTTGTTCAACTGTTTGATGATTTGTTCAATCACGCGTTCAGTGCCTGTGGTTACGATGGTGATGCGCGATAACGTTGGATCGTTTGTTGGAGCAACCGTTAACGATTCGATATTGTATCCGCGGGCACTGAAAAGCCCTGCAACACGCGATAAGGCACCCGCTTCATTCTCAAGTAATACCGCAATAACGTGACGCATCAAGCTAGCTCCCTTGAAGGCTTCAAGCGCATTTCATGATGCCCCTTGCCCGCCTCAATCATGGGGTAGACGTTCTCAGTTTGATCGGTAATGAAATCCATAAACACCAACCGATCAGTCATTGCGAAAGCTTCTTTCAATGAAGATTCAACATCGCCAGGCTTATCAATTCGCATCCCCACATGACCATAGCTTTCTGCCAGCTTCACAAAGTCGGGCAAGGCATCCATATACGAATGTGAATAACGGCTTTCATAACTGAATTCCTGCCACTGACGCACCATGCCCATGTAGCGGTTATTCAAACAAATGATTTTCACCGGCGTACCGTATTGCAAACAGGTGGAAAGTTCTTGTATGCACATTTGCACACTGGCTTCACCGGTAACACACACAACAGTTTCATCAGGGAACGCCAACTGCACACCTAAGGCCGCAGGAAGCCCAAAACCCATGGTGCCAAGGCCACCTGAATTGATCCAACGTCGCGGCTTATCAAACGGATAATATTGCGCCACCCACATTTGGTGCTGACCGACATCGGATGTAACGTAAGCATCCCCTTTGGTGATGCGCCAAACGGCTTCAAGCACCGATTGAGGTTTGATGACATCGTCAGATTTATCGTATGCCAAGCAATCTTTCGACTGCCAACCTTTTAGCTGAGCCCACCAATCGTCAAGCGCTGCTGCGTCGGCTCGCTTATCGGTGGCTTCAATGAGTTTGATCATCTCACCCAGTACTTGCGAGACGCTACCCACGATAGGTACATCAACTTTTACGTTTTTAGAGATAGACGCAGGATCAATATCCACATGCACAATCTTTGCGTGCGGGCAAAAACTTTCCAGCTCTCCGGTTACTCGATCATCAAAGCGTGCGCCAATGGCAATCAGCACATCACAATCGTGCATTGCCATATTGGCTTCGTAGGTGCCGTGCATGCCCAACATTCCCACAAACTGCTTATCAGTAGATGGATAAGCGCCTAAGCCCATTAGGGTGTTAGTGACTGGATAATTCAGCATGCGCGCAAATTGCGTCAAGTGCTCTGATGCATCGCCAAGAACCACGCCACCGCCTGAATAAATCATGGGGCGCTTCGCCGAAAGAATTAAATCAACCGCCTTTCTTATTTGGCCTGGATGCCCTTCAACCGCTGGCGTGTAAGAACGCATTTCAACCGTCTTAGGGTAATTGAAAGGTACGGTAACACCAGGCGTTGTGAAGTCTTTTGGAATGTCCACGACAACGGGGCCAGGTCGCCCTGTGGTTGCTACATGGAAAGCTTTCTTCATCGTTTCAGCAAAGGATTCAAGAGATTCGACTAAAAAATTATGCTTAACACAAGGACGTGTTATGCCAATGCAATCAACCTCTTGAAACGCATCGCTACCGATAAACCGGCTTTGCACCTGCCCAGAGATAATCACCATGGGAATGGAATCCATGAACGCGGTGGCGATACCCGTTACCGCGTTGGTGGCGCCGGGGCCTGATGTTACTAACACCACACCCGGCTTTCCGGTTGCCCGAGCATAGCCATCGGCTGCGTGGGTTGCACCTTGTTCGTGTCGAACAAGGATGTGTTTTATAGAATTTTGCTCGTACAGCGCATCGTAGATGTGCAGCACAGCCCCGCCAGGGTACCCAAAGATATGGTCTACACCCTCTTCTTTAAGAGCTTCAATTAGTATTTCGCCGCCAGATAACTCCACCGTGTGGGTTCCTCAATGTAATCAGTAAAAAATCGGCCAATAGCCACGTGTTGAGATTTTTAGATGTGCGTTGAGGTGGATTAGCAGTCGGTCGCAAAGCGGTTTTCAGCGGGAGGGTTTTTCCGCGTTTTATAACGATCGAATCCGTGTGATTTGATCGCAACCACTGTGCACTGCCAAACCTGATTGTGTCGTGCCCCAGAACGTGGTTGAAGTATAACCAATCACCGCACCGCTCGGTGATACATCGCATGAAGTGAGACCGGATCGAAATTTAGACAGAGCCCTCGTGCTAGATTGACATCAGA
Source organism: uncultured Granulosicoccaceae bacterium (assembly GCA_938035125.1). Taxonomy (GTDB): domain Bacteria; phylum Pseudomonadota; class Gammaproteobacteria; order Granulosicoccales; family Granulosicoccaceae; genus Granulosicoccus. The sequence continues at coordinate 8,889 of CALHNS010000018.1, read as the reverse complement.
GGGAACCTTCCCGGCTCCAGCGAACCTGAATTAGGCCGATAAAGAATTAAGGACTCTACACCAGAAGCCCGAATATTGTGACCAGTCGAATTCACCAAAAATTGAGAAATCGAGTACCAAAATGCTTCAGCTCAATGCTGTGCGCGTTACTGGTTTCTGGGGTGTTATTCGCGTTGGTTTCAGCGCCTGCCGGCTCGCAGAGTAACCTACCCTCGATGGGAGAACCGGCTGATAACGCGCTCTCTCCGCTGGAAGAACAAGCCATCGGTCGACAACTAATGAGGCAAATCAGAGCCTCGTTGCCGCTTGCGCGTGACACCCAATTAGAAGAATACATAAACACCTTAGGCCAGAAATTGGTCCAAGCCTCGGGCCGTCAAACAAGCACCTTCAATTTCTTCATTATCCAAGACCCTGCCATCAACGCTTTTGCTATCCCAGGGGGCTACATCGGTGTCAACCAAGGCCTGATTGATGCCATGAATTTTGAAGAACAACTGGCCGGTGTGCTGGCTCACGAAATAGCGCATGTGACGCAGCGTCATCACGCCCGAACATTTGCAACCGGCAGATCTCGCTCGTTGAGCGCTGCCGCCACGATTCTGGCGGCCATCTTAATCGGTCAAGCCTCCCCTGAAGCTGGGCAAGCTGCATTAGCGGCAGGCTTAGCCGTTACACAGCAAAACAGCATCAACTTTACGCGCGCAAACGAAATAGAGGCCGATCGCATCGGGATCGACATTTTGAACAGCGCAGAGTTTGATCCTTCAGCCATGGCCGAGTCTTTTTCCATCTTAGAACGCAAAAATCGCTTAAATACCGCTGGGTTGCAGCTCGAGTATTTACGCACCCATCCATTGGATTCAAAACGTATTGCAGAAGCCTCAAATCGGGCGGCCAATTTAACGGCTAAAAGCCGCGAAAATCAGTTAGATTTCCGTTTATTTAAAGCTCGAATGAACGTGCTAACCACAGAAGATAAAGCGCAGCAGTTACAGCGAGAGAATTCGAAGTGGCGCCGCAACAATGCACCTGAAACCGCTTATGCGCTAGCGCTTCTTCACTTAAGAAGCAACCGACTGCAAGATGCCACCACATGGATGCAAGAGCTGTCAAAACGAGTGAAAGACCACCCTATGGTGCTGCTACTAGAGGCAGAAATAAAAGCTGCGAAAGGGGATGTAAAAGAGAGCCAGAAACAACTGAGAACCTTGCACGCACTCTTTCCAGAACGGTTCTCAATACTGGAATTACTGTTAGATCAGGTCATCGAAGAGCGGCAATTAGCCGATGCTAAAACGCTTGCAACAAACTACTTACGCCACACCGACCAGCCTCATCCACAAGCCTATCGCGCTCTGGCGAACGTACAACAGCAGATGGGGGAACTGGCGGCAAGCCATGAAATGCTGGCCTACTATTTCGCTGAATACGATGAATACGAGCGCGCGGCTAGTCAGTTAGAGCTGGCGCTTCGCCACATCGCACCAGGCAGCCAAGATGAGCTTAGGCTAAGAGCCAGCTTAGATGTTGTTAGAGGCGTATCTCCTCGATAAAAAAGGGCTGCAAAAGAGGACACAAAAAAGGGCAAGTGCTTGTACAGCACCTGCCCTTTTTCTATTGCCTAGCGCAACTTTCTTGCGCTGGTTTTACCAATATCGCAATTTTATTGCGCTGGCATTTACCAATAGTGCAATGTCTCTTACGCCGTTTTTTCTTGTATATCTAGCCTAGCTTAGGCCCTGCAGATACCAATGATGCGCCGTGTGCATTATCGGTGTACTGCGCAAAGTTATTGATGAACTTTGCCGCTAAGTCGTCCGCTCGGCTGCTCCACTCATTCGCATCATCGTAACTCTTACGAGGGTCTAGTAAGTTGTCATCAACGCCTGGCAAGCTTGTTGGTACCGCCAAGTTAAATACTGGAACCGTCTCAGTATCGGCTTGATCAATAGAGCCATCTAGGATTGCATCAATAATCGCTCGTGTGGCTTTTATTGAAATGCGATTTCCAGAGCCATTCCAACCGGTGTTAACAAGATAGGCTTTAGCACCTGAGGCTTGCATACGCTTCACCAACTGCTCTGCGTATTGCGTTGGGTGCAAGCTTAAAAATGCTTTACCAAAACAGGCTGAAAACGTTGGTGTTGGCTCAGTCACACCCAGCTCAGTACCGGCTAATTTAGCGGTAAAACCTGATAGAAAATGGTACTGCGTTTGCTCTGGGGTTAGCACTGAAACCGGAGGTAGCACACCAAAGGCATCAGCTGATAAGAAAATCACCTTCGATGCATGACCTGCACGAGACACAGGCTTAACAATATTTTGAATGTGATGTATTGGGTAAGACACACGAGCGTTTTCTGTTTTAGAACCGTCATCGTAATCCACCTTATCGCCATCAACGATAGCTACGTTCTCAAGTAAGGCATCACGTTTTATAGCGTTGAAAATATCAGGCTCAGATTCAGCACTTAAGCGAATCGTTTTAGCGTAACAGCCGCCTTCGAAGTTGAACACGCCATCATCATCCCAACCGTGCTCATCATCACCAATCAACTGACGCTTAGGGTCTGTTGATAACGTGGTTTTACCCGTTCCTGAAAGACCAAAAAATACAGCGGTATCACCCTTTTCATCGGCATTCGCTGAGCAGTGCATAGAAGCAATGCCGCGCAGAGGTAATAAGTAATTCATGTAAGCGAACATGCCTTTCTTCATCTCACCGCCGTACCAAGTACCGCCAATGATTTGCATTTTTTCCGTTAAGTTAAAGGCAACGAAGTTCTCTGAATTCAGACCGTGTTCCTGCCACTTATCATTAACCGTTTTCGCAGCGTTCATCACCACAAAATCAGGTTCGAAGGTAGCCAGTTCAGCATCACTTGGGCGAATGAACATGTTGGTTACAAAGTGCGCCTGCCATGCCACTTCCATGACAAATCGCACGGACAAACGTGTGTTCTCATTAGCACCACAATAAGCATCCACAACGAACAACCGTTTGTTACTTAACTGCGAAACAGTAGCCGCTTTTAAATCAGCCCATACCGCTTCAGATATGGGGTTATTGTCGTTAGCTTTGTTATCGCCTGCCCACCACAAGGTGTCACGCGTGGTATCGTCTAAAACGATGTATTTATCGTTAGGGCTACGACCTGTAAATGCACCCGTGTCCACAGCAACTGCGCCACTTTCGGTAACGATCCCTTTCTCAAGACCGGTTAGATGTGCGGCTGTTTCTTCTGCAAACAACTGCTCATAGCTTGGGTTATGAACGATATCGTATGCGTCCAAAATTCCATGCTGGCTTAAATCAAGCTGAGTCATTATTTGCTTGGCCGATGCATTCATTACTTGCTCCTAAATATTCCATGTTCACGAGTTCTTTTGCGCTCGCTTTTCGGGTTAGCGGCAGCTCTTGGAGCGAACTATACGACTATTTTCAAACTGTGTTGTGGTCGAATTCACTAAAAAAGCCCGCTACAGAGCCTTTTCAGGGCATATTTGTAATTACACTACATCTGGCACTACAAGCTAAAGACGCCCGAACCCCTTTAAATAAGCTTTTCAACAAACACATCTCTTTCAAATGTGAGGCTGGTTAGTTTTCTAGGATTCAGTAAAATTATTTTTGGTAATTTCTGTTCTTTTACAGGCCGTAACACTTAGGCAAAAAAAAACCCGCTTAAAAAGCGGGTTTTTTCAAACACGTACTGCCAATGTAGCCTTAACGTTTGATGTCACCTTTAACAACAGCCGACTTTCGACGCCGCATAGCCATCATCAATACACTAACCAACGCAAGCATAGGCAGTACCTTATCTTTGGCTTGACCGCTAACACTGCAACCTGCCGCACCTTGAATACCAGTTTGGATAATACCGCCGCTGTCGCCAACCACTGGCGTTTGAGCTACCACGTTATCGGTTGTAGGCGCTGGAGTTGTCACCACAGGAACTGTCGTTGAGCCATTGCCTACCACACCTAACGTGCTGCCATCGGCATCAGCGTCTTGGAAATCGGGTAGAAAATCTGTGTCTACATCCGGTAATCGGCTGTCGGCGAATAGAAAATTGATGTTGCCTTCAAACAGACCATCGTCGTTGCTATCAACACCGTTATCAATCATGCCATCAGAATTAACATCGTCAGCACCTGCTTCAGAGACATCGTTCACACCATCACTGTCGCTGTCTAGATCACGGAAATCCTGCACACCGTCATCATCAGTATCAGCGATAGCGAATACAGGGATGCCCGAATCGTCATCAGTTTCAACAACGTCGGCAAGGCCATTGGTGCCGAAAATTAAGTTTCCATCTAAGCGACCATCTAAATCTTGATCTAATTCAGCCACGTTAACGGTGAAGAAGTTCGATTCAAACGCATCGGGTATGCCGTCGTTATCGCTGTCTAAATCTTGGAAATCAGGAACACCATCGCCATCGGTATCTACAGCAGAATTGCCCGATCCAAACTCAACCGCATCAGGAATAGCGTCGTTGTCTGAATCGATATCAGCTGAATTTAATACACCGTCGCCATCGGTATCGCCAGAGCCTTCCAATGCGTTGGGAATGCCGTCTTGGTCTGAATCATCGTCAGCGAATACACTGTCTGGTGTGCCATCGTTGTTGGAATCAAGATCTAAAAAGTCAGGCGTGCCGTCACCATCGGTATCGACAGGGTTAGTGGGCTGATTACCCGCTTCAATAAAGTCTGCAATGCCATCGCCATCGGAATCGAAGTCACGGGCATCTGGCGTTAAATCACCATCGGTGTCGACCGTACCTTCAACTAAATCTGGAATGCCATCATTGTCGTTATCAAGGTCATCACCATCCGGAATTTCATCACCGTCAAAATCTGCCTGAATTTGTAAGCCGTAATCCTCTACTTCACCATCGGGCAAGAAGCCTGTGGCATTGCCAGGACCGATAGGCTGTGAGCTGATTCGAAAACGTGCGAATGTGGGGCCGAAGAAGTCAGTGGTTACACCCAATAATGAATTCCATTCAAGCTTTACTCGAACTTGCTCACCCGGTGCACTAGAGGGCACGGTGGCTACTGTGTATTCATCAGGATCAAACACGCCATTGCCGTCGAAGTCTACCCAGCCTGCCAAAGTGGCTTCATTACCAGTGCTGTTTTCAACAAACACGTTAGTGGTGTAGGCCTTGCCATTTTGAACCAGTGTTGGAAATTCAAACACGCCGTCTTCGTCATCAACGCCTTCTGATAGGTCATCGCCATCGGCGAAAGGTCCGAAAACTGGGCCATTGTTATCAGGGCCAACCGATCCAATTTGAGGAGCGCCAACAACCACTTCGTGGGTGGCATCGCCGTAAACCTGTGGCGCATCGCCACTGTCAACAGCCAAGACTGGAGAAGCGGCAACACCTAAAGCTGCAGCGACGAATAAGTTCAGTACATTGGGTTTAAGCATGTTCGATAGTTCCTGCCAATCGCACGTTCGTAAATGAATAAAATAATTACTAGCAAAGCATTTAAAGAGCAGCATTGACGCCAATCAATGTCACGCTACTGTCAACAATGTGAACTGCGTCACATCGTTACTTCAATATGTTACCGAATGCGAAATTCCACTCGATCATTTTCGTTAATAGATTCAGCATTCGCTACTGGGGCTGTGTCACCAAAAGCGCGCGGCCTTAACCGTCTGGCCTCTATGCCTCGTTCCACTAACAATCTAATTACCGTCAACGCTCTTCGCCTAGACAGCAACATGTTCAATTCTTCGTTTCCAATCGGCGCAGCATGTGATTCCACTTGCAAACGAAGTTCTGGGTTTGCGTTCAAGGTATCCACCACTTGGTCTAAATCAGATAGTGACGAATCCAACAAACTTGCAACGCCTTGGTCAAATTGTAAAGCTCTAATCGGCAGCAGCGTGTCAACAACATACAATTCTTCAGGAGAATTGTCGGGAATGGCGACTGATTCCGGTTCTTCTGTAATGTTCTGAGGAGCAGCTATCGCTTGCGGTTCTGGCTCAGGAGCGGAAACAGGAGCCACAGGTTCTGTTGTTTGCTGAAGAGAGGCGGTAACCTCATCGGGCACAACAGGTTCTGGAAAGGTTTGCAATGTGGGTATGGGTTTTTCATCGATAAGTAAACCACTGTTTTCAACACCACCTCGTGGCGCTACTGGCGTAACCGTCAGTGACTCCTCTGCAAGCTCTTCAGTTTGCACGGGTGCAACCGCTTGAAAACCATCGTTTTCGTTTGACGTTGAGGGTGCTGATACTGTCGGCACCCTTCGAACCCTGCGGTTTCCACCGAAGCGCCAGACTAAACCTGCGTTCCCAACAACTGCATCCGCACCATGCGCTGAAACGGATAACCGAACATCAACATTGGGGGTTATATGGTAGGCTAAGCCGCCGCCCACCACAGGGTGTACAGGCGTTTCCAATTCCACGTCAAAATCGCCGTCATTAATAAAAGTACCCACACCTAAACGGCCAAAAATCGATGCGTTACGGTGCCGCCACTGCAATAAACCACTGGCATCTACCACTTGATAACCTAATTCACGACCATCAGTGAATTCCACGGTGCCTAAGTCACCTGCACGAAATTCAATCGCGGCTATGGAATTAAATTGATAACCCAATCCCAGCCGAATCGCTGGAGTGATAAATTCTTCAACTTCAAGAGAATCATTCAGCGTGTCAGGATCAATTTGCGCAGCCCCACCATCGATCGATGCAAACACACCCGATGCGGTAACACTAGATTGCCCAGATGGGGCAGCGCAGCCGGTTAGAGCTGCGCTAGCAATAAGCCAAACATAAAACTTGGCGTGTTCCCGCACTGCATTCATTACAACAAGTCAAATTCAACACGTCGGTTAGCGGCTCGACCTTCAGGCGTGTCATTAGACTGAATGGGCTGTGTTTCGCCATAGGCCTCAGGTGATAAGCGAGAACCGTCTATTCCTTGCTCAACTAAGAAACGTGTTACCGCGATGGCGCGACGCTTTGATAACTCTAAGTTATCGCTACCAGGCCCTTGAGCATCGGTGTGTGCAGCTATTGAGATGCGAGCTTGTGGGAACTGCGTTAACACATCAACCACTTCACCTAAAATGCTGCGCGATTCAAGTGTTAAAACATCTGACCCTGAATCGAACACGATACCGTCAATAACGCCTGTAAAGAATTCACAGCCGTCAGAATCTACAGGGGTACCTGCAGGCGTTGTGTTGCACTGATCATCCGTATCCAACACGCCATCAAGATCACTGTCTAGTGGTGTTGCATCGGTTATGAGTAACGTTGATGTGGAACCAGTTTCAGCGGTTGGTGCTTGTGGCGCTGGAGCGGGTGTGGGTATGCGCGCAGCGGGGCGAGATCGCGGCCCTGCACTACCAAAACGATAAACCAATGCGGCTCGCCCTAGCAAAATATCAATGTCGTGAGATACCGCTTCCAAGCGCAGTCCTAATCCGTTACGTAAACCGTATTCGGCGCCAATCCCTGCCAGTAAATGCACATCGTTCACTTGTTCGAACGGAACCACTTCGGCTTCATTTTCAAGCGCACCTACGCCAAGGCGTCCGAATAAAGAAAAACCTTCTCGACGATTACGGTTACGTTGACCATTAAGACCGTATACAAGTGCACTGAGCCCTGCCGTGGTGTAACTGATATTTCCATCGGGTTCAAAAGTGGCTTCACCTAATGACGATACGTGGCCCTCAACAGAGAAACGAGAACTTAAGTCGTAACCTAATGCCAACGTGCCGCCCCCACTGATGGTTTCATCCACACTGAACGCAGTCACCCCGTTTTCTTCCGGCTCAAGCTGGCTGACTAAACCGCCCACACCTGCATAAAACCTACCGTTAAAATCTGATCGCGAACCACCACCAAATGACCCACACGCAACCATCGTAAGGGAGGAAAAAACAAGAACGGTAGAGGCTACAGTTCGTTTGACTATCTTCATGAAAGCTCTCGCTAAGGCTTAGGCGTTAGGATTTATCAGGGTGCAAAATCCCTTAAAACCAATACAGACTTGAATTCAACTTCCAAGTATAGCCTTGCAAATTGAATTCGCTACGCAGAATCGCTACCCAGATCACTGAAAGAAACAATTCTTTCAATTCTTAAGCAATTGAGTGCCCAATACCTAAGAACAGACAACACCATTATGTGAACTGCATCACGCATAGGATTGCATGGCACGAATACTGAGCGCTCAGTCGATGACTCGAAGTTCGATTCGGCGATTGCGTTCTCGATCACTTTCGTAAACCGTTTGCGCTAATGGCAAGGTATTACCGTAAGGCTCAGCCACTAAACGATTCCGATCAACACCTTTTGATTCTAGATAATCGATTAGCGTATCGGCCTGATCAGAACTAAGCGATAGGTTGGTATCGCTGTCAGTGTCTTCACTTACATGCACTAATAAAGCAACCCGAACCGAATCGTTTGCGTTCAGCTGATTTGCGATCGTGTCTAAGTGTTGCATCGAGCCTTCAACAAATTCAGTACTACCCGGTCGAAAATTAACCCCTTGCAAAGTACCACCTAAACCCAAACTAGCAATTCGTATTACTGGATCGAAATCAATCTTAACGGGCTTTACCGTATTTACAGGTTCTGCAGGTAAAGCAGCTGCAACAACCGGTTCATCAACAATGGTTGTTGTTTTAGGCTGTCGTCGATGAGGCTCCAAACCTTCAGCAGCCATCGCAAGCTCTTGAAGTTCTTCAGGCTTCATCGTAACTTCAATTTTTGGTAGTACCGGTGCCGCTTTTGCCACTTTCGGTTTAGCATCAGATGCATCAAATGGAGCTTGGCTAGCTATTTCAAGTGGGGTTAAGCTTGGCAAAGTCATTAACTGTATGCGGCGA
>CALHNS010000017.1 GCA_938035125.1 uncultured Granulosicoccaceae bacterium | reverse complement strand
CCTTCTGACATGGCCTGCAAAAGTAATTCAATTGCAGCATTAACGGATACTCTCATACCCTTGGGTGTATCGCGAGCAATGGTTTCACCTAATTCAAGCCCACGCGCATGTTTTAATAACGCTTTATCAACCGCCTCAATTTTCGGGATCAATTGTTTATGTTGTCCACTTAAAAGCGGAATTAAAGAGCGCCCCATGTAACGATCCAGCTTGGCAGAAAACATGGATCGAGAACGATCTGGTAAATTGTGCGCCTCATCAACTAACACCAGCGAGCTTTTCCTAGACTCACTGAACCACGGCAGACGAACAAGTGGATCAAACACGTAATTGTAATCGGCAACAACGATCATCATCCACGGCAACATCTGTATAGCAAGTTCAAACGGACACAGTTGATACTCCCAACTGATATCGTCCATAGTCGCAGGGGTTATCACGCCAAGAGATAAGAGTTTAGCTCTGGCTTCAGGCAGCCTGTCATAAAAACCAATGGTTAAAGGGCAGCGACCATCGGCATCTCTTTCACAACCACCGTTAGAGCAAAAACAGGTAAGTTGTTTTGAGCGCAAAGTAACTGAATGAATCGTAAGCCCTGAATCCATCATTCTACTTAATGCATCAGAAACTGCGGTAATACCGGAAGTCTTAGCGGTCAGATACACAATTTGCTTGATATTTTCCTCACCCAACGACTTCACTGCTGGGAATAAGGTACTGATCGTTTTTCCAACGCCTGTGGGTGCTTCGCACAAACTATTGAATGAATCTCTTGACCCTTTATAAACCAAAGAAGCTAAGGCCCTTTGCCCTGCACGAAAATCAGGATAGGGAAATTTTAAATTTTTCGCAGACGCCAAACAGGCGTTTTTATGGTGATCGACAAGCTGCATCCATTCCACATACCGCTTAAGTATGTCATGCCCATAGCGGTTGATTTCATCGCAGCTTAGCTCCTCTGATTCAGTTGTTGTGGTGTCGTTACGGATATTGATATACAACACATCCAGTATCCAAACTTCGTCAAAGACACTTTCATTGTTCGAATGACTGTCCTTACTAGTGCTTTCTTCACTAATCAGCTTATCTGCACCGTTAGGATTAACTTCATGTTGTAAACAAAACGCATACAAACGCACCTGTGCTCGGTGTAATGAGCGCTGCGATTCACTAACAAATTCTGCTGGCACTACGGTGGATTTGATTTCTGTTATACGCCGCATCGATTTATCTAATAAATCGATGCGCCCCCCTAATGACACACGATAATCGTTGACGTCAAAACTTGAACGCACTGACACTTCGTTATCATCTGTAGAACTTGCTTGAACGCGTTGATGCGCTTTTTGACCGTCACGTGCGCTGAGGCCTGCAACAGATCCAAAATCTAAATCCCCAGTCCGACAAATAAATTGTGCAAGTTCGGTAACTGAAATTCGTATCTTATTCATCTGGCTTGCGTTGTACGTAACGCACATTTACCACACGATGAGGAATCCCGTGCTCACTAAAATACTGCATCCAGCGGCGTTGATGCTGTTGCAATGCATCCCCTGGCCCTTTAATTTCAATAAACTCATAGCCACCATTTTCAGGAAATAACACTAAATCGGGTAAGCCCTTTCCATTGTGGCGAATATCCAGCAGTAACCGATCAAACAAGGCTTGCCAATGCGCAACGGGAATTCGTATTAACGCATCTGACAGCAATTTTTCCGACAAATGAGACCAATGCACCAGCACGTTGGACACACCCTGCTTCTCTTCCCAGAATTGCCAAACCCGGGCGGCAAAACGCAGTGGATCATTCAGCTCTTGCCATCTAAGCGCAAACGCATCCTTTCGTTTATCCATAAATTCAGGCAGCATCAAATCAGATGGCGCTGATTGAAAAGGATGATGAAACGCACCATCTACCGGTGCGAACATGATGTCCCATATGAATAGCCCTAAAACGCCTCGCACCAATGCATTTTCGGCGTAATAACAACGCCCGCTTTGTTCATAATATTGCTTTGCCCGCCATTCCACGCGATCATCATTATTTTCACTGATTTGAAGCGTTAATTTCGTGGTTGTTGGTTTAAAGGTTTTTAGTTTATTCGCTCGTTGCCCTAATTGTTTTTTCAAACTGGGAACTTGGCGTTCTGAGAAACGGCTTTCTGAATCGTCTATTGGTTTTGCCAGCATAGATTCTGCAATACCCAAAGCTTCTGTAAATTTTTCTTGCGCCGATAAAATGCGAACCTGCCGTTCACGACTCGGAGGATTCGGTGACATTTGATATAAACCCAACGCCTTGACAGGCTCCTGAAGCCGTTCCAGCTGACGAGCCAATTGAATTCTAAATCGGCTAACCCGTCTTACCAAATGTGCATCGTTCGCTAAGTGCACATTTGATTCTATGTCAGGTAACAAACCGTTAAGCGAAACGATTTCATCAGCGGATGTCACATCAATTAATGACAAAGCAGCTTGGCATTGAAAATACTGCCAGTGCGCATCGATATGCTGGCGAGTCTGAAAAGCGCGGGTATGTTCATCAATTGAATAGGTTTCAAAAGTTTGATGACCTAAATCTCGCAACACAAATTCAGTTAAATCTTGGTATCGATTGCCGAAGTAACACATGACAAACAATTCAAACACATCACTGTTTAAAATCTGAATCCAATCATCCAACGCTTGAAGATTGCTAAGCACCTCAGGCACATCTAACTCTAAAAGTCTTTCATCCAACATGGCACGGCTTACACCCTTTACACCTTTGAGTTCGGGCAACTTCATTAACTCAGGGCGCGTAACCTGAGGCAAGATATCTTCTAGTTGATTAGGGGCCGAAACACTTGCAAGACCTGCAGACGCTAACCTATTGGCCGCATCGATAAGATCGGTGATTTCTGGGTATTTCAACTTGCCAAGGCGGAAGGTATTTGCTTTGCGACTCAGTAGCCGAATGTATAAACGGCGTGAAGGTTCTGGTAAATCACGAACCGTTTGAGCCCACTGTAATTCGTCCACTGTGAGGATTTCGCGGTAAGTGTTCACCACAAAATGTGTTAGCGCATCGAAATTACTGAGGTAATAGTTCTCGGGCAGCACATCACAGCCTAAGGGGTTGTCCTCAGGCCAGTTTACTCGGTATTTTTATTTTCGGGCCGGTGGTGCAACATCCGGCCAATTAAGTTCATCAATATTTGTGCGGCCAATGTGCTGGTAGAGGATGTAGGGTCGTAATCAGGGGCAACTTCCACCAAATCAACACCCGCTATTTCACCGCGCTGGCACAGTCCATCTAATAATTCCAACACCTCGTAGTACATGAACCCGCCATGGCTTGGAGTACCCGTACCGGGCGCTATGGAGGGGTCAAAAGCGTCAATATCGATAGTGATGTAATAGCGAACGCCTTCAGGAATTCGATTTAGCACCCCATCTACGCCCAGTTTTCTAAGTTGACGTACTGAGAGAATGTCTGAACCCATGTTGCGAGCGTCTTCATACCCATCACGTGCTGTGGAGGATACGTTTCGAATACCTACTTGTGTAAGGCCTGTTACGTAGGATTTCTCGGCAGCGCGGCGCATGGGATTACCATGCCCATATCGAACACCGTGCCGTTCATCGACAAAATCCAGATGCGCATCGATTTGCACAACATGAATAGGCTTTTGATCATCGAATGCGTTAATACACGGGATATTCACAGAATGATCGCCGCCAATCACAACCGGGATGGCGCCCGCTTTCAGAATTTTGCGAACGCCAAACTCGATGTTAGCGTGGCTTTGTTCGGTATCGGTATGGATGATGTCCGCATCGCCAATATCAACTATGGACGTCTTACCAGCGGGTAAGTACACGATGTCATCTTCATGGTCGTATGCACCTGCATGCCCAAAAGCAAATAACGTTGATGCCTCCCGAACACCGCGCGGCCCCATTCGTGCTCCCGATCGCCATTGGCAACCGAAGTCATACGGAGCACCTAACACGGCAACATCTGCGTCTATGGCATCCCAATTTTCTACATAGGGATACTTACCAAAAGTGCAAATGCCCACAAACGGTAAGTTTAACCGACCCGATTCGTAACCGTGTTCTGACATAAGGTGTGCTACTTATTGTTTACTGTTTTTCGGCTTTTAATTTTTCCAGCAATTTTTCTAACTGCAGCGCTGCTTGCTCTGATGACAGTCTTTTAAACTCTTTCACACCACCTAACATCAGTAGCTCTTTTGATGCGTCGTATTTCGCCGACACATTGCCTAAGTCGCCTTTGATGGTGAAAACACCGTCAACAAGTCCTGCTGGGAATCGGATGTTTTCGTATTTTGATTGTACATTTTTACGAAAAAATTCTGCACTATATTCATCACCATCACGAGTAATTTTTAACAGCTCTTTACTGCCTGCTCCCCAGCTGCCTAGATACTCATCGGCTGCATTAGCTTGGCCGAAAGTCAATAGAGTGACAGCAATTAAGGTGGTCAGAAATCTCATTGGTCTTATGCTCCTTCGCGCATTTTTCTGAGCAGGATTTTAACGCAAGGAAACGATTCCTGCGATTGCTGGATCGTCACAGACGTACAATGCGTGACCAATTGCACAGGCTTGATGGAACCCCGTCTCGCGAAGCGCTTCTACGCAGCTTTGTTCTTGTTCAATTGGCACCAAAGCGGCCAATCCGCCAGAAGTTTGCGGATCGGTCAAAATAATTTGTTGAGAGTTCGACAGATCACCAGAAGATGGAATCTGCTCTAAAATCAATCGATTAGCGGCACTCAAACTACTTTGAACGCCTTGATCAGCTAATTCTTGCACACCCTCTAGCAAAGGCACCTGCGATACAGTCAATTCCAGCGACACGTGCTCTCGAACCGCCAACGATTGAAGATGGCCTAATAATCCAAAGCCCGTTATATCGGTGCATACGGACATATTATGCTGCTTAAAAATGGAGGCCGCTGCTGCATTACTCTGCACCATTTGCTGCACAGCCGCATCAACATGAACCCCTTTAGTTTGTGCTTGCATCAGCCCAGCAAACAACACACCTACACCCAGTGGCTTAGTGAGAATTACCGAGTATCGATCATGTTGTTTGGGCTGAGTGTTATGTGGGCTTTCGTTCGCCAATGGTTGGGTAGCGTTCACAACTAACCCCACTTGAAGCTCTTGCCCTTCAGCCGTGTGGCCACCCAACAACACACATTGCTCTTCATTTAAAGCCCCAACAATTCCTAACATGAGTTGCGTTAGTTCGCGTTTAACTAAGTTCGGTTTGGCGAAAGGTAAGGTGATAAGCACTTGCGCAGAATGCGCTTGAGCTTGTTGGGCGTAAATATCGCTTAACGCGTGAAGCGCTGAAATTCTACCGAACACATACGGATCATTCACTAAGGCCCGAAGTTGATCGACCGATTGCACCAGCTGCGTTGAAGGCCAATCGACCACGGCGGCATCATCACCCTGCTGCACCCCAGAATGAATATGAACAGCGCGAGTGTTCTCAATGTGAAGCGATTGCACCACCTCATTTAAAATTTCAGCAGGTACTTTTGCGCCACACCCATTGCATCGCATAGGTTCAGCTTTGTTTACTGACCCACGGTTCACTGGCTTCATATTTAATGTTGGCAGATGATGAAATTTATCCATGAAAGCTTTATCGATGGAGTGTTTCCATTTCCAAACCCAACCACCTGAGAAACTAAACCCACTTCGGCTGCCAATAGCGTACTTATCACCGGCAGAAACCAGTGATAAAAAATCTTTTTGCGGCACATAAGGTTTTAACGGCTTATCACTGACTAAGGCCCGAAGGTTATGAAACAACACCGGAGCTTGGCGAACTGCAAACACACCAGCCTTAACACTTGGGGTGTTTATTTGCGTGCCGATATCACCGGTGGCAAACACGTCGGGGTGGGATACGCTTTGTAACGTTTCTTTCGTTGCAACAAACCCTCTTGAATCGGTAGCCAAACCAGCAGCTGCAGGCCATGCAGGAGAAGATGCTGCGGTACACCACAACAAATCATCAAACGCCTGTACTTTTCCATCCACACTGTGCACTTGCCCTTCCGTCACCTTACTAACATCAAACTCACGGTGCACCGTAACACCTGCAGCCGCGGCTTTTTCTAACGCAAGCCGACCGACTTTTTCTGGCCTATCTGACATGGCTTGATTGCTACGAAGAAACCAATGCAAGCTCACAGAGCTTGATTTCAGGCGATGAGCCATCGCCATGATTAATTCAAAACCGCCAGCTCCTGCACCCACAACGCCTAGGTTTTTAGGATTACGATCTTGCACACTCAGCCATCGTTCAATAAAACTATAAACCGGTTTAACCGGTGTTGAAAATTCTTTCGCACCTGGAATTTCTAATGTGGGTGTCGATCCTGTATCCAACGCCAGTACATCGTAGCCAATGTCGGGGCGACCCGCTAACTGCAACGTTTTCTTATCAAGATCAATTCCTGTCATTTCAGTTTGAATAAATCGCACACCAGCCCATGCGCACAATTGCAATAAATCGATGTGGATATCTTCAAAACTGTAATGTCCAGCCACATAGCCTGGCAACATGCCCGAATACGGTGTTAGCGTATCTTTTGACACCAGTGTGAGCCGCACGCCGGGTAATGGATTCATTGCCCATCGGCGTAACACCAATGCATGGCTATGACCACCGCCAACCAGTACAACATCGTGTTCCAAAGGCTTTTCGGTATACATTCCCATCACTTGCAACGGTTCACTATATATTCAATAACAGAATCAACATCGCCTTGAAACTGAATGCGAGGTTGTTTAAACGATATTTGGTAATCGTACATTGGGTCGTAATAGTGGTTAAGTAAATATGCGATGTAAGGTTCAAAACCACTGAATTCTTGCTTGGAAAGTAAAGATTCATAGGCAGCATCTAATAAGGCAAGTACCTTAATGGTGTTATCACCGCCCAGTCGCTTTTGCACACGTTTTACAGAAGTTTTATGATGTAAGTAAAACGTGTGAAGCCCTTCGATCAAGCCATCACGACTTTGGTACTGCTGGCTGAGATTAACAACATAATCGTCAAGCACGTTTTGCACACGTTCTTCCAAGCTAACGTTTAACAACACTATGGGAGCTTCGGATAACGTTTGTCTTAACACTTGAGGCAAACTCACTCGGCCTATCATTCGCGCCTCATCTTCTAACGCCACAAATTGCGTAGCCGATTGCTCACTAAGCTGTAAGTACTTCACAGCAAGCGCATTCTCAAAATCGATATTGCTGGGCTGGGCTGTTAAGGTTGCACCAAAACTTGAACCACGATGATTGGCTAAGCCTTCTAAATCGATGGTTCGATCACAGGCATGCAACACCCGAGTTTTTCCAGTTCCGGTGCGACCACCCACTACCAACATAGGGAGGGTGCGAACCCAATGCTCAAGCGAATCGATTAGGTATCGACGAAGCGCCTTGTAGCCGCCCTCAATCAATGGGTATTCAACACCAGCTTCGTGCAACCAACTTTGTGAAGTGCGCGATCGTAAACCACCGCGAAAACAAAATAAAGCTCCGTTTGAGTTCTCTTTAGCAAAGTTCTTCCATGCCGCAACGCGCGCAGCTTTTAATTCCCCACTGACAAGCTTTGTGCCCAAGGCGATCGCTGCATCTTGCCCATTGGCT
>CALHNS010000016.1 GCA_938035125.1 uncultured Granulosicoccaceae bacterium | reverse complement strand
AGACATTGCTGAGGTAGTTTGATGAGTGCATTGGTTACACCAGCACCTTTTTCTCGGGCGGGAATTAGTTTTCCGGGCATGCCTGTGTTGCCCGATAACATCGAACGTCACCTCATTCCTGGCGGAGGCTCGCGGGCCCTGGAAGTGGAAGCGGGCGATGTTATAAACGTTCAAGACACAGAAGGGTTGCAAGTTGTTGAATGCGTGCACTTCACACCGGATGGAAAATCAGACGCGGGCAAACTTGGCGCAACAGGTGATAAAAACGCTAAAGGATTACAACAAACCTTAAGTAATGGCGGGCCTAGCGGCCAACGCGTTATGGCGTTATTGGAGAACGCTGGTTTCTCTTTAGCATCGGCTGACACCGTGGTGCTATTCGATGGTGAATCAAGCGCCGGAGAACTTCGCAGCTTAACCGTCTCGGCAGGCGGGCTGCTTTGCATAGCCGCACCGGGCGGCCCTATGTCACCTGAATTACAAAACGTGCCAACCGATGTGGTGTTGTTTATTGAACGCGCCACGCCTCGACAAGCAAGTGAAACCTTACAGCCACCTGCGCCCTTAGCTGATGCAATCGTAGATGAGAACATATCCCCAGGCAATGCATTTTCTTTTGAAGTAAAAGCCGGGCAATACATTCAAATCCTTGATGTTCAAGGTCGAGAATGTTCCGATTTTCAGGCGTTTTCTGCCAAAGCTTTAGACAAAGGTTTGGAGCGGGACATTGACCCCACTACCACTCGTTCTTTAAGCGGGCTTTTGTATCCAGCACCCGGTATTTATTCTAAATATTTCAGCAGCGACCACGAACCGCTTGTTGAAATTGTGCAAGACACTTGCGGCCGTCACGACACCTTTGGACTTGCCTGCACCGCACGCTATTACGAAGATTTAGGTTACCCAGGCCACATTAACTGTTCAACCAACATGAACCGCTCGCTAGCTAACTTCGGCATTCGCCCACGTGGTGGTTGGCCT
This sequence comes from uncultured Granulosicoccaceae bacterium, assembly GCA_938035125.1. Classification (GTDB taxonomy): domain Bacteria; phylum Pseudomonadota; class Gammaproteobacteria; order Granulosicoccales; family Granulosicoccaceae; genus Granulosicoccus. Next base: position 9,607 of record CALHNS010000016.1, on the reverse strand, counting down.
GCGATTAACTTCTTCTTCAATACACTGCTGGATGATACGAACGCTTTAGGTATGGATGAACCTTGGTCACGCCCCGGCGATTACGTGCTTCTCAAAGCACTGTCCGACATCGTGTGCATTGCCACCGCGTGCCCATGCGATGTGGATGCCGCAAACGGATGGAACCCCACCGACATCCAAACGCGCGTGTACGGGGAGCAAGAACTTTTCAAACAATCAATTGGTTTTAGAAAAACGGCGGAGGCCGACGTGGAAGAAACGCAGGAGACAGGTTTTCATGCCTGCTTTGCCGAACACACTCGAGATTTTATTGAGTACAACGGTTATTGGCTGCCCAATACCATGACGAATCATGGCACCACAGCTGAGTATTGGGCCTGTCGCGAAAAAGCCGCCATCATGGATCTATCACCCCTTCGAAAATACGAAGTCACCGGGCCTGATGCTGAAGCACTCATGCAGATGGCGGTTACTCGGAACATCAAGAAATTGGCCATTGGTCAAGTGGTTTACACAGCCATGTGTTACGAACACGGTGGAATGATCGATGATGGCACCGTCTTTCGGCTAGCTGAAGAAAATTTTCGCTGGATCGGTGGAAACGATGAGAGTGGGTTAGCGCTTAGAGAGCTTGCTGAAAAACACAACATGAACGCTTGGGTGCGCAACAGCACCAGCCACCTGTGCAATGTGGCGGTGCAAGGCCCATTATCCAAAGAGATTCTTTCTAAAGTAGTTTGGACAGCGCCGGTGCAACCCACAGTGGAAGAGTTGGGTTGGTTTCGATTCAGCGTCGGGCGCATTGGTGATTTCCATGGGCCTGCAGTGGTCGTCAGTAGAACCGGTTATTCAGGCGAACTAGGTTATGAAGTGTTCTGCCACCCTGATGATGCGCGCGCTGTATTCGATGCGATTTGGAAAGCTGGCGAGCCGTTAGGTATGGCACCACTGGGGTTAGCTGCATTAGACATGCTACGTATCGAGAGCGGTCTTATATTCGCAGGTTATGAGTTCACCGATAGAACCGATCCGTTTGAAGCCGGTATTGGCTTTACCGTGCCATTGAAATCTAAAGAAGATGATTTTGTTGGTCGAGAGGTGTTAGAGCAACGCAAGTTACATCCACAACGAGTGTTAATGGGGTTAGAACTTGACGGCGGAACCGTACCAGCTTCAGGTGATTGTTTACGTGTGGGTAGGGCCCAAGTGGGTGAAGTTACGTCAGCAATAAAATCACCGATTTTAGGCAAAGTGATTGCCATGGCAAGGATTGATGTAACGCACGCAGAACCAGGCACAAAGATCGAAGTTGGACAATTGGATGGTCAGCAGAAACGCTTATCGGCCACCGTTGTGACAACACCCATGTTCGACCCTACTAAGGAGCGAGTAAAGGGGAATTACTAAAGACAAACCCGCCGAAAGCACAAAAACCGTTTTATATTTCGGCGTTTTGCACATTTAGTATTTGTACGCGTGAAAAAATAATGATAGTTTTTATCTGTTTTTGAACGTTTGGTTGTGAGTAGTTGGAGGGGGCTTTTGCGCTTGCTGGCGTCATAAGTTCTGTTGAAATAAAACAAACGAATAGAGATTGAATTATGAAATTAAGAGCACCAAAAATGGTTCGTTCATTAGTAGCGGCCAGCTGTTTATCGCTACTGTCTGTTGGAGGCGCTGCAAACGCACAAGACAGTACGCAACCTATCGTTATCCCTTTGCATAACTGGTCAAGCCAAGTGGTTATGGCGTACGTTATCGGCGGTATGTTTGAAAGCATGGGCAATAACGTTGAATACGTGCCGGCTGATTCGCAAGCTGTTTACGAATCAATCCGTAACGGCGATGTAACCATTTCTCATGAAGTTTGGCAGTCAACGTTTGGCAAGTCTTTTTATAATGCTATGGCAAAAGGTGGCGTTATCGACGCTGGCACACACTCAGCCACCACACTTGAAGAAATGGGCGTACCGAATTGGGTTATTGAACAAAACCTATGCCCTGGCTTACCCAACTGGGAAGCACTGAAAGATTGCCACGAAGTATTCACCACACCAGATTCAGAAGGTAAAGGCCGCTGGTTAGAAGGTCCTCAAAGCTGGCACGGTGATCTAATGCCTGAGCGACTTGAAGCCTTAGGTTTGGCTGACAACTGGACAGTAAAATTTGCAGGCGGTGCTGATGCACTGTGGACTGAATTGGCTTCTGCAAAGAAAGAAGGTCGTGGCACCATCATCTTTAACTGGACGCCAAACTTCACCGATGCTGACGGTTTCACCTTCATTGAATTCCCAGAATACACCGACGGTTGTCGCGTTGTTGATGGTGGTGATGGTGCGTGCGGCTCACCCAAAGGTTGGTTGAAGAAAGCGGCTAACTTCCGTTTCCCTAAGTCACACCCAGCGGCTTACACAGCATTCACTAAAATAGATTTCACCACCACTCAAATTGGTCAGATGGCAGCTCTAGTTGATACCGATAAAATGGATCACAAAGACGCTGCTGAGAAATGGTTGAAAGATAACGAAGCGGTATGGACTGCTTGGACTTCTAACTAAGCTTGTTGATAAACCCTAAACAAAAAACGGTATTAAACAAAATGCCGACGCTTTTTTGTCAGGTTTAATGTGAACATAAACCCTCTGGATCATTACTGCGCCAGAGGGTTTACTGTTCGTGCACCAACGCTTTAACCACGCTGGTCTATCCAGCAATCTAGTGAATTACGCATTTATGTCATCAACTACTTCAAACACTCAAGATCCAACCATCCGTTGCGATGGCGTTTACAAGATCTTTGGAGATAACGCCGATCAGATTCTGAAATCATCTGGCGGTGCCGTTGATGCTGAGAAATTTAAAGAACAGGGCTGCATTGTTGGGGTTAACGATGCCTCCTTTGAAGTGTATCCCGGCGAGCTTCTCATTATTATGGGCCTCTCTGGTTCTGGAAAATCGACGCTGCTGCGTTGTATTTCACGCTTAACCCAGGCCACAGCGGGAAATATCTATATCGATGGCGAAGACATACTGTCGCTAAACAACAAAAAACTCATTGAGCTGCGCCGAAGCAAAATGGGCATGGTGTTCCAAAGTTTTGCGTTACTCCCCCATAAGACGGTACTGGAAAATATCGCGTTTCCACTTCAAGTCAAAGGGGTTAGCACCAAAAAAAGCATCGAGCGAGCCTCAGAAATGATCGAATTGGTCAGTTTATCGGGCCGTGAAAATTATTTTCCGCGTGAATTGTCCGGTGGTCAGCAGCAGCGTGTGGGAATTGCTCGTTCATTAGCCATTGAGCCTGATATCTGGTTTCTCGATGAACCTTTTTCAGCTCTTGACCCATTAATACGTAAAGAGATGCAAGACGAATTTTTACGCTTGCAAGGTGTGCTGAGTAAAACCATTCTATTCGTCACCCATGATTTTGATGAAGCACTGCGATTGGCTGATCGGATAGCGATTATGAAAGACGGTATTATTGAACAACTCGATACACCTGCCAACATCGTGTTAAACCCAGCATCAGAATACGTTAGAAAATTCACCGCTGAAGTGCCACGCGAAAAAGTACTAAAGATTGAAACAGTCATGGAGCCGTTGAACTCAAGCGATGAGATCAGTGATCTTAAAATTTCAAAAGACGCCATCATTGAAACCGTTGCAGAATCTGTGCTGAGTTCTGACAAACCCTTATCAGTTATTAACGAATCCGGCGAAATTGTCGGCTCTGTACGCGCATCAAAAGTGATTAGCTTGCTCTTCGGCGGGGCATCTCAGGCAACAGCTGAGCAGTCAGTCGGGCAAGGAGAAGCAGGGCAAACATTATGATGGCAACGCTTCGAGAGAACAAATTTCTGCAGCTGGTGCTGCTTATCGTTGTTTTTCTATTGATGTACACATTTATTCCCGCAACTGAGGGGAATTGGTTGTGGCGCTTGCCCCCATTGCTGCAACAACTACCAGTGGTTATCAACAACTCGGTTGACTACTTGATGTTCGACTGGTGGTTGATTGATGTGTACGACCCAGAATTTGAAGAATACGAAGAAAAGCCCTTAATGCGGCAAGTGACTCGAAGCATCTCTGATGCAGTTTTGTTTTTGATCGAATTAATTCGTGAAATTATGCTGGGCGGTGTCAAAACCATCGTTGCTTTTTCTAGCTGGGATTGGGCCACAGCGAATCAATGGGCTCGTTTTCCAGGCCTACCATGGACGGTGGTAACCGGCGGCGTTATTCTTTTAGGCTATGCGTTAAGTGGTATCGGTTTAGCCTTGTTCGTAGGCTTTGCGTTCACCTACATTGCCATATTTGGTCAATGGGAACCTTCAATGCAAACGTTGTCGTTTGTTCTTGTTGCCGCCCCCATCGCCATACTGATCGGTCTTCTCCTTGGCGTTTGGAGCTATAGAAGTAAAACCGTAGAAAACGTACTTAACCCGTTACTGAACATCGCACAGATAATGCCCCACTTTTCCTACCTGATACCTGTGATGGTGTTTTTTGGAATAGGGGATCATGCTGGGGCAATCGCCACCATCATTTTTGCCACACCTCCCATGGTTCGATTAACCAACTTGGGGCTTAAAAAAGTACCGGCAGAGGTTGGCGAAGCAGGGCTTATGAGTGGGTGCACTAACTGGCAATTAATGCGTCGGGTTCTAATACCTTCAGCACGTCGTGACATTTTATTGGGCGTCAATCAAGTCATCATGCAGTGCTTGGCAATGGTTGTAATTGCTTCTTTGATTGGAGCTAAGGGGCTGGGCAACGATCTGTTAATTGCACTTAATAGGCTGCGTATTGGTTTAGCGTTAGAAATTGGCGTTTGCATTGTTTTAATTGCCATCGTGCTCGATAGACTCTCGCTAGCTTGGGCGAACAAACAAACTGACTACTTTGCTGATCAATCTTTTAAAGAGCGACACAAACACACGATATGGTTTGTGGGTATTGCCGCGGCTGGTATCGCGCTTGCAGGCGTTGGGCAAATGATTTTTAAGGATGGGTTCAATTACTTATTTCTGATACCGCATAACAAAGGCATTACCACCGAGCCGTTTTGGCAGGCGGGTGTAGATTGGATGTGGGAAACCTTCTTCTACACATTAAAGGGCTTTAATGAATGGCTCATTGTTGATGTGCTTATTCCGGTTAAAAAGGCGTTTCTTGCGATGCCAGTTGCCGCTACATTTACTCTGGCAATGGGTGTTGGGTTTATTGTTGGCGGCATTCGTTCAGCATTAATCGTTGGCGGGTATTTACTGTTTATCGCATTGACAGAATGGTGGGATCGCGCACTAATCACCTCATACCTTATGACCATGGCCGTTTTAATATCAGGCTTTATCGGCATTGTTGTTGGCACCTTGTGCGCCCAAAATGCAACGGCCACTCGCATTTTATTAGCATGGTGCGATACGTTCCAAACTTTTCCATCGTTCATCTATCTCATACCAGTGATGATGTTGTTTGGTGTTACCGATACATCGGTTCTTATCGCAATTGTGGTGTACGCCACCATACCGGCAGCGCGTTACACAGTCATCGGGCTTCGCAGTGTGCCTGAAGAACTGCACGATGCAGGATCTATGTCAGGTGTGAATCGCTTGCAACGCTTAACCTCAATTGAACTGCCTTTATCCTTTCCTCATATGGCCCTGGGCATCAATCAAACTGTCGTGTTTGCACTGGCCATGGTTATTATCGGTGCGTTGATCGGCACCGATGACTTAGGTCAACTCATTCTTGGTTCATTGTCTGATCGGCAAGGTGTTGGCAATGGATTGGTGTTAGGTTTTTGTGTCGCTTTCATTGGTCTTGCCATAGATCAAATTCTACGTACATGGGCTAATCAACGAAAGGCGGCGCTGGGTATCGATTAGAAGGTTTAAACCAACGCAGCGAATAAACAGCTGAATAAAACAACTATCGGAGTGACGACTTACCATGACTAAACGTGTAGCGGTTATTGGCGCAGGCCCCAGTGGTTTGGCTCAACTTCGTGCTTTTCAATCGGCCCAACAAGCGGACAGTGAGATACCCGAAATCGTTTGTTTTGAAAAACAGAGTAACTGGGGTGGGCTTTGGAATTACACCTGGCGCACAGGGTTAGATCAGTACGGTGAGCCTGTGCACGGCAGTATGTATCGCTACCTGTGGTCAAACGGCCCCAAAGAAGGATTAGAGTTCGCTGACTATTCCTTCGAAGAACATTTCGGAAAACCCATAGCCTCTTACCCACCTCGAGCTGTCTTGTTCGACTACATAGAAGGGCGCGTAAAAAAAGCGGGCGTGCGCGATTGGATTCGATTTAACACCGCCGTAAGACAAGTAAGTTTTGATCAGAGTAGCGGGCAGTTTGATGTGACCGTAAACGATCTACCAGAAGGAAAGCAATACACCGAACAATTCGACAATGTCATTGTAGCCAGCGGGCACTTTTCAACGCCTAATGTGCCTGAATTTAAGGGTTTTGATTTGTTCCCAGGGCGTATCCTTCACGCCCATGACTTTCGTGACGCAGCAGAATTTAAAGACAAAAACATATTGATCATTGGCACCTCTTATTCTGCTGAAGATATCGGTTCACAATGTTGGAAGTATGGCTGCAAGTCAGTGACCGTATCGCATCGTACCGCTGCCATGGGTTACGACTGGCCTGATAACTGGGAAGAGGTACCGCTGCTAACGCAAGTGGATGGCAACACCGCCACTTTCAAAGACGGCACCAGTAAAGAGATTGATGCCATCATCTTATGCACTGGCTACTTACATTATTTTCCTTTTATGGCAGAAGATCTGCGCCTAGAAACCAATAACCGACTCTACCCTGGCAATTTGTATAACGGGGTAGTGTGGGAAGACAACCCTAAGCTGATGTATTTAGGTATGCAAGATCAGTGGTACACCTTTAACATGTTTGATGCACAAGCGTGGTATGCACGTGATGTGATTATGGGGCGTTTGGAATTACCCTCAAAAGCTGACATGCGCGCCGATACGTTACATTGGCAAGCTCAAGAAGATGCCATTGCCGATGACTACGAATCAATAACCTACCAAGGCGATTACACCTTGCGTTTGATGGCCATGACGGACTACCCAGAATTTGACATAACCGGTGCTAATAACGCGTTCTTCGAATGGAAGAAACATAAGAAAGCAGGCATCATGACGTTTCGTGATCATGGCTATAAGTCCGCACTCACTGGCACTCAAGCACCGGCCCATCACACGCCTTGGAAAGATGCGTTGGATGATTCTCTGGACGTTTATTTGCAAAACTGAAATTGGCCAGAAAACTAATCTAGCGCTAAATTACAACCTCAAAGGCCCAGTGGGCCGAATATTTGCTACTATTCGGCTCATATTGTGAGCCGAATAATGGTATTTATTCGGCTCATCCACCACTTTTGAGGCCGAAATGCCATGTATATCTGGGAATTGCCCGAGTGGCAGAACGCGGATTGTCCGACGTTTATCTGGCAGTCTGACGCTATAGCAACCAAGCTAAAAGAACTGGCAGATCATCAACGGCGACTAATAGATCGGCATCAATCGCTTGCATCTTCACCTCAAACCAATGACAACGGCTTAAACGACAATGGCTTAAATGATGAGCTAAACGCCGCTCACATTGACGCTTTGGTGGCTTCTGCGTTGCGCAGTAGTGAAATTGAGGGTGAACATTTAGATGTATCCTCGTTGCGCTCTTCGGTGGTAACGCAACTTGGGTTAGATAAAGGCGGCTTTTATGACAATAAAAAAAACGGAACCCAACAAACCGATGCTTTAGTGCAATTGCTACTCAGTGCAACCACAGATATAAACCAGCCCATTAGCACTGACGTTCTGTGCCAATGGCAAAGCGCATTGTTTCCTGATCCCAGCGCGCACGAAACGCTTCGAATTGGTGCATTACGAGGAAACGATAAAATGCAAGTGGTCTCTGGACGTATTGACAGGCCAACTGTTCATTTTGAAGCACCACCAAGAGAGGGATTAGATAAGGAACTGAACCGTTTTAATCGTTGGTTCAATCAAACACCATCCGAATTCGACCCATTTATTCGCGCAGGAGTTGCGCATTTGTGGTTCATCACATTACACCCATTTGATGATGGCAATGGGCGAGTTGCAAGGGCGCTAACGGATCGAGCTTTGGCGCAGGCTGAAGGTGTAAGTGCGCGATACTATTCACTTAGCGCTGCCATCATGCGAAGACGCAAAGAATACTACGACATACTAGAACACACTCAAAGCCACTCACTGGATATCACACCTTGGCTAAATTGGTTTTTAGATGTATTGATTGATGCCATGCAACAAGGCCAACACCGATTTGATCGTGTCATTCGTAAAGCCCGTTTCTGGCAACGCCATGCACAAACATTACTTAATGAGCGGCAAATTAAAGTGCTTAACCGTTTGCTAGATAGTTGGGGTGAAGAATTTCTCGATGGTATCAATGCCAGTAAATACGGCCGTGTTGGGAAGGTGAGTAAAGCCACTTCTACGCGTGAGCTAGCCGATTTAGTTGCAAAGAATTGTTTGGTTAAATTGCCTGGCGGAGGGCGCAGCACACGCTATACGCTGTGTACAGATACACACAGCGCTTAATTGTGCCAAGTAACTTTTTAGTGTTTCTTATAGCTAGATACTACAGTTTGCAAGCGATGGAGCCTAAACCGTCTTGGTAATTTCATCGAGTGCTTTTGCGCAATTTATATCTAACATCGACAATGCAGAAATCGAATGTGTCGTGAACCCAACATGGCAATAACCCCAACCTAAACAGATATCTGGATGATGATTGTATTGCTCTGCAACCGTTGCGCATAGATTGGTTATAGCCAGTGCTTGATCAAAGTCTTTTGTAGGGAATTTTCGATTTATTTTTTTGCCATCATCGCTACACTGCCAATCGGGGTGAAGGTCGGCCAATAACGCCTCTATGTCTGAGGGGCTGAGTGTTTTTGGGGCCATGATTTTTCGCTCTTATTGGCTAAGTAATTTATTTTAGTACGTTGGCATTAATATACGTTGACATTAATAGGTGACTACAGCGAATTTCTTGGCGAGGATATCTAGAGAAAAAAGGTTGTATTTTTTGTCTATTTATGTAAAAAACAGCACACACTTTCTTAGACTATGTAATTTGAATCGCGAGAAGCGACAGAAGTAGAACTAATTTTTCCACAAACAGACAAATGTGTTGGCATAGATCATTCGAACCGTGCAATTCAGAACTGTTGAGCACTATTAAACTAGAGATAGAAGTATGGATTTCACCTTAAATCGCAGCGTTAAAATCGTGGTGGCTTTGCTTTTGACACTTGTAGCAACACAAGCCGCATACACAGTGCTGTTCATTACCGAAATTGCCGGGCCTCGTCCGTTCTTGTGGGGTTTGCAAGCGGCACTATTTGCCTTTCTAGCAGCCTTTGCAGGGGCTGCCTTGGCACAAACCCAACATCATCACCTCGGATGGTCTGCTATTGCATTCAGCGCGGTACTCAACGTGGTGCAAGTGAGCATTGGCCTAAAACTGTTTGGCCCCTTTGGTGAGCTTGCCGCGCAAAATGAGGCGATGGCACCCTTA
>CALHNS010000015.1 GCA_938035125.1 uncultured Granulosicoccaceae bacterium | reverse complement strand
AGAAGGCCGGTGGGTAACAACCAGAGTCGTTGCCCCGAGTCGAGCCCCGCCAGGTGATCTCCTTGCCTAAGTGAATGGAGAGTGGCGGTGAAATGACAGATCATGCTGGGGCGGCAGCGATTCGGCTCGTCCGAGAACAATGGGTGTAACAGGATGCGTGACTCAGTGCGCAGATTGGCGGCAACGTAGCAGCTTCGGGCTCAAGTGTGGCACTGATTCTGTATTGAGATTCGTGATCGATGTCTTATTTGTCCCGGGGATCCTATTCCTGGCGTCCATTAACAATCGCATTGGCCAGTCACGCATTGAATTTCGAACGTTTACACTACATCGTTGCAGGTTGGCGCGCGCCATTTGTTACTGCGCAAAGTGCCAGGCGAAGCATGACGACTTTGACACTCTTGGCAGCTTTGACGGCAGGGTGTTCTACTGCATTGGATAAGCGCCCGATTGTAGTCGGTTCTGAGTACAGTATTCCGTTTGAAGGCATTTTGGTGGATGTTTTAGAAGCCAGAACCGAAGGATTCTCTCAATCAATATACGCTGAGACCGCTGGCGCTGCTGCTGATTACGGCTATCGTGCAGCCGATTCATTTCTGTCGAGTTTTTTCGCAACACTTGCTCGTGCCATTACGGGGGATACCGAAGGATACTTGGCAAACACGCGCTGTATTTACATAGTGCGCCCGAATGATGCTGACTTCGCAGAAAGCGTCCGAAATAGCGCACTATTCTCTGGCGACGATGAGTTCTTTGAGGACGATCTCTTGGATCTTAGCCTAGAACAGCAACAAGCTCTTCAGCGACAAAAGGCCTTGCAAGCTAGTTTGCAAAACTCTCAATCAGACTCGTTGAAGGAACTGGTGTCTCTATCGCAAGCTTGCAATCCGTACTTGAAGATTGGATCTCCGGTGTTGATGACCGTATCAGTGAGCGGTGGAACCATCAGCCCGGCAAGCAACGTAAAATATACGAACGAGCAAGGCGTTAACGAATTGCCCGAGTTATCAACGGCCCCTGCAAGATCGGATCGTTCTTTATTGACTGACCCAGAGTTACAAGCGCGGGAAACATCTACACCGTGGCAGCTTAGACTGGGAGTTTTTCAACAAGCAACCAGTGCCAAGACACTGGTTGCCAACCTGATCAACGACGGTTATACGATGGACGAGATACAGGTAACCATCAACGAAAAAAGTCAGTTCGTTGTTGAAATTGGCCCACTGCAATCGATGCAAGAGGCTTTGCAGGAAAAGAATAAAATGGATGCGCAATTTTTTATCGATTCAAGGATACGTCAACCAGAGTGATTCAGCGCGGTGTTGATGGATGTATCCGAGGGCTGGGAGACTGGCCATAAATATTTAACTATGTAGTACCGAACAATGCTCGTTCTCACATTTATATTTCAAAGAGCAGAACCATTAAACACTCAAAGAGCGCCCATTATCACTGGCATTTAACCCCAAGAAAAACGGCACCGCCTTTTCAGCCCATCGCTTAGGATCTTCAGCGCTATTAGCGTCAGCACCAAAAAACGATTGCAACATATCGGTATTGATAATGCCAGGGTTTACAGGTACGGCAGCCAGCCCTTGTGGCAAATCTTCAGCTAACGCCAGTGTCATACCCTCAATACCCCACTTACTGCAACAATAGGGAGCCACACCTGCTGCCACTGACCGCCCCCAGCCGCTACTTAAATTTGCAATAACACCTTGTTTAGCGTCTAGTAAATGCGGCATGACATGCCGGATAACCGAATACACACCCTGTAAGTTAACGCTCATTACTTGCTGAAACTGCTCCAACGGCACATCCCATAATGGCAAGTTATCCGATATCACGCCCGCGTTGTTGATGACTAAGTCGGGCACACCCCACTCGCGCACTACATTATTAACCCAAACCCTCACCGCTTTATCATCGGTTAAGTCAACTGAATCTACCCGTAAGTTATTGTTATTTTCACAGATACTTTGCTGTGCATCATTTACCACACGCGAGCATCCAGCCACACGGTGGCCTGCGTCTAATAAACCGGCGGCTAATACGTTGCCTAAGCCGCGGCTAACGCCTGTGATCATTATGTTTCGACTCATCGTGGTAATTCCTCTCGCTGCACATCAAATATCATATTGTTCATGTCATAACCCAGCGCCTTTGCCTCTTGTGTAAATCTCGATACTAATTCATCAGACACGTCAGGCGTACGGGCCAATAACCACAAGATTTTTTTGTTCCCACCGGTTACGAAGGCGTATTGGTATTCAGCATCTAGCTCGTACACCACATACGAGGCATAAAACGGCCCGAAGAACGACACTTTTAAATGGCCGGTGTTTTCATCACCCACAAATTTTGCTTTGCCAGTAACCGATTTCCACTCTTCACTAGATAATTTATAACCGCGATTAACCACTTTTATCGTGCCATCGTCATTCAGCGAATAGTTAGCGGTAACGTTATAAAGGCCACGTTCAAAGAACATATCCATTCGGGCAATTTCATACCATGTGCCTAAGTATCGATCACTATCAAAATTTTCCACAGGCGCAATACCTGATGCTATTTTGTTCGCACCACAACCGGATAAGGCCGAAGACAGCGCAATAAAAATAAATACAGCAATCGTTTTTTTCATAGCCATACTTTACCCTGTAAAGCACAATGGTTCACGGAGTAAAGATATCGAAATTTTAGAAATACTTTTAAGCTGATAACCTAAAACGCCAACCCTACACTTCGCTCACTAACCGCCTTGCTGCATAAGAATTTGTTTCCAAACCGATGTTTCATCATACAAAACAAATTCACGATTCAACCCATAGGGGCCAAACTCAGCATGCGATATACCCAGAATGTAAACATTGGCATTCGTGGGTCGCCCGAACGTACCCCACCCATCGTGCTTACCGTGTAAAGACCACCGAACGGCCGCGCGGTGAGGTCTATTCTCATCGTCTCGGCCAATGGTGTGGTACACCTTAAATTCTGCCGAGGGAAAAGAGGCTCGTAAGCCCATCCAAAATTGATCGGCTGCGCTGCTGCCATGCTCGGTAACACCGCCTGGTAATTCCAATTGACAAGCACGGTCGTATTCTGCGGGTATGGCTGAAATTTCTGCACCCATGATGCGCGTTAAAATGTCTTCATAGCGTGCACCCACAGGATGATTGTTGCCCTTAGATACATAAGGCCCTGCAATATCATTGTCAGGCGTTAAGGGTTTTACGCACGCATCCACCCCACCTTCAGCCTCTATCGCGTTACGCGCATAGTCGATAGGATCCATACCCAGCTGACGAACAATAGCTCCTTGGTCGCGAATTAACCATTCATCAAAAATTTGATTATCGCGCGCCGCGCAGTCTGCAATGATTCTGTAGCCCAACTTCTTACCGGTTGGCTCACCGTATACACCCACATTAGAATGCGTGGCTTGGGAATAAATTCTGTGGGATGACAACCAAGCGTTCTCTTTGTCACCACACCAAATAACATCTTCCCCTAGTAAGGTGCGATCGGGAAATTCAGACAACGTAGACATCGTTGCCCCAATAACGCCTTTATTCCCAACCACCACTGATGCCGGTGCACGCACAATGATGTCATCACTGTAGTAGTGATGCAGCGTACTGATTTGCCGCTCTTCCCAAATCTCATGGGTGATACCGATTATGTAATCGGGAAAATCTTTCCAACGTGGGTCGAAACCGGGTAATTCGCTCATGAAATTCTCTGTATTCTTTATATCTGTTGGCACAAGCGCTATCGAATAACTTTTGAATAGCTTTAACTATGAGAACGTAAATCGCTCAACTATTTATCGTGCGACACATCAGGTGGAACTGCTGCGCCTGTATCGTATTGCTCCCACCCTTGCCCGTCAAATACATCTTTACCTAATTGTGCCAACACATGCGGGAAATCAACCATAACGTAGTTATCCACAATTTTCCCATCTTTCACATGCCAAAAATCCATGTAGCGAATCTCAACTTTCTTGCCCGTGGGTGCAATGCCCATGAATTCGCCCGAATGCACCGCTTCTTGACGACCAAAGGCCGCCCCCCATTCTCCTTGAAACATTCTGGCTTCATCAATACAAACTTTATCGCTGAACGCGGCTTGAAAAGGTTTTTGCCAGTTGCGTTGAAATTCTGAAAGCCCATTTTTGGTGCCGCACCCTGTATTGCCCATCCAACGAAAGGTTTCTGCGAAAAAGGCACTCATGCCATTAATTTGATGATCGTTTAAGCCATCCACCATACTTTCTATAACGCGCTGTGTTTCCGCTGTTTTACTCAAATCGTTATCGCGGGTAAGCACTCCTTGCTCAGGGCTATGTGTTGTGCCGATTGTGCTTTCCATATAGTGCCTCATTGATGAAAAAATAGTTGCCCAATGGGCTTGTTGAATTAGCATTCTGCCGCCAAACTATAAAGCATTCCTGCACGGTAAGAACCTTCCATGTCCAACGTTATTTTTGATGGCCACAACGACCTACTACTACGCCTTATGCAGCGCAGTGAAAAAGAGCCAAATAAAGACCCTGTTGCTAGCTGTATCAGCGGCGACAATCGAGGCCACATCGATTTACCACGTATGCAAAAAGGCCATTTTGCAGGCGGTCTATTTGCAGTCTTCATCCCACCCATGAACGACACCTTGAGCTTTGAATCCATGGGCAATGGCGGATACACCATCCCTATGCCTGAACCGATGAGTTATGAAGATGCCCTGCCTATAGCAATTCAGCAAGTGTCTATTTTATTAAAACTGATTGAGGCCAGCAATGGCGCGATGCGTTTGTGCACAACACGCGCAAACATTGAAAGTTGCATTGCGGATAACGTTATCGCAGTCATCTTACACATGGAAGGCGCAGAAGCCATTGACGAACAGCTTATGGCGTTAGATGTTTTTTATGAAGCAGGTTTAAGATCACTTGGCCCCGTATGGAGCCGAAACACCGTCTTCGCTGATGGTGTGCCGCTCTCTTTTCCCGCAACACCGGATATTGGTGGCGGGTTAACAACTGCCGGCAAGCAGTTGATAAAAGCTTGTAATAAGAAACGTATCTTGATCGACTTATCACACATCAACGAAAAAGGATTTTGGGATATCGCAACATTAAGCACAGCGCCTCTTGTGGCCACCCATTCAAACGCTTGGTCGGTTTGCAACAGCGCACGAAATTTAACCGATAAACAACTGAGCGCTATAAAAGAATCAGATGGCATCGTGGGTGTGAATTTAGCCACCTGCTTTATCCGGGCCGATGGGAAAATGACATCAAACACAACTCTTGATGAGCTCTTTCTGCACATCGATTACTTACTAGAAAAACTGGGTGATACCCGCGTTGGCTTCGGCTCAGATTTTGATGGCGCCGTTGTACCCAAAGAGATTGGCGATATTGGTGGGTTGGATGCACTTAGGGATGCGTTCGCAAAACACGGTTATGATGATGCTTTGCAAAGAAAATTATGTTCTGAGAATTGGCTTAATGCTTTGGGGCGTGTTTGGGGAGAGTAGGCTTAACAGCACTGCTGCGGCTAACCAACCAAACACCTGAAATAGCAATCAACATCCCCACCCAAGCCATCGGCGACATGGGTTCACCCAACACCCATAAAGCAATGACCGCTGTGCCTGGTGGCACTAGAAAGAACAACGAGCTTACGCGCGTAACTTCACCTTGGCGAATCATCATTAACAACAAACTGATGGCCAAAATGGAATTACACACCACTAAGTAGGTTAATGCAAATGCAAACGCAGGCGTAACGGTAACTTCCATTGTTTCAGTGAACCAAGCAATGGGCAAGGTACATGCAAAACCTACGGTGTATTGAATCAAACTGCTCACCACGACATGGTGTGATAACCCATAACGTTTTTCCCAAACCGTTGCCGTTGTCATGCCTAATAAGGCAACAACGGCAAATCCGAACACCGTTCCACTAACTAAATTAATTTCATTGTTCGCCAAAATCACCCACACACAACCTATTAAGCCCAGCCCCAGCCCTGTCCATCGAACAAGCGATACTTTTTCACCGGCTAAGTAAGGAACCGATAGCGCAACCAGAATGGGTTGTAGGCTGGTGATTAATGCAACGCTTGCAGCCGAACCTCCATTGCTCATTGATACCCATGCCGTGCCGAAGTACACCACTTGAATGAGAAAACCCACCCAAGCCACATGCAACCAGCCTGAAAGGTTTTTAGGCAATGCAGGCTTTAGGTAAAAGTAGAAAGGCAATAGCAACAGAACCACGGCGCCGTATCGAATGCTGAGCAATGTGAACGGTTCAGCGCCTGTGAAGCCAATTTTTGCCACAGTAAAGCCACCGCACCAGAGCAATAAGAAAACCCAGGGTGCGATGAGAACAAAGATTTTTTGGTGAGCAGCAGAAAGCATAACCACACTGTACACAGTCAAGCGCTAAGTGATTGGGCTAAATGATGTATTGCTGTGGCACCAGCCCATTGGTAACGGGTGCTATCACCTAGTGCACGTGTGTGTGCTGAATGCGAATCGGAAAAGAATGCGATTGTTTTTTCTTTATTAATAAAGAATTGGTAACAACGCTTGCATGCGGAACATAGACCGCATCGGAAATTACCAGCTTCATTGCCTGTTTCACCCATTTTTTACGCTCATTCTGAAGGCTTGCAAAGTCGATTGGGTTAAGAAGCCTTTGCAGCGCGGTAAAATCTACCCGGCGAGCCCGTTTAGGTGGGTTTTGCAATTCACGGTAACCACATTCAAGCCACATATTGGGGTGTGCAACAAGCTTTGCTCGCACTGGGGATAAATCCATATCGGTGATGCAGTGCTTTAAACCCGTAACACCCAATTCGATTTGATGCGCCTGATATTCTTCTTCCCAAAGGGGGCGTGCGCGCTGGTGTCGTTGGTTGTAATTCCTTTCCATACTTCTTGCCAACAACTGCATACTGCAACGGATCTCCCCTCGCCTACGATCCATGATAAGAAGCTTTACCTCGTTAGGAAGCACAACGTAGTTTAAAACTGAAAAACCAAAGCGTCGCCTAGCTTGAAACAGCCAGTACATCCATCGCCGCCGATCTACCGCATCATTCAACAGCGGCCGGTCGTTATAACAGCGGTGCGATAAAACCCAAATATTCCCAGGTACAAACGTTAATGCGCTCATCAGTATTAGCCCCTCCATGGACATAACATGATGTAGGCGAACGTATCACAGCTTGAGGATCAACCGAACCCCAACGACCACTAAATCCTTAAGAATCAGAATTTTCTGAAATTACGATGCCTTCTGCTAAGGATTTTTCTCGGGCTTTGTAGCGACGATCTGACGGTAATCTCGTACCCTCTTGCGCCAAAAGCGCTTCAAATAATTGCTCAGCGCGTTCAGCGCCGTTATTCGGTGAACCCGGTAGAACGCCATGGGCAGGATCAATCACCATTAAAAATTCCCCGCCAAACGGTGCACCAATATTGTGTTTGTCTAATTCTGAGGATTCGTAACTGAACACATCACCCAGTAAAGCGCCAGCCAATAATTCAATCATTAACGCAATGGATGAACCTTTATGCCCACCGAAAGTAAGCTGCGCACCAGCAAGTGCTGCGTCAGGATCGTTGGTTGGTTGACCATTAGCATCAATGGCACAACCATCGGGCAAGGTTTCGCCAGCATTTTTCATTAATTGAATTTCACCCCGTGCGCACACACTGGAGGCTTGATCAAACACCAATGGCGGGTGGTCTTTTCTGGGCCACCCAAATGCCATCGGATTGGTACCGAACAACGGTTTAGTGCCACCGGCAGGGGCCACGAACGCATTCGCACCAGTAAACGCAAAAGCCACAAAGCCGTTGCGCGCTAAATGCTCTACTTCAGGCCACAAGGCCGCAATGTTGTACACATTATGAATGGCTAATGCCGCAATACCTCGTTGTTTTGCTTTTGCCATCACCGGTTCATACCCTGCCTGCAGCGCTGCAGGACAAAAGCCGTTATGGCCATCCACATGAATCACCGATGATTCTGGATTGTCAATAACGGTAGGCTGTGCAGCGGCATTAATAAGATCATTTTTTAGCGCACCAATATAAAAAGGAATGCGAAATAATCCATGCGATAAACACCCATCGCGTTCAGCGGACGTAACCGTTGTGGCAATGGCTTCCGCTTGCACAGCGGATACCCCCTGTGTGAGCAACTGATCTAAGGCACGCTCGTAAACCGCATCCACACTGAGTCGTTTTTCTTTAGCCATGATCAATTTCACTTTCGTTTTAATAGAGATACCGAGCAGTATAAAAGGTTTTAGCGCAAGAGCTAAGCACCAACCCGTATACTGATAGGCTCTAAAGAAGCACGACGCTAGGAACCGATATGGCCGCGGCTGAACAATCTGGGCATTTGAAGAAAATGAGCACAACGCTAGAGGCGCCTGTGCGTTATGAATTGGTGTTCGATACCGGCACCTTACCCATCGACCCTGCCGCCCAGCCTTCTATTCGTTTGGAATATACCGGCCAAATCAGTTGCATTCATTGTGGGCGCATTACTAACAAGAGTTTTAGCCAAGGTTACTGCTACCCCTGCTTTAAAGTTTTACCCCAATGCGATACCTGCATCATGAGTCCTGAAAAATGTCATTACGATGAAGGCACTTGCCGTGATCCAGTCTGGGGAGAAACATGGTGTATGCAGCCACACTACGTGTATCTGGCTAATTCCAGCGGTGTGAAAGTGGGCATCACACGAGAGAATCAAATTCCAACCCGTTGGATGGATCAAGGTGCAATACAAGCCATGGCCGTCATAAAAGTCAGCACACGAAAATTATCCGGGCTGGTTGAAGCAATTTTGCGACAGCACGTAACAGATCGTACTCGTTGGCAAGCGATGCTAAAAGGCGAGGTTGATGTGTTAGATATGAACGCCGAATGGGATATCTTGTATGAAAAAGTGCGCCATGAAATTGATGAGCTGAAGCAGGAATATGGTGAAGAAGCCATTCACGTTATAAGCGCGCCAGAACCTATCGATATTAAATTCCCAGTTGAAGAACACCCCACCAAAGTAAAGTCGTTTAATTTGGATAAAACCGCTACGGTTACTGGCGTTCTTAAAGGCATAAAAGGGCAGTATCTCATTCTAGATACAGGCGTTATCAACATACGCAAATTCACAGGCTACGAGGTCACAGCCATTCTCAGTGATTAAATGGTAAGCTCCAGTAATAGCAAAAAATCACACTGGAATGATCTTACTATGAAGCTACTACGCCACGGTCCTGTCGGACAAGAAAAGCCCGGCCTATTAGACGCTGAGGGCACCATCAGAGACCTTTCCGGTGTGGTAGATGACATCGCAGGGGCTACGTTATTACCTGCAGAAATTGAACGGCTAAAAGCACTCGACACCAGCACCCTTAACGCTGTGCCCGCCGATTCCCGCTTAGGCGCTTGCGTGGGCGGCATTGGAAAATTTCTTTGCATCGGTTTGAACTACTCCGATCACGCAGCAGAAACCGGTGCCAAGGTGCCAAAAGAGCCCATCTTATTTGGCAAGGCCACCAGTGCCATCGTTGGCCCTAATGATGACGTCATCATTCCTAGAAATTCAGTAAAAACCGATTGGGAAGTGGAGCTGGGAGTGGTCATTGGTAGCCCTGCGAAGTACGTTAGTGAGGCCGATGCACTTAACCATGTTGCTGGGTATTGCGTTATTAACGATGTGTCAGAGCGCGAATTTCAAGTAGAACGCTCGGGTCAATGGATTAAAGGCAAAAGCTGTGACACCTTTGGCCCCACAGGCCCTTGGTTGGTAACCCCTGATGAAGTGGGTGACCCTCAATCGTTAGACATGTGGCTCGATGTTGATGGCAAACGAATGCAAACCGGTAATACCAAAACGATGGTGTACGGAGTTGCACATTTGGTGTCGTACCTCAGCCAGTTCTTTACGCTGCATACCGGTGATGTTATATCCACTGGAACGCCGCCTGGGGTTGGCATGGGTATGAAACCAGAACCTGTTTACTTACAAGCTGGGCAAACCATGACGCTAGGCATTCAACACTTAGGCACACAAACACAACATGTGAAAGCGGATAGCTAAAAAACGGATCGCTTGCATTAGCCATTTACCACTGCCCGATATAACCGAGACACAACGATGAGCGATGATAAAAAGAAAGGCAGCAAACCTTTAGTTTTTCGTTCTCAGGAATGGTTCGACAATCCGAACAACCCTGGCATGACATCGTTGTACATCGAACGATATTTAAATCAGGAATACACTCGCGGTGAATTGCAAGGAGGCCGTCCTGTTATCGGCATTGCGCAAACAGGTTCTGATTTAGCTCCTTGCAACAAAATCCACGTTTTCTTAACCGATCGCGTTAAAGCTGGTATCCGTGACGCGGGCGGTGTGCCCATGGAATTTCCTGTGCACCCCATACAAGAAACAGGCAAGCGTCCCACCGCGGCGTTGGATAGAAACCTTGCGTATTTATCGTTGGTGGAAGTTTTGCACGGCTACCCCTTAGACGGTGTGGTGTTAACCACCGGCTGTGATAAAACCACCCCTGCCATGTTAATGGGTGCGGCCACTGTCGATCTTCCTTCCATCGTTTTATCCGGTGGCCCCATGCTAGACGGTTGGTGGAACGGCAAGTTGGCAGGCTCTGGCACGGTAATGTGGGAAAGCCGCCGATTGTTGGCTGAAGGCACCATCGATCAAGAAGAATTTATGAGCCGTGTGTGTTCGTCTGCTCCATCACTTGGCCATTGCAACACCATGGGCACAGCAAGCACCATGAACGCCATGGCTGAATCTTTAGGCATGAGCCTACCCGGATGTTCTGCCATCCCGGCCCCTTACCGCGAACGCATGGCCATGGCCTATGAAACAGGTCGCCGCATTGTAGAGATGGTGCACGAAGATTTAAAACCTTCTGACATATTAACGCGTGAGTCGTTTGAAAATGCCATAGTAGTGAATAGCGCGATCGGCGGATCAACCAACGCACCACCGCACTTACAAGCAGTGGCCCGTCATGCCGGAATCGAGCTATCGGTTAACGATTGGGAAAGCGTCGGTTTTGATATCCCGCTGCTGGTTAACATGCAACCTGCAGGGGAATTTTTAGGTGAATCCTTTTACCGAGCCGGTGGTGTGCCAGGGGTTATGGGCGAACTCATGGCCGCTAACTTAATGCATAACTCCGCAGGTACCGTTACCGGCAAATCGATTAAAGACGATGTGGCAGGTGCACGAAGCACCGATCACCACGTGATAAAAACCGTTGCAGAACCCATGCGCCCTAAAGCAGGCTTCTTAGTACTATCCGGTAATTTGTTCGATTCTGCGTTAATGAAAACCAGTGTCATTTCAGCCGATTTTCGCCAACGATTTTTAAGTAAACCTGGCGAAGAAGGTGTTTTTGAAGCCCGAGCCATTGTGTTCGAAGGCCCTGAGGATTATCACGCTCGAATTAATGATAAAAGCCTAAATATCGACGAAAACTGCATTTTGTTTATTCGCGGTGTTGGCTGTGTGGGTTATCCCGGCTCTGCTGAAGTGGTTAACATGCAACCGCCAGACAAACTGATTAAAGAAGGCATTCATCATTTGCCCACAGTGGGTGACGGTAGGCAATCAGGCACCTCTGAAAGCCCGTCTATTTTAAACGCATCACCAGAATCGGTTGTAGGCGGAGGTTTAGCGTTGTTGCAAACAGGTGACCCTGTGCGATTAGATTTGAACGCCTCTACCTTGAACGCCATGGTAGATGATGCCGAGTGGGCCCAGCGTAAAGCCAATTGGCAAGAACCTACGTTAGAACATCAAACGCCTTGGCAAGAGATGTATCGTATGCACGTGGGGCAATTGGCCGAAGGGGGTTGTTTAGAACTGGCAACGGCCTACCAACGTGTGGGTAAAAATATTCCGCGAGACAACCATTAGTAGTTGCAACATGCACAACAACCAACATCACCTATTCGTTCGAAAAATAACAAGGCAATGTCATTGATAGGCTGGTCTTTCGAAGTGGTTGAAGATTGGGTGAACACCGCCCTGTTAAATCTTGGTTATCAATCAGAACAAGCAGCACATGCAGCCTCTTCAGTGATTTGGCTACAGCAACGTCATGCACCTGGAGTTGCGGCCATTGCACAACACATGGATTTTATTTCAGCGTACAAAATAACACCGAAAGAAAATGGCGATGCGCATGCACAATGCCCTGTAGTTCTTAGCGCATCCTTACAATCACTGTCGAACATACCCGCACAAACATTTGAGAACGTGCGCCAACCTTTGCTGCTCATTCCCACCTTAGCCAAAATCGGCGGTGTGTTGCGTTGGGATAACTTTGAAACCGAGCTTTCGCAAGCGCCACTGAATATCGAATACGAACGCAAAACCCTACGTAATGTGTTGGTGCCGAAAGTGGATGTCTTTTGGGAACCTAGAAACTCAGGCCATAACTTGGGCCATGACTTGGGCCATGACTCAGGCGACACCCCAACGGATGCGCCAAGTAATCGTCACCTGTCCTTGGCAACTGAAATATTACCCAGAGAACTGGTCTACGTAAAAACCGTGCAACACTACGCAGGCACTTTGCCTCCGCCTGAACCACTAGACCCTTTGGATGAGGCTGATAACACTTCTTCTGCCCTTTAAGGTGTTTTTAGCGCCTTAACGGTGCACTCATTGCTAGACTTGGGTAACCGCTAAAAAGCGGTTTATCGGCACTTTCCCTGTCCCGAACGCTTGAGAACGGTTATGTCCCATCAACACGGTTTTATTCGTTTAAGCGCTGCCACCCCAGAGGTGACGGTGGCTGACCCTAATGAAAACGTAAACACTATTCTAGCCATGCTTCGCGGCTTGCCAGAATCGGATGTGGTGGTTTTTCCAGAGCTTTCCATCAGTGCCTACTCTTGCGGGCGTTTATTTCACCAACGCTCGTTGCTGGATGCGTGTGAGTCTGAAGTGCTGCGTTTATGCGAACAAGCCCCAAACTCAAAACAACTGATCATTGTTGGCCTGCCCATCGCCATAGGGAATGCTTTGTACAACTGCGCCGCCGCCATTCAAGAAGGTAAAGTGTTGGGTATTATTCCTAAACAATTTATCCCTAACTACAACGAATTTTACGAAGCACGTTGGTTTGCAACAGGCACCACAGATTTACCTTCCACCATTGATTTTGCAGGCCAGCAGGTACCGTTCGGCACACAGCTTTTGTTCACCGCGAAAGTGGGTGATGATGCGTTAACCTTATTCATAGAAATTTGTGAAGATCTATGGATGCCTATTCCTCCTTCAAGCCGTGCAGCCATTGCAGGCGCTAATGTCATATGCAATTTATCGGCATCACCTGAAACTGTTGGAAAAGCTGGATACCGGCGCGATTTAGTTGTGGGTCAAAGCGGTCGCTGTGCGGCAGCTTATGCTTATGCGGGCTGTGGCCCCACAGAAAGTACCGCCGATTTAGTTTTTGGTGGGCATTCATTGATTGCAGAAGCCGGTCATTTACTGGTTGAAAGTAATCGCGTGGGCGATACGGCCCCTACCGTTAGAGGCTCACATTCAATAACTACCGATATTGACATTGAGCGCTTACAAACAGAGCGCCGCAACACAACCACATTTATCGATAGTGAACGATTCACAGACGTTACCGCATTCCATCGCATAACTTTCGACGTAACCGATCAACCCAAAGAGCAATTACTCTTTCCCGTGCCTGCTACCCCTTTTGTTCCTAAAGCCGAGCATGCCCTTGCCGAGCGCTGCGCCGATGTGTTTGGCATCCAAACCTGTGCATTGGCAAAACGATTAGAACTGCTGGGTGAACAGCCTAAATCGGTGATTGGTATATCCGGTGGCCTAGATTCCACACTGGCATTGCTCGTGGCGGTTAAAACTTACGATTTATTAGGGCTGCCACGTTCACTGATACGCGGTGTCACCATGCCAGGTTTTGGCACAACAGATCACACCTTAACGAACGCGCGCACCTTAATGTCTGAATTGGGTGTTACCCAAACTGAGATGGATATTCGACAGGCGTGTTTGGATGAATTCAAAGAATTGGCTATTGCCACGGGTTATCAACCGTTTGGATCGATAGATTTAGTCAATAACTCAGCGCTTTCAAGCGGTAAAACCGATCAGCTATCGTTGGATGCCTTTATAAAAGCTATAGACGCCGTACCCGCTGATCAACAAAAAGATTTAACGTTCGAAAACGTACAAGCTAGGCGGCGCACAGAATTATTAATGAACATGGGTTTTGTTCTAGGCACAGGCGATATGTCTGAGATGTGGTTAGGCTGGTGCACCTACAATGCTGATCAGCAAAGCATGTACAACGTGAATTCCTCCGTGCCTAAAACGTTAGTAAAATTTTTAGTGAAGTACGTTGCCGAACACCAGTTTGAAGGCAAAGCGCAAGACACTCTTTATTCTGTGGCAGAAACTGAAATATCGCCAGAACTATTACCGCCAGATAAAACAGGTAACATTCGACAAAGCACTGAAGAAACCGTTGGACCTTATGAGCTTCACGACTTCTTTATGTTTAATCTTGTGCGCTACGGCTTTTCACCGGCAAAAGTGTTGTATTTGGCACAACACGCAACCGGTTGGTCTAAGTCGTACACACCGGATGAAATGAAGCACTGGTTAACCGTTAACTTAAAGCGTGCTTTCAGTCAGCAATACAAACGCGATAATGTTCCCAATGGCCCTAAAGTCGGTTCCATGAGTTTATCCCCTCGTGGGGATTGGCGAATGCCCAGTGACGCATCAGTTAACGCCTGGATTCAATCACTAGATTAACCGCCCCGGATAAACCGCACCAAACTAACCACAATAGATTAGCCGCATTAATTTAACCTCACTAGGCCAACCACACAAAACCAACCATGATAGCCGACGATAAAAAACGCTATTTAGTCGTCGGTGCCAGTAAAGGCATAGGCGAAGCCATCACCCAAAAACTTGATGCTGATGGCCATTATGTTATTGGCGTGTCAAGAAACTTTGCGAAGTGCAAGCACTGGTTTCAAGCCGATGTCACCACCGATGAGGGGCTTGACGCCATAGCAGCACAAGTAGGGGAAAAACTTGATGCGCTTGTGTTCGTGGCGGGCGCTTGGGAAGAGCACGCCTTTAGTGATGAATATAATTTTCTTAACAGCGCTCGATCAGAAACTCAAAAGATTGTTGCGTTAAATTTAATCGCACCCATCTTATTAGCGCAAGCTTTGGCAGTGCCACTTTCACAAGCGAACAGTCCCAAAATTATTCTGATGGGCTCCACATCAGGGCTTGATAGCTGTCACTCAAAAGAGGTGGCTTATACCGCATCCAAATTCGGGCTACGCGGGGTCAGCCAATCGTTAGCCATTGCGTTAAAGCCGTTACGTATTGATGTATCAATCATTAACCCTGGCGATGTAGCCACCCCAGAAGTTATTCGTGATTGCAAAGAGCACAAGCTTTCAACAGCTGGCCTTATACCGATGAAAGAATTGATTCGAACGGTAGATTTAATTTTAGAAGGGTCTTCTCATGCGGTTCATGCAGAAATCAATCTGTTTGATCAACGCTAGAGGATTCAGATTCAGATTCAGATTCAGATTCAGATTCAGATTCAGATTCAGATTCAGATTCAGATTCAGACTCATCACTATGACCTTCTTCTAAACGGCCATTATCAATGCCCAGTGTTTTAAATTCTCGTGCTGTTTCATACCCTACCCAATAATTGCCCAGCAACACCACGAATGCTGCCACCATAATCATTTGAACCGCGTATCGAAACTTATTATCATCAGATTGTTCTTTCAACGCCAAAATAATTAAAACGGTGAAAACAACCAAAAACAAAAAAGGCACCAACCAAAAATCATAGAACGACAATATTCGGCTGCGACTCTCATCGGCTTCGTGCACAAGCACAGTAACCTCTCGGTACAAACGTTTTTCGCACAACCCAAGCGTTGGGTGTATGAAGGATCCTGTAACAACATTCCCTGATTCAACAATGGCTTGCACGGCAAATTGCTTATCTTCCCTTCCCACACCCAGTTTGCCGGCATCAAAGGTATTAACGGCACAACTGGTTATCGTAGAAGTTTCACTGCTTGAATTCAGTAATAATTCAACCTCATCAGTTAAGGTAAACCACGCGAATACCGCGGTTAGTATTGCCAAAATTACTATAGGAATTGCAGATTTATTCACGGTGATGGTTGCGGTGTTTGGTTACGGTATAAAACGTTCAGAAAATTCTTTAATTAACTGATTTAGTTCACTATCGTGTGCCAACTGAGAATACAGTTCAACCGGGTATTCTCCGCTAGCCGCCCCCACCAGCGTGCCAAGTACAGCACCACGATGCGCATTTTCTCCGCCTAAGTTTGTGTTTATCAGTAAGGCTTTAGCTGGATTGTCGTAGTATTTAGCGGCTAGGTAACAAACGCTTGGCCATGAATCAGAAATATAGCAAGCCAAAGAATATTGCCCTCCTACCACCGCAGCATCACCACGTTTCTGCATGACCAGTTTGCTCAAATTAACCGTGCCTGTGGCATTCATTGCGGTTTGAAGCAAGGCTAAAACTGAATTCTCATCACTTGAAGCCGAATCACCAGAAGCCCTATCACGGGTTGCTGCGTCATAAGAGGCCGAATCACCAGAAGCTGCTGCGAGCAATCCCAGCAATAATTCCACATAAGCATCCACCACAATCATTAATTTATCATCAGGATGGGTGAGCCAAATGTGTTGGCGGCAAATCGACTTTGTCATCTTAAGGTCGTTGTCACGATTCAACGCAATAACTAATGGCGCCAGTGTTACCAATGCGCCCATAGACGGGGTATCGTGAGTCACCGCGCCGCATTCTTTCGGGTTAACTCCAGCGGCCCAATTAGCGAAAAAACCTCGATGGCAACTTTCAGCGTAAGTATCGGGGTGGCGTGCAGGCTCTGCAGTCATAAAATCGATATAACGAGACAACCAAGTATCGATGCTATAGCCATCTTCATCCAGTAGGTACTGCATCAGTTCCCGTGCCCACCAAGCGTTTAAGGTGTTTTCACCTGCAGGCATTCCATGATGATAGTGCGTACCGGTTTTACCCCATAACGCTTTCTTGCCTTTTAGGATGACATCGCCCACCACGTCTTTTGTGGCACCGCGTTTTTCAACCGCTCGGCGGCCACCAGCTTTAGTAGAATGCAGCACCATAATGGAGCTGGGGTGGTGTTCAGGTGCTGGCTGCATGGTTTGCACACCCATCGCGCCAAACTGACGGATTATATCTCCGGGGTTGTAATACCAATGCACCGGCATCGATAAAGCATCCCCAACAAACAGATTACACAACGCAGCCTTCGCGAATTGTTTATTAATCATCGATTTCTATCACAGTAGCAGGATGATTCCACTCTTCTAGCACTTTCAATAAATCACTCATAGCAATACGGGTACTGTGTGTGTTCCGACACGGGTGCAAATAGATAGAATCATGCCTTAACAATGACTTTTCAAGGTACACGGTAACCGCCCCGCTATGATCATTAATAACCGCAAGTGGCGACACAGAACCTGGCACCACACCTAAATATTTTCCCAACCGCTCGGTGCTTGCAAACGCCAATTGCCCACCCGTTAAATTCAATTTATCTTTAAGCCCTTTCAAATTCACCCGTCTGTCTTGCCCTATTACCAATAAGAACATACGACCTTTTTTATTTCGTAAAAATAGATTCTTAGTGTGCGCACCGGTAAGCCCATATTTAACAGTTTTCGCCTCCTCCACGGTGTACAACGGCTCGTGCACCATCGTTTCATGTTCAATGCCCAAAGATTTAAACGCCGAAAACACATCATCGGGTGTGGCCGCAAGTTCTCCATTATCTAAATAGATCGTTTCCGGATCAGGCCTATCGCTGTGGCTCATTCGTTAGTGCTCCAAATAGCGTGCGGTTAAATGTTGAATTAAACTTTGAGCATCAGTGCCTTTTCCTGTTGCCTCAATCATAAGTTCTTGCGAACCTTTATGACAACCGTGCTGCCAAATATGCGTTGATAACCAATCTCGAACAAAGCCAATATCCCCCACAGCAAATCGATCCTCCCAATCACTATGCTGCACGGTTAGCGCTTGAAATAACTGTGCACTGTTCACAGCCCCCATGGTGTACGACGGAAAATAACCAAACGTGCCATCGGTCCAATGAATATCTTGCATGCAACCATCGGTGTAGTTATCTTTGGTGCTTAGCCCTAACCCACTTTGCATGGCCGCATCCCATGCATCAGGAATATCTTCAGGCGTAATGGCTCCGTTGATCAAATCTCGTTCTATGTCATATCGCAAAGCAACGTGAATGGGGTACGTAAGTTCATCTGCTTCAACCCGAATGTAGCTTTTCGACACTTGACGAGCATGGCTAAGCAGTGATTCATAGCTCATCGATTTTCCAGCACTTAAGGTGTGTTGAATTAACGAATGAAGGTGCTTTAGAAAAGGGCCTGATACGGTCACCATTTTTTCAAACAATAAGCTTTGACTTTCGTGAATGCACATATTGCGAGCTTCACCAACAGGAAGCCCCGCCCATTCGATCGGCAAACCCGCCTCGTAACTAGCATGGCCTGTTTCATGAGCGGTTGCCAACAGTGCATCTAAAAATCCGGCATCATCATAACGCGTGGTAATGCGTTGATCCCCAATAACGCCTGTACTGAATGGATGCGCACTGATATCCAAACGCCCAGCACTAAAATCGAAGCCTAATGACTTCATCAACTTTTCACTTAATACTTTTTGTTCTGATATAGGATACTGCCCTACACTGCTTGAATGCACCTCATTATTAGAGCTTTTGGTATTGTTCGCAGCTTGCTTTTCAATTGCAGCATCAATAAGTGATGGCAGTTGCGCCTTTAATTGACTAAACACATCGTCAATGAGCGAACTGGAGTCACCTCGGCAATGCAAATCTAATAGCGCATCGTATGGGGTACTAGAACCTATAACCTCTTGACGAATGTTAGCCTCCTCTATAGATAGCTTCACCACTTCTTTGAAGTTCTTTAAAAAGCCCTTCCAATCGTTAGCCTTTCTTTGGGTTCTCCAGCCGTGTTCACAGAGAGCACCTGCCATAACTTGCGCTTTAACTAAATCAGCCGGCAAGCAACTCACATCGTTATAGGCGATACGCATAGCGATTAAACTTCGTTGTTCGCCTGCATTGAGACTATCGGTAAGGCGTGATGCTTCATCTAAATGTTGTTTAACATCCTGTGATGTCAGCAACTCATGCCGCATGACTGTGAGTTCTGCGATTGCCTCAGAGCGCGCGCTAACGCCGTTCTCAGGCATCATCACCATCTGATCCCAATTCAAAATAGTGATGGCATGATCAAGATGGTTTATCCGCTTAAACAAGTCAATTAATGATTGATACTGTGCGTGCCTAATCATAGGGTTAGAATCCTTCAAGAGCTTTTTTTTCGAGTCGTTAAATTCTTTGAACAAAGTAAATAGTTTCTATTTCATTTTGTTTGGCACAATTTGGGTAACCGTAAATTCCTGCCGAAATCCATGTTTCGGTTTTAGACAAACACCCCTCATGTACCACCTTGTCTAGCGGCTTTCCCAGCCTCCAATCTTGTGCCGTAAGACTGTTAAATGTTTAGTTGCATACAACAGTTGTCTCTTGAGCCAAGGACGGCTCACCTTAATTGGGAAATTTTACGTTTACTTGTTGCTTTAAACGCCAAGCCAGTAAAATCGAGGCCAATGACAACCCCACAATTAACCCCACCCACAATCCGGGTGCGCCTACCCAGGTGTATTTGGCTAAGTAATACCCTATCGGCGCGGCAACCACCCAATACGAAAACGCATTGATATACATAGGCACTTGCGTATCTTGCAACCCTCTTAATAGCCCGGTTAGTACCACTTGAAAAGCATCCGACAATTGGAACACGGCGGCGAAAATCAGTAACGTTGCGGTGAGCGATAACACAGCCGAATCATCGGTGTAAAGCGTGCCCACCCAATGACGCGTTATCAAGAGAAGAAAGATAGTAAGCGCTGCCATTAATACAGTTATCACAAGCCCGCTAATAATCCTTCGAACAACTAAACCTTTAGCGTTCCTTCCGTAAGCTTTTCCGATACGCGCGGTCAGCGCCAATGCAAGCCCTAATGGCAACATGTAACACAAGGCTGATATGCTGATAGCAATGTTATGAGATGCTGATTCAATGGTGCCAAGGGTTGCCATCTGAAGGTTTGTGAAAAAGAAGATACCGCCTTCGAACACCATGCCAAAATAAATGGGCAAGGCTAGAACCAACATCGTACTCAACACTGAAAATTTTGGCCAATCAAAAGATTGAAATAATTCATAGCGTTGAAAACGCTTTCTGCGTAACCCAAACAACAATAAACCCGTCATAGTCAAAGCGACAATGGTGGTGGACAAACCAATACCAAATAATCCTAGTTTCGGCAGCCCCCAAAGCCCTAGCCCTAAGCCAAAGCTAAAAAACAGATTAACAATAAGCCCAACGCCTTGTATGAGTAAAACCGGTGTGGATATTCCTGTGGCTTCATACAAGTTTCGACAAGCCATTAAAATGGCAAACGCTGGCAAACTCCAACCCGCCCCTCGTAAATACTCTTTTATTAGCGCTGGCAATTCAGGATCAAGCCCCCACCGATGAACGCTTAGAAAGCAAATCAGAATCGCTAACCCAGCTAATACGCCCACCATAACGGCCAACCACAACCCTTGTCGAAACTGTGCGCCAACGGCAGCCCTTCGCGAGGCACCAATCATGTTCGACAAAGTAGGCGACAAACCGGCCATTAACCCAATGCACGACATAGAAACAAAAAACCACAGCCCAGCACCCATACCACCAGCCGCCAACTCAGCTCTTCCAAGCCTGCCTGCCACTAACGCATCCACGAGACCGTTGCCAATCTGCAGCACTTGTGCGCCCATTAACGGCAGCGCAATCCGCAGTGCACGCCGGGCATCGCGCACGATGGGGTGAGATAACATCAACAGTTTTTCGCCTTATCGACTGGCTAAGTAATCAAACAATCGAGTGGATGTGATTCGCTTGACGTACCCAGCTAAGTAGGTAGGCACAGTAACGTAATACCGAGCTTTGGGTTTATCGTTCTCCAAAGCATGGATTAATTTTGTGGTTACCGCAGAGGCTTCAAGCTCGAACTTATCTTTTTTATCTTTGGTGTTATACAAGCGAGGTTTAAACACCGTTTCATAACGTTCACGCTGCGCTGAATTTTCTGTATCAATCCAACGTTCAAAGTGGGGTGCAGAATTTTGTCGTATTTGAGTTTTTATCGGGCCAGGCTCTATCAGCACCACCTGAATATTGGTTTCGCGAAGCTCCAATCTTAAGGTGTCTGTCATACCTTCCATAGCGTACTTGGTGGCGGTATAGGCCCCGCGAAAAGGCGCAGCTGCAAACCCTAATACCGATGAACACATAATTACTCGCCCATGGCCTTGCTTGCGCATAACCGGTAACACTTTATTAGTCAGTTCAATTTGGCCAAACAGGTTGGTGTTAAATATTTCTTGTAACGCGCCGCGCGATAAATCTTCCACCAATCCTGGAATGGCAAACGCACCATTATTGAACAGCGCACCCAAGGTGCCATCGGTTTGAGACAGCACGTTTTCAACCGCAGATTCGATGGAATCATCAGAAGCTAAATCTAAAGCAATGGCGTTCAACCCTTCTGAGCGCAACCGCTGAACATCGGCCTCTTTGCGGCAGCTGGCAAAAACTTGCCACCCCCTATCCTGCAGCGTTTTGGCCGCATCGTAACCAATGCCCGAAGAGCAGCCGGTAATCAAAATACTGTTGGAATTCATGACAGCCTTCAAAGGATGCACGCGCAATCGACCAAACCGGTTGCGCAGTGAGTTAAACTGACCACTTCTTGTCCAATTCGCAGTTAGCACCAAGACATTGAGCCCGTACCGTCAATTTAGCATCGAAGAATGGGCCGAACTTGGGCTCTCCACACCGCAGCCGTTAAGCGAGCAAGAACTTGCCGAACTGCGCGGAATTAACGAGCGCGTATCGCTGGAAGAAGTACAGCAAGTTTACCTACCTATCTCGCGTTTGTTGAGCTTTCACGTAGCCTCATTACAGCAGCTTTGGCTCGGCACACGGCAATACCTGGGCACAAGCGCAGACAAGGTGCCTTTCATCATTGGTGTGGCAGGTTCGGTGGCTGTCGGCAAAAGCACCGTGTCACGTGTTCTGCAATCGTTACTCAAACGCTGGCCCGAGCACCCCAAGGTCGATGTGATCTCCACTGACGGCTTTTTACACCCCACTAAAGTGCTTGAAGAAAGAAATTTGATGCACCGTAAAGGTTTCCCAGAGAGTTTTGATCGAGCGGCGCTGTTGTCATTTCTTGGCGCGGTTAAAAGTGGTGCGATGGGCTCAAAAGCGCCGGTGTATTCTCACTTGCGTTACGACATCGTGCCCGACCAATTTATCACGGTTAATCAGCCCGACATTCTCATCGTAGAAGGGTTAAACGTTCTGCAAACCGGCGAACCCAAAGCGGGCGAACAGCAAGTGTTTGTATCCGACTATTTTGATTTCTCGGTGTACATAGACGCTGCAGAAGACAATATTGAGCAGTGGTATATCGATCGTTTCCTAACGCTTCGGCAAACGGTGTTCAATCAACCCAACGCCTACTTCAGCCATTACGCTAACCTGAATGAGGATGAGGCGAAAACCACGGCAGCCAATATTTGGCGCACCATTAACGCGGTAAACTTGGCTGAAAACATTGAGCCCAGTAAAGAGCGCGCAAAATTAATTTTACGTAAAGGTATTGATCATAAAATTGATTGCGTGCAGCTTCGTAAGTTGTAAAGTATTAGCTCTTCGCTTTGCTTTCAGCCACAACGGCACGCGCAGTTTGCAGCATGAACGTTTGCTCTGAGCCAATACAAAACATCGAAACCCCCAATGCCGCTAAGGCTTCCACAGCCTGCGGGTTGGCCGCAAAAGTACTCAGCGATTTGCCGTGTTTTTTACACGACTCACCAGTCTTTTTAACCGCTTGTCGCACCACATCCGAATTGGGATCGGTGGTGCCATAACAAATGCCTAAATCGGCTGGGCCAACAAATAACCCATCAACTCCGTCAATGGCCGCAATATCGGCCGACGCATCCACCCCTTCTGGCTCCTCAATTTGAACCACAACCACGGTTTCTTCTTTACTTTGCGCCAGCACTTCATCGGCGGTTCGGGTGGTAAAACCTGCCCAGCGGGTAGAGCCTGCAAAGCCGCGCCCGCCGTGGCCAAAGTAGGCGCTTTTAGCAATACGAGCAGCCTTTTCAACACTGTCAACATGCGGCACCACAATACCCACAGCACCTGAATCTAAAACGCGTAACACCGATGAGGGTTCAGCATCGTGTATGCGCACCAGCAAAGGAAAATTTAACGCACGGCCTATTGCCAAACACTGATCGAGCCTTGCTCGATCGAAGGGTGCGTGTTCGCCATCAAGAATTAAATAATCTAACCCGGAGTGCGCTAACACCTCTATGATTTCATAAGCAGGCGTTTTAATAAACGTACCGATTAATCGTTCACCGTTTGCCATGCGTTGTTTTAAATTCATTGTCATGCCTTTATTCTGATTCTAACCAAGGCGGTGACCAAACCGCAGCGTCACCCAAATAGTCTTTCAATTCGCTTTCAGAAGGTTCTCGTACATCGACTACAGCGATACGAAAATGCAACACCTGCCCAGCCAACGGATGATTGGCATCCACGGTAACTTCATCATCATCGATTTTTAGCACGGTGTACAACACCGGATCATCACCGGCTTTGTTGTCACGTACTCGCATGCCGACGTGCAAATCCTGCATATCGGCAAACGCTTCACGAGGTAGCTTTTGAACCAGCTCATCATCGCGATAGCCATAGCCGTCCTCAGGGTAGATAGCCAGTTCGAATTCATCGCCCTTTTGGCGACCGGTTAATTCTCGTTCTAATGCGGGTAGCAACGCACCGGTATTGTGCATGTACGTCATCGGCAATCCGCCTAAGGACGTATCCACCATTTCTCCAAATCCGTTGTCGAGCTGATAGTGCATCAGAACGATGCAGTGATCGTCAACGAACAGATTGTCGGCGCCGGGTTGGGTATCTTCACTCATGGGGCTCAGGATAGCACTGGCTATGCGCTTCGTGCGGCCCCCTGTTACACTTAAAACCTATGAAATCTGGCACGCACCCAAGCCTAGATCTTGCCGGGTCAATACGCCCTGGCCTAGATATTCTGGCCAATGAAATTGTTATTGCTTTGAAGAAACGCACCCGATTCAAAGTAAACCAACCCGTTTACGAGCCGGGGCTGATGCCTAAACACCCTGGCACTTCTTTGCTCGATTATGAATTAGCCATGGTGGAGCGCCAGCACGCAGAACTTGGCCGCTTCGCCTTCGCAGAACAAGATGCGTTCACCGATGTTTCCCAAGTAGAACTCATCATGGACAGAACGCCTGACAACGCGGTGGCTATTATGCCAAGCCGTGCTGGCGATAGAATAAAACACTTCTATCGCCAATGGATAAACCAAGCCTGCGAAGACGGAATCGATGATGCTACCTATGGTCAAACAGTAACCAGCGATATCAACGCGCTCATGAGCATTATGGAGCGCGTTAACTTAGGCAAGCTGGTGGCAGAATCTAAGTTTCAGAGCATGCCCGATGAATTTCGGGCCACAGGCGGTGATCGTGAACAAATGCTGCAATACATCGTGCGTAAAGATCGCGAAGTGGCAGTACGCCAGATGGCAGAAGATTTAGCACATGAGTACGGCTTAGCCCCCAACTTGGCGGTGGATGTGTTCAACTTTATGATTGAAACCACCGTTGATATTGAAGTGGATTATTTAAAAATGCGTCTATCGAATGATGGGTAACGGCCACCCATCTTGACGTGTACCTGAATGAGGAAAAGTTTCAAGGCCTAATAAATCACCAGTCACCGATGCGGTATCTTCTGAAATAACTTTTAAGCACAACGCCTGCATCATGCCGTCGGTTAAGCCGCCATTACCTGCCAAATTGCGCACTTCATCAGCCAAATGAGAAGGCAGACGTACCGCCGATCGGTCATAGCCGTACAGGGCTCCAAATGAACCAAGAGCAGCCAGTATCACCCAGAATACCAACTTCATACTGCTTTTGATGATTTGAAATAAGGCGAAGACCACTAACAATCCGCCAATCACCATCATGGTTTCGTTCGAAAATTCAAACTTTTGAAATTCTTCCCAATATTCCATCATGTGCATCGCCTGCCAAAAGTATCGACGGATATTTAACCGCGTTTTGCAGGTGTTTGTCATCACGCAGGAGCAATCAGTGCACAATGAGGGCAGCACACAGCGAATGCGCTACTCTTGTCAATTCAGTGACGTTAATGGGCAATCCAAATGACCAACATTTTGCCATTTAAACCCAAATCAAAGAAATCGCCTAAGCGCAGCACCTTATGCCAGAACAATCACCATAAATGGGTGGTTGAGAAACAATCGCAGTTTGATGTTAAGGCTGGAAAATTAGTTACTGTTGAGCGTTGCGCGCGGTGTAATAAGAAACGCGTGCGTAGCATTTAATTATCACGGGCAAATATTGCAAGGTGTTTTTGCGTTTTGATGTCTTTACGGTAACAGGCGATTAAGAAACTACCCCAGTTGAGTGGGGCTGAACGATTCAGCCGAAGCTCGTACGCCACCGCCTTCATTCCATCGCCTCCCGCCGTTCTAAGTTTTTGCGTTGACGCTCTAACCGATCACAGAGCACATCGATGTAGATGTCGATGTGATCGG
>CALHNS010000014.1 GCA_938035125.1 uncultured Granulosicoccaceae bacterium | reverse complement strand
CAGCTGGCGACGTTTTGTTGGCGAATCTTCTAATGAATCGAGGTGGTACCAATAATTTCGAATCAGTTTGTCCTCATCTAATGAATAGGACACACGTTGTAAGTCTGAACGCACAGGCGATACGGTGCGTGCAGGGTTCGTCCAACCCGCACGAGACATTGAAATTAAAGACTCCCCTTGCAGGCTGAATAATACTGACGGTATACGCTCATCTACCGCAGAGCGAATGGGGCGATCTACCACTTGGCTGAAATCTTCTGCCATCCAATAAAAGGTACGCTGCAATTCAGCTAATCGATCAGCTTGAGCCAGCACCACCTCACGCGTGGTGTTCATCTGAAACAACATGCTAAAGCCAGCTGAACCCAACACCGCCAATAAAAACACCGCCACCAACATCTCAATGAGGGTGAACCCTTTCAGTTGTTTCATTGGCGATGCTCCGGGTTACCTACAAAGCCTGAAACCACGTAAATGTAGTTGTCAGATGCTTCATCGAGCCTTGCCTCAACATCCACTCGGCGCAAATCGGGATCGTCCACTCGCTGAGTTTTGGTGCGAACGTACCAAGTGCGCCCACCGAGTTCAACTTCTGTGTTGCGGGTGCCAATCTCAGGCCATGAGGGCACCACTTGCAGCTCTGTGAGTAGATTGGATGCCACCCAGCGCCCGTATTCACGATTGCGTAAATAATCTGCGCGCCACGCGCTTGCACCCGAAGCTGAAACCAAGGCTGTTACACCCACAGCCAGTATGGTCATAGCCACTAATACTTCGATCAGTGTAAACCCGACTTGTCGGCGCTTCATTGAATCGCCTCCACTTCGATAGGCAACACTTCCCCAGCGAATACGGCGTGACGAAATTTAGCTTCCTCGTCTTGCATCAACACACGAAAATCTGGAACCATTTCCCCATTGGATAAAAACATCACATGCGGTCGAATCGGATCTTCATCGGTTTGTGCTTCAAGCTCTACTTCAAGTTCATCAAGCACAATGGGAAGCCCTGAGATTTCAACTTCAAATTCAACTTTGAAATCAGGCTTTTCAAACCGAAGCCGCTCATCTTCAAATACCTGCCAAACGCCAGCACCGGTTTCATCCGGTGCTAAAGCGAAAAAAGTATAAGACTCAGGGTGAAATCGAATGCCGTACTGCTGCCGCGAATACACCGCTTGATCGCTTGCCAACTGCATAAGAAGCGCGGTGCGCTGAGTGGTTTGCAGCACGGTTTTGCCTGGATTTCGAAAATTTATATTTAACGCCACCGCACCCACCAAGATGGCAGCGATTGCAATAACAACCATAATTTCGATCAGCGTAAAACCTTGGTGTTGAACCAGATTTCGTTTCGCTGGCGAATACTTTGGGGCAAATGACATCAATGACAGGCTTTACTGATCCCAGTTGGTGATATCGGCATCAAAGCCCTCACCGCCTTCGGCGCCATCGGTGCCTAAGGAGATGATGTCAAAGTCACCGCCTTCGCCTGGGCTTTGGTAAACATAGTCGCGGTTCCACGGGTCTTTGTTTAGCTTCTTAACGTAAGGCCCATTCCAATTGCCGGGTTCAGGGTCACCTGAAGGCTCTTCGATCAAAGCTTGTAAGCCTTGCTCAGTGGAGGGGTAATTAAAATTATCCAGCCGGTATAAATCCAGCGCAGCGCCAAGACTTTTAATATCTGTTTGGGCACGCACCACTCGCGCTTCGTTGGGCCGGTCCATGATGAGTGGCACGACAGTCGCACCGAGAATGGCGATAATGGCGACCACCACCATAATTTCAATCAGGGTAAAACCCGATTGTGTTCGGGGGCGTTGCTGCAACATGAGCGATAATTCTCCAATATAATAACGAATAAAACGAGCCAGATGCCTTAAAAAAGCATAGCAGTCCAGCACCTGATTAGCTTGCGGGATCCGTGCCGCTACACCCTATTTAACGCACTTGTCACCATCGGGTTGTCTTGTGCTTCTGACTGCAGGAATCTGCGTTGATTCAGTCCCTCTCCATTGCCATACGCTCACCCGCACTCTGGCTTGCCGTGTTTGTTGCGCTGTTGTGCATTGGTTTACATTTTAGCGGCATGGCAGAAACTTGGCGCTATGATCGTGCGCTAATTGAATCAGGCCAATGGCATTCCTTACTCACCGGTAATTTTGTCCATTTGGGTGCGAACCACATGTGGATGAATATGGCAGGGTTCGCCCTTATCGTGGCGCTGGTTTGGCAACACTTCAAGGCCTGGGAATGGACGATCGTCATCCTATTTTCAAGCCTTATCGTAACCGCAGGATTATACGCATTCGATAAACACGTTCTTTACTACGTGGGTTTTTCCGGTACTTTGCACGGCATCATCATCGCAGGCTGCATGGCCGACATTCGACACTTTCCTAAATCAGCGTCGGTGTTACTGGCATTAGTGGTAGGAAAATTAGCTTGGGAACAATTTTCAGGGCCATTGCCAGGCAGTGAAGAGATGGCTGGGGGCAATGTGGAAGTGAATTCGCATCTCTACGGCGCTATTGGTGGGGCAATCATCGCAAGTGTTTTATTGGCCCGACAATGGATTTGGCAACCGCAGCGGACCGATCGAACTACTTAAAAAGCTGCGTTAAAAAACTGCGTCAAACACCACCATAATCTTGCTTACCATCACCAATCCATCGGCGTATTAATTTTAAGACCGCTTTTGGCTGGGTGGCAGCAAGTTCATCAGCCACTTCACTGACCACATCCAGTAAGTCATCGTCGCGGCCAAGCTTTGCAATTCGAAATTCAGCGGCGCCAGTTTGCCGAGTACCCAGCACTTCACCTGCGCCGCGAATTTCTAAATCACGTTCGGCAATCACAAAACCATCGTTGGTTTCTCGCATAATGCCAATGCGCTGCCTAGCGGTTTTTGACAATGGCCCGTGGTACATCAGTATGCAACTGCTTTGCGCACTGCCACGCCCAACCCGCCCGCGTAACTGATGCAATTGCGATAACCCTAATCGTTCAGCGTTTTCAATAATCATCAATGAGGCATTGGGTACATCCACCCCCACCTCAATGACGGTGGTGGCCACCAGTAAATCGATGTTAGCGCTTTTGAATTCAGCCATGATGGCGTCTTTCTCTTTCGATTTCATTCGCCCGTGCACAAGACCAACGCGATGATCTGGTAAGGCTTCTGCCAAAATTTGTGCAGTGTCTTCAGCAGCTTCAGCTTGTAAGAATTCGCTTTCATCAATCAGTGTGCACACCCAATACACTTGGCGCCCTTCTGCAATAGCCGCATTCACTCGTTGCACCACATCTGCACGACGTTGAGACTCTAAAGCAACTGTCGTGACAGGCTTTCGACCCGGTGGTAATTCATCAATCACCGACACATCCAAATCTGCATAAGCTGTCATGGCTAAGGTTCTTGGGATGGGTGTGGCTGTCATGATGAGCTGATGCGGCAGAAGATTATTTTTTGCTCCTTTATTTCTTAACGCTAAACGTTGATGCACACCAAAGCGATGCTGCTCATCCACAATGGCTAAACCTAAATTTTGAAATTCCACATCGTTTTGAAATAACGCATGGGTTCCCACCACAATACGTGAATGCCCCATTGCAACCGATTCAATCATGGAACGCTTTTCCGATGCTTTTAATTTACCGCTAAGCCAGCCGACAGAAATACCCAATGGCTCAAACCAATCACAGAAATTTAATAAGTGTTGTTCAGCCAATATCTCAGTTGGCGCCATTAACGCCACTTGATAACCTGCCTCTACCGCATGCGCTGCTGCCAATGCCGCCACGATAGTTTTACCAGCGCCTACATCACCTTGTATTAACCGCAACATAGGTTCGGGTTGCTGCGTATCTTGCAATAACTCGTTTAATACTCTGGCTTGCGCGCCAGTTAAATCAAACGCTAATGATGCTTTAAGGGCATCAGCCAAACTGGAACTCGATGCAATAACAGGAGCTTGATTGGTTTGATGTTGTTCGCGCAGCTGTCGCATGGCAAGCCGATGCGATACGAGTTCTTCTAATGCCAAACGACGATGGGCTGGATGCAAACCATCAGCAAGCTCTTGCACGTTGGCATCTGGCGGCGGGCGATGCACCGTGTTTATTGCAGTGGTTAAATCGGGCAACCCTAACGGGGCTAAAAGCGACTGTGGAATCAATTCAGCTAAGGATACTGTGCGTAAATGCTGCAAGGCTTGATCGCTAAGTTTTCGTAACGTGCCTTGTTGCACCCCTTCGGTGGCAGGATAAAACGGGGTGAGAGTATTTTGTAACGCAGCCCCTTGAGAGGCAAGACGATATTCAGGGTGCACCATTTCCAGCATGCCGGGGCCACGGCGTACTTCACCAAAACACTGCAGCACTTTGCCGCGTTCAAATTGCTGGCTTTGTTTGGCACTGAAATGAAAAAAACGCAGCGTTAAAGATCCGGTGCCATCGGCCACCCGCACAAGCAATGAGCGGCGCTGACGCTGCACCACTTCACTGATCACAACTTCTGCTTCAATCACCCCTTCGTCCCCAGGACGAAGTTCACCGATTTTACGTAACCGGGTTCTGTCCTGATAACGAAACGGTAAATGAAACAACACATCTTGCAATGTGTAAATGCCAAGCGTTGCAAGCTTTGTGGCCATCGCCTCGCCAACACCTTTTAACGTGTTGACGGTGGTGGCATCTAATGCAGCGTTAGGGGTTGCGCCTATGGCAGGTTTGGTAGCTTTTGTTTTCATGCACCCAGATGCATGATGCCTTCAACTTCTACCGCTACCCCTTTAGGAAGCTGGGATACGCCAATTGCTGCACGCGCTGGGTAAGGCTCTTCAAATCGCGCCGCCATCACCTCATTTACAATGGGAAAGTCGGCCAGATCGGTGAGGTATACGTTTAACTTCACCACATCGTCAAACGATCCACCCGCAGCTTCTACAACGGCTGCCAGATTAGTGAACACTTGTTCTACTTGCGTGCGCACATCATCGGATACTTTTTCCATGGTTTCCGGCACTAGCGGAATTTGCCCTGAAAGGTAGACCGTATCGCCGCAACGAACCGCTTGAGAGTAGGCACCGATAGCGCCGGGAGCTTTATCGGTTTTAATGATTTGACGAGCCATATTGATTACCTATATACCGTGGAATGGTTTGATTTCCTACAGTATACCGGCGACATCAGGTTTCGCGGCGAACAGCCCTTACCACGGTTAAATTGCGCAGCCTACGCACGATACGAGCTAAATGCTGACGATCAGATACTGAAAGCTCGAAATGGATGATTAGGTTATCGTCACCTCGGTTATTGAACACCATATGTTCAATGTTTACCGACATCATCGACAAGGTTGAGGTAACGCGCGCAAGCGCGCCGGGCTGGTTAGCAAGCTGCACCTCCAAATTCGCTTCGAAGGAATCATCGACATCGTGCGCCCATTCCACCAGCACATATTCTTTGCTGCGGCGCCTAAATTTACGTACATTTCGGCAACTGGCCCGATGCACAGCCACACCCTGGCCCGCTGTGATCACCCCTTGAACCTTATCACCTGGGATGGGACAACAGCATTTCGACAATTGCACCACTGAACCTTCACGACCTTCGATGAATAAAGGATCGGTTTCGCGCACAGGCTCTGGTGTTCCTACGCCATCACGAATTTGCACTAAGCGCAGCGCCACAGCGCTAGGTAAATGATGGCCTAACCCAACACTTAGAAATAAATCATCAATGCCATTGAAACCGTACTCAGAAACCAGCGATTCAATATGCTGAGGATCAAGTTCTGATAACGGTTGTTCGTATCGATTCAGTGCTCGCTTAAGTAAGCGATTGCCAAATTCTAACGCGCGAACATGATCCAAATTTCTTAAATAAGAGCGTATGCCCCCACGTGCTTTTCCAGTAACCACAAAATCTAGCCACAGTGGACGAGGATCCATACTGTCGCCCGTTTCAATGGCTACCGTTTGTCCCGATTCAAGCTCAGTTGAAAGAGGGACGTCTTGGTCATCTACGATGGCGCGACGACACGCGTTGCCGACATCAGAGTGCACAGCGTAAGCAAAATCAACAGGGGTTGCACCAAACGGTAACTGAATGATTCGGCCCTTCGGTGTGAACACATAAATTTCTGTGGGAAAAAGATCTACTTTAACGTTCTCAACGAATTCTTCTGAGTTATCAGATTGTGTTTGTAAATCTTTAAGCTCTCTCAGCCAGCGCTCAGTGGGGTCGGTGGGGTTATTACGCTCACCAGCACGATAGGCCCAATGCGCCGCCACCCCAGAGCTTGCGATTTGATTCATATCGGCGGTACGAATTTGCACCTCAACCGGTACGCCACTGTCGTGCACAACCACAGAATGCAGCGATTGATAGCCATTCGCTTTAGGCACAGCGATATAGTCTTTAAACCGTCTGGCTTTTGGCTTATAAAGCTTGTGCAAAATGCCAAGCGTTTGATAACAATCTTCTGGCGAATCTACAATGATGCGAATGGCGAACATATCCAGCACTTCTTTGAACTGGGTGCGCTTATCCCGCATTTTTCGATAAAGGCTGTAATGATGTTTTTCACGACTGGTAATGGTTGCATTGATGCCTTTTTCACTCATCACTTGAGTAACGCGATTCACCACATCGGCCACCAAGCCACCTCGGCTTGATCGCTCTTGCGCAACAATGCCTGACAGCACTCGATAGCGCATGGGGTAACAAGCTTCAAACCCCAAGTCTTCCAACTCGCTCATGATGTCATTCATGCCCAATCGATTGGCGATGGGAGCGAACACTTCTAAAGTTTCTAATCCTATACGGCGCTGTTTGTGGCGCGGCATAGCACCAATGGTGCGCATATTATGCAAACGATCGGCGAGTTTGATTAGCATCACGCGTAAATCTTTAACCGTTGCCAAAAGCATTTTTCGAAAGCTTTCGGTTTGCGCCTCTTCTTTGGTGCGGTATTCCAAATAATTAAGCTTACTTAAGCCATCCACAACCTCAACAACAGGCTCGCCAAACTGGGCCACTAATTCTTCACGGGTCACATCACAATCTTCTAGCACATCGTGCA
This sequence comes from uncultured Granulosicoccaceae bacterium, assembly GCA_938035125.1. Lineage (GTDB taxonomy): Bacteria > Pseudomonadota > Gammaproteobacteria > Granulosicoccales > Granulosicoccaceae > Granulosicoccus. The sequence goes on along the minus strand of CALHNS010000014.1, from coordinate 155,058 downwards.
ACAGAGCCCCCATCACACTTAAGTGATCAAGGTTCATGTCAACGACAATGTCGGCAACCGCGATGGGGTGAGTGATATAGGGTTCGCCAGACTTTCTTAGCTGGCCTTCGTGCGCGTCTCTGGCTGTTTTGAACGCACGGTTAATGTCGGAGATGTGCTCGGAGGAGAACCGCTGTTTGAGCTTTTCGAGAAGGGCGGCGTAGGCCACCATTTCTGGTTTGTTGTCATCAGCTGTGGGCGCATCAGCCATAAACGCCTCAGCCATTGCAGGTTGCGCCCGCTAGATGGTGGCGAATGGTTTGCCGTTTTAAGCTTTGATGGCCGCCTAGTGAAATCACTCGGCAGACGCAAGGCCCATTATTTAAGCGATTGAAATTCTTCGCGAAGCTCTTTGTCATATAAGACAGGTTCAGGGTTCACCGGTGCCGGTGGTGGAGCATCCTTTAAGATATCTTCATCTACCATTCCATCAGCGATTTCTCGCAACGCAATAACGGTGGGCTTATCGTTATCGGCTGGCAGGAAGGGTTCAGCACCCATCGAGATGTTGCGAGCACGCTTGGCGGCCACCAAAACAAGATCGAAACGGTTGCCAATTTTCTTCAGGCTGTCTTCAACGGTAACGCGAGCCATAACGATTCCTGGAAATCTATTGCGAGAATACGTCTGTATTGTAGTGATCTTATTACGCAAACACCACACCAGTGGATGCGATAACACGCGCTTCATGAATGCGGTGCAAACCCTTCACAACCGAAATTGGGAGGCATTTCACGAGAATGCGCACTATTTCACTGCGTAAGCCCCGCCAAAACCTCTTGGTGACGCTGGCTCTGTCGCTTTTGAGCCAGTCGATAGCAGGTAATAATGGCTTTTAAGTCGCCTAAGGCTTGGTCAAAATCGTCGTTGAAGACCAAGTAATCCGCCCGCTCGTTCTCGCGCATTTCGGTTACTGCCTCCTGGGTTCGATGAGCAATCACCTCCTCGCTATCAGAAGCTCGGCCCCGAAGCCGGTTCAATAAGGCCTCTTTAGAAGGCGGCAAGATAAAAATCCAAACCACATCGGGGTGGGCTGCCTTTACTTGGGCCCCGCCTTGCCAATCGATCTCTAGGATGACGTCTTTGCCCGCATCAATGCAGGTTTGTACAGAGCTGGCGCTGGTGCCGTAGTAGTTGCCAAACACGTCGGCGTGCTCAAGGAATTCCCCTCGTTCAATCATGGACTCAAAGCCATCGCGATCAATGAAGTGGTAGTCTTTTCCGTCTTCATCCTTGGGGCGCATAGGCCGGGTGGTATGAGACACAGAGCAAGCAAGCTTTGGGTCATCATTAAGCAGGCGTGTGACCAAGCTGGTCTTGCCGGCACCTGAGGGTGCTGAGACGATAAACATCGTGGCATCAGCCGAAATCATACAAACCTCTTCTTCACTGTCATTGCAAAGTGCACCCTAGATACTATAGCGTTGAAGTTATTGAAAATAACTAACAAAGTATCTCTCCTATGGCATTAACTGAATCGCGCGCGCTGCCTGTAGGCGCAACAGCCCCAGATTTTTCGCTACCCGACACACGCACTAAAACACATGTTGACCGTGAAGACTTCAATGGTCACCCGCTTTTGGTTGTGTTCATGTGCAACCACTGCCCATTTGTTGTGCACTTACTGGATTCATTAGTTGAGCGATGTGCTGAGTTCTCACAACAAGGCGTATCAACGGTTGCCATCAGCGCCAATGATGTTATCAGTTACCCACAAGATGGGCCTGAGCCCATGGCCGCACTGGCCAAAACCCGAAATTTTAACTTCCCCTATCTTTATGATGAAACGCAGCAGGTAGCCAAAGCCTTTTCGGCCGTGTGCACGCCTGAATTTTATTTATTTGATGACAATCATGCACTTTTTTACCACGGGCAATGGGACAGCACACGCCCAGGGCAAGGTACAGCCAACGGCAATGATGTTGCCGACGCAATCTCCTTATTACTGAATGACAAACCCGCCCCCACAGATGTTCGTGCCGCGGTGGGTTGCAGTATTAAGTGGGCGTAAGATTTGCCAATTCAGAGAAGTGCGTTAATTTCTGTATTGATGCCGGTTGCCCGCGTTGACGATTACGTTGCTCCCGCCATACGCAGTGTGTTGTCCCAGCAAGATGTAAGCGTTGAGCTTATTCTCATTGGCCCGTTAGAGACTAACCCTGCTTATGCACTGTTGCAGGAACTGGTTAATGAAAATATTGCTCATGATGAACGATGCCAGCTGATACCTCGGCGCCTATTAGGAATCGCTAACGCGTTAAACGAAGGGCTGCAATACGCACAAGGTGACTACATTGCCCGTATGGATGCAGACGATCTATGCGAGCCGCATCGATTCAAAACGCAATTAGCCACAGCTTTTTCTTATGACAACCGCTGCTTAGTGGGAGCGCAAGTTAAGATCTTTTCTGATTACAGTGTTGTGTTAAAAGGAAACCAACAATACGAAACATGGCTTAACGAGCAGTGCACACCAGATGCTATTACCGAGGCTTGCTTTGTAGAATCACCACTACCGCACCCCACATGGTTCGCCCACCAAACAATTTGGACAACACTTGGGCCTTATAAACAAGGCGATTTCCCAGAAGACTACGATTACCTATTGCGTGCATGGTTAAATAAAATTCCCATGGTAAAACCACATGGCGTGTTATTGCATTGGCGCGAACATCCGAACCGGCTAACTCGAACCGATACACGCTACCAACGCAAAGCTTTCATACAACTAAAATCAGCTGCACTGGCAGACGCCAACAGTGGGTTCGACTTAGATAAAGGCCGCTCGGTATGGATTGCAGGTACGGGGCGAAACGCTCGATACTGGCACGATGCTTTAGAAAATAACAACGTAAAAGTTGCAGGGTTTGTTGAATTAGATAACCCAAAGGCTAAGAATCAAAAACGTAACAAACCCGTCATCAATTATGACACCCTTGCATCAACACTGAATAATGACTTACTAATCACCGCCATTACTAATGCCAACGCTCGCAATAAACTAAAACGGTGGTGCGCAAACCATGGTTTTGCAATAAATGATAACGTGGTAATCGGAGGGTAATTCACCATGGCACTGTTTACACAATCTGAATTGAATGACGCGGTAAATTTAGTGCACCAACACATGCCAGCCACAGCGCAATATCGTTGGCCTTTATTAGAAGAGCGCACAGGTTGCCCGTTGTGGGTAAAACACGAAAACCACACCCCTACAGGGGCTTTCAAAATCCGTGGCGGCATTACCTACGCCCATAGCTTGCAAAAATCACAAACTCACAGCACGGGCATCATCACAGCAACACGCGGCAACCATGGGCAAAGCCAAGCCCGTGCCGCTACCGCTATCGGATTACCCAGCACCATCGTGGTGCCACATGGTAATTCAAAAGAGAAAAACGCTGCCATGCGCGCCTTCGGTGCAACGGTCATTGAACACGGCGATGATTTTGATATTGCACGACTGCACGCAATGGAATTAGCCGAAAAAAATCAACTCACAATGGTGCCAGCCTTTCATCCAGAAATCATAAGAGGTGTGGCCACCTACGCTATGGAATTGTTTTCAGCAGCACCCAACCTTCATACGGTTTATGTACCCATTGGCTGCGGCTCAGGTATTTGTAGCTTAATCACCGTGCGAGATGCCTTAGGATTAAAAACCGAAATCGTTGGGGTTGTGTCCACCCACGCTATGGCGGCAAAGCTTTCATTCGATAGCGGTAAAATTATGGAAACTGATTCTGCTAATACCATTGCTGATGGCATGGCGGTTCGAATTCCTGTGGAAGCCGCCTTTGATATTTATTCTAAAGGCGCTGCACGCATTGTGGCTGTAACTGATGATGAAGTGGCCAACGCCATGCGTGCCTATTTTACCGATACACATAATGTTGCCGAAGGTGCAGGGGCTGCGCCATTAGCAGCCCTATTGCAAGAACGTGAAAAAATGGCGGGGCGAGAATGCGCGGTGATTTTATGCGGTGGCAACGTTGACACCGATGTATTTACAACAGTGCTAGAGGGCAACACGCCAACAGTGGGTTGATAATCAGGATTCAGAACGAATGATGATTTGCTTTATAAAATCAGCATAAGCCTCTTTCATCGGCAATTCACTGTCAATTTTATTTTGATAACGAACCGAACTAACCGTATCACCTGTTTGTGGATTTTTACCACTGACTTCTATGGGTTCTTTATAAACACCTACACCCCGTCGTTGCCATGCAGGTAGCTCGTTAAAGTTAATGCCAGCTTGCTCAAATAAGAAATCGTTCTTCTTTGATACCGACATGCCAAGAAGCTGTTCAGTTGCTGATTTTGCTGATTGATCTTTTTTGCGAAGCGCCCAGTAACAATGTGCGTTTAATGCATTTCGATGGGCATCCTCCGCTCGCCATCTAAAGTAATCTACAACGTGTTCACGCGTGGGTAACTGGCACACTCTGCAATCGAACGCACCCACATCTCCCAACAGTACAGAAAATTTTGCGCTAGCCTCGCCCGCTAAGACAGAATTGTATTTTCGAATTTTTCGCCCAAACGTTTCATCGTTTAAATGGAACAACAATGATATTTCATCACTTTGCGTGTATCCATACAACACTCGAAATCCGCAATCCATTAAGTGCTCAACAGTGCCCACCATGTAATCGCGAAAACGTTCATCGAAAGGTGCATTAAACGCGTGAACATCACGAGTAAGGTGCGAAAAAGTGCGGCCGTCGATCCGTGCCACCATATAAATTCCGGGGAGCACGAAAGTATCGTTTCGGGTTTCAAAAACCCGCATCACTTTATCAAGCTGTTCAAAATTCATGAGTGAACATCTTCTCCTATGTACTGTCAGCTGTAGTTATCGTAATATTTAATCCATCGCAGACGAATTAACCACCTTGCGCCAACCTTAACTGACCAACGGCCTTAAAATCTATGAAAATCAATCATTTAGTTCTATCCGCAATCATTGCTCCATTTTCGATAGTCACTTTAGTTGCTTGCAGCAGTGACTCAGACGACGATTCTGACATCAATGCCGTTGAACAAGAGACGATAAATTCGGTTCTGCTGTTCGATGAAGCCAACGACGGGGACATAGTGGATGATCGAAACAATCCTCAACCCCTGCAATTTGTTGTAGGTGAGAATCGGGTTAACGGCTCAACCGTTTCACCAGATCTTGATTATCTAACGGTTAACGTGCCAGCCGGTAGCGAATTAACCGCCATTGAACTTGCCGATTTCACCTCAACAGACGACCAATCGTTCATCGCAATACAAGCAGGTTCAGTTTTTACTGAACCGAATAACGGCGCTGACCCAAGTAACTTATTGGGATACGTACATTTCGGTGCCGATATGGTGGGTGACGACATACTCGCTGCAATAAGTGTTGGCGAAGGCGCTCAAGGGTTTACACCCCCTTTGGAAGCGGGTGACTACAGTTTTTGGATTCAAGAAACTGGGGCGGAATTAGTTAACTACAGCATGGTGTTTGTAGTGGAAGCGACTGAGCAATAAAAGACGGATTTCTTGGTAATAACCTAACCTCTTGACTTCATCAATAGGTATATGAATATGACCTCATAAATGTAAGTGCTTATACTGAAAAAAATCCATATCAAGTCAGCGAGAAATCTACCATGTCAATGAAACCACCAGCAGGCGAATCCTTACCCACACTAACCGTCAATCGACCGAACGGAGAGACCATGCAAATTGGTGAGGCTAATGGCCGATGGCAGCTTTTGGTGGTCTACCGAGGTAAACACTGTGGGCGATGCAAGCCTTATTTAAATCAAGTGGAAAGCATGTTGTCGCGTTGGGACTCTGCAGGTTTTGATGTAAAGGCGGTATCAGCGGATACCGCTGAGAAAGCGAATGCCGATATTGCCGAATACGGTTGGAGCTTCCCCGTGGGTTGTGATTTAAGTGAATCAGACATGAAAGCTTGGGGGCTGTACATCAGTGACCCATTAACGCCAGATGAAACTGATCGCCGCTTTGCAGAACCTGCTGTGTTTTGCCTTCGCCCTGATGGCAGTGTACAAATTGCCGCAATTTCTAATGGCCCATCAGCCCGCCCTGATTTAGAACAGCTACTTGATGGCATGGAATTCACGATTAAAAACGATAAGCCACCGCGTGGAATGGTGGGGAACTAATACCAACTTTTACATTTAAACAGCGTTAAATTTATTCAAGCTTTAATTTTTACATCGGTTATAACCAAAAAAACCAGCGTGCATGCACGCTGGTTTTTTTATCATCGGTATAACATCACCGATTTATTTATCTACTTACCAACCCGTGGCTGTCTTTACCGCTAACCCCAACTCAGCCGGTGAACGAGTAGTGGTAACGCCTGCAGCTTCCAATGCTTTGAACTTATCATCGGCTGTGCCTTTACCACCAGCGATAATGGCACCAGCGTGACCCATGCGTTTACCCGGAGGGGCTGTAACACCTGCAATGTAAGCTGAAACAGGCTTTGTGACATTGGATTGGATAAATTCTGCAGCCTCTTCCTCTGCCGTTCCACCAATTTCACCCACCATCAAAATAGCTTCGGTTTGCGGATCATCTTGGAATAAAGCAATAGCATCAATAAAGCTTGTACCTGGAATCGGATCACCACCGATACCGATGCACGTGCTTTGGCCATAACCTAAATCTGAAGTTTGTTTAACGCATTCGTAAGTTAATGTGCCAGAACGAGACACGATGCCAACCTTGCCCGCGTTGTGCATAGGCCCTGGCATGATGCCAATTTTACATTCACCAGGCGTGATAACACCTGGGCAGTTAGGGCCAACCAAACGAACACCGTTTTGTTCTACAGCAATCCGTGCTTCCAACATATCAAGGGTTGGAATGCCTTCGGTGATGCACACAATGAGTTCCACACCCGATTCGGCGGCTTCAGTAATAGAGTCTTTACAAAATGGTGCGGGCACGTAGATAACCGTTGCGTTAGCACCGGTTTCTTTAACCGCATCTTTCATGGTGTTGAACACAGGCAGGTTTAAATGCTGAGTGCCACCTTTACCCGGTGTAACGCCACCTACCATCTGCGTGCCGTACTCAATAGCTTGCTCAGAGTGGAAGGTGCCTTGGCTACCGGTAATGCCCTGACATAGAACCTTAGTGTCTTTATTAACTAGTACGCTCATGCGGCACCTCCTACGATAGCAACAATCTTTTCAGCAGCATCACCCAAATCACTGGCTGAGGTTAAACTTAAACCGCTATTATCCAGCAGCGCTCGACCTTCAGCTGCGTTGGTGCCTTCTAAGCGCACAACCACGGGGTCTTCAATGCCCACCTCTTTTATTGCGGCAATAACGCCTTCTGCAATCAAATCACAACGAACGATTCCACCGAATATGTTTACCAAAATACCTTTCACATCGGGATCTGACAGAATAATCTTTAGCGCTTCGGCCACTCGTTCTTTAGTTGCGCCACCCCCAACGTCTAAGAAGTTAGCAGGCTGACCGCCTTTCAATTTGATGATGTCCATCGTTGCCATGGCAAGGCCTGCACCATTCACCATGCAACCGATATTGCCTTCTAGTGCAACGTAGTTAAGTTCCCACTCAGCAGCTCGCAGTTCTCGCTCATCTTCTTGAGATTTATCGTGCAAAGCTTCTAATTCAGGATGACGGTACATGGCATTACTGTCCACGTTGATTTTGCCGTCTAGACAAATCAAATCACCTTCAGCAGTAACCACTAGAGGATTGATTTCCATTAACGCTAAATCTTTATCAACAAACAAATTCACCAAGCCCGCTAGCAATTTAGTGAATTGCTTTATTTGACCACCTTCTAAACCTAAGCCAAACGCTAACTCACGGGCTTGCCAACCCATGACACCTAACAATGGATTGATTTCAGCTTTTAAAATTTTCTCAGGCGTTTCTTCAGCAACAGTTTCAATCTCAACACCACCTTCTGTGGATGCCATAACCACCACACGTTGAGAAGCGCGATCAATAACAGCGCCAAGGTATAACTCGTTAGCGATGTTGCAAGTTTCTTCAACTAACACGGTGTTAACGGGCTGGCCGTTAGCATCGGTTTGAATCGTTACTAAGTTAGTACCCAAAATGCTCTTGGCATATTCTTCGGCTTCTGCAGGGGTATCCACTAACTTAACACCGCCTGCTTTACCACGACCGCCCGCATGCACCTGCGCCTTAACAACCACTTTATCGGTGGTTAGCGCTTCAGCTGCTTTCTTAGCCTCTGCAGCGGTGCTTGCCACAATATTATTCGGCACTGGCATGCCGTATTCCTTGAACAGGCCTTTCGCCTGGTATTCATGTAAGTTCATTGTTAAGTCCGTTGGGTAATCTTAAAAGTTTTAGCGTCGTTTACGGTTTGCAATATGAATAGCGCGTCCATCGGCACTCAACGCAGCTTCATGCATAGCTTCTGACAAGGTGGGGTGCGCATGAATAGTGTGCGCGATGTCTTCAATGGTGGCATCAAACTCCATGGCCAACACCGATTGCCCCAATAACTCTGAAGCACTAGGGCCAATAACGTGCGCACCTAACATTCTGTCGGTATTCTTATCACGTAATATTTTTACTAACCCACCCGTATCACCTTTAGCTTTGGCACGACCACTGGCCGCAAACGGGAAGGTGCCCGCCTGATAGTCAACGCCGTCAGCTTTCAATTCTTCTTCAGTTTTCCCCACCCAAGCAACTTCAGGATGGGTATAAATTACATTCGGCATGACGTCATAATTCACACTGGAATGCTCACCAGCGATGAGCTCTGCCACCATCACACCTTCTTCAGAACCCTTATGCGCAAGCATAGGCCCGCGTACCACATCACCAATGGCGTAGATGCCTGGCACGTTGGTTTCGCATGAATCGTTTACATGAATAAGCCCACGCTCATCCAATTCAACACCGGCTTCATCGGTGAGCACACCGTGCACATAAGCACGTCGACCCACAGCAACAATGAGTTTATCCACTTCCATTTGCTGCTCACCGTCGCTATTTTGATAACTCACGATGACCTTATTACCTTTTACTTCACTGCCAGTGACTCGGGCGGATAATTGAATATCTAAACCCTGTTTAGTGAAGGTTCGTTGTGCGTCTTTAGCAATCTGCCCATCGACCATGGGCAAAAATGAATCCATCGCTTCAAGCAGCACTACTTCAGATCCTAGGCGGCGCCATACACTGCCAAGCTCAAGCCCAATGATGCCTGCACCAATCACACACACCTTGCCCGGCACCGATTGCCATTCAAGCGCACCCGATGAATCTACTACCGCATCACCTTGTAATGGCGTGATGGGTAATTCAATGGGGACAGAGCCTGTGGCGATAATGATATTCTTGGCGGTGTATTGTTTTTTCCCACCGTCATGATCAGTAACGGATACGTTCTTATCGGCTAACACCGTTCCAGCACCCACTAACCAGTCAATGCCATTGGCTTTAAATAAGCCTTCAATACCACCAGTAAGTTCTGAAACAATTTTATCTTTACGAGAAATCATTTTTGGCACATCCAGCTTTATGTCTGTGCAGGTGATGCCTAAATCGTCGAACCCGTGTACCGCTTCATGATAAAGCTCAGTAGCTTCTAACAACGCTTTCGAAGGAATACAACCTACGTTTAAGCAGGTTCCACCTAAAGCGGGTTTGTTATTTTTATTCAACCATTTCTCAACACAGGCCGTTTTCATACCCAGCTGGGCACAACGGATGGCTGCAACATAGCCCGCAGGCCCTGCACCTAAAACAATGACATCGTAATGGTCGGTCATGGAAGTTACTTTTCCAAAAAGAGTTTATAAATCGAATACAACGCGCGCAGGCTCTTCAACAATTTCTTTTATTGTTTTCAAGAAACCAACGGCACCTTTGCCATCCACGATTCGGTGATCGTATGACAATGCGATGTACATCATGGGGCGAATCACGACTTCACCGTTTAACGCAATCGGTCGAGGCTGTGTGGCGTGCATACCCAGGATGGCACTTTGCGGAGGGTTTAAGATCGGTGTGGACATCATCGATCCGAACACGCCACCATTCGATACGGTAAAGGTTCCGCCTGTCATTTCATCCAGACCCAACTTTCCATCTCGCGCTTTAGCCGCATATTCTGCAATGCCTTTTTCCATATCCGCTAACGACATGTTTTCCGTATTACGAAGCACCGGTACCACCAAACCACGTTCAGACGATACCGCCACACCGACATCACAAAAACCGTGATACACAATGTCATCGCCATCAATGGATGCATTGATGTCGGGGTAACGCTTTAATGCTTCAGTGGCAGCCTTTATAAAAATGGACATAAAACCCAATTTCACACCGTGGGTTTTTTCAAACATATCTTTATATTGACTGCGGAAGTCAATAAACCCTTGCATGTTCACTTCATTAAAAGTGGTGAGCATTGCTGTGGTTTGAGAGGCTTCTAATAAGCGCTCTGCAATACGCTTTCGTAAGCGTGTCATGGGAACACGCCGCTCAGTTCTATCACCCATGGGTAACGCCTCCATTGCACCGCTTGAACTTGCGGCCGATCCGCCACTAGCTGATGCTGCTGCAACTCCTGCCGCTGCCCCAGCCGCAATACCTACAGCCCCAGCGGCAGCCACTTTGCCACCCACACCAGATGCTGCTGCTTTTTCAACATCTTCTTTACTGATGCGCCCGTTTTTACCGCTACCCACCACTTGATCAGCGGTTAAACCGTGCTCGGCTAATGCTTTTCGAACTGATGGACTGGTTTGCCCACCCGCTTCAGCACTGGATGCTGAACTAACCGCAGAATCAGCATTGGCCACAGCTTGCGAAGCCGTTGCACTTGCCCCTTCAGCAATCACACCGATTACTTGATGAGCGGCAACCGTTGTACCTTCAGCTTCAACGATGGACGCAAGCACACCGGCTGTGGCTGCTGGCACTTCCAATACCACTTTGTCGGTTTCAATATCAACAATAATTTCGTCTCGGGCAACCGCATCGCCTTCTGCTTTATGCCACTTAACAACCAGTGCATCGGCAATCGATTCAGGCAAGGTAGGAACTTTGACATCAACATTTTCCCCACTGCCTCCACCGGCTGTGGGTGCAGACGCTGCTGGTGCTGTTGATGCAGCTGCTGCGGCAGCCCCACTGCCTTCTTCAATCATGCCAATCACTTGATGAGCGGTAACCGTTGTGCCTTCGCCCTCGATGATTTGCCCCATCACACCGTCTTTTTCAGCCGGCACTTCTAAAACCACTTTATCGGTTTCAATTTCCACCAACACTTCATCGCGCTTTACCGCATCACCTGGCGCTTTACGCCAAGTAACCACTAACGCATCAGCGATGGATTCGGGCAATGTGGGCACTTTGATTTCTGTGCTCATTTACTGTATGTCCTGAAAGTGTCCGCGTTAGCGGGTTTGCGTATTTTCAATTTGGCCCAAGGCTTCTTGAACCAGCTGCTTTTGCTGCTGCACGTGCAAGTTGTTATAACCCACAGCAGGAGATGCCGACGGCCCACGGCCAGCGTATTCCACTTCCATGTTATCGGGCAAGGTACGTTCTATGCGATGACGATTTGCGCGCCATGCGCCTTGGTTACGAGGCTCTTCCTGACACCAAACAATAGACTCAACGTTGGAATAACGCGAAACCATTGATTTCATTTCATCATAAGGAAATGGGTAAAGCTGTTCCATTCGAACAATGGCCACATCATTGAGTTTATGCTCACGCCGTTGTTCTAAAAGATCGTAATAAACTTTTCCGCTGCAGATGATCAATCGCTTAGCTTTCTTAGCATCCACTTCACTGTCGATTTCATCAATAACGGGCATGAACTTACCGTCTACCAATTCTTCTACTGTGGAGATGGCTAATCGATGGCGCAGTAAACTCTTTGGCGACATCACAATCATTGGCCTGCGCATCGGGCGAAGCATTTGACGGCGCATCATGTGGTAGCAATTGGCAGGCGTGCTTGGCATAAGCACCTGCATATTGTCTTCAGCACAAAGCTGTAAAAATCGTTCAAGCCTTGCCGATGAATGCTCAGGACCTTGGCCTTCATAGCCGTGCGGCAAAAGCATCACCAACCCGCACAAACGGCCCCACTTAGTTTCGCCAGAACTAATAAATTGATCAATAACGACCTGCGCGCCATTCGCAAAATCGCCGAACTGAGCTTCCCAAATCACGAGCGTTTCAGGATCTGCGGTTGCGTAACCGTATTCAAAACCAAGCACCGCTTCTTCTGAGAGCAACGAATCAATAACTAGAAACGATTTATCACGCTTAGCGCCGAGTTCTCTTAAAGGAACATAGGCACCTAATTCATTTTGATTATGCAGCACAGCATGTCGATGGGCGAAGGTTCCACGACCACTGTCTTGACCGGTTAAACGAATGGCGTAACCATCGTCTAACAAGGTGGCGTAAGCCATGGTTTCTGCAAAGCCCCAATCCACTGCCAAAGCACCAGCTGCCATCTTGCGCCGATCTTCAACGATTTTATTCACGCGTGAGTGAATCGATAAGCCTTCAGGCAATGTGTGCAGCTCATCGGCTAACGCTTTAAATCTATCTAGCGATACGGGTTGCTGATAATCAATACGCCAGTCCGTAGCTTGATATTTTTCCCAATCCACTTTCAATTCAGGCGCTTCATTTACACCTACCAGCACTTCTGGTGCAACCGTATCGCCTTTATCTAATTGATCACGATATTGACTTACCATGTGATCAGCGGTGGCCGCATCGATAATGCCTTGCGCTTCTAATGAATTGGCATACAACTTACGTGTCGTGGGCGTGTTCTTTATCGCCTTGTACATAATGGGCTGCGTTACCGACGGCTCATCCGTTTCGTTATGGCCATGCCGGCGATAACAAATCATGTCAATAACGACGTCTTTCTTAAACGCCATGCGAAAATCAAACGCAAGTTGGGTAACAAACTGAACCGCTTCAGGATCATCACCATTGACGTGAAAAATGGGCGCGTTAATCATCTTCGCCACATCGGTTGCGTACAAAGTTGATCGCGCATCTTTGGCGTTACTGGTGGTGAATCCGATTTGGTTGTTCACGATAATGTGCACAGTGCCTTTCGTGGAAAAGCCTCTGGAATCGGCCATGTTGAAGGTTTCAGTTACCACGCCTTGGCCTGCGAAGGCCGCATCACCATGAATGGCAACCGCGATAACCTTATCACCGTCTTTATCTTTGTAACGATCTTGACGCGAACGAACCGATCCTTCCACAACGGGTGAGACGATTTCTAAGTGAGAGGGGTTAAACGCAAGCGATAAGTGCATATGGCCTGAATCAGTTTTTAAATCTGAACTGAAGCCTTGATGATATTTAACATCACCGTTGGACAGCCGTGGATCCTGCTTATGCTTACCTTCGAATTCAGAAAATAATTCGGCAGGATTTTTACCCAGTATGTTCACCAAGACGTTCAATCGCCCACGGTGAGCCATGCCGATAACCATGTCTTTAACACCTGCATCACCTGCTCGTTTCAGCAGTTCGCTCATCACAACGATAAGGCTTTCACCACCTTCTAATGAGAAGCGTTTTTGACCGGCGTAACGAGAACCTAAATGCCGCTCCATACTTTCAGCAGCCGTTAAGCGCTGTAGCAGCCATGTTTTGGATTCCGCATTCAGTTCAGGCGATGATGCCACCGCTTCTATTCGTTGTTGCAGCCAAAGTTTCTGCGGAGTGTTGTCAACGTACATGTATTCGTAACCGATACTGCCGCAATAACACTTTTGCAAATGCGCGATGATGTCGCGTAGCTTGGCAGAGCCTAAACCCTCAAGCGTTGGCGTTTGAAACTCGGTGTCTAAATCGGAATCGGCAAGGCCATTTTGCTCTAACAGAAGTTCACGAACCATGGCATCGTTAATTGAGCCTAATGGATCAGTTGCAGCTTTTTGGTGACCACGAACGCGATAGGCATTAATAAGCTGCGTGACCCGAATCTGTTTAAGCTCTTGCGGCGACATTCCCGACGCTACCGACGCTTGCGCTGCTGTGCGCGCACCACCACCGTTACGAGTTAACTGCAGAAACTGAGCACGAACTTGCGAGTGAGGAATGTCTTGCCCGTGATCACCCACCATGGGCAAGGTTTGAAAATAATCACGCCACGTTTCATCAACGCTATTCGGGTCACTTAAGTATTGCTCATACAATACTTCTAAATACGGGGAGTTTGCCCCACCTAAAATGGTGGAATCTCGCTCGTTTTTATTTGTCGCCATAGGGAAAATCTATCTCAGATCACAAATGCGCAGGAATGTGTTCAATAACAAGCTTGGTGAATTCATCGGTATTTAATTTGCCACCAAGATCGCGCGTGCATTGCCCTGCTTCAATCAAACCTAACAAGCTAAGTCTTAACGCATGGCCTAAGTCGTAGCGATCGACATGATCGAGCAACATACCAAAGGCCAATAAAACGGCGGCAGGGTTAGCAACATTTTTACCCGCAATATCAGGCGCTGTACCACCTGCGGGGTCAAACATGGCGATGTCGACGTTGTTGTTCTCATCAAATGAGTAGTTACCACTAGCGCCAGTACCCAAACTGCCCACCAAACCTGAGGCCATATCGGATAGGAAATCGCCGTATTCATTTAAAACCAAAACCACTTCATAGGCTGAGGGATCAATGATGATTTTGGCAAGCAGTGCATCGAATAATTCGACATTATGCTCAACCTCAGAGAATTCAGCCGCATGAACCCCTTTAACCACCTCTTCAAACAAACCATCGGTAACACGTTGAATGGTGTGCTTTGAAGATGATGTCATGGAGTAATGGCTGTCGCCGTAGGTGAGACCTTTTTTACGCGCTAAATCAAACGCAAAACGCGCGGCTTGCTCACACGGTTTTCGCTCTACCATTCGTAAAGATACCGCAGCGTCTTTACCAATGAGCTGGCCTGGATCATCGTAGGTGCCGCCAGTTGCGATTCTAACGATATGAAGATTGACATCTTCTTTGAAATTGGAACTGATGCCCTTGATGGAGATGGCCGGGCGATAAATCACACTGAAATTACAGGCCCTGCGAATAAGTGCGTTGGGGCTGCGTTTGTTGGTAATGGTGGGGTATTTGACCGCAAGCTTCGTCTTTTTCATCGACTCTACAGCATCATCGATGGCATCATCACCGCGCTTTTCTCGGGTTTCAAGGCTCCAATCTATGGGAATGAAGTTAAGTTCAGCCGGCAAGGAGTCAGCCACTGCGTGAACAGATTCAGCTAGCTCAGGGCCTATGCCGTCACCCAGAAGTTCGGTTATTTCTATTTTACTCATGACACAAAGACTCAGGTCGTTTGACGCGAATCGATTGCAGGCGTGGCAGACCCTAGTAGAGATGCTGAAAACAGTACACCAATTTCAAGCCCCTGCACACCGTGAAAAAGACGCATCGTTAATTACGCCGAGGCACGAATCTCGGCGGGATGTTGTACCAATTAGTTATAGAAGAAAACGATCAGGATGCGCCCAAAATCGTGCATTCAGCCAATCCGGTACGGCCTTATATTCTTCGAGTCGAAAGCGATAGCATCGTTCCGAATTGCTTAAATAATTTTGGTCACGACGCTTGTGCGTCAAATTTTCGTCCAACTCGCTAAATTTTTTAAATCCATGGGCAAACAATTGTTGATCATTTGCAGGGAAATCGGCTGAGATCTGCACTAGCACACCGAACGGAAAACTTCGGCACAGCCTGCCCAGCCGAATATCCAATAGCTTGGATTCCCCCTCTATTAAGGCGTATGCCCAATGTTGTGGGTGCGCATGCTGCATGGGCGCTGAATCAAACTGGGCCCAAGCTACTTGAGCAACCAACTGGGCATCATCTGCCAGAGCAGCCGCTGAAATCTGGTTCAACCAGCTGGCATTGTCACTAATGCAGACAAAGCTAGAGGCTCGCTCACCGCTCATGAGCTCTACCTAGTGATCAGTATTCTGGGCTGCGTATTCTGCTTTTTGCTCAGCGGTTGCCTCAGTTTGATGTTTAGATTTCCATTCAGCGTAGGGCATCCCGTATACGTGTTCGCGCGCTTGATCATAATTTAATGCCACACCCTGCTCTTCAGCGGCAGCCACCATATATTTAGATAAACAATTTCGGCAGAAACCTGACAGATTCATTAGGTCGATATTCTGCACATCGGTACGTTGTCGCAGGTGCTTAACCAAGGTTCGAAAGGCGGCCGCCTCTAATTCAGTTTGAGTGGCTGCGTCTATACTTAGGTTGTTGTCGCTCATTTTTGCCCTGCCTGTGCTTGAAACGTATGGGTGTTGGGCACATTATCCTGCCTTTTAGCCACATTTGTCAGTGATCCCACTTTGAATGGTTTCTACCCTCAATTAATCGTTGTTCTGCTCTTGGCAGCAATCCTTGGATTTTGGTGGTCTAGCCTCAAGGCTCGCGAACTGGCCGTCAGCACGGCTAAAATGCAATGCCAACGGGAGCAAGTTCAGTTTCTAGATCAAACGGTTGCTATGTCTAGAATGAAACCGGTTCGACTGAATTCTGGCCCCATTGGTTGGCAGCGGCAGTACCGATTTGAATTCACAGACGACGGTGCGCACCGCGATACAGCGCACCTAACCGTTCAAGGAGGCCGCGTCACTTTAGTTAGGTTCCCGTTCACTCGGGACCAAGACGGTTCTCGCGTCTATACGCATTGACGATGCCTTGCGTTACACTTCCCCGCACTATCCTTTAAGTAAACTGAGAATGTAAGAATGTCCGACTGCCCCTGCGGTTCAGGCCAAACGTTAGACGAATGCTGCGCTCCCTATATTGATGGCGGAAAGAAGCCAGATAATGCAGAAAGCTTAATGCGAGCCCGTTATACGGCCCACACTCAAGCCAATATGGCGTTCATTTTACGTACACACCACCCTGCTACACGCACAGACATTGATGAAAACGCAACCGCTCGCTGGGCTCGTGATTCTCAATGGATGAAATTGGATGTACAGAACGTTGAAGGTGGCGGCCCGGACGACAATGAAGCGCAAATTGAATTCATGGCGCACTACCGAGACCCTCAGAAACGACGCCAAACGCATCATGAATTAGGTGTTTTCGAGCGTTACCAAGGTGATTGGTATTTTAAAGATGCACAAATGCCAGAAATATTACCGGTGAAACGCGACACACCCAAAATCGGTCGTAACGATCCCTGCTATTGTGGCAGTGGAAAAAAATATAAAAAATGTTGCGCTTAAAGCACTAACTAAAACCACACACCACCGAGCAACTTGGAGATTGACATGGAAAGACCTTGGATAAATTCCTACCCACCTGGCATGCCGACTGACATCGACACCAGCCAATATAATTCTGTGGTGGATATCTTTCTGGAGTCCACTCGAAAGTTTGCTGATTCGCCTGCCATAAACAATATGGGTAAAACCATCAGTTACGGCGAACTGGATAGGCTAACCGAATATTTTGCCTCTTACATTCAACACAAAACCAATTTAGAAAAAGGCGATCGCATTGCGATCATGATGCCTAATTTGTTGCAATACCCTGTTGCCGTATTCGGTGCCTTGCGAGCTGGACTGGTGGTGGTTAATACCAACCCGTTGTACACCGATCGTGAGCTGCAACATCAATTAAAAGATTCTGGTGCCAAAGCCATTGTGGTGGTTGAAATGTTTGCGCACACACTGGCTGATGTCATTGAAAACACAAACGTTGAAACGGTCATCACCACACGCGTTGCCGACATGTTGGATTTCCCGAAATCGATGCTGGTGAACTTCGTTATAAAGCGCGTTAAAAAAATGGTTCCGCCGTTTAAATTACCAGGAGCAATATCTTTTAAAGATGTGTTATCCCAAGGTGCTGCATTACCACCAACAAAAGTTGATATCGCCAAAGACGATATTGCCTTTTTGCAGTACACAGGCGGCACAACGGGCGTATCCAAAGGCGCCATGTTAACGAATGACAACATGGTATCGAACATCGAACAAGCCTATTTATGGATCACTAATGACGGTAAAGTTTCCCAAGGCGAAGAGACCATAATCACAGCCCTTCCGCTTTACCATATCTTTGCATTAACGGCGAATTGCTTAACGTATATGCGCTTAGGTGCAAATAACATTCTTATCACTAACCCAAGAGACATACCAGGGTTTGTTAAAGAGTTGAAAAAACATAAATTCACCGCTTTTACAGGGGTGAATACCTTGTTCAACGCTTTGTTGAATAATGAAGACTTCAAAAACGTTGATTTCTCACACTTAAAGATGGTTCTTGGTGGCGGAATGGCTGTTCAAAAAGCGGTTGCTGATCGCTGGAAGGAAGTAACGGGCGTGCCACTTATTGAAGCGTATGGGCTCACTGAAACCAGCCCAGCGGCCTGCATAAATCCCCCCGATCTCACTGAATACAATGGTTGTATTGGATTACCAGTTCCTGGAACTGATGCATCGGTGCGTGATGAAAACAACAACGCACTAGGAACAGATGAAGCCGGAGAGCTTTGCATTCGCGGGCCACAAGTCATGAAAGGCTATTGGAATCGCCCTGAAGAAACCGCTAAAACCATCGACAGTGATGGCTGGTTACACACAGGCGATGTGGCTGAAATGAACAAAGACGGGTATTTTAAAATCGTTGATCGCTTGAAAGACATGATTTTAGTATCAGGTTTTAACGTATACCCCAATGAGATTGAAGGAGTGCTGGCAGCCCATGACGGTATTCTTGAAGCCGGTGCGATTGGCGTACCCGATGAGCATTCGGGTGAAGTGGTAAAAGTGGTTATTGTTAAGAGTGACCCCAACCTAACCGAAGAGGATGTTATTGCTTACTGCAAAGAAGAACTCACCGGATATAAACGGCCCAAGGTTATTCAATTTGTTGATGATTTGCCTAAAACTAATGTTGGGAAAATTCTTCGCCGCGAACTTCGAGAAATTTAAACCATTAATTGGTTTTAAAAATTTGGGTTAAAACAATACCGGTTTAAACAATACAGTGGCTGTGCCAATTAACCTTGGCGCGGCCACTATTTCGTTGCAAAACCTTGATCGGCTAGAAACGGCTTCATGTGCGGCCTAGATTCCTTACCCACTAACGCCCTCATCTCCTCACTCCAACTGCTGTCTTTGTTACCACCGGTTCGAGTTTTATAGTATTCACGCAGCTGCGCATCGTATTGGTCACGAAGTGCGTCTTGAGTGGACTCATCATAGTTATCTTTCATTAAAACGGCCTCAACCGGCAGCCTCGGTTTAACTTCTGGGCTTTGATCGGGGTACCCTAAGCACAAACCAAACACGGGATACACTTGCTGCGGCAGCTTTAATAGCTGCGTGACTTCTGCAGGGTTATTGCGTAATCCGCCGATATAACAAATTCCTAAGCCCAATGATTCGGCTGCCACCACCGTATTTTGTGCAGCCAAAGCAACATCCACACTGGCGATTAAAAAATGCTCCATCATGCCAGCTGAAAACTCCCCACCTTGAGACTCACAAGCGTTCATTGGGCGGCGTAGATCGGCGCAGTACACCAAGAACGCACCAGCAGATGCCACATAAGGCTGCCCACCGGCAAGCTTTGCCATAGCCTCTCGGGTATCGTCTTGTGTAACTTGTATAACCGTTACCCCTTGAACGTTACTGGATGTTGCAGCCGCCTGACCACATTGAACCAACGTTTTAATAACCTCATCTGAAACCGGTTTATCTTCAAACTTACGAATGGATCGATGCGACAACAACAGCTCGATTGTGGAATTCATGTGTGTCTCACTATGTCTAAAGGCTCACCGGGGCGACTGTAGATATCGGCTAAATGCACTTGATGCGATCGTTCTGAATGACGTTCGCAGTAGCGGGTGAGCACTTCGGTAATAACGGGGAAAGCGATTTCATCCCAAGGGATGTCTTTTTCATCAAAAAGATTCACTTCCAATGTTTCTTCATTCGCCTTGGCATAGCCGTCTTTAAGCCGACCATAAAACATTAAATAGACTTGACTGATTCGAGGTAAGTTATAAACCCCAAACAGTTTTAAATCATCACAACTAGCGGTGGCCTCTTCCTTTGCTTCTCTTAGCGCACCATCGCGAGTGGACTCACCGTTTTCCATAAAGCCTGCAGGCAATGTCCAGTAACCGTATCGTGGCTCAATGCCACGTTTGCACAGTAATATGTTGCCCCGCCATTCTAATAAACAACCAACTACATTTTTAGGGTTTTCATAGTGAATAACCCCACAGGAATCGCATACGATTCGCAAACGGTTATCCCCGTCAGGGGTTGTTTCAATGGTGGGCTTACCGCAATCTCGGCAGTAACCGTATGGCGCTATATCCGATGTCATATAAACTAAGCCTTGATTTACTGCGTTAACAATTCACGCACAGAAGGGGGCAGAGGAATGGATGTATTGGTTTCTGTGTTTACCCACACCACTTTTGAGTAGCCTGTTGTGAATAGCTCATTGCCTGTACACAAAGTATAGGTGCTCATGAATGAGCTTCGCCCCGGCGAATGTCCTGCCATACGCACGGTAACAGTGGCAGGCCATGTCACAGACCGGAGGTATTCAGCGTAGTTATTAACAATGACAAAACCGTCGGTTGTGCCCCCGAGAACGCCAAACCCACTTTCGTGATACCACGCTAATCGGGCTTGCTCAAAATAGCGAAAATACTGAGCATTGTTCACATGGCCAAGGGCATCCATGTCACCCCATTTGACGACAATATCGGTGCTGAAAAGTGGTACGCCTTCCGGCTGAAGGTTTTCGGTATTCATCGCTATTATTTTTTATCACCACGCAGCATCGCTACGGCCCTTTGCAGTTTATCCATAGTAACCGCTTCTGCAGGCACAGGCGAGCCCACTACCAACTCAATTTTTGCAAACAATCGGCGGGGCAATTTAAAGAACGCTTTTCCGCCTTTACGGCTGAACAAACTCCCCCATAAGCCTCGTAATGCCATTGGGATTACGGGCACAGGCTTATCATTGATAAGCGTTAAAACCCCGGGCTTAAATATATTAAGTTCACCATCGTAGGTAATTTGTCCTTCAGGGAAAATACAGATCAATTCACCCGCATCCGCTGCTTCTCGCATTTGATTGAAGGCTTGAAAGTACATCGCTTCGTTTTCTTTTCTGCCCGCGATAGGAATGGCGCGTGCAGTGCGGAATATAAAATTCATGATCGGTAGTTTGAATATTTTGTGGTACATAACAAAACGAATGGGTCGACGAACACAACCTGCAATAATTAAAGCATCCACAAAACTTACGTGATTAGCCACTAAAACGGCAGAGCCCGATTCAGGTATTTTGTCTAACTCTTCAGTTTTAACTCGATATAACGTGTGAATTAATATCCAAATCAAAAAACGCATTAAAAATTCAGGCACTAAACGAAATATATAAATGGCCACGCACGCATTTAATACCGCCAATGTTAAAAACAGCCCCGGAATCCCCACCCCAAGCAACGTAAGTACAACTGCAAGCAGCGCCGATGCCACCATGAACAACGCGTTCATGATGTTGTTGCAAGCAATCGCTCGGGCTAGCCGTTCTGGCGCGCTACGAGATTGAATTATGGCGTACAGAGGTACGATATAAAACCCACCGAATAAGCCAATACCCAACACGGAAAAAACAATCATAAATCCGTTTAAGCTTAAGAAAAATTGAGTAACACCCAACCCTTCAGCAATGGGCGATTGAGGGGTTGCGAAGTAGAGTAAAGCACCAAAAACGGTAATACCAAACGCCCCAAACGGCACCAAGCCCAGTTCGACCCTTGAACGTGATAAGCGCTCACACAACGCAGAACCCACGCCAATACCAATAGAGAACAAAGCTAACAATGCGGTGAATAAATTTCCACCCGCCGCCCCAGATCCTGCGCCTAGAACATCCGCTGCAAACACGGGGAACTGAGCCAGATACGATGCCCCCATAAACCAAAACCATGAAATGCCAATGATGCATTGAAAGATGACTCGGTTTTTGTAGGTGTACTTAACCAACGCAACATTTTCTTTTAGCCAATGCCGACTGAGCGTTAAATTAGGATCGTTAGCAGGTGAATGAGGGATTGAGCGACTGATTAAATAACCGCTGCAGGCGATTCCAAGAATGATGATAGATACGGGCCATGTATTGTCGTTGGCGGCAAGCACAATGCTTTGCGTACCGACAATAGTGCCAAGCAAGATGGCTAGAAAAGTACCCATTTCAACCAAGCCATTACCACCAACCAGTTCTTGCTGAGTTAAGTGCTGGGGCAAAATTCCGTACTTTATGGGCCCAAAAAAAGTTGACTGCACCCCCATCAGAAAAAGCACGGCAAATTGGATACTAATGCTACCTAACGCAAAACCTACAACACCCAATGCCATGATAAAAATTTCTGCGACTTTCACGCGGCGAATTAAAAACGATTTTTCGTACTTGTCGGCTACATCCCCTGCGATGGCGGAAAAGAGAAAGAACGGCAGAATAAAAAGGCCAGCAGCCAAATTAATGAGCAAAGTGGCTTCACTAGTGGAATTGGCATTCGATGCAATACCCGTAAACGCAATTAAGGCAATCAATGCATTCTTGAATACATTGTCATTAAAAGCGCCAAGAATTTGCGTAATGAAGTAAGGCAGAAACCGCCTTTCACGCAACAATTCGAATTGGGATTTGGGTGGTGAGATTTCGCTCATTCGAGCATCTTCTCACGAGACTGCACTGGATGGGGGCCGGTCGATCGATCGCTGATCGACCGGGTACTAAAATCTTATGAGATGATCAAGCGGTGGTCGAGGGGATTACCTCGGAGGCTTGCCAGCCCTTCTCACCTTGACTCGCTACAAAATCAACTTCCTGACCTTCGGCTAACGAGCGATAACCTTCGCCAACAATTGCGCGATAGTGTACAAACACATCTTCGCCGGAAGGGCCGACTATAAAACCGTATCCTTTCGCGTTATCGAACCATTTGACGGTTCCAGTTTGCTTTTCGGACATACTTTCCAAACTCTCAAGTCATTACATCAAGTACAGCGGATCCCCTGCTTTACAGCTACAGGCTCTAGTTCCAATTGAAATTAGCATGACCTCTACCATCTGTTACCTTCAAAAAGCACTGTTCATAGTTGTTTACATTGGCGAAACATTTGTTTTTGATAAATCAGTGTATTGACTATTTTTCTTGATCTATCGATCGGCAAAAATGAGAAATTTAGTCTCAAAATAATAGGTTTGGACCGCCCAAAGTTGACATCAGACTTTTAGACACAATCATTCAGTTAATCCTTTGCTAACCAACTCAAAGACATCAGGCGATAAGGTTGATGAATCAGCAATGCGCACAAGTTGTTCTCGCATCGCTGTGGCAGACGGGTCGCTAAATCGTTTCCAACGTGTCAGAGGCGATACCAATCGGGCGGCCACCTGCGGGTTACGAGAATCAAGTTCAATGACCGCATCAGCCAACCAAGCATAGCCTGCGCCTCCTGTTCGATGGAACTGACTAGGATTAGCGCCTGCGAAGGTGCCATAAACTGAACGCAACCGATTAGGATTTTGACTATCAAACGATGCATGGCTAGTAAGCGCTTGAATGTCTTCGAATGCGCTTGAATAGTCGGATAAAGATTGCAACATAAACCATTTGTCGATGACTAACTTGTGATCAACAAACGCATCATGAAAATGCTGCAAACACTGATCGCGAATGTCGCCAGGCTCTGCACAAATCACTGAAAGCGCACCCATCCGATCCGTCATCGTTTCGCAGGCTTCGTAACGCTGATACGCCGCATCTAACCAGTGATCTACTGGTAGAACTGATAGTGCATGCATTGCTGCATTCGCTAATGCTCGACTGGCCATCGCCTCATCGGCTAATAGATCCATTCCGCCACCGGTAGCGACGGGTCTTGCGTTCACTAATTGATGCAAAGATTGCTCGCAATGTGCAGCCACTGATGTACGAAGCGCTTTACGTGCAGCCAAAATAGAATGAACATCCACCTTGTCACGTGACTGCGCTAACGCATCATATGAAGGCGGTGTAATCATTTGCGCTTTCAATGCATCATCAAGGGTTGCATCCTGTATTACCCGTTCGATGGCTGTTAGGTACACCGGCATGGATTCACTCGCACCGCCTTCCAACTCTTCCACCACTTGAACACCCAACCGCTGCGCAGCCTCCCATCGATTAAAAGTATCGGTATCATTTGCCATTAAGAACGCAAGCTGCTCTGCATCGTAATCACAGTGCACAATGACAGGAGCAGAAAATTGTCTAAGCACAGACAAAGTAGGCTTTTCAGACACATTTTCAAATTGCCATGCTTGAGAACGTTTAGTGAGCTGTAATAACGCACCACCCCCATCGGTTGGCTTTAACGTGCTATCGCTCTGTATTGGAATTGTTTTTCCAAAAGAATCCAGAAGCGCGATATCAATAGGAATGTGCAAAGGCTCTTTGTTCGTTTGCCCCGGTGTATCCGGATTAGTTTGCGATAGTGTTAAGACATACCGCTCTGCTTGTTCATCATAATGATCATCAATCGTGATTCTTGGCGTGCCTGCTTGAGAGTACCATCGTCTAAATTGAGTTAAATCGACACCGCTAGCATCTTGCATAGCATCAATAAAGTCATCACACGTAACTGCGCTTCCATCATGGCGCTGAAAATACAAATCTATTCCAGCTCGATAGAGTTTTTCTCCAAGTAGCGTATGAAACATGCGGATAACTTCTGCGCCTTTTTCATAAACGGTTAGCGTGTAAAAATTATTAATTTCTACGTAACTGTCTGGGCGAATAGGATGCGCCATTGGGCTGGCATCTTCAGCAAATTGGTGATTTCTCAGTAATCGAACATCATCAATTCGTTTTACAGCAGATGAATGCATGTCGGCAGTGAAACACTGATCTCGATAAACGGTTAAGCCTTCTTTTAAACTGAGCTGAAACCAATCTCGACAGGTAACGCGATTACCCGTCCAGTTGTGAAAATACTCATGCGCAATAACAGCTTCTACGCCAATAAAATCAGCATCTGTTGCCGTGGCTAAACTGGCCAATACGAATTTGGAATTAAATACGTTTAACCCTTTATTCTCCATTGCCCCCATATTGAAATCATCTACCGCTACGATCATAAAACGATCTAAGTCGTATTCCAAACCATAGGCTTTTTCATCCCATCGCATGGAACGCTTCAATGCACCCATGGCGTAATCACACAGTGATACGTTATGAGCTTGCACATAAATTTGTAACAGAACTTGTCGACCGCTTTGAGTGATAAAACTATCTTCAACTGTTTTTAAATCCCCCGCTACCAATGCAAAAAGATAACAAGGCTTTGGATGAGGGTCGTGCCACACCCAACGATGCTTGCCGTTATCCAATTCTTCTTGGCTTATCGGATTACCATTGGCAAGCAATACCGGCAATGTTTTTTTATCGCCCTCCACACTGACGGTAAACACCGACAACACATCAGGGCGATCTAAGAAGTAGGTAATTTTACGAAAGCCTTCGGCTTCGCATTGCGTGCAGTAGTTTCCACTGGAGCGATACAACCCCTCTAAAGAGGTGTTGGTATCAGGAGAAATTTCTGTCTTGATTTCTACCGTGCACTTCTCCGGTAAGTTGTAAATCGTTAACAGCGTGTCTGATTTCTCAAAATCAGATGCCTCAATCGGCACGCCATCAACGTGCACTGTATGCAGTACCAACCCCACACCATTGAGCACCAATGGTGTTGTGGCATCCACATCAGGCTGCCTAACCACATGCAAACAACTGGATACAAGGGTGGCTTCTGGATGCAACTGAAAAAACAATTCCGTGGTGGGAATTTGATACGTAGGTGCGGTGTAGTCTTTACGTTCGAAAGCAACTGATTCATTAGTTTTCATAGCAACTTAACACCATAGTGTGACGCCAGAAGTGGGTCACGTTTCTTCATATTTTTGAGTGGAATTGCGACCCCAGACGCAGCATGGATACGCACGATTTCAGACCGGTTCACCTAGATCCGACAACGACCTTAAGGATACACCGCTGCGGGAGCATTACACTTGAAAGTGTTCGCAAAATTTCGAGTGACAATTTTACTGCTGGCTTTGATTGGTTTTGCGTTGGTGGCAGCCCATCAGTCGATATATACCCGTAATTGGAACCAAACACTGGAAGTGACTGTGTTTCCCATCAATGCCGATGGGCACCAGGCCACTGCCAACTACATCGACGGCTTATCCGACAACACCTTTAGTATTATTAATCGATGGGGCGTTCGAGAAGCAAAACGCCACGACTTAACCTTATCAACCCCATTAAATGTCCGATTGGGTGAAGCGATTCAAAAACCACCCCCTGTTTTTCCGCACGACACAACGCCTGTGCACGTGCTCTTATGGGGTTTGCGTTTTCGTTGGTGGGCTTTCAGAAATACACCAGATGATGGGGGCGATTTAACTCGTGTGCGATTATTTGTTATGTATTACGAAGGCATTGAGGGGCAAACTCTCTCACATTCACTGGGCATGAAGAAAGGCTTAATGGGGCTGGTTCATGCGTTTGCCGATTCAAAGCAGACTCAACAAAATAATGTGGTCATAGCGCATGAAATACTGCACACGGTGGGCGCGATCGATAAATACAATGCTTCAGGATCGCCTCAATTCCCCCACGGTTTTGCCAACCCCAATAGAGCGCCATTGTTTCCGCAGCGTAATGCTGAAGTGATGGCAGGAAGAATCCCAACTTCGCATCACAACTCCTACATGGCTGAATCTTTAAATAGCGTTACCGTGAATAAATTTACCGCCACAGAAATAAATTGGGTGAGCGCTGAGTAACGCTTCTAAGCGGGAGCTGTATGCACTACACTAAGCGCATGCGCATTTTGAATTCTTTTGCCGGCAAACTCAGTGGGTTCGCTGTCATCATTACGTGGTCAATGAGCTTAGCCATAAGCCCTTTCAACATAGCTTATGCGCAAGAAAATTCCATTAAGGTTCCGCAAGATATCAATAGCCTTGAAGCGCAAATTGAATCTGCAGCGAACCGATTAAAGGCGCTCGATGAACAACTGAAAACCAACCAAGCTCGAAAAAACTCGTTGCTTAAAACCGCAAATAACGTATCGGGAAAAGTCTCTGAGCGTCAAGCGCGTGTCAATCAGTTGAAGCAAGAGATTGCTAGCTATAACCAATCGCTGGAAACCTTAGAGGCTCAAGTGAGCGATGAAAACGCGCTTCTTAACGATCGCAAAGCCATTTTGGCAAGCTCCATTCGGCGCCAACAACAAATAACTCGCGGCACGGGCCTGCGCGTTGTTTTGCAACACGATAATCCGTCGCTGTCCAGCCGATTGGGCACCTATACCGACTATTTCGTTCAGGCACAGAACCAACAAATTGAACAACAATTGGCCATTATCGCCAAAGTCGAACAAGCTCATGCCACTGCGTTGAAAGACAGAAACTGGTTGAATCACATTCAACGTAAAGCCTCGTCTCAGCATCAAGCCTTGGTAACAGAACGCACGGCGGTATCGCGTGAAATTATTGAAGTGGATGAAGGCATAAAAACCACAGCAAAATCAGTAGCGGAACTAAAGGCCGATACCGCTCGACTGCAAACACTGATGGAAGAATTAAAAGCCTTACAAGTTGCCAATTCTGGGTATTTTGCGTCCGGTCAAGGCCAATACGATCTACCGACTCAGGGCCAAATTCACGCTCGATTCAACGACATAAAATCGGTAGGCAAAGTACGTTGGCAGGGATTGTTTATCACAGCCGCTATCGGCACACCCGTGCGAGCGGTTGCCGATGGTGAGGTGGTTTACAGCGATTTCTTGCAAGGTTTTGGTCAGCTGGTTATTGTGGATCATGGCGACAGCTATATGACGCTCTACGGCGGAAACCGAGAAACGCTCGTGGCCGCGGGTGATTGGGTAGATACAGGACGTCCTGTTGCAACTGTCGGTAACTCCAGTGGTCAAAGGCTTTCAGGCGTGTATTTTGAAATCCGGCACCAAGCTAAGCCCGTAAACCCAGAGCAATGGGTCAAATCCACTGTGGGCATAGCTTCTGCCAATAAGTAGACGTTTGATTTGCCAAAAATCGGTAAACTGAATAAAAAGTGTGCGGCGTGTCCGATTCTTGCGTTAGCTTTATTGGCATGACACCCAGAACACGCTGTAGGTCAGGGCTAGGCGTCTTTTTCGCCGCTAATCTGTAACAACGAACCCGTATTCGGAGCTTTGTAAACATGACAACGATTCGTACCACCTCATTGGTGCTGGCAGGCGCAGTATTAGGCGCCACGCTCACCATCGGTCAAAGTGTACTGGCTACCAAGAATGCTGGCTCTAATGAACTGCCGCTTGAGCAGATGCGTACCTTCACCGACGTTATCACCCGCATTAAAAATGATTACGTTGAAGAAGTCTCAGATGATGAGTTATTTGAAAATGCCATTCGCGGCATGCTCAACGGTCTTGACCCACATTCAGCTTATTTAAATACAGAAGAATTCAACGAACTGCGCATCGGTACTACTGGTGAATTTGGTGGTTTAGGCATAGAAGTGGGGCTCGAAGATGGCTTTGTTCGCGTAGTGTCTCCTATCGACGATACGCCAGCTGAACGCGCAGGCATGCAAGCCGGCGATTTAATCATTCGGTTAGACGATACACCCGTTAAAGGTCTTTCACTAAACGATGCTGTAAAACTCATGCGCGGGAAACCTGGCAGTGTTATTACGCTTACAGTAATACGCGAAGGTGAAGACCAGCCGATCAGTGTTGATATAGAACGAGCGGTTATAAAAACAACCAGCGTAAGAAGCCGCATGCTTGACGAAAAATTTGGTTACGTCCGTATTTCAAATTTCCAAACCAAAACCACCGCTGACATGCTCAAAGCTATTAAAAAGCTGCAAGCCGATAGTGAGGGTTTAAGCGGCTTAGTGCTCGATTTGCGTAATAATCCTGGTGGCGTTCTCTCTGGCGCTGTTGGAGTCTCTGATGCCTTCTTAAATGACGGTATGATCGTGTACACCGATGGACGTGAAAGCGATTCTCAGCTGCGTTACGATGCAACATCAGGCGATGCCATAAATGGTGCACCACTGGTGGTTCTTGTTAATGGCGGTTCAGCTTCAGCATCAGAAATTGTTGCAGGTGCTATGCAGGATCACGAACGTGCCATCATCATGGGAACCAAAACCTTTGGTAAAGGCTCGGTGCAAACCATTCAAGACTTACCTGGCGGCGGTGCAGTAAAGCTGACCACTAGCCGTTACTACACCCCACAAGGCCGCTCGATTCAAGCTCTAGGAATTGAGCCTGACATCGCTACGCAACCTGGCACCTGGACTCGCGAAGAAGATACCAGCATTAATGCATTAAGTGAAAGTAACCTAAGCGGCCACTTAGAAGGTACGGACGATAAAGACAAAGCGGCCAGTAACGATAAAGATGCATCAGATGAAGAGAACACGACTGACTTAGCTTCTGATGATTACCAATTGTTCGAAGCGTTAAACCTATTGAAAGGCTTGTCTATACTAAGCCAACGCGGTGGATAGTACGCTCGCACAAGGATCGTAGAAAAAGCGCTCGCAATGAGCGCTTTTTTTTGCCCAATAGTTCTTCAAAGCCACACGTATTCTTGATACAGTCAAAGGCACATATTCAAAACTGCGGATACGCCATCATGGGTTGCCAGTACTACGCTCCTTGCCAAAACGGTGCAACTAGCTTCACTGTTGCTATTCCCAAACTGACTTTTGGCCGTGGGTGTTTAATTGAAGTGGGCGAACGAATTAAGCAGCAGCAATTAAAACGGGTTGCTGTTTTCACCGACATCAATCTTCTTGATACCTCAATAATCGCAACCGTTAAAGCCTCATTAGCAGCATCGAACGTTGATTTTGCTATTTACCATGACATAAGAATAGAACCCTGCAACGATACGGTTACACAAGCGGCGGCATTTTATAAAGCGGGCAAATTTGATGGTGCCATATCGGTGGGTGGCGGATCGGTTATCGACACCACCAAAGCGGCATTAGCGGTTGCAACGCACAATGTGCCCATCATGGATTTTTTCGCACCTCCTGTGGGTACAGGCAAAGCTGTACCGGGCCCTTTGCCATATCACATCGCTTGCCCTACAACATCTGGCACAGGCAGTGAAAGCACATCACTATCTGTGCTGCGTGTTAACGAGCTTAATACAAAATTTGTTGTTGCTCATCCTTGGCTTTTGCCAGATGCTGCACTGGTGGACCCTGCAAACTGCGATAGCCTACCTGCGAATGTTGTTGCATCCACAGGATTTGATTTACTGTGCCACGCCTTAGAATGTTACACCTCGAAAGCGCACACTCAATGGGATGAAGTTTCCAACCCCAACGCAAGACAATTAATACAAGGCGCTAATCCTTTTAGCGATTTATTTGCACCCGAAGCCTTGCGTATTGCAGATCAATATTTGGTTCGAGGTGTTGCCAGCCAAACCGATTCAGAAGCGCGTGATCAATTAATGTGGGGGGCAACACTAGCTGGCATAGCCTTTGGCAATTCGGGCACTCATTTACCTCACGCTATGTCATACGGGGTAACGCATTTAATGCATGACATCACAACGCGGGATTACCCCAATCCTGAGCCATTCGTACCACACGGTATTAGCGTTATTGTTAACGCACCCAGCATTTTCGAATACACCGCCTCAGCCACACCTGATAGGCACCTAGAAGCCGCGCAATATCTAAACGCAGATAGCCAAGGCGCAACCATTAAGGATGCAGGTGAAGTGCTCAGTAAGCGTTTAATTCAACTAATGAAAGACACACACATGCCAAACGGGTTACGTGAGTTGGGTTTTACCCACGATGATATAAAACCGATGGCAGAATCTTCTATCAGACAAAAGCGAGCCATTAACAATGCACCCAGAGAATCAAATTTGGTGGATATGGAAAATATTTACCAATCTTCTATGAGCTACTGGTAAATGAAGTGTTTCATTGCTAATAAATACATATTCTATAGCAATAGAAATCATATAAACGGTAAATAAAAATCCCGCACTTCATCAACACTCTTACCTAAAAGCCTGTTCACCTCATCACGCTTCAAATACAACAAAGCATTGCAAAAGGTTTCTCCCACTGCGTGACGTAATTGAACATCTTTATCCAAAGCGTTTAACGCTTTATCTAAGTTTGCGGGCACATGGTGTTTAGCTCGAACATTTTCTACACCATCTAAATCTTCTGCAGGCTGTAACGGCATTTTATTTAAAACACCAAGCTTTGCCGCTTGCAGCACCGATGTAACCGCTTGATACGGATTAGTGGAACAATCTGCCATGCGGTGTTCCAGTCGTGCGCTTTTCGCAGACGATGATGAACTGCGCACGGTAACCATTCGATGATCTTCTGCCCAGTTTGCCCAGTAACCCGCCATACTGCCTGCGGTTAGTCGATCATAACTATTGGTTGTTGTGGCAAGTAGCCCAGCCAACCCCTGATGATGGTGCATTAAACCCGCCATCGATTGTTTCGCTGTATCAGATAGCTTGCCGTTAGGAGCAATGTTATTTTCTCCATTAGGGCCTACGAAGCTAAAATTTATGTGCAACCCAGAGCCTCCTCGATCAGGAATAGGTTTGGGCATAAACGACAACATCAAGCCTTTTTTTAAGGCGATTTCTCTGGCCATAACACGCATAAGAAACGCATCATCACAAGCCTTCACAGCTTCATCAAATCGCAAGGTTAATTCGATTTGGCCATTATCATATTCCCCATTAGCGCTCTCTAACGGAATACCACAAGCATAGGCCGCTTCCCAAATATCATCCATTAAACCGCGAGGATCGTTTTCAGGGCCAGTACCGTAAACGAATGCGCCCGGTGTATCGTATGGACGCCACACGCCGTCAGAATCGCGCTGGAAAATATAGGCCTCTGTTTCAAGACCAACCATAGGCGTGCATCCCATTGATTCCCACTCTTCCACTGTTCGTTTTAATTGCGAACGAGCACAAAGATCAAAGGGTTTGTTATCAACGTGGATATCACCTAGGGCGATTTCGGTGCCAGGCTGCCACGCCACTCGTCGCTCTTCATCAAGCCGAAGCTCCATGTCAGGCAGACCATCGTGAAAGCCGCTGCCCGGCAAAGGCAATAAATCTCGATCATAGGTAACCGCAAATGCCGCACGAGCAAAATTCACAGAACCTTTCGCTGCAACATCGGATGGTATGTACTTGCCTCTGGGAAGATTTAACAGATCACAAAAAATAGCTCGGGTTCTATTCATAATTTTTAAGCAACCCGAACATTCAAACGTTTAACACCACAAATAAAGTTTGAACGCGTCCATTCTGGTTTATTAAGCGCTTCGATAATGGATATGTGTTTCACCAGCTCTTGGATAACAATCGTTATTTCCATTTTCGCCAGATATCGCCCCAAACATAAATGCGGGCCACCTTGCCCAAAGGCCAAATGCCGATTCGGTGATCGGCCTAAAGCTACTGCGTGCGGATTTTCGTAAACAGCTTCATCACGGCTGCCGGAAACAAACCACAGCAATACCTTATCGCCTTGCTTGATTACTTGATCGTGCAATTTAATATCTTGGGTGGCCGTTCTTCGAAAGTGCATTGTTGGAGAGGCTAACCGAATAAATTCATCGGCGCAGGTATCCCAGTAGCGATTCGATTTTAACTGCTCGACCAATTGTGAATCTTGAGTTAGTAAATACAACGCCATCGCAATGGAATAACGAGTGGTATCGTTTCCTGCTGCAATTAACAAGCAGAAGAAATTCTTAAATTCAAGCTCATTCAGTGCATCATCAGAATTCAACATGTGATGCAAAAGCCCCGATTTATCAATAGCACGACGGCCGTTTATGACATCCGCAGCATAGTCATACAGCTCAGCCCCAGCAGGACTTCGAAACGGCATCATCCGATATTCACTGGTGTCCATTTTATCAATAACGGTTGATGTGAATTCAGGGTCTGAATTGCCGATCAGTGCATCGCCTTTTTCTACTAACCAATTTAAGTCTTCATCGGGCAACCCTAAAATTCGACCCAACATCATCATCGGTAGCAGTTTTGCAATATTTTCTACCGCATCGAATTCCTTTTGTTTTACCGCATTTCCTACAATACTTTGCGCCAAGGTTCGAACCACGGGTTCAAATTCTGCAATTTTTCTAACCGTAAACTGTGGGTTCACCTTGCGCCGTGTTTCTGCATGCTCTGGCGCATCCGTTTCTTGAAAAGTCTTTCTTGCCAAGTATTCTTCATGGCTCTGATCCTCTAAGCGAATGCCTTGAGCCGAACTGAAAATTAAACTTTCCTTATTTGCTTTTGAAATATCAGCATGACGGGTCAGGCTCCAAAATCCCTTTGTCTCCGCATCGCCTTCTGTCCAATAAACTGGCGCCTCTCTGCGCAACCGTTCAAAAGTTTTATGGGGCACACCATTGGCGAAGCTATCGTGGCTAAGAAGATTCAAATGGCCATCATCCACCATGATCAAGATTCCAAATAAAAATTAGAACACCAAGAGGCAAACACACTACCATTTTGCGGATTCTGCAAACTCGCTTGCACCTTTTCCCTAACGTTAGCATCAAGATGGTTTTCCATAGAACTCAACACACAGCTCATAAAGGGATTGGTGAATTCAGGATGAGCCTGTGTAGTAAGAATATGATTTCCTTTGGAGAAACTAGCCACCTTGCAGTTTTCACTGCTACCTAAAAGCACACACCCAGGCGGCACTTCGCAAACCTGATCTTCATGAAACACGTGCATCGAAAGCGATTCCTGTGCAGGTACCATCCAACTACGATGCTCGATGAACTGAGTCTTCTCAATTCCTATATTGTAACCGGTGCTAGAACGCATTACTTTTCCGCCCAATGCCAATGCAATGGCTTGATGCCCAAAGCATGCACCCACTAATTTCTTTTTATTCGCATCGCACTGCTTTATAAAAGCGGTTAGTTTATCGCTAAAAATGTGTTTATCTAAAACACTTAAAGGGCTACCCGTAATGAGATAAGCATCTTGCTCATCGATATCTTGCGGCAGTTCTCCACCAATGGTCATATATACACGGTATTGAAACCGTTGATCTAGCGCATCAAATAAATCACGAAAACGGTGAGCATCATCAGGAAACGCATCACCGACTTCCACGCTTTTATCGTGGTTTACTTGCAAAATTCCTAGCTTGATTCGTTTCATCATACAAACAACATGACGTAGTGTAAGTACACGAGGCTGCGAATGAATCGCAGCCTCGCTTTTACACAGCTATCATTGATAAAAAACAAGACAACCGCTATTCGTCTAGCTCAGCGTTCTTGGCCCGATCGGTTTCAATGCGCGCTGCCGACTCATCACTGCCTTGCCAGTACACTCGTGCACCGGTTTCTGCCATCAGTTGCTGTGCTTCATCACCTGCCATGACCTCTTCAGCAATGGATGCCAAGGTATCGATCACGTCTTGCGGAGTACCTTTTTTTACAAATAAACCATTCCACAATTCAATATCGTTAATACCCGATTGAGCCGCTAATGTTTCAACACCATCTAGCTTTGCAATGGGCTCTGAACCGATGTTAGCCAATATGTTTATCTCATCAAGGCATGGCTCCACTAAAGCCAATGTTGTATTGATTACATCAGCATCACCAGAAGATAAGGTGTTGCAATCTAATAAATCAAACGCAGATTCATCAGCAAATTCAAAATCCAGTTTCCTTGCAGCGGCAAACGATGCACGCGTAGGCGTAAGCCCTGCACCAAAGTGCCCCAGCACTACATCATTATCTTGTGCGTGAGCGGCTAATTCAGCCATATTGCTGTAAGGCGCATCGCCACTGGCAGCAAGAACAAAGGGGTAGGTTAAAAAGATACCCACTGGCGTGAAACTGTCTTCTTCAATACCGATATCGATAACAGGGCCAACAATAGGAACACCGATAACAAAAGAACCCACCATAGATCCATCAGCAGGACCATTCAGCACTTCTAATGCCCCAGGAAAAGGGCCATCACCACCACCAGGCTTATTGACAACAGATGCAGGCACACCCGTTTTCTCTTCCATGTGCTTAGCAATCATTCGGGTAAGAATATCTTCAAAATCACCAGGGGGCCAAGGCACCACAAACTGCACGGGCGCCTCTGGGTATTCTGCATGCGCAGTGGCAACAAACCCCGTGAGTGCCGCAACTAAGGTTGCTGCTAATACTAATCTTTTCTTCATTTTTTCCTCCAATTGGAAATTTAATACTACTGCTGGATACGTCTTCTTTGCCTTATAACCTGCCATATTATGTAACAGATAACAGCACAAATTACCGCGAACAAAATTCCAGAAACCGGTCGATTGATTAAATCCATCGCTGTTTTTATTTGCCCAGCACCAGCCGTTAAACGCTGAGTAATAATTGAACCTAGCACCATACCAAGAACAATTGGCACCAATGGCCAATCCAACCGACGAAGAATAAACCCGATATAACCGAACGCTACCGCAAATATACAGTCTATCAGGCTGTTTCTAATGGAGAATACGCCGACAAACGATAACAACATAATCATCGCACCCAAAAAACGATTCGGGATATAAATCATTTTCGCTATTAACCGAGTTGAGAACAACAATGTGGTGACTACAAGAATGTTCACTAGCAGTAATGCGGTGAATAAACTGAATAAAAAATCAGGATGATTATCAAATATATCTGGCCCAGGCTTTATTCCCGCATCAAAGAAAACCACCATCATCATGGCCGTCAATGCCTCACCTGGCACACCTAAAGCCAGTAACGGAATCATTGCAGCGGCAGGAACCGCATTGTTAGATGTTTCAGAAGCAATTAAACCTTCTGGAGATCCATATCCGAAACGGGTGGGCTCTTTTGATAAGGAACGTGCGGTGGAATAACTAAAAAATTGTGCAACAAATTCCCCTACCCCTGGAATGATGCCCATGATGGTGCCGTAAACTGCCGATAAGAATGCAATGAGTTTTCTACTCGCAATTTCAGTAAAACCGCGAAAGACATTGCCTGAAATTCTTGCAGGCGGCGGATCATCATCTTTACCCGTCATTAAATTCATAGCCTGACTAAGCGCGAATATCCCAACGATGACGACAATTAAATTGAATCCTGCATACAAATATTCAACATCGAAGGTATAGCGATCAATTTTTCGAGTAGTTTGCCGCCCCACTAGAGATATTAAAAAACCAAAGCCAAACAACATGGCTGCAATACCCATATTCTGCTTATGAGCCGCAATGAGTAAAACCCCACCCAGAATGGCAGCCATCATTATGTCTCGCTGGCCAAATAGCGCACCTAAGTCTCTTAAATATGGCCCAAAAGCAAACAAAGCAATTAATGCAACCGTTATAGAGAACACGGCACCAATAAATGATGAAGAATAAGCTATGGCCAATGCTCGTGATGCTTCGCCACGCCGCGTCATTGCATAGCCGTCGTAGGTTGTTAATGCGTTAACTGGGGTACCTGGGGTATTAATCAATATGGCCGGTATGGCGCCACCGTACATAGACGAACCGTATACCCCCAAAAGTAAAACCAAACCAACCAAATCATCTAAAAACAATGTAGCAGGCAACAAAATAGCAATGGCGATCGCTGGCCCAATACCTGGAACGGCACCAATAATAAGCCCCCCTATAGAGCCTATGACAATCGCGATAAGCACGGTCGGTTGAAACAACTGATCTAAACCACTAAGAAACGCTTCCACTGTATTTTTTGCCTTTAGAAATACGTCAGCATGAACGCACGTTGTGCTGAAGGCAGTAAATCGTATAACCAAATACTATTTGGGGTTTTTATTTGCAATACCGTTCGAAACAATAAAACAATCGCAAAACTTGCGACCAATCCGATGATCAACCACTTTAACGTTCGATAACCCAATCGCCATGTTAGGTAAACGCCAAGACATAGCGTTGCCAATAAATAACCCAATATTGGAACGGCTAGTGTGTACAACACAAAATACGCAACAAATTCTAAAGCACTTAAATATTTTTCATATTCAAAACGAGCAATGGTAGGTTGCTGATATCGAAGCCTCCAACGCCTTACTTTCCAAGAATTTTTTAGATTGAATAACGCTGCAGGCACCAATACCATTAAACACAACATGGGTACAAACCACGACTGCTTTAAAATTGTGCCTAAACGTTTTGCCCTTCCTTCAATTTCAGTGATACCGAATTGATAACCGATGTAGTTACTCAAATTATCGGGCAGTTTGCGTGCATCCCAACCGGTTTGCGTCCAAAAAAAAGCAAGAAAAATTAGCGCTAATAACGCTGCTACCACAGAGGCATGAAAATCACCCCGACCTCGTCGAAATTCAAACAAATTTTCTGATTTGAATTTTTTATCGGGTGGGCACTCGCTTTTAAAAACTGATGTGCCATCGGAAAGACACGCAGGTAGTTGCTCGTCAAAAAGCAAATAATTTTCTAATTTATTGAGTTCTTTGCTCAAAGCAACAATGGACCTAGGTTTCTCATCAAATCAACGTGTTATTAACAATCAATAACATACGACAAATAATGGCGAATAGTGATCCTTTTCCTTTATTTGGTTTTGGGGCGATTTTACTACTAGTTAAAGACACAGGCCAGTTTTTCATTGCAATTTGGCTGTCAACAGATAATTATTAGATCACCATGGAAATCTAAGGATCCAGGATGAGAAGGTTTATACAGACGCAGTTGCTAATGGAGGCTTCACAGGCAATACAATCGTAGGCAAAGATTTAGTGAGCTTAAAACTACCCCAATAGCGATTATCATCGTTGAAAACTCTAATAATCGTCTGAGACAAGGGATTCAAACAATTTGAAGCCCTTGATTATTTCACCGATAAGGTACGTAAAAATGCCACTAAATCTTCACGCTGTCTTTCATTAAGATTAAGTGGCTTTAATATAGCTTCACCCTGACTATGCAACCGCGTTGGATCGATGTCAGCATACCAATCCACCACATCGCGTAACGTTTCTAAGCTTCCATCGTGCATATAAGGAGCAGTAAAAGATAAATTGCGTAATGATGGCGTGCGCCATTGCCCCCAATTAGATTGACTCAGCTTTACATTAGCCGTTTTTAGCTGTTGTGGCTTTGGCACCTTTATTCCATAGTGTCCATTCAACGAATAAGGATCTTTTTGTATTCGTTGAATTCCAGAGTAACGCCCTGAATCAACCTGACCCACACCGATAAAGAATGGACGACCAATGTCATGAAATTCACTATTAGAAAAATTGGATCCGAAATGGCATACTCGGCAATTTGCTTCACCGATAAAGATCTTTAAACCACGCTTAGCATCTTTGGGATATTGTTCTTGCGCAATAATATCACCGCTGATTAATGCATCGCGGTAATCATCAAAAGCTGTTCTACCTGAACGCAAAGTTCGCACATAGGCCGCTATAACTTTACCAGCAAGCACTATCACCGCCTCGTTATCTAAGTCTGCTAGGTTTTCAACTGATGCAGCCTGCTCTTCAATAGCTGATACAAACATGTGATTCGCTCTTAGCGCTTTTGTAACCTCATCCACACTAGAGGCCATTTCATGGGCTGTAAACAATGGCCTAATAGAGGCCGCCCATAAACTATCAGTACCTCCGTCCCAACCAAACCATCGCTGAAGCCCTGAATTAAACAACCCTATCGTATTCCTTATACCAATTGCCTCACCTTTGGATAATGAACGACCATCTGCAAAGCCCTTATCAGCTTGATGGCAGGTGCTGCACGCTACGGACATATTGTGTGACAACTGCGTATCGTCGAAAAGCGTTGAACCGAGTCTTTCTGCCCATAAAAGGCCTGAAAACTCGTTACCAGGATCTTGAGGAGTGCTTACTGGCCAAGGGCCTTGTAATGCAATTGCGCTAATTTCCTGCTCATCAAAAATTACCTCGGCAACAGCTGTACAGGCCAAAGAAAACGAAAGCGCTACACTAAAAATATATTTTTTAACGCAAGATAAATTCATGCTTCAAAGTTTCTCTACCATTAGAACTAATGATATTCATATCCCATTGCCACGTTCCTGGCATGTGCATCACTAATCCATCTACCTGATACTTACCCACAGTATCTGATATTTCTAGAACAGAAATTTCAGGCGTATAATTTGTTCCATGCCCATGGGCAGGCATTGATGCATCTAATTCAATCGATTGGACATCACCCATTTCACCACACACAATCACAGTGGCCGACACAGATTCGCTAACTTGCACAGGTGATGATGTGACTATAATTGCCCGATAGTTATCACTTTCTAAAAACGCAGAGTCTTGCGCTTCATCAACAAAACAACTATCGATTGATGATTCAGTAATCAATGCTTCGTTTCTATTATTGTATTGCCACACAGGCATTACCAAATTAAATGCGTTTCGCCAAGCAACGTTCTGCGCTACATCCTCCGGTAAACTTTTCAACCAACTTCGCACGTTTTCTGCGTGCTCCGGTATAAAGTACATACGCTCTGGCGTGTAAGTATCGGTGCCTACCATCAGCCGATCGGGGTGATCTAAGAACAACTGCCGCCAATCATCCCCCAACGATCCGCCAAAGCCAACTTCCGATCGAAAGGCCAAATCAGCCCACAGGCGATCATGCTTACTAAGCATATCCGATATTTCTTCAGGGTCTTCAAAGCCAGAATGTGCCCAAATAATCTTTACATCAGCGCTTTGAGCCAACAATCGCTCCACCGCTTCTGCGTCGGAATGAGCTTGCAATATCAAATTGTACTCATCCGCCAATTCAACGATTCGACGCGGTATGGGTAAATCAGCATTTTCACCAAACAAATGAAACTCGCCAATACTGGCGTATGTGTTTTTTGCTAGTAAACTTTCCACATACGCAAGCGCATTTTCATCTTGAAACCAAGAACCTGTTTCACCACGGCGACGATAAGGTCGCAAAGCAGGCACGATAAGATCTGGTGCCAATTCATACAACAACTGTGTGCCTTCATCATCTGAACTAGATACCAAAGCAAATTTTAAATTAGCGTTTTGCATCAGTTCGATAACACGTTCAGGCGGTGTTAGTTCAACAGAATCGTGACTGTAGTGAACGTGCGCATCAGCAATAGGAATCACTTCTTGTGCGTATGTAGGACACGACAAAAATACAACTAAAAAACTGATTAATAATCTGAAAATATTTCTCAGCGAACCAGAATAGAAGAATGAATTTAGCATGATGAATCCGTGGTCTTTTCGAAAAACATGATGTGTTAACACTTTCAAGTTATGACAGCGAAATTGCACCGGGAACACCAACCACATAAGATGCACAAGCATGGCCTGCCTGCAAACATTGCAATTCATCTTGCCCAGTCAAAAAGGCGGCTAAATAGCCTCCGTTAAAACTATCCCCAGCCGCTGTGGTGTCCACCACCTTTTCAGCGGGTAAAAATTTATCTTTATCAGAAAATTTTAATGAAGGAGAAATGGGGCCTTGATCTCCACGTTTAATGGCGCAAGCAACCCATGTTTTTTTAGCAAAACGTTCTACAACGGCATAATCATCAGTGTCTCCAAATAGATTTTGTTCATCGTCGATCGATGGAAAAGCAATATCGGCAATCGACCACATCTCCTCTATTACCGTTTTCGCCACATCTTTACTTTCCCATAACGCAGGTCGATAATTTGAATCAAACGCAACATGTGTTTCACTGGACTTTGACAATTTCGCCAAATGGTTCATGAGGCTCGCCCTCGCTTTGGGCGCCATGATCGCCAAGGTAATGCCTGATAGATAGGTGATGCGTGCAGCAGGGATTGATGCTAAATTTTCTGCAGTATCGAATAATTTTCGAGCAGCTGACTGATTGCGCCAGTAATTGAAGCTTCTTTCACCGGCTTCATCCGTAGACACAGAATAAATACCAATATTGGCTGATTCGTCGTAGGAAACCGAAGATAAATCTAAGCCTTCATGGCTTGCAAACCGTTTCCAAGCCATCGATAAAGGGTCTTTCCCTACTCGCGTAACGTAGGTAACTCGCTCATCAGTGTTTAACAACCGCTGACAATACACAGCTGTATTAAACGTATCCCCTGCGAACCCAATGTCAAAATTCGACTCAGGAGATTGGCGAATTTCAGCCATCACTTCACCAATCGACACCATTGCGCGCATATTCACATTTTCCTTTACCATTTCAGATCAGTCTACTAGAAAACATCAACGCGCTCAGTGCATTAGCGGCAAAGCAAGATGGCTACAAAGATATACCCTGTGATAACGATTGGTGAGGGCTCAATGGCCATTATGGGCAAGCCCACCGAACCTGACCTTTCAACAGCATTTAAGGCCATCCGTAACGCTGGTACAACTCATCTAATCTCTTTATTAGAGCATTCGGAAGCAGATCAATTAGGGCTAGCTAGTGAAAAGCAATGGTGCGCCAAGCATCAGTTAACTTTCTTGCAATACCCTATTGACGACTACTCAATACCTATGAGGCAATCGCACTTCGCTCAGTTCATTGAAGAGTTATTCACACTCATCACCCAAGGTGCTCATATCGTGATTCATTGTCGGGGTGGAATTGGCCGCTCTGGTTTAGCAGCAAGTTCAGTTTTACTGCACGCAGGATTTCAAGCCGATAACGCCATGGAAACGGTTAGCGCGGCGCGTGGCGAAACAACGCCAGAAACTCATGATCAAATAGCGTTTATTCAGCAAATGGAAACGTTGATCGGCGCCAGATAAGAGCCACAAGATTGAAACATTTCATTAGGCTCAGCGTTAAGAGCTGAAAGCTAAGAGCTATAAGTTAAAAGTTAAAAGTTAAAAGTTAAAAGTTAAAAGTTAAAAGACAGGATGAAAAAAGGGGCGATAGTTCGCCCCTTTTTTTAAATCAACACCCCGCGTATTAACGGGGCGTTTTACATCACTTATGCTTCGGCGTCGAACTTGCCACCAGCCAAAGTCATTTTGTACAGAATGGCACCTAACACCGCACCAGCAATTGGCGCTGCCCAGAATACCCATAACTGAACTAAAGCAGTCGAATCAGAACCCGCAGAGATTAGCGCAGGACCTGTGCTTCGAGCAGGGTTAACCGATGTGTTTGATACAGGAATAGAGATCAAGTGAATCAGTGTTAGACCTAAACCAATAGCAATTGGTGCGAAACCAGCTGCTGTACCAGCGCGCTCATCAGTAGCACCTAAGATGATGAATAAGAACGCTGCCGTCATGATAACTTCAACAAGAAGTACGGCAAATAGGTTGTAGCCACCAGGCGATGCATCACCAAAACCGTTTGATGCAAGTGTTCCGATTTCTGAACCATTGCCTTTAACGATAATTGCAAGAACGGCAGCTGCTGCGATTGCACCTAAAACCTGAGCAATGATGTACGGAACAAGCTGACCGCCAGAGAAGCGACCACCAACGAACAAGCCAATGGATACCGCAGGGTTGAAGTGACCACCTGATACAGGGCCAACCGCGTAAGCCATTGTCATAACGGTTAAACCGAACGCTAACGAAACGCCCACTAGGCCAATATTGATACCGTCATCAGCACCAAATGTTGCTGCCAGCATTGCGCTACCACAGCCACCTAATACCAGCCAGAAGGTGCCAATAAACTCGGCAATTAATTTGTTGTGAACTCTCATTGGGATATAGTTTCCTTGTAAAAAATAAAATCTTCAGCTGACACTAGGATTATTCCTAGCCGCTCAAATACCGAACCCGCGCGCAGTTGAATCAATAAGTGACTACTCGCACCTCATAGTATTACGATAAGGGAAACTTCTTGCTGTAAACGATGGTTAATATCGCCAATGATTTTTAAGTATTTATAAATCAGCAAGGCGAACGGCTAGTTAATGCTCGTTATTTGCCCTGCAAGTGCATAATTTTTCACAATTCAAGTCAATACATTGACTCATATAATCGGCGACTAAGTTGCTTTGAATAATATTTTGGAAAAAAAAACGGCGCTTTGAGCGCCGTTTTCACATACTGCTCAACAATAGATTGCCGCGTTATGCAGCTTTTAACGTCTGTTCAGCGCTTGCTATATTACTTGTCGCCTGTTGGAAGATCGATGCAGGTGATCGCAAGTCGATACCCGCTTGCTCCATTCGACGCGCCAGCAATAAATTGTCAGCCGCAGGAATTGAGCTATGAACAGCTTCCGGCAATTGAGATTGAATCACCAGCAATGAGGCGGTCACTAAATCACTGTATGTGATGTCACCCGTATGATTTCGGTACCAATCACGAGCGATATTACTGGCCTCGATATAGTCAGCTGGAAAATCCCAATTTGCTAACACCCAGCCGTTCATAACCGGCCTTAGGTTCTCAACCGTTGTAGAGAGCGCGGCGGTGTCTTCGAACTTATCTGCAAATTTATTGGCGTGAGTAATAACCAGTAACTCGCCAATGTCAGCCATCATGGCAACCAAAGTGGCTTGTTCGGCTTTTAGATGAGGTACTGATCCTGCCAATACATTTGCAATGGAAGACGATAAGCTAGTTCGTTGAATATAACGCTTATACCTGGCGGCAATGATTTCGCTGGCAGGAACAATCGTATTATTCTTTAGTAGCTCGATCATATTCAGTTTCGTATCATCGATGCCTAATCGGGTAATAACACCTCGGATACTGTGGGTTGAGTCGGGGCTGCCAGAATCAGTTTGGTTACTTACTTTGAGTAAATGAGCCGTAAGACCAGGGTCAGTAAGAATTACGTCTACCAGTTCCTGCGCACCATTCAAACCATTCACTTTCATAAGAATTTTTCGAGCTGATTCGCTGTAGGTAGCCAGCTGCATCTTATTCGATTGAATCGTACTGATCATGTCATCTAAAATGATGTTATCCAATTCAGTTGTGTGAATATCAACAACATGAATGGCATTCTTCTGCTGTTCACTGGATAAAATGCTTAACTGTTCACGACCGAACTTTACAACTTTTGCAACCGCTGACGTCTTTGCCATGGTGTACGCTGTTTTGTCTAAAAACAATGGCTGCTGAGCTTCTTTGCTGTTCGCGGTAATTGAACCAACTTCCTCTTTACCATTAAACAACTGCAAAGAGCCTTCAACAAGAAACATCATCCAACGATTTGCAGCCTCTGGTTGAAGTTGATCATTACGTTGCACATGGACAACTTTCGCCGTTTTACAGATCGCCGCTCGATTGTTTTGATTTAGTTCGCTTACCAGCGATACAGTCGATGCCGCATTAAGCAGCAACTGCATGTTTTCATCAGAATTTGACGCTGATGGTGAGTTATCTTTTTTCAGCACGATTTATCGCCCTAATTATCGTTGAATGCATTTATTCGCATCCGTTACCTAAGTAATGTCGGACTGATCACACAAAAGTTAAGCCAGCCCGGCATTTAGTAGTGTCTATCGAGTCTCAAAAGT
Organism: uncultured Granulosicoccaceae bacterium; assembly: GCA_938035125.1. Classification (GTDB taxonomy): domain Bacteria; phylum Pseudomonadota; class Gammaproteobacteria; order Granulosicoccales; family Granulosicoccaceae; genus Granulosicoccus. Next base: position 110,368 of record CALHNS010000014.1, on the reverse strand, counting down.
CGTTTGAACAATCCAAATCGACACCATACGGACTAACAATGTTGGGTGGCTCTACATCCACATCATCTAGGTCGCTCGCCAGCATCGGCAGCGAGGTTTCAAATCGAGCTTCAGATTCCGCTCCCAGCGCTTGCGCCAAAGCAACGATTTCAACCCGAGCCCAGATAGCACTACTTTGCGGATAAAGAACCTCTAGAAGCCCTGTGCCCAGCGCATCAGTAGTTAAGGTGTCACCGACCAGCGTGGGGTATTCAACACCACCACCTAATGGAGCCAATAACGATGGATCTTGAGGATCAAGAATTCCATTGTTATTAAAATCTTCACCCGGATCTAATATTCTATTGCCATTAGTATCTTCTGCAGTGCAGTTGATGTACCTAGCATTCCATCTTTCTGGCTCCCAATCGATTGGAGCTTCAGCGAAAGACTCACCATCAGAGTTTACTAACTCCAAATAACCTTTTCGATAAGATAACGGTCTTGCTGACATAGAAACCGTTGCACCTTCTACCGGTGCACCACCGCCGTCAGCCACTTGTACAACAAACGCTAATCCATGCTGAGTATTCAGCGCACGATCTTCAATTTTATTAGAAGTACCGATGGTAACGTTCAACACACGCTCTACTATCGTAAGCTGAGTTGTATCGGCCACTCCCGTGCCCACGATTTGAGCTGAAATACTAAGCTCATCCACCTGAGTTGCCGAACTGCCAGCAGTTAATGTAACCACCGCTTCACCATCACTATTAGTGGTAGCCGATGCAGGATTAAGTTGCCCACCAAAAAGGTTTGAACTGGCAAAATTCACTTCCTGATTTTTAACTGCATTGCCGTTGTTGTCTGTAACGACAGCGATTATAGAGGCTGTATCTAGAGACGACACACGAGAAGATGAACTGGTTAAGCTCAGCTGCGTTGGGATAGTGGCAATGTACTCCACATCCACTGATGCTTCGACTGATGCGCTAAGAGAACTGATGGTTAAGGTAGCAGGGCCTGCACTGCTGGATGTCATTGAAAATCGAGCTTCACCCGCACCGTTGGTACGAACCTCAGATGCCGATAATAACTGGCCCGCAGTTAATGAAGCTCGCAGTGTTTCACCAGCAAGAGGCTGACCGCTTGACGTTAAACTAACCACAACGTCAGTTACCGAACCTACAGCCAATTCTTCGTTATTGCGTAAATTGGTAAAAGATAAAAGCTCGGTAACGACACTGATCGGTGCGATTGATGTCACCGTATCACCCAGAGCTTTTACCGTAATGACATCAGCTTGGGTAAGGTCTTTAACGGTAAAATTCACAACACCGTCAATACTTGTGATATCCGAACCCATTTCAATGACGTGACCACGTGCTGAGGTGACTGACACCGGTTGATTAGGAATAGGTTCTTCATCACCTGCTGTTAGTCTTGCACTTAGCGAAGTGCTTGCACCCACGCTAAGGTTCAATGAACCCGATAAATTCAGCTCTGTGCCCGTGGCTCGAACAACCGCCGTACCGATAGAGCCGTTTGAATTAACTTCCACCGTGATATCTTGGTTACGATAATCTTTGGCTAAACGCAGCGTTGCACTGGCTTCACCATTTTCGTTAGATGTGGGAACGATGTCTTGCAGCAAACCACCATCTGATGAAAAAGACACTTCAGCATTACTATAAGGCCTGTTGTTTTCATCGGTAACAAATACCGTTATGGTAGCTGCTTCTGTACTGCCTGTTGGAATAGAATCAACATCACTGATAACTCTTACCTCGCGAAAGCCTGGCAATGCAGCACCTAGCTCTGGAGATAATGTGTCGTTAGTGTTTTGACCAATGGCGTTAAAACTTGCAGCGGTTCCACCCGTTAACTCCGAATCACGCGTACCGCAACCTATGGTTACCAACGCAGCCAAAGTTAATCCTGCGAGCAAACGAGTCGTTTGCATGCTCTTCTTCCTATTTAAGTGACGCTTCATCGAACACCTCCGACAAAGTATTGAAAGCCGATAACAGCGGAGGTAAATTCACCGCCCGCCAAATTCAAAACATGCGCGTTAATGGCCACGTTTTTAGTACCAAATAAATTAATGCCAACGCCAAACGCATTACCGGCATTGACTGGATTCAAGCGGCTGTCTACATCCAAACGAGCATGGCCAAGTAGGAAATAAACCTCTTTGTTTGACCACATATGGCTTAAGCGTAAAAGCCCGGCTTGGTACTGCACCAAGGATTCACTGAGAATGCTGCTGGGCTGATCCGAGCCAGCGCCAAATGCCAGCTCTATGCCGATGCGGCTTGAAAGCTGGGTTCCAACGGAACCTGCAATGGTGCCTAAACTTCTAGAGCCGTTACCCGGCACTTGAAGACCACCATCAGAGAAACCGAGGCTGTAATAAATACTGGAATCTTTAGCCGCTACGGGCATTGCAACGCCGCTCACCAATAAAAAGATAAGCGCCTTGAGCCACCTGTTCATACCACCTGCTCCAACTTTGTCGAGACCGACTGAATCAGTGAAAATGTCGGCATCGGTCCCAAAAGCTGTAGGAAGTGCCACGCTGTGCACACAAAAACTGTGCAGTGGCTCACTCTACGGGCGTGCACAGGTATCATCTAGCGACTTCAATAAACACAACAACGGGTTCGCCATGCTTTGGGTAAAAGCCTTACACGTGATATTTATGGTGACGTGGTTTGCAGGGTTGTTTTACCTCCCCAGACTGTTTGTCTACCACGCTAGCGCCACCGACTCAGCCACCATCGACACTTTCAAAGTCATGGAGCGAAAACTCTTCGCGATCGCCACCATGGGGGCCATACTGACGCTCGTTTTCGGCTTTTGGCTGCTTTTTGGCTGGTTGTCTGTTTATATTCAACAGGCTTGGTTCTTAGCCAAGCTGCTACTGGTCGCTGCCCTGATGGGTTATCACCTATGGTGTTGGAAATTGGTGCAGACGTTTAAAAACGATGCCAACAACCGCAGCCACGTTTGGTATCGATGGTTCAACGAAGTGCCGGTATTGATGTTGGTGGGGATCGTTGTTTTAGTTATTGTGAGGCCCCTATAAACTACTAAAGCTTGCGGTTAGGCAAGCCTTAGTAGGGGTTCTAGCTCTGATAAGGCCTTTTTATACACCTTACGCTTAAAAAATATCACTTGCTTCGATGGCTCCCAGTAATCCACCCATTGCCAGTGATCGAACTCTGGCTTATCGCAACTCGCCAGATCGAAAGCCTGCTCGTCGGCCACCATTCTCAACATGTACCAAATTTGCTTCTGACCTATGCACGTGGGCGTTTGGTTCTTGCGCACGTAACGCTTAGGCAGTCTGTACTTCAGCCAATCTTCGGTACACCCCAACACTTTCACATGCCGTCTTTCTAGCCCGGTTTCTTCCCGAAGCTCTCGAAACATGGCATCTTCCACTGTTTCTTTGTCATCGATTCCGCCCTGAGGAAACTGCCACGCATTTTGACCAACACGCCTTGCCCAAAACACCTGACCGGAATCGTTACTGAGAATAATGCCCACATTCAGACGAAAACCGTCTTTGTCTATCATGTGGCACCTCTAAATAATCACTGACCCTATCTTTCCAAATTTCGGGCCTATCCGCAAATCGGATTTGTCTATCATATGATAGATGTCGTAAAAAGATAATACTGATTCATCAGGTTTTCGGCAGTGTAACGCCCGTTTGACCCTGATACTTACCGCCACGATCGCGATAGGAGGTGTCGCACACTTCATCACTTTCGAAGAACAACATCTGAGCGACGCCTTCGTTAGCGTAAATTTTGGCAGGCAGCGGGGTGGTGTTAGAAAATTCCAACGTCACATGCCCTTCCCATTCGGGTTCCAGTGGCGTTACATTGACGATAATTCCACAGCGAGCGTAGGTGCTCTTGCCCAAACACACCGTGAGTACATTTCGAGGAATTCGAAAGTATTCCACCGTGCGGGCCAAAGCAAACGAATTAGGGGGAATGATGCAGGTATCCGATTTTAGATCGACAAAGCTATCTGGGTCGAATGCTTTGGGATCGACCACGGCGTGATTGATATTGGTGAATATCTTAAATTCATCGGCGCAGCGAACATCGTAGCCGTAGCTTGAGGTGCCATAGGAGACGATTCGTTCATTGCTTGAATCAACGCGAACTTGGCCCGCTTCAAACGGCTCAATCATGCCGGTGCTGTCCGCCATGCGCCGAATCCACTTATCGGACTTAATGCTCATTTAACTTTTTCTTTGTCGCTGTTTAGGTGTTTTGAATAACTATTTTCGGAAATTTATCCGAATAATCTTTGGCTTGTCGAGATAAACGCGCTGCCGCTTTACGAGCGATTTCTCTGTAAATATCGGAAGTCCGGCTGTCTGGCTCTGCCACCACGGTGGGCTTTCCACTGTCAGCCTGCAGACGAATGCCCATCTCTAATGGCAACGCGCCCAATAGATTCACACTAGCCTCTTCGGCCATCTTAGAACCACCACCGGAGCCAAAGATGTGCTCTTCGTGACCGCAAGAACTGCAAATATGGGTGGACATATTCTCCACAATTCCCAAGATAGGCACAGAAACCTTTTCAAACATTTTCAAGCCCTTGCGAGCATCCAACAACGCAATATCTTGTGGGGTGGTAACGATAATGGCCCCACTGACGGGCACTTTTTGGGCAAGTGTCAGCTGTGTATCGCCGGTACCTGGGGGTAAATCAATCAACAGATAATCTAGGTCGCGCCAGTTGGTGTCGTTAAGCAATTGCTCTAATGCCTGCGTCACCATCGGGCCACGCCATACCATTGGCGTATCTTCTTCGATTAAGAAACCGATCGACATGGTTTGCACGCCGTAGTTTTCCATCGGCTCGATGGTTTTGCCATCCGAACTTTCAGGCTGGCCAGATAGCCCCATCATACGAGGCTGGCTGGGGCCGTAGATATCGGCATCTAGTAAGCCTACGGATGCGCCTTCTGCAGCCAGCGAGAGCGCCAAGTTCACCGACGTCGTACTTTTGCCCACACCGCCTTTTCCCGAAGCCACGGCAATGATATTTTTTACGCGCTCTAAGCGTTTAACCCCTTGTTGCACCGAATGCGCAATGATTTTGGTGTTCACCGATAATGAGAGCTGAGTCGCATCGTTTTCACAGCCCGAAGCGATCGCATCTTGCAATTGCCGCTGCAAAGACACCTGATATTTTTCAGCAGGATACGGAAGCGTCAGAGACACAATGGCCTCGTTGCCATTCACATCCACAGAATTCACCACATTGGCCTCACCGAAGGTGAGCTCTAAATGTGGATCGACAAAGCTATTAACAATGGACTCGACTCGGTCCTTGGACAGTTCAGACATGGTGTTTCGTGGCTCGCAGTAGGGCAGGCTGTTAGACTGTAAGGCGAACCGCAAACTATACACCGAAGAGCAATGACTCGACAGATTCTTGTGACCGCCGCCTTGCCATACGCGAACGGCCCGCTGCATATTGGTCACCTTCTGGAGCACATCCAAACCGATATTTGGGTGCGCTACCAGCGCCTAGCTGGCAATCACTGTACTTGGGTATGGGCAGATGATGCTCATGGCACCCCTATTATGCTTCGAGCGCAGGCTGAAGGGATTTCACCCGAAGCACTTATCGAGAAGGTAAAAGCAAGCCACGAAGCCGACATTCAAGACTTTCTACTCAGCCCCAACGTTTTCCACACCACCCACTCTGAAGAGAATCGAGAGCTAGCCACGTTAATTTATAACCGCTTGAACGATGGCGGTCACATCGTAAAGCGCACCATCAAACAATTGTTTGATGAGCAGGAGAGCATGTTCCTGCCAGATCGCTACGTAAAAGGCGAATGCCCAAACTGCAACAGCGCAGACCAATACGGCGACAACTGTGAAAAATGCAGCGCCACCTACGATGCTACTGAACTGAAAAACCCCATCAGCCAAGTGTCCGGTAAAACACCTGTCTTAAAAGACTCAGAACAGTATTTTTTCGCACTGAGTAAATTCGGCGACATGCTAAAAGCATGGACAACCAGTGGCACTTTACAAAATGAAGTGGCCAACAAACTCAAAGAGTGGTTAGACAGTGGCTTACAAGATTGGGATATCTCTCGCAACGCCCCTTACTTCGGATTTGAAATTCCTAATGCACCGGGTAAATATTTTTATGTATGGCTTGATGCACCTATTGGTTATATCGCCGCCCACAAACATTTAGGTGACAAAGAAGGCTTTGATTACTTAGACACATGGAAACCTGATAGCGATCATGAGGTGTATCACTTCATCGGTAAAGACATTGCTAACTTCCACTGCTTATTCTGGCCAGCTATGCTAGAAAACGCAGGCTTTAGAAAACCAAACGGTGTTTTTTGCCACGGCTTTTTAACCGTAGATGGTGCCAAAATGTCGAAGTCTCGCGGCACATCCATTACTGCGCGCACTTGGCTTGATCACATGAGCCCTGAGTATTTACGCTACTACTATGCGGCAAAACTAAACGATTCAGTTACCGACTTAAACTTAAACCTAGAAGACTTCATCACTCGTGTGAATTCTGATCTTGTGGGCAAGGTGGTGAATATCGCTAGCCGCTGTGCAGGCTTTATTACTAAGAAATTTGATGGGAAATTGTCAACAGACTACCCAGCGGCTGAACAGAATAACTACGATCAAATGATCAGCACCCAGCAAATTATTTTAGATTATTACGAGCAACGTGAATTCGGCAAAGCTATGCGCGAAATTATGTTACTTGCAGAACACGCCAATACGTACATTAACGATGCTGAGCCGTGGGTGAAAATCAAACAAGACGATCAGCAGCAGGCGGTGCAAGATATTTGCACGGTTAGCTTAAATTATTACCGACTGATCATTACGTTCTTATCACCAGTTCTACCTGAATTAGCAACAAAAACGGAAAAATTTTTAAATACCAAGCTGACTCTTGAATCTTTAAAATCTCCCTTGGTGAATCACAGTATTAATGCGTACAAACCAATGATGATGCGCGTAGAAGACAAACAAGTGCAAGCGGTGTTAGAGGCAACCAAAGAAAGCGCAGGGCCAGAAGCTGCGGCCCCAGCAAGCCAAGCAGCATCAACACAAGACATCCCTCCCATCATGGACACCATTGAAATCGATGATTTTTCGAAACTGGATTTTCGTATCGCGTGCATCGTTGATGCACAACCGGTTGAGGGTGCCGATAAACTATTGCAATTAACTTTAGACATCGGCTTAGAGCAACGCAACGTGTTCGCAGGCATTAAGTCAGCCTATAAGCCAGAGGATTTAATTGGCCGACACACCGTTATGATTGCAAACTTAAAACCACGCAAGATGCGATTTGGTTTATCTGAAGGCATGGTATTAGCAGCAGGCCCAGGCGGTTCTGACTTATACATTTTATCGCCTGATGAGGGTGCAACCCCAGGCATGCGTGTTAAGTAACACATGAGTGAGTGGCTACTGATACTGATCAGTGCGGTATTTGTTAATAATTTCGTACTGGTGCAGTTTCTTGGCCTATGCCCGTTTATGGGTGTATCGAACCGAGTCATTAATGCGCTAGGTTTAGGAGTTGCCACTACCTTTGTATTAACACTTGCCGCCGCTTTAAGTCATTTACTACAAACATATGTATTAATGCCACTTGATTTGGAATACCTTCGAATCATTGGTTTCATCTTTATCATCGCTGTCGTTGTGCAATTTACCGAACTAGTGATGAGGCGCCACAGCCCGCTACTCCATCAAGTGCTGGGCTTGTACTTACCCTTAATCACCACTAACTGTGCCGTGCTGGCGGTGGCATTACTGGCCACACAGCATCAAAGCACCTTGTTAGTGGCTTTATTGCAAGGCTTTGGAGCAGCCATCGGATTCACCTTAGTGCTGGTGTTGTTTGCGGCCATGCGTGAACGACTAGAACGTGCCGACATTCCCAAACCCTTTCAAGGTGCCGCAATCGCATTTATAACGGCGGGCATCATGTCTCTTGCTTTCATGGGTTTTGCGGGGGTAACTTGATGTGTTGTGGTTAACCTTAATTGGATTGGCTCTTCTGTGCACAGGAATTGGCTACGGATTCTCTCGCTTAAGCGCCAGCGGAAATCAATCCGATGTATTAGTTGAGCGCATCAACGACTGCTTGCCACAAACTCAATGTGCTCAATGCAATTTTCCAGGTTGCAGGCCCTACGCTGAAGCAATTGCCACAGGACAAGCAAATATCAACCAATGCCCTCCAGGGGGTGATTCCACAATTGAGGCATTAGCAGAAGTTTTAGGTGTACCTGTTGTTGCGTTGAATGTTGATTATGGAACTCATAAAGAACCTCAAGTGGCTTTTATAGACGAAGCCGCTTGCATTGGGTGCACCTTATGCATTCCGCCATGCCCAGTAGATGCCATCATTGGCAGCACCAAACTCATGCACACCGTGATTGCAGAGGATTGCACCGGCTGCGAGCTGTGTATCGAACCGTGCCCGGTTGACTGCATTAGCTTAGTGCCGGCAAAGCCTGAGGTTAGCCAATGGCGTTATCCAAAACCTGCGCGTGCTCATGATTAAGGAATCTATTCAAGATTTACCTGGAGGGCTTGCACTGCAAACACCCAGCGGCGCACACATAGATTCAACTCTTCATGCAATGCCGCTGCAAACGCATTACTACCTACCCTTAGTTAATTATCAAAGAGATGTGCTTCAACCCAACGTATCCGTAGGTGACAAAGTAATGGGTGGAGAACTCATTGCATCGGGAGTTATTGCGCCTACCTCAGGCACAATCACCCAGCTTACCCACCACACTTGGCCACACCCGTCGCTCACCAAAGTAAAAACTTTAACGTTAGCCGCCGATGGCCAAGATGATTTTTTAACGCTGCCAAACATTACGTTGTGTGATGACAGCGCTGAGGAAAAACTGCAACGCATTGAACGTTGCAGCGTGCATGGTTTAGGAGGGGCTGGGTTCAATACGGCTAAAAAAATTCAACGAGTAATGGAACACAACGCACCCACACTTATCGTTAACGCGGTGGAGTGCGAACCTGGCATAAATTGCGATGATGCGTTAATACAAAATCACTCAGTTGCTGTCATTGAAGCCTGTGATGCACTTTGTAAGTGGTTAAATGTTAGCAACGCTTTACTGGCCATTGAAGACGATAAAACGACAGCCATTGAAAAACTCACGCAAGCGCTTCTTGCACAGCAAAGCACTATGCAGCTGGCTCCCTTATCAGCCATCTACCCTAGTGGTGCTGAAAGCACGTTGGTGCAACGACTTACCGGCATTCAACTAACGCAAGGGCAACCAGCGGCAAAGTTTGGCGTTCTGTGCATTAATGTGGCCACAGTGCTCGCTATTCACCAAGCATGGAAAGGCCTATTTTCAGCACAAAGAATTCTTTCAGTGACCACTCAAGATTTAAAACACAGCGTGAATTTACAAGTGCGCTTTGGCACGCCCATCGATTCAACAGTGCAATTTGCCGCCTCCGTAAATCCATTCATTGCAAAATCACTGAATGAAAACCGAGCTAGCGTATCGGTTGGTGGACCGCTAAGCGGCTTTACTCAAACAAATGATTCCACCCCTGTTATGGCTACAAGCAACGCATTGTTGGTGGGCGCTATGCCTATAAAAAAACCGCAATCTGCTTGCATTCGCTGCACAGATTGCGCAACCGTGTGCCCAGTTAACCTACTTCCACAAGAACTGTATTCAGCCGTATCAGCACAAGACACGGACACCGCTCAACGATATGCATTAGACAACTGTATTTTATGCGGGTGTTGCGATTTAGTGTGCCCAGCAAACATTCCATTAACATCGTGGTTCCAGCACGGTAAGGATGAACTCAAACACCAACGCGCAGCGGAACAAAATGCCGTAATGGCAAAAGCTCGATCGGAGAAACACAACACAAGAGAACAACAGCGCGCCCTTGATAAGGCCAAGGCCGATGCACAGCGACGCAAAGTAGCTGCACAGCGCAGTCAATCAGCAATAGATATAAAAGCTGCGCTTGAACGCGTAAAAAACAAGCGCCCCTCCTCATGAACAACGCCTTTTCATTGCCAACCCGAAGTACCGGTAACATCATGATGAACGTCATGTTGGCATTGATACCCGGCACCGTCTTGATGGTGTATTGGTTCGGTGCTGGAATCATCGTCAACATTTCAGTCATTATGTTGGTTTCTGTGGCCTGCGAAGCCTTCGTGCAGATGCTCAGGCAACGCCCAGCAACGCCTGCAATACTAGACGGCTCGATGCTGTTAGCCGCTTGGCTACTTGGGCTTTGCCTGCCGCCAGGGCTGCCTCTGTTTGAACTTATTATTGGCGCAGCCAGCATGAGCTTACTTGGCAAACACGTATTTGGTGGCTTGGGTCAAAACCCTTTTAATCCTGCCATGGTGGGCTACGCCGTACTACTCATCAGTTTTCCAAAAACCATGACCGCTTGGATTAGCCCCACTGAATTTTCACAAGCGGCAAACGCATGGGACTCCATAACGCAAGCCACGGTACTTGATCGTTTACGCGACTTAGAACGACAAGGGTTATCGGTATACGAACACACCCTATCACCGTGGCCATGGAACGCAATTAATGTTGCGTGGTTATTCGGTGGGCTTTATTTGTTAGCACGCGGTATCATTCGATGGCACATACCCATAGCCATGCTACTTAGCGCAGCAGTGGCGCACGGCTTACACTATTGGGCATTCCCTCAACACACGTTACCGCCCTCGTCCATGCTTTTATCGGGTGCGATGATGTTGGGTGCTTTTTTTATTGCAACAGACCCAGTTACCGCCCCAAGCAGCTTAAAGGCAAGGCTTTTATACGGTGCAGGTATAGGTTTCATAACCGTTGCCCTGCGGAGCTTCTCTAATTATCCTGAAGGTATCGCATTCGCTGTGCTGCTTATGAATTGCGCCGTGCCTTTGCTAGATCGATGCTTTGTATTGGAAACTAAGCCGTGAACGCAGGCATACGACTGGCAGTGATTGCACTAACAACCGTATTCATTGTAAGCGTTGTGGCTTGGTTAACGTCTGCCCCCATAGAGCGCGCCAATGAACAATGGATTCAACAAAGCTTAAATGAAATCGTTCCTCCGTCGCTGCACGATGAGAAAATGATTACTCATGCGTTTGATTTCCAGCATTCAGCTTTAGGCAGCGTCACTGCTTTGCGCGTGTACCCTATTGTTAAAGATGCAAAATGGAATGGCAGTGTCGTCACGGCAATCGCACCCGATGGGTACACAGGTGACATTGCTCTGCTCATTGCCATTCACGACAATCATTCATTACTTGGCGTTCGGGTTATTAGCCATAAAGAAACCCCAGGACTGGGAGATGACATAGAAATAGTTAAATCTTCCTGGATTAAAAACTTTGATAACGCATCACTTACCACACTAACCAAGGAACAATGGGCTGTGAAAAAAGATGGCGGCAGTTTCGATCAATTCACCGGAGCAACGATTACACCCAGAGCCGTGGTCAATGCGGTTTACCGAGTATTGCATTGGCACGAAACTCAAGGCCTTGCCTTATTACAACAACAATTTCAGGCAACAATAGAAAACAAGGCACTGGGTAGATGAGCGATCAATCTCCTAGCCAATCTCAACACGAACAGCGCAAGCAGCGCTGGCAAGACGGGCTATGGGATAGAAACCCAGCTCTTGTGATGTTATTGGGCCTATGCCCATTGTTAGCGGTGAGCAACAGCGTTATAAATGGCGCAGCGCTTGCAGCCGCAACACTTTTCACACTGTGCGTGTCCAATACAGTAATTGCAGCGTGTCGCCATTACATTATCACCAGTGTTCGTATTCCCATGTCGGTGTTGGTTATTGCAGGCACCGTTACCGTTATTGAACAACTTATGGCGGCCTACGCCCCAGCCTTGCATCGATCATTAGGAATTTTTCTACCCCTAATCGTCACGAACTGCCTTATTTTAGGTCGCGCAGAAGTGTACGCTCGCCATCATTCAGTAAGCGATGCATTACTGGATGCACTTATCATGGGCGCAGGATTTGCCGTCGTTTTGATAACGCTAGGAGCAATTCGGGAATGGCTAGGTACAACCTTGTTGATAGCCTTGTTGCCACCTGGTGCGTTTATTACACTAGGTTTGATGCTAGCGGCTAAAAACGCCATCGACACTTATCGAGAAAAAAGAGTGCAATCATGATATTCAGTGAAGATCGTAAAAAGCTGCGTGATCAGTTTCGACAAGCGTGGCGACGCCGATTGGCAAATGAAACATTGGCTCCATTAGATAAACAAATTGCTGACTTAGTTGAAGAACATCCGTGGTATCACGAACTCATGTTGCAAGACGACGATGTACTCGATCAAGACTTCACATCTGAACACGCTAATGAAAACCCTTTCCTGCATTTATCTTTGCATTTAGCGCTTCGCGAACAAGTAGGCACCAATCGCCCCAACGGCATTCAATCCATTACTCGCTCTTTACTTTTAAAGTATCAAGATGGGCATGAAGTGGAACACCGAATGATGGAATGCTTGGGTGAATTTTTATGGGATGCCCAGCGCCAAGGGGTGGCGCCTGATGAACAGGCTTACTTAGAGCGATTAAAAGCGCTGATGTAATCTTCTTAACCTAGATTCCTAATGCGGCTACTTAACCTAGCTTCTTTTGTAATCTTTAGCATAGGTGACGTATTAATTGAGACTCAGCAACACATAAAGCTCATCAAATACTCGTCCACTAGTGCGCATAATGCCCAACTTGCCGCATCTTATTACCGATATTTACATCCATCGGTATGAATACCACTTTCCAATTAGTTATTCGAGAGATACTGGTGCTCTGATTGACTAGGGAGTCTGGTATGAAATCTCAATACCTCAAAACAACACGTAACACCTTGCTGATAGCCTTATCTCTTGTTCTAAGCGCTTGCGGATCCTCTGGCGGCGACAGCAGCAATACGAATACAGCAGCAACAGTTCAGCCTACTGACACAACCTCGTTAACCCCATCAGGCAATCAACCCGGCGGCAGCGGTGTCATAACACCCAGCCCGATACTTGATAACGGCACCACGCCCACAGTCTCTACACCTATGGTTAATCCTTCGAACGATGACAGCAATGGCGACAACCCTGCCACTGTGCCTACACAAAATGAAACACCCCCTGCGGTTGCACAACCGGCTGCACCTTCACAGCCAAGCGAACCAGTAACACCTGCAGCACCTGTTCAACCTGAGACACCACCTGAACCGCCTGCACCTGTGGTTACTTCCACAAGAGTCACTTTTGATATCACTGTGCCTGCGTATTCATCAGAAGAATTGCAACTGGATGTATTCGTTGGCGATACTGAATTACAAGCAGGCTGGGTAGTGGATGAAACTTGGGCTATCGAAGAAACACTGCCAGCCAATTCAACATCTGAATTGCGCATTGTGTTCTACGATCACTTCGGTTCCACCACACTGGCCACTTACGATTCCAGTGTGGAAACCGCCGCACAAGAAACCCAAACATTCACCGTATCAGCCGATGAATTTGATTCAACAAGTTGGGACAATGATGGCGACGAAGTTAGCAACTTAAATGAATTAATCGCCGGCACAGACCCTGATTTTGCTGAAATTCCAGGGGCACCAACAGAGCCACCGGGCTTAACCAGCATTCAATACTCAGGCTATGATCTTGAAATTTTCTGGTCACGTGGCTCAGATGAAGATGGGGTAGTAATCGGTTATGACATCTTTCGTGATGATGAGCAAATTACCGACCGACTGGATGCGTTGAGTTTCTACGATGGCAGCGTGCAACCAGAAACAGACTACACATACGATATCTACTCGGTGGATAACGACGGCATTCGAAGCCGCGCCGCAACGATATTAATAACCACACCTGAAGATGAACCGGTTAACGGGGCCGAAGCAAATCGCGCCACCTTAACAGGATCAGGTGGCATGGCCTCATGGTTTATAAGCGATGGGTTAACAACCTCTAGCGGAACAGGCCCAAGTGGTTCATGCTCTTTTTCTGCTGGCGCAGGTTCGGGCGTAGGAATCTCGGATGCCAGACTGCCTAACAACGGTGATGCGTTCGACTTTGGGTCATTAATGTGGGTTAACGGCACACAAGTGGGTGGCTGGTTACGTTCAGCTACCAGCTCAACGTCTAACTACGCCTCGGTTCCCATTGCGAATTTGCAAATCAGCACCGAATATCACGCGGTAAGTAGCTTACCTGTGTTACGAAACCTAACCTCATTCACTAACGACAGCACAGAAGATATTTTTGTTGTTATCAATTGGGCGTCGAATTTTGGAGCAGATCGTGGCAATCGCATAATCACAACCAGTAGCGAAGACACCACCTTCGGTGCCGATGATCGCTGGGTGATTACTGATGATGGCAGTAACGGCGAACGTGGAGATCCTGCGAACACAACCGTGTTCTATGGCCCAGGCACACCCTTATCCAGCTCAGTTTTCACCAGCACAACCGTGTTTAATTGCTGGGGACCAGAAGGCCTATCGGCACGTATTGATGTATCTGTCCCTGCCGGAGAGACTCGATCTTTGATGCTCTTTCACGGCATGTCGGTCACTCAAGACAATGCACGAGATTTAGCTAGCTTATTCAATGAAACGCCAACATTGGCTAGCCCGCTAACCGAAGGCTTAACAGAGGCTCAGCTATTGAACGTGGTGAACTGGAGCTACTAACAAAAACGGCAGATCCGAATGGTTCGGATCTGCCGCAACTTAACATCGCGCTTTATAGCAAATTAACTATAGTTTGATGCCCAGTTTTTCTAACGTCTCAATAGTTAAGCCACCATCGGCTAACTTGTTCGATTTTTGATAAGAACTGATGGCATTGGAAGTACCTCGCCCCATAATGCCATCAATAGGCCCTGGCTCATAACCCTCTCTAACCAGTGCCTCTTGTACCTGACTGATAATATCTTCTGAGAAATTAACCTGACACAAAACCGGCTTCCATTCGATTTTGGCATCACTTACTTTTATCTTACGTTCAACCGTTTCAAACGTTGCAGGCTCTTTGTAAGGCGCTTTACTCGCAGCCGAAACCATTTGTTCAATTTCCACTGATGCTGTTTCTTCTGCGATGGTTTTGGCAATGAAACGCCCTGGGGTTTTAACCACTTTTCGAGTGTACTCAGCCATTTGCGCTGGGCGATCAACAAAACAGGCAGTACGCCCGGTAGCCTTTGCACCAAACGCAGGCTTTTGCCCTTTGACAAGCCAAGAGTATTGGGCAGGCTTTGATATACGTTGACGATCAATCGAATCAAATTCCTCAGCAACTGCTTCACGAACTTCTTTCGCATCGCTTACCAATACTTGAATTTTTACCGATTCGGTCTCAGCATCTTTATTAACTTCGGTAATTAACGCAGGCACATCAAGTACCTTTGTGGGTATTTCTTTAAACTGTGCAGCCACATCGACCAAGCACAGAGTTTCACCCGTCATGTGATCAACCTGTTGCACAGCACCGCAATCGGTTTTCCATTGCTTTGTGGCAGAAGCAATTTGAATTTTTTCTACACCGTCGTTATAAGTTGGTGGAACCTCTACCAACAAAGTAAATTCAGGTTTTGTGATTACAGATACCGTATCTTCTTTTAGAACCGCCTCTTCAACGCTTAGACGTTCGGTAGCTTCACTTACCAAGATCTTTGTCGGTATATCTTGCAAAGTAGCTTCAGAGAAGTGCTCTACTAAACAGGTACCCGGCTCAACGTTGCCCACATCCACACCTGATGCGGCGATGTCTGCCATCTCACCTTTAGTGATCGGCTGATTACCTTCTAACGATCCTCTTACCCATTGCTGGGAGGCGGGGAAAATTTCAACTGTTTCCGCGCGCTCAATGATTTCAGGCTGCACCGCTTCAATACTTTGATGTTCGGGCAAAGTAATAACGGTTTCCACACCGTTTTCAAATACAGCAGGTGTAATTGTGAATCGAGAAACCTCAGCGCGGGTTTCCGTTTTAATCTCTTCTGTTCGGTATACCGCTGGCACACTTACTCGTGCAAAACATTGATTTTCATCGCTGGTTGGCGGCTTGTTGTCGATGTTAAGCGCAGCATCGATGCTTGCAGCCTCTTCAGCATGTAAATTGCCGCCCATCGGCAGCCCTAGAGCCAGGCTAAGGGCCACGGCCAACGTAGAGAATTTAGCGTTCATTCAACTTACCCACGTGATTGCGGTTATCAAAAAACAAAGTAAGGAATAAATGTGCCAATTCGAAATGTCGGTTTCATCCCAGTGTGAGCACAAAAGGGATTCAGGAAACCGAATTTACGTCGTTTTACATACACAGGAGATTTACTAAATCGCTGGCCTGATGGATCTGCACCAGACAGCATTAAAACGCAGCAAAGAACCAGAAGAGTTCTGTACCATGAAAAAAGTTAAGTTTGCCAAAAATGCTATTGCAGCGGCCTTCTCGGCCCTACTACTCTCGCACACACCCACTCTTTATGCCTCTAATGAGACCCAATCTCAAGCCGCCGATGCGGTTTATGAGCAATCCACTAGCCCCTGGGTTGATGGCCAAGGATTCACCTCATATAACGTCGAGTTACTCGCTCGGCAGATTCAAGGCAGCGTAAGACACGGGCTGAATCCTGCCAACTATCACTTAGATAAAATTGTTGCCTTAAAAAAAGAACTGAACAGCGGCAATTTATCGACGCAAGAGCGTCAAAAAACGCTTTCCTCACTTGAGTCGACATTAGACGATGCCTTCTACAAGCTGGCCGATCATTTAGGTTCTAGTATTGTTGAAGGCCGCAAAGTGCACGATTACTATTACCGAAGCTCGCCTAAACCTGATCTTAAATCTTATTACGAACTTGTTAGACAAGGCCAGATAAGCGTGGATGAAGCTTTCCAAAAACTGGCACCTTCTCATACCGATTATGTACTGCTGCAAAATTCGCTAGACAACTTAATGTACGAAAAAAGTTCTGGCGTTAAACGCACACAGGTTCCAGATGCAGGTGAACTGAGCGTAGGTGCTACACACGAAGCCATAAGAAGCGCAAAACTTCGATTGTTAGAAACTAAAGATTACGACGGATCATCTGGCATTGATGATCAGTATGATGAGTACTTTAAAGAAGCGGTAATTAGTTTCCAAAAGCGTCATCATATAAAGCCTTCAGGAATTATTGGAAAGAAAACGACAGCTGCCATGAATCGTTCAGTTAATGACGATATCACAGCGGTTGTTATTAGCCTTGAGCGATATCGCTGGCTACCACGCGATTTAGGCTTCCAACGCGTGATTGCCAATATTCCTGATTACCGCGTTCGAATGCATAACGGCGAGCAAAAAATTGCGGACATGGCGGTTGTTGTTGGAAAGTTAAAACATCGCACGCCACAATTTAGCGAAACGATAAAACATGTGGTATCAGCACCAACTTGGACTGTGCCAGCCAGCATAGCTAATAATGAGCTGGTGCCCTTAGAGCTTAAAAACCCAGGGTATTTGGAACGCAATAATTATGAGCTGTTGGGTTGGGAAGAAGGGAAATTTATACGAGTACCGTTTAGCCGCGTTTCTAGAAACATCTACCATCAAAAACCCTTCCCTTATACCATTCGGCAAAAAGCTGGGGACAATAACGCTTTAGGTGATTTAAAAATTCTAATGCCGAATAAGTACGCCATCTATTTTCACGACACCCAAGCCAAAGATTTGTTTGGTCGTGAGCGCCGTGCATTCAGCCACGGCTGCGTCCGATTGCACGACCCTGACCGGTTAGCATCTCTTTTGCTGCAACTCGATGGTGAGTCACAGGTTCGCACGCAAAGCTTTTTAGATTCGACCAAAACGAAACAGTACGATTTGAACAACCCGGTTGATTCTCATATTGTTTATCTAACAACGTTTACTGATGAAGCGGGGCGATTGCAGTTTAGAGATGATGTTTACAAATACGATCAGAAAACGATTAACGCTTTGAAAAGCAATTCCCTACTTAGTATTATAAATAAAGACAACAGTGCCACTATTTTATCGGACATCGATAACTTAAGCATTTAGATACGGTTTAACTAACGTGCGGCACGTGCTCCACCTGATACCGAAAGCTGTGCACGAGGTAAAATGAGAAATTCCAGTCACCTACAATGCTGAAATTGTAGGTGACTGGATTCTACCCTCAAGGCTCATGTACCATGAGCCATGGCTAAAGAAATCACAGTGTTAGGTGCAGGCTCGGTTGGTGTTGGAACCGCCATGCATCTTCAACAGCGCGGTTGGCATGTTACCTTAGTTGATGCGGCAAAACCTGCTTCAAAAACCTCGTTTGGCAACGCAGGTGTTATCAATTCAAGCTCGTTCATTCCATTAAACAATCACGAACTGTGGAAATCGTTACCCAAGTATCTACTGAATAATAAACCGCAGATACGGTACACGCTGGCAAGAATCGCACTTGAATTTCCTTGGCTTGCCCAATTTCTTAAACACGCCAACAAACAAGACACCAACGATACCGTTGAAGCTCTGTATCAGTTATGCACACCCGCCTTAGATGAACACAAAGCGTTTATGCAACGCACCGGCAACATGCATCGCCTTAGCGAACAGGGTTGGTTAAAAGTGTTTAGAAATTCCAATGGATACCAGCTAAACGATTTTAATGGGCAGATGTACGAGCGCCATCATATTGGAACCAAAGTACTTACTACCGATGAGATTTACGACTTAGAGCCTTCATTAAAACGTATTTTTCGCGGCGGTTACTTATTAACCGACAGCGCTTATGTGAATAACCCAGGCGCGTTAATATCAGAATACGCCAATCAATTTGCTGCCGATGGGGGAACCGTGGTACAGCAATCTATAAAGTCTTTGTCATACGATGGCAAACACTTTACGTTGCACGGAAAGTCAACTCTTACCACCGAGCATTTAGTGGTGGCGGCAGGCCCTTGGAGTGCTGATGTTTTAAAGCCTTTAGGGTATCGCGTAACCTTAGGTGTTGAACGCGGTTACCATCAACACTTTCACCCCGAAGGTAGTGCCACCTTACATCGCACGCTTTACGATGTAGACGCAGGGTACATTATGGCACCAATGGAAGCAGGCATTCGACTAACCACTGGGGTAGAACTTGCCAGACGAGATGCACCGCCAAATTATGCCCAACTTAACCAAGTCATACCGCGTGCACACGAAGCCTTCCCAATTGCAGGGCCTACAGATGATCCGATATGGTGCGGTAATCGCCCGACTTTGCCAGACAGTAAACCCATCATTGATCAAGCACCCGCACACGACAATCTATGGCTTGCGTTTGGGCATCAACACATAGGCATGATGAGTGGTCCAATTACTGGAAAATTGTTAGCTCAGCAAATTAGCGGCGAACCCACAGACATCGACTTAACCCCGTTTCGTGCAAGCCGCTGGGTTAGAAGTTCTGTTTAATTAAAGTTTTTTCGCCTCATCCCACAAGGCATCTAGCTCTTGCAGGGAAAGAGCATTCATGTCCGCATTTTGATCGCGAGCCAGTTGTTCAACATGCATAAATCGCCCACTGAACTTCTTATTGGCTTTGGCTAAAGCCATTTCAGCGTCCACACCATAGTGCCTGGTTAAATTGACAACGCTAAATAGCAGATCCCCCAGCTCTTCTTCAATATCAACCGCATTTGAGCGAGCAACCGCTTCTTTTACTTCATCGGTTTCTTCTTTAATTTTGTCGAACACTGGAGCTGCATTTGGCCAATCAAAGCCGACTCGAGCTGCACGTTTTTGAATTTTGTCAGCACGTTTTAATGCCGGCAACGATTTGGCGATTCCATCAAGGGCAGAGGCAGGCGGGGGATTTTCACTGGATGTTAAACCTTGGCTTAACTGCTTCTCAGCTCTCTCTTGCGCCTTTATTGCCTCCCAAGAGGCTTTCACGTCGGTAGTATTTGAAAAATTTTCATTGCCGAATACATGAGGATGGCGACGAATCATTTTATTAACGATACCGCTAACCACATCGTTAAAGTCAAATTCACCTAATTCGCTAGCCATTTGTGAGTGAAACACCACCTGCAGCAATAAATCACCCAGCTCATCTTTTAAATCAGCCAGATCCTCGCGTTCAATGGCATCCACCACCTCATACGCCTCTTCAATTGCGTACGGGGCAATGGATTTAAAATTCTGTTCTCTGTCCCACGCACAACCGGTTTTCGGATCACGCAGGCGGCGCATCACCTCGATAAGGCGATTCACTAGAAGGTTAACTTCATACCTAGGTGAATGCTTCTATCCAATCGAAGGTCACTGAAATCATTCGTATCGAATTCGATGCGACGATAGCCAACATAAGTTAATGCTTGAGGAATGACCTCAATCTGAAAACGTGCGTTGATTTCTGTATAGCCTTCCGCATCACCAAAGCTGGTAATTTTGGGCGCTATAAAACCTTCAATTGAAAATTCCATGGGATTCTGGCGCGATGGAATCACATAACCTGCTTTAAACCCTAGCGCCAATGCACCGACGTTTTCAGAATCGCCTACGGCTTCTGCGAACTGATCACCTACTTCTAAGTCGCCAGTAAGCAATTTTATCCCAGCGGCCAAATTGTATTGCTGATCGGGTAATTTTCTAACCCCATGCGCCATCAAAGACGCAAACAATAAGCTATCGCCAGTTTCATTTAGGAAACCACCAACGGCCAATTCAGAGCCACCGCCAGCGCGAAAATTATAGGGGTTAAGCAGAACGGCAATATTCGCCGTATTGTTACTGAGCGCAATGTCTAGGCCAGCAGCCTTTACCGACATTGACGTCGACGTCAGTAACAGAGCAAGCGCCATTAACGCCTTTTTCATTGTCTCATCCCCACAATACTAAAATAAACTCGGTCCAATAGAAGAGGATAGACGGACTTGACCATTGCGCAACTTTAAAATACGCAAGGATTAGCGAGATCGAAGCTCTTTCACCCGGTTCTCAAGGCGCGACACACTTACCTTTTCTTTAGCCCCCAATTCTTGGGCAAACAAGCTGATTCTCAGCTCTTCAAACGCCCACCGAAGCCCAAGCCAAAGTTCATGAAATTCTGGATCGTCGGCGCGCTCATCGGGTAGTGCCTGAAATTCAAGCCAGCCAGGAGCAAATTCGGAGCGCCGCCGCCGATCTTTATCTGGAGCTTGATCAATCGCCAGCAGCCGACGATTCATGCCTTCAAAATATACTGGCAACCGATTCAAACGCGGCAAACCCGTAGCGGTAACGAACCCAACAAACAGCAGCGATGAGATTTGATTTCGAATATCTTTCACCGCTTCTATCCAGCTTAAAGACACCGAACCATCGATGCGTTTGGCAACCTGCCTGTGTGCTTCAAAGACCTTTTCCAGCACCGAGCAAATCTCGCCTGCTACAGGCACCAACTGAGAACGTCCGGCATCTAACAAAGCTAACCATTCATCGCGAGAACGCGGCAAGGGTTTATCTTTAATGAATACGTGGTCTAACGCGGCATCAATGATATCGTCAGTGAGATCTTTTTTTGACCCATAGGGGGCAAAGCGCAAGCACAACACATTGATACCTGGCAACTTACGCTGCAAATACCGAATTTCATCTTTTAATGATTGACGGTACAGCGCACGTAAGCCCGCTGGCATAGACTGAGCCGCAGCCCCTGCTGTAGCAAATAACTTCAAAGCTACACCATCCGCTGTGGCTTGAAGCGCAGGATAACCTTGCATCGTAATGCCTGCTTTTTCAATATCAACCGATTCGGGTAAATCACCAAAATTCCAATCGGTTACTTGATCTTGTTCAATACTGTTATCGCTAAATTTAAGAAGCGACTCTTCTACATGATCTAGCCATTGAGTTTGCAATGCGTTTAAATCACGACCGCTATCGATCATGACGCCCTCATTATCGATCACTTCAAAACGCATGGTTAAATGAGCGGGTAACGCGCTACTGTCCCATTCAGTCGCTGGCACTTGAACCCCTGTCATGCGTTTTAATTGTGCGGACAATTCTTGAGTTAACACCCCTTCCCCATGAGCCATGGAAGATACGGCTGCGTGTGCAAAATCGGGTGCGGGAACAAAATTTCTTCGTAACGCTTTAGGCAATGCTTTAATAAGTAAAGCCACTTTTTCTTCAATCATGCCCGGCACCAACCATACTGGCAGTGCTGGCGGAACACGATTCAACACATCTACAGGGCACACAAGCGTTACACCGTCATCTATTTCACCCGGTGCAAAATGATATTTAAGCGGTAACACCATTCCACCTAAATCCAGTTGATTCGGATAATCTCGATCACTGACGTCTATCTCATCATCACGAAGCAATTGATCTCGTGAATAATATAAACCTCTAGGGTTATCTTTTTCATATTCCGTTCGAAACGTTTCAAACGATTTAGTGGTATTGATGTCATCCGGAATAACATCGTCATAGAAACGCACCAGCTCTTCAGGGTCAACAACAATATCTCTGCGCCGAGACTTATCCTCAAGCGTGGTCACTTCATCTAACAACGCTAAATTATGGCGATGAAAATCACCTTTGGTTTGCAACGCACCACCGACCAACGCATCTCGTATAAATATTTCACGCGACTCTTTCGGATTTATAGGTGAATAGTTCACACGCTTCTTGGCATTAATGACCAACCCGTACAAAGTCGATTGCTCCCATGCCCCCACAGTGCCTGAACGTTTTTGCCAATGCGCATCTCGATAACTGCGCTTTAACAAATGGTCAGATAAATTCTCAATCCAATCAACATCTACTGAAGCAACCTGTCTTGCAAACAATTGACTGGTTTCTGCAATCTCTGCGGCCATGATCCATTTTGGCCCTTTTTTAAATAAACCTGAACCTGGGAATATTTTCAAATGGCGGTTCCGTGTGCCAAGGTAATCGCTTTTTTCAGCCTTAATGGCCACATTGCCCAACAACCCTGCCAACAGCGCGCGATGAATATTGTCGTAACTACTTTCAGTGTCGTTTAGTGGCAGCTTTAGTTCTTTACACAACGTAGCTAACTGTCGCCGCACCTCAAGCCATTCTTGCACCCGCATTGGCGATAGAAAACGCTGCTT
The DNA here is from genome assembly GCA_938035125.1 of uncultured Granulosicoccaceae bacterium. Taxonomy (GTDB): domain Bacteria; phylum Pseudomonadota; class Gammaproteobacteria; order Granulosicoccales; family Granulosicoccaceae; genus Granulosicoccus. The sequence goes on along the minus strand of CALHNS010000014.1, from coordinate 87,185 downwards.
ACACATTTTTCGAAACTGAGAATTCGACAAATTCTTTTTTTGCACAGAAACGAAGGCCCATAAATTCAGCCATGCCATAAAGTCGGACTGCTCATGATTGAATTCGCTGTGTTGCTCATCAGCAGCAGCGCGTTTCTCGAACGGTCTTTCACGAGGGTCTTGAACCGACAACGCAGAGACAATGGTTAGTACTTCAGAAACAGACCCCTCATCGGCTGCAGCGAATAACATTCGCGCAAGTCTTGGATCGATAGGTAGCCTTGCAATGCGCTTACCTAGTGGGGTAAGCGTGCGCTTATTATCTAACGCACTCAGCTCTTGTAAGTTTCGATAGCCGTCGTTTATGTACTTAGAATCGGGTGGCTCAATAAACGGAAATTCATCAATTGCACCGAGCTTTAGCGTTGCCATTTGTAAAATTACTGACGACAGGTTGGTGCGTAAAATTTCAGGTTCAGTAAATTCTGCACGAGCATCAAAATCATCTTCGCTGTATAAACGAATGCAAACCCCAGGTGCTAATCGTCCACATCGGCCCATTCGCTGATTCGCAGACGCTTGGGAAATACGTTCTATCGGCAAACGTTGAACCTTACTGCGCACACTGTAGCGCGACATTCTTGCAAACCCTGTATCCACCACTGAGCGAATACCCGGTACGGTTAATGAGGTTTCTGCCACATTAGTGGCAATAACAATGCGCGGCTTAGTGTGGTTTTGAAAAACCTTATTTTGCTCAGCGTTTGATAACCGAGAATACAACGGTATGATATCCACACCACGCAGCCAACGAGATGTGGACGCATGGCGTTTAAACACATCAGCCTGCTCGCGTATATCTCGCTCACCGGTCATAAACACCAATACATCGTGTTTATTTTCAGAAATCAACGTTTCACATGCCGCCACCACTGCAAGCGACATATCACTGTCCTCTAAACTCTCAGCATCATCGTCAATGGCTTCATATCGCACTTCAACCGGATAGGTTCTGCCTTCTGCCATGATGATGGGGGCATTATCAAAGTGTTTTGCAAATCGCTCAGGGTCAATCGTTGCCGAGGTAATAATCACTTTAAGGTCGGGGCGCCTTGGCAACAGCTGCCGAATGTATCCCAGTAAGAAATCTATATTTAAACTGCGCTCATGCGCCTCATCAATAATCAGTGTGTCGTATTGGGTTAAGAACGGATCTTTTTGAATTTCTGCTAACAAAATCCCATCGGTCATGAGCTTAATTAGTGAGGCATCGCTTACTTGATCGGTAAAGCGAATTTTAAAACCCACCAATTCACCCACACGGGTATTCAATTCTTCTGCTAGCCGTGCCGCCACACTTCTTGCCGCTATTCGTCTGGGCTGTGTATGCCCAATGTAACCACCTTGCCCACGCCCCAACTCCAAACACATCTTTGGCAGTTGAGTGGTTTTCCCTGAACCGGTTTCACCACAAACAATGACCACTTGATTCGCCTGTAACGCCGTCTTGATGGCGTCCATATGATCAACAATGGGAAGTTCTGGCCAAGTGGGGGTTGGCACCACATCTTTACGGGCGGTGCGCTTAGCTTGTGATTGCTGCACCCGAGTTTGCCAGCGAGCTAAGCGCTGATCATCGGTAACGTCGGGGGTAACGTCAGGGGTAACTATTGATTTAATTTGCCGGCGCAGTGCGTGCTGATCTGCTCGCATGCACTTATCAACCTCACGGTGCATGTCCGGCGCACTGAGTTTCACTGAACAGCCCTCGAAGATACGGGTGACTGATTTGCCTAGGGTTGGCGGATCAGCCGGTTACGCGAATGATTTCGTAGCGCACGTTGCCTTGGCGAAGTCGCTGCTTGGCTTCAATCATACGGCTTTGATCAACGAAAGGGCCAACCCGAACACGATGGCCAACACCACCGCTTGGCTCTTCGCGAGTAACGATAAAGGCCTCTAAGCCCATCAACAGTACTTGTGCACGCATCATTTCTGCATCTTGTGCGCTGCGGTAGTTACCGGCTTGCAAGAAAAAAGATTCTTGACCGTAGTTAGAGGCAGGAATTTCTGCGTACACCTCAGAAGCAAGATTACGTCGATTCAAATTTTGCGCATCACCCGAGACTACGCGTGTGGCAGGCACAATAACTTTGGGCGCAACTTCGGGTTGGGGCTGATCTAACGGATCGTTCGGACGCACACTAACCTGAGTAAGTCGTGCATTCTGATTCGGAAGCTCTTTATAAAAATCAAACGTTCTTTTTTCAGTTTGCGCAGGAATGTTGCCACGCGCAATTTCTACGTCGGACAGTGTGGTGTCTACGGGAAGGCTTGCTAATAAAATAACAAATCCTATAACAAAGCCCACCAACAGCCCGAGCGCAAGCAAGAAGACTCTTGGATTGCCTGCATCGTCTGACATTACTTACATAACCTCTGGTGTGGACACGTCAAGAACACCCAGCCCGTTCACGAGCACTTGTTTTACCGCAACCAGTAGCGTCAACCGTGCTTGTCGCAACGGCTCATCATCAACCAGGAACTTGTGGGCGTTGTAATAGGAATGTAGGCCATTCGCCAGATCTCGCAAGTAACCTGTAATCTGGTGAGGTTCATGCGCTTCAGCCGCCCGCTCCAAGACTTCCGGATAGGTGGCTAAAAGAGTAAGTAAATCAACTTCTTCGGGCTCTTCAAGCCGATTTAAAGCGGCCTGGCCTGCAGCCAAATCGTGCGTCATAGTGCGCTGCTCCATTTGCCTAAATACTGAACAAATTCTGGCGTGTGCGTACTGCACATAATAAACCGGATTATCGTTTGATTCAGATTTAGCCAAATCGATGTCGAAGTCTAAATGCTGTTGGTATTTTCGCATCACGTAGAAATAGCGGGCAGCATCTTTACCCACCTCATCCCGAAGCTCTCGAATGGTAACGAAAGAGCCACCGCGCGTAGTCATAGCAACCCGTTCGCCGCCTCGGTACAGATTGGCAAACTGGATAAGTAGGAATTCTATGCGTTTGCGCTCGTAACCTAACGCCTGAACAGCTGCGTGCATGCGCTCAGTGTAGCCGTGATGATCGGCACCAAAGATATACAGCACACGATCAAACCCACGCTCCATCTTATTATTGATGTATGCGATATCGGAAGCAAAGTAGGTGGTTTGCCCATTATCACGTCGCACTACCCGATCTTTATCATCCCCGTAGGCAGTGGTTTTAAACCACTGCGCACCGTCTTTTTCATACAGGTGACCACCGGCGGCTAATTTTTCTATGGCTCGATCTACATCATCGGTTAACGATCGCTCGCTAAACCATTCATCGTAATGCACACCAAATTCGCCCAGATCATCTTTTATATCACCCAGAATATCTTCCAAGGCGGTATCAAACACTGAGCCGTAGGCGTTTTCACCCAATAGTTTTTGCGCATTTTGAATTAACGCATCAATGTGGGCTTCTTTGTCGCCATCATCAGCCCCTGGCTTGATACCTGCGGGCGCATCTGTTGCTGTTTCATTTGGGTTTAATGCATCAGTGGGTGTGTCGGCAAACACCTCTTCCGACTTTCGAATTAGGGCCGCGCCATGAACCTCATTAAGCTGTCTGGCAATGTCATTGATGTAATCACCGCGATAACCATTACTTGGAAAACGAATAGCCACATCATTAAGTTGTAAATACCGAAGCCAAACACTGGTGGCCAATATATGCATTTGGCGACCAGCATCGTTTACGTAGTATTCACGCTGCACGTCGTAACCTGCCAAATGCAGCAAGTTGGCAATGGTGGCGCCCAAAGCTGCTCCGCGGCCATGGCCTACGTGCAAAGGTCCGGTTGGATTGGCAGAAACAAATTCCACCTGAATACGTTCGTTGGCACCGATTGAGCTGCGTCCAAATGCTTCTTTTTGCGCTAAGACGGTATTGATAACCGCCGTTTGCGCATCGCCTGCTTGAAAAAAGTTGATAAAACCCGGCCCGGCAATTTGAACCTCTTTGATGTCGGTGTTTTCAGGCAACGCCGCAATCAGCGCATCGGCGATTTCTCTGGGCGGCTTACCGGCAGGCTTTGCTAGCATCATGGCCAAGTTAGACGCAAAATCTCCGTGGCTTGGATCTTTGGTGCGGCTCAGCTGAATGGGCGGGTTAACCTCTTCAGGCACCAACCCCTGTTGCTTTAATTGAGCTAGGGCCGTAGCCAAATGTTGTTCAAGTCGGGCTTTCATGTGCGAAGTGTAGCGGGAATCACGCGTGGTTCCGTCAATGATGGGGCATATCGATCGTAACGTGTCGTTAAAACAAATCCACAGGATCAACATCAATAGACCAGCGCGTACGCCTTGCCTCTGGCAACGAATCAATGAATCCGGTTAAATCTTTTAAGCACGCGTTCAATCGAGCACGTCGTTCCGCTTGAATGAGTACTTGGGCACGATAGCGACCACCCAATCGCTCCATGGGCGCAGGTGCAGGTCCTAATGTCATTAAATCGGGACCGGCCCAGTTGGATAATTCTTGCACCACGCGTTCTAAAAACACAGAAGGTGCATTTGGATCGGTGGATTCTGCCCGCAGCAGTGCCACGAAAGCAAAAGGCGGCAGCATGGTCACTTTTCGATCAACCATTGAAGCCTGCGAAAATTCTGCATAGCCATCGCGCACCAAAGTTTGCAGCATCGGATTGTCAGGATTTCGAGTTTGTATCAGCACATCGCCTTGTTTAACCTCTCGACCCGATCGCCCTGCCACTTGCAAAATTAATTGCCCCATGTGCTCTAGCGAACGAAAGTCGGTGCCGTACAAACCTCGATCAGCATCCAGAATCCCCACTAAGGTAACGCCTGGAAAATGATGACCTTTGGCCAACATTTGCGTGCCCACTAACAACTGCGCCTCACCGGAAGTGGCTGCATGGAGCTGAGCTTCCAGCGCGCCTTTACGACGTGTGGTGTCGCGATCAATTCTTGCGATAGTGACATCAGGAAATCGCTCTTGTAATGCTTGGCTAATTCGCTCGGTGCCATAACCAATAAAATCAAGCGCTTCCGATTGGCAGCTTTCACATTGATTGGGCATGACACGTTCAGCCCCACAATGGTGGCAACGAAGTTGGCGTCGCTTAGCGTGCACGGTCATGTGCGCATCGCAACGCAAACAAGTTGCACTGGCCCCACAATCGTTACATAACATCGTGGGCGCAAAGCCACGCCGATTGATAAACACCAACGCTTGACTACCCGCTTCTAAATGCTTGGCAATGGCTAACATCAAAGGCTCACTGATGCCTTCAAATAGCTTTTGACGACGTATATCCAGTAGGGCTAACTTGGGCGCTTTGGCTCCACCGGCTCGGATGGTGAGCGGCAGCTCGATATAACGCCCAGCCGCTACGTTGTTCAGTGATTCAAATGAGGGGGTGGCCGAGCCAAGCACAATAGGGCACTGCTGTTTTTGCGCGCGCATTAAGGCAAAGTCACGCGCGTGGTAACGAAACCCATCCTGCTGCTTTAATGAACCATCGTGCTCTTCATCAATAATGATGAGCCCCAAGCGCGGCATAGGCACCAGAGCGGCGGAACGTGTGCCAATCACTACATCGGCATGGCCTTTGGCCGCAATCAACCAATTCTGTAAACGCTCGCTATCGTTCAACCCAGAATGCAAACTCACCAAGCAACCGCTTACGCGCCGTTGAAATCGACTCATGAGCTGAGGGGTGAGTGAAATTTCTGGCACCAAAATCAGCACTTGCTGGCCTTGAGAGAGTGTTCGATCTAAACACTGCAAATACACTTCGGTTTTGCCGCTGCCAGTAACTCCGTTGAGTAGAAAGGTTTGAAAGGTTTTACTAGCCGCATTAACCGCATCCACGGCTTGAACTTGTTCTTCTAGTAATACCGGTGGTGTATCGGTAGCACGATTTTGCGGCAAGGCTTCAAGCTCGATTCGCTCAATCGCGCCATCGTCTAGCAACGGCTGTAGTGATTTTCGCCACTGCTTACTGGTGCTGGATAAAGACTGGGCATCGATAGGTTCCCCTTCTGCCGACTGCAGACGGGCAAGCAGGCTAAGCTGCACATGGGCCCTAGCATTCACAGGCACTAACGGATCACGCAACCAGCGGTAGCATTCAACGCAAGATAAGGTAGCTGGAGCTGATTTTCGCAGCAGCACCGGAAGAGCACTGGCCAAAACATCACCAATAGGGTGATGGTAGTAGCGGCTGGCCCATTCCAGTAGATCTAATAAATCCGCAGGTAGCACCGGCTCTTCGTCCAGCACCTTGTGCACAGCACGCAACTTATTCTCAGGCACATCCGTTGAGGCCTGTGTACCCACCACCACAGCAACCACTTGGCGCCTACCAAAAGGCACACTCACCCTTGCCCCACGCTGGGCGGTCGGGCCCGCACAGGCCTTATAGTCAAACAGCTGATATAGAGGCGTGGGCACAGCAACTTGAACAAATGGGTCAGTCAAGCGATTCGGCACTTATGGCTTAGGGGGAGCGTTGAATGATACGCCCACAATCGCGCAATCCGCCGCACAAGAATGTCAGTCTTTTGTCGTGATGCTGTTATCCACACAACCTGTGGATAACCTTGTGGATAGAAACGGTATGAAACCTCGAAAGGCCCGAATTCAGTAGTTCTCTAAACGTTGCACAAGAATTGCTCAAGTTGTTTAATACTTTATTTATCAATGAATTACGTCACTTTTCTAAACAGAACCTGTGGATGCTTAACGTAACTGTGAAATTCTTGCAACAAATTTTCAGCTGTGCATAAGAAACAAATTCAAGCCACTTCGTCAACTATCTGTGAAGCCTTTACTGACGCGACTTTTATATCTATTGGTCTCAAAACGACACCTAAATTTGTTTGTTTGTAGGATTTAGGTGGATATTTACACAAACCTTAACTAGCAGGTGTTTCAAAGATTATGAAACATTATGGCAATTGCATAGTGCGCAATGCGGCCAACGTAACCAACGCCGCTTACGATTCATTCGCCTTCTAAAAATAAATCTCGCATCAACACCCACCAACACCCAATAAGCAGTTTTTACTCTTTTTCTAACTGATTCAAATTTTTTATCGATGTTTACACCGATGTAAATCAGCTGCAAAGCCTGCGACAACCTCAATACCGATACTAGATTTCAACGGCACAGGGAACACCCTTTAGCCAAACAATTTACACACTCATTTCAAGACATAAACGACAGGAATTTACACCATGAAAACTTTAATCAAAACAATCGCAGCTTCTGCTCTTATTGCCACTTTCGCATCTCCTGCATTTGCAGCGATCGCAGATGATGTGCGTGCAGTTGCAGGCACAAACGGAAACATCAACGTACAAGTGAATGGCGACACCGTAACGCTTACAGGCTTTGTTGAAGACACCTACTCTCGTCAGCTAGCTGAACAAGAAGCTAACAGCCAAGGCTTTGATGTTGAGAACTACCTAATCTTGTCTGACTAATTGTCTGATTGAGAATGTAGCGCGGAGCTGGCTGCCTCTCCCAGCCAGCAGTAGTACCAAGCCCAAGTCGCCCTGCGTGACTTGGGCTTTTTTAATTTAATCCAACGCTTTTATACTGGTGATTAATTCTTGCAAAGAGTCTTTAGCATCACCTAGTAACACTCGCGTGCCAGGCTCTTCAAATAAGGGGTTCGCCACATTAGCATAACCTCGGCCTTTAGCGCGCTTTAAAACAATAACGCTACCTGCTTGGTCAACATTCAAAACGGGCATGCCAAACAACGGGCTTTTTTCATCGGTTCGAGCGGAAGGGTTGACGGTGTCATTCGCCCCTATAACCAAAGCAACATCAGCGTGTGAGAATTCCTCATTGATCGCACTTAGGTCTGCAATCTTTTCATAAGGCACACCGGCATCGGCTAATAAAACATTCATATGCCCAGGCATTCGGCCTGCAACCGGATGAATTGCAAAAGCCGTTTGTACACCACGCTCATCTAATAGCTGCGTAAGCTCTCGCAATTTATGCTGCGCTTGCGCAATAGCCATACCATAGCCAGGCACCACGATTACCCGATTAGCAAACGCCATGGATGCTGCCGCATCATGCGCCTCAACTTCATTGACAAAACCATCGCGCGTTCCAACCATTGGCTTATCATCATCACCCACACCAAAGCCTGAGTACATAATTTCACTTAAACGCCGATTAACAGCACGCGCCATAAGCTGCGTTAATAACGTGCCTGCAGCAAATACTAAGGTGCCCGCCACCATCATGGCTGGGTTGCCTAATACAAACCCTTCAAAGCCAACAGCAAGACCAGTTAAGGCGTTGTATAACGAAATCAAAACCGGTAAGTCGGCCGCCGCAATGGGCAACGTCATGCTGATGCCAAAGAAAAGCGCCAACAAAACAAACAACAACAGCAATACCGGGTGCGCGCTGTTTGAATAGGCCAAGATTAAACCCACCAACAGCAGTAACGTCATGATAGCGAGGTAGACCACTTGCCGATTGGGGAATGGAATAGAGCGGCGTATATCAGAGCGCAGTTTTCGCCATGCCATAAGTGAACCTGCAAACGCTACGCTGCCTGCCAGCGCACCCACCACAGCAAAAAAACGTAACGAAGAACTGTGTTCAGATGCTCGCAGTAGCTCAACGAATGCAATGCCCGCCGCGGCCCCTCCGCCCAACCCGTTGTATAACGCAATTAACGCGGGTGCATCCGTCATTGATACTCGTCGAGACTGCACAAAAGCAAAGCCTGCCCCTAAGAACATGGCAATAGGAATGAGCACTCGCCTGCCAGGATCACCTGCGATGGTTAAAGTGGCGATTATGGCAATGGCCATACCCACACCGGCAATCCAAATACTGCTGCGCGCCTTTGTAGGAGATGACATGCGACGCAAGCCCACCACAAACAAACACGTTGCAATAAAGTAGGCAATATCGATACTCAGTAAATGCCCAGCAGAGTTGGCGATCATGACTGATCTCCCGATGCGCCTTTGCTAGGAATATTTTGCTCCGGCACATTGATGAAATCATCGTCGGCATCCAACATTTTTACCGACGTCTCCACCATATCGTTGGCTGCAGTATTACTTGGGCGCGCTGAGGCATCAAATAATTCTAATATGCGATCAGTGAGTACATAGCCACCCACAGCATTGGCCGTTGCCAATACCAAGCTGATAAAAGCGATAACGATTTGCACGGTGCCATCGGCGTGTAATAACGCAATGATGGCCCCCACGGTGGCGATGCCATGAACAAAGTTCGAGCCTGACATCAAAGCTGTATGGAGAATTGAGGGCACACGTGTGATTAACATGTAGCCTGCTATGGCTGCCAGCATGAACACGTACAAAGCCACAGTTCCTGTCATGCTATTCATTGCACCATTCCTTTTGCATCCTGCACCCATTGCAGTACAGCTGTAGGCTCCTCAAGCTCTAACAAAGTACCCAGCTTAATCGCTGCATCATGCTCCATGTCAGCCAGATCTTGATAACGACGCACGCCATACTCCTGCAAACGACTGTCTAATCCTGGCCCGATTCCGTTGATGACTTGCAAATCATCATGCGGCAGTGGCGTCTCTGCCGTAGCAATTTCTGCCATCGCCGCTTTCGTATCGATTGATTCACCCGATGAGGATGGCTTAGCTGAAGTTGATGAATCATCCGATATCGGCACCTCCTCATTTGGCTCGTCGTTAACAGATTGCGCTGTGGAATCAACCGCTACCTCTTGCACAGCGCGATCTGCTACATCCGTATCTTCTTCTATCCAGCCCGCAGATTCATCTTTCGCAGAGCTTATCCCTGTTTGTGTGGGCGCACTACTTTCGCCTGTGTCTTTGGCTACAACATCAAGATCAAGCATGACCGCTGTGGGTTCGTGATAAAGACCGCCCTGATGGGTCAGAATGCAGTTACTCACCACTTCATCATCCCAATCTAAGTACAGTTTCTTATCCACCACAAGCAGCTTCAGCATGTTGTACACATTGCGAGAGTGCAGCTCACTGGCGTGCACCGCTCCACTACTGGGCAGGTGAGATGCACCCACAATGATGGTATGTCCGTGCATGTATGTTTCACCGGGGCGGGTAAGTTCGCAGTTGCCACCGGTTTCTGCAGCCATATCCACTAAAATGGTGTCGGGCAACATGCGCTCAACCATGTCTTTAGTAACAATTAAAGGCGCCTGACGCCCTGGAATTGCAGCAGCACAGATTACAGCGTGTGCGTGCGATAAACGCTCTGCCAACACATCGTGTTGCTGTTGGCGTTCCTCTCGATTCAAACCTCGAGCGTAACCCCCAGTTCCTTCTGCGATGACACCCGTATCGATCATGCGTGCACCTAAGGATTCAATTTGTTCTCGCGCCGCGGTTCTAATATCGTAAGCCTCTACTTGTGCACCTAATCGTTTGGCTGTAGCAATAGCTTGCAAACCCGCAACGCCTGCACCAATGACAATGACGCGTGATGGGCGAATGGTGCCTGCCGCAGTACTTAACATCGGAAACATTCGCGGCGAGAGCTCGGCGGCGATCAGTGCCGCTTTGTACCCTGCCACGGTGGCTTGGGAGGACAACACATCCATGGGTTGGGCGCGTGTGATTCGCGGCAATAGATTCATCGCGATGGTGGTGATGCCGCGCTGCAATAATTCTTTTACCGCAGCCTCGTTCTGAAAGGCAGGAATTTGAGTAACGAGCATGGCGCCTTTAGGCATCATGCGCACCTCCTCAACAGTGGGAGGGTTAACTTTGACAATAATGTCTGCACCCGCAAGCGTTTGTTCGAAACTGTCGAACACTTGCACGTTGCTATAGTCGAGATCGTAAAACCCAGCGCCTCGACCGCAACCCGATTGAATTTGAACCGACACTCCGTGGCGTTCATTCAATCGTTTAACCGTGGCGGGGTCGAGCGCCACCCGCTCTTCTTGCTCTGCCTGTTCTTTTGGAACAGCGATAATTAACGACATGGGGAGAACCCTCAACTCAGCCATTTATTAAGGCGGTTGAACATGTAAAGAGTGGCCTAACCTATACTGGCCCAATTGGAACAATGGTACGTCATGGCGCATTGCGTTGCCAGTCAAGCCAGTCACAGGTGAATGCAGCTCCAGTTAGTGCTGACGCTCGTAAACATCCACACTAGAAAAATCTATCAAAAAGCCCCAAAAGCATGAAATACATCGGCACACCTCAATTTAATCACGGCACTCCAGAGAAATTGGGGGTGCTTATGATCAATCTGGGTACACCGGATGCCCCTGAAACACCCGAGGTAAGACGTTATTTGGCCCAGTTCCTGTCCGACCCTCGAATTATTGAGCTGCCAAGATGGCTATGGAAAACCATCCTGCACGGAATTATTTTACGAGTTCGCCCGGCTAAAAGTGCAGAAGCTTACAAAGAGGTTTGGTCGGAAACAGACGGATCCCCCTTACTCAGCATTTCCAAAAAACAGCAAGCGGCTCTACAAAAAGAGCTCAGTGCCCGCTATGGCGATGACGTGGTGGTTGGCCTTGGTATGCGCTACGGCACGCCCTCGGTGGATGATGCGCTAACCGAACTTGAACAGCACAACGTTCGCAGGCTTCTTATCATTCCTATGTATCCGCAATACAGCGGCACAACCACCGCCTCTGTGTTTGATGAGGTAGCCAATCGATTACAGCGCACCCGTTGGTTACCCGAACTGCGCTTCATTAATCAGTGGTGCGATGAGCCAGGTTATATAAAAGTTCTTGCCAATAGCGTAAAAAAATATTGGGCCGAGAACGGCAAGAACGACTTATTAGTTACCTCATACCACGGCATTCCAAAGCGCTATTTATTAAATGGCGATCCTTACCACTGTCTTTGCCACAAAACCACACGATTATTAGCAGAAGAGCTGGCGATTGACCCCAGCAAAACAAAAGTGGTGTTTCAATCTCGTGTGGGAAAAGAAGAATGGTTACAACCTTATTGCGATGAAACCATGAAACGTCTGCCTAAAGATGGCGTTACAAAAATCGATGTGATCAGCCCTGCATTTGCTGCTGATTGCTTAGAAACCATTGAAGAGATTGAAGGTGAGAACCGAGAATACTTTATGGAAAATGGCGGGGAATCTTTTAACTACATTCCGTGCTTAAACGATGATGCAGAACATATGCAATTCATGGCAGATCTTGTGGGCAAACACATTCAAGGTTGGCCAGAAGCTGATGCCAATCGCAACAAAGCCAAAGAAGACGAGCACTACCGGGTAAGTGCCGCATTGGCCGACAAGCTAATGAGTGCCGACCCTAAACTGGAAAAACAACGCGCTAAAATTCTGGCTAAAGCAAAGTAAATAACTTGTGGGTGCAGCTTAAATTAAAAATCCAACGCCTGAAGAAACGCAACCCGTAAATCATCACCCACAGGCACCATAGAACCTAAATATTGCGTCATAACCACACCATTTAAGCCTGTTTCTGGGTGCACAAAGAAGTAGGTGGCAGCGGCACCGCCCCAACCCCCTTCTCCGGGCAGAGTTAAACTCATCGCCTCTCCCGGGTGGGTCATTACGCGACCGGCTAGATTCCATCCATACCCTGGCATTGGGCCATCACCAATCGCCAAAGGCTGTTGGCTGGCAGGAATACGATCTTGCCACATCATGTCCATGGTTAGTTTTGATAACAAGCGATCACCGGATGCGGTTTTGCCATTAAGCAACACCGAGAGAAAGCGCTGGTAATCAACCGTGGTTGAATACAAGCCATGACCGCCACGAACAAACACATCAGGTTCGTTCAATGGGTGACTTTCCGAGGCATCAAGTGGCGTTAATGGCTGAGGAAGTGACCCTAGATCGGGTATTTGCCCTAATTGCCGAGTGCCATAAAGTGATGCCAAACGATTTTGTTTTTCTTCCGGAACATAAAAAGCTGTGTCGTGCATTTCGCAAGGGTTGAACAAAAATTCATTTAATAGTGCAGGCAATGCTTTACCTGTTGCCACCTCTAGCACCCGCGCTAACACATCATTCGAAACACTGTATCGCCACTGAGTGCCAGGCTCAAACGCTAGCGGAAAACTGGCAACCGTTGTTACAAATTCTTCTAATGTACGACTTCCTCGTTCAACTAATTGCGCTGTTTGATAACGTCTGGCCACATCACAGCGAGGAAGAAAATCATATGACAATCCCGCTCTGTGCGTTAACAGGTGCTCAATGTTCATCATCGTTTTAGCCGCTTGCTCACTACCGTCAGCACGCAACACTTTAGCGTCTGAAAACTCAGGTAGATATAACGCCACAGGATCAGTTAAGCGAACAATGCCTTCTTCCATCAACTGCAGCGCAAGCACCGACACAATGGGTTTTGTCATAGAGTAAATGCGATACAAAGCATCTTCTGGCAATGGCTTGCCATTAGGCTCATCCAACCACCCCGACTCACCTTCTAGAAGCACATCGCTGTTCTGTGCAAATTGCCAAGCAATGCCACAAAATTGTTCGCTGTTAATCAAACGATCCGCCGCCTGTTTTACTCGGCTTGCTCGTTGCGGGTTAAGTTTTATCATTAACTGGGTGTGCTCTGTTTACGACTAACATCATGAACCAACTACTTACTACTTACTACTTACTACTTACTACTTATTACTTATTACTTATTACTTATTACTTATTACTTATTATTCGCTATTCGCTATTCGCTATTCGCTATTCGCTATTCGCTATTCGCTATTCGCTAAAATTGTGCTTGAACCGCTTGCAATCTGGTGCGCTGTGATTCGCTCAGCGGCATACCCTCTAACGCAAGTATTGCCCCACTGCGCGCTCGACTCAATTCATTCGCATTCTCCGCGGTGCTCAGTAGCGCTGTAATAACCGATGAATCGACGTGTTCATAGCCCACTAACCCGTAGGCGGTACTTTTTCTTACGTTGGGGTCTTCATCAGTTAAGCCCTGTAAAAGGATTGGAGTCACTGACGGATCTTTCGACCAACGTGCAAGCGTTGAAAAACTGGCTCGCCTAACCGTTGCATCAGTGTGCTGCACAAGAGATGACAACGATCCAACCACTCGCTCTCTAGTGGCGTTATCTACATTTGCACTACTGGTTAAAATATTGGTTGCACCTACTAATAGCTGCGGATCTTGCGTGGAAGACAGTATGGTTACACCCACTTCCTGAGCTGCGGGCACATTAGGGCCAATATCTCTTAATAGTCTAAGCGCTTCGCTTGATGATTCAGGGTTACCTGAAAACACCATAGATTCAGCCACACTCACCATTGAAGAATCTTCCAGCTGACCCAGTAGCAGTCGCAGTCTGCCTAAGCGCTTAACATCAGTTTCTGCTGAAAATTCATCTAATACCGCTGCTAATTTTGCAGGATCATTACGTAAGATATTAGCCTGCTCATTCAAGGTAGCATCGTCGGCTCGCTCGCGGGCAATCGATTGTGCAAAATCTATGGCTTCTACAACCGATGTGGAGACAACCGCCTCTTGTGTAACGTTTTCTATTTCGTCAACCGTTGTTGCTTTTGCCACATCATTTTCAATGACTGTTTCGGCAACCGTACTTAGCGAATGCGATTGGCTCGTAGGCTTTGCGTTTACTGAAGGCGAATCAATGTCTGCAGACACTGGATCTAGCTGTTCAGGCGATGTTGAAAGGGTAGAATCAGTATTTTGAGTGGTTGTGAAAATAACACCAGCAAGTACGGCAACAGCCGCTACACCTACAATGGGAACTGTATAACTCACGTGAACAAGCACTCCCAAAATCACAATACATGAATTGAAAACGGGCCAACTTAAGAATTCAAGTTGGCCCGTTATTTTACAACGAGTCCCAAGAATTTATTAATTCTTGAGCACCTCAATCTACTTACCTATTGCACTGGCTTATTGCACCGGCTTATTGAACTGGCGGACCTACTGAAAAAGGTACCGACTCGTTACTGCCTATTGTTCTAGCCATTGTCCAGCCAGTAAGCTGCGTGCCAGAACGTTGCTGGTAAAACTGAACTACGTTTGCACAGTTTCCTGGTAAAGCAACACCATGAGCATCACTGCCGTCATCTTCATTAACGCCTAACAGTTCTAGAACATCTTGCAAAGCGCCCCACGTTTCAGGCCCAACAATGCCATCAGCTCCGATGCCTTCTGCTGTTTGAAATCTACGTACTTCTTCGCGCGTCATTGGACCGAAGTTACCATCGGCAAAAGCACCGATATTAGCGATATCAGAATCGGGATTTCGGCAGAATACAATTCGCTGCACACCTTGTGTGTAGCTACTGATTTGATGCTCACCGCCTACTTGCAAACGGCAATTGTCATCCCATCGTGAGGTTGATGAGTCAATGTCAGTGCCTGAGCCGCCTTCACAGCCATCGGCAAAGGTATCGGTAAGATCAATTACATTGTCTTCTTCGAAATCTATTGTTTCTCCAACATCAGAATCAGTGGGGTCTATGCCTCCACCAATGAGCGGCACGCCATCGGCATCCACGTCAGAATCAGTATCCCCTGATCCCCCACCACAGGCGACTAATGTCGCGCTTAAAGCAATCGCTGCAAATCGTAATTTCATGATAATAAAGTGCTCCGTAGCCGTAATAAGTGAGTGTTTGTCGGCCTAGTGGTTTAGTTTAGTCGACAAGTTACCTCTCGTTAAGCCCGTTCAGGCCAATCATGCGCGAAATAACGCAGGAAAGAGGCCATCACGCGTAAATTGTTGTATCAGATTGCAACAAGTATCGTTTTGCCCCTAATAAACCCTTGCTGGCCTGGCAGTTGCTAATTCCCAATATACAAGCAGAATTGACACCGAGCGCAACCAGGATTAACCCATGAGCTGGAGAACCCGTTTAGCATTAATTTCCGCAGTAGCACTATGCACAGGGTGCGGCGGTGGAGCGGCAGGCGATGCGATTAATTCTGGAGGCGAAAACACGCTGGGCGCTAGCCGAGTGGAGCCTTTTGTTGGCGTATGGCAGCTACGAAGCGGATGGTCTACCCATGCGGTTGATGAAGCCTTGCTGGTTATTCGTGCTCCCACAACCCCCGGCCAAGCCGAAGTGGTGCTGTACGACTTAACCGATGAAGCCGATGCAATCTCACGGTGCTATCGCGAACCGTTCGGCAATGGCGAAGCTGTGGACTCTCTCACTAACGAAGTGTTTTTAAATTTCAGTGAATTCAACAACGGCATTATTTCATCGGTAAACGAAAATACGATGCTGATTGAATTTGAAGATAACAACGATGTAAACAACAACGGAAACACATCTGAACGTGTAAGCACCACACTAACGCGCGTGGAGCAAGTTGAGGCCGACATTAGCCCATTGTGTTCTGGAAGTTAAAAACTTCTACTTAGCGTCTAACACTTAGCACAGCGCTTTGGTCGCCGAACACTTAGTAAACTAATATGCGTCGTTCTATTTATCAGACCAGATAGCCAGCTCATTGCCGTGCGGGTCATTAAAATGAAATCGCCTGCCACCTGGGAATGAAAATATGGGAACGCATATTTCACCACCTGCAGCCGTTACGCGTTCTTGAAAAGCCTCTAGATCATTGGCATAAAATATAACCAAAGCAGCACCCTGTTCAGCGGTAACTTTTTTTGTCGACTTATAGAACCCGCCATCCATTCGACTATCGTTGAATGCAAGATACTCTTCACCAAAGTGTTCAAATGTCCAATTGAACACCGCAGTGTAAAACGCCTTAATGGCAGAAAAGTCAGCCGCAGGGAACTCAACGTAATTGATTTGGTTTTCGTTGTTCATTATTTGTTAAAGTTAACTCTTAAGCTTTAGCAACATGGGTTGAGCTTGCTACGAACCCCATTTGTATGGATGCACCACCGAGTGTTTCACTACTATGCAAAACAAGCTTAGCGCCATGCCAATCAAGTATACGCTGAACAATAGCCAAGCCCATTCCAAACCCAGAGGATACCGAATTCGCTTGGCCCCGCTCAAATGGCTTCAACACTCTTGAGCGTTCTTCTTCAGGAATACCCGAACCATCGTCTTCGATATACACCCACACATGAGGATCAGTTTTAGAGCTTGGCTTTAAACTCACGGTAATGTTACTTTGACCGTAACGCTGGGCGTTTTGCAATACGTTGTTGATAGCCATGTCCAAATAACGCTCACTAGCCATTACCCACACACCGGCGGCTGGTTCTTGCCAATGAATATCTAATGGCGCATCATGCGCCAGTGCATCAATTCTATCGGTTAAACGCGATGCAATATTTACAGGCTGCAATGGCAGCTCGCGCTTTTGTTTTTCAAGTCTTGCATAGTCGAGAAGCACTTCCACCAAATGCTCCATTTCAGCTAAATCATTACTGATTCGCTGCATGTATTTATCTTTTACTGCTGGGTTACTTTCTTCGCTTAATGCATCTAACCCAAAACGTAATCGCGCTATAGGCGTGCGTAAATCATGTGATACGGCTGTACTAAGCAATCGATTATCTTCAACGAGTGTGGCAATTCGGCCCGCCATGGCGTTAAATTCAGATTCTATATGATTGATTAAACTGAACCTAGACTCAGGCACCCGAGCATTAAAATTACCTGCACCAAATTCATTGGCTACTTTCGACAACCCATGTAAGCGCCTAACTAGCGGATAAACCCAAAGTAAAATGAGCGCAACGATTCCAGCATAAAACAAGATGGTTAACGCAAACCTTAAGGCCGATTCTGCGGTTGACGTTAGAGGAGGTAAATCCATAGCCAACGCTGTATTACTACCAGGCCTAGGAACAATTAACGTAACACCTTCAGAAGTCTCTAACGCTAAAGAGCCCACTTGATTCAATTCTTCTTGCAATTCTAAAGGCAGCGCAACCGCACTTGAGTCGATACTGCTGAGCTGTACTCGCGTTCCGCGGGGCCAGCGAGAAACCAAATCGATGAGTTCATCATCAGATGAAATACTTCCCACTAACGATTCACCCATTACGCGATAAGGTGCGAGTCGATCGGCATCATCAGGTTGTAGCCCAATAAACAACCGATCTAGAGCCCACCCAAAGCCTATAGTTGCCAACAACACAACCAACAACAATGACAAACTAAGCCTACGCATGGGGAATTGGCCAATCACCAAGCGTCTGAGCAAGCGTTTCACCAAGCATCTGGCGCTAAAAGATACCCCTTGCCGCGCACGGTTTTTATGCGAGCAGGAGCACTGGCATCATCGTCAAGTTTTTTTCGTAGCCTTGAAATGCTGATGTCAATTGAGCGATCTAAACCGTTGTATTCAATTCCACGCATCTGAGTGACTAGCGTATCCCGACTTACCGGCGTGCCTGCTGAACGAGCTAACAAGGTGAGTAGATCAAATTCGTGTGATGAAACCAAAACACCTTCATCGTTCAACGTTAGGGTTCTTGACACAGGATCTATATGCAAACCACCAATGGTTATGGCATCTTCTTCAGCATCGGGTGCATCCCTGCGCAGTAGCGCATTAATTCTTGCCAGTAATATTTTCGGCCGCACAGGCTTTGATAAGTAATCATCAGCGCCCGTATCTAAACCCATAACCTCATCACTTTCACTGCCCAAAGCCGTTAACATGAGTATGGGTTTTTTATAAAATTCACGCGCTTGTCGACACACATTCAAACCATCCAATCCTGGCAGCATCACATCTAAAACAACCAAATCAGGATCATCTTCTTTAATTAATTCCAATGCTTCATCACCGCGAGATGCAACAGTCACTTCATAATCATGTGTAGTGAGATAGTCGGCAATCCATTCAGACAACGAAGCATCATCTTCAACCACCATGATATGTAATTTAACGTCTGAGTTTGATTTCATCGTGCACAACCTCGCATTAGAACAGCCTCCAATTTCTTCTTACTCTGCGTGATTTATACACCCACGCAACGCTCACCTTTACAGATCCGAACGAATCCCCATCGATATTTTGTAAATTCCATTCAGTGGTTTCAGACAAATACAAATCTTTTCGAAAGTTACCTGCTAGCTCATTCTCCCAACACTTACCTGTTGTGTTTTGCTCACTGACTAAACAGACTGTGATGGGTTGATCCGATTCCCACGATAGTGAAAATCTTACGTAACAAGGCTGCCCTTCTCGCAAAGTTGCACAACGTGTGGGTCGCGCGCGCAACGTAACTACCGGTTGCACTTCTAATACAGAGTTATCCGATGTGGAATCCGTTAAGTTCTGCTGCGTATCGGTTGCTGCATCATCGATGTTTTGTGTTGGTGAATTTTCGCCAAGTGTTGTTTGTGCACCTAAGCTTGAAACAAGCACCACACAACATATTAAGGCAACAAGGCTTGAATAAGACCAACGCATCAGTAGACAAAAACCACAGAAGCGGTAATTTCTGAGTAGTTTTGATCTTCTATAAAGGGGCTGTCGGCGATGCTATCGGGTAGTGACCAATATCGAGCGGTACCACGGAACACAAAATACTGATTCAGCGGCAAGGTTGCACCCAGCTCAGTTACGTAAGTTACTCCAGCGCCAGCGTTATAACGAGGAAAACGCTCACTGGCCTCAGATTCGTCCACGCCGAATAAAAAGCTGGTGGTTTCAGAAGATAAGTAACGTGCACCTAACAACCAATGTAGATTCCAATTTCGCCACAGGTACGATCGTGCAACACTGCCTGAGAGAATGGCACCGTCATGAGAACCTGTGATATCGCTCAGCGCTTCAAATTGCACGATCAGCGGTCCTGTGAATCCAGTAACTCGCAGCCCGCTTTCAACCGCTCCCGATCGATCACGCAACCCATCCAATTCATTCGATAAGGTGTTATCGATACCATCAGGGCTGCCAGTGGCTATCAAATCAAACGACCAAGTGTTGCCTGAATACAGGTGATAACCCAATTGCCCACGGTTGTAACTTTCTGTCAGAAAATCCAGAAAGAAGCCCTTAGCCCGAACATGCCCACCGACGGTGAAGCGAATCTCTGTGTTCTCAACACCCACCACAGGCATTTGACCGGTGGCTGCATGCGCACCAAGTTCGATGTAACCTGCGAAATCGGCGCCTTCATCTTGACGGCCACCGCGTATATCCCGCGCTACATCAGCCGCAAACGCTGTTCCCAGCGAACCGATAAAGACCAATAATACGGTGACCAATACCCACCCCAGCCGAGCGGTTGGCCCTGAAATAAAGCTATGCATTAGGTAAGAATACTCTGAACAG
The DNA here is from genome assembly GCA_938035125.1 of uncultured Granulosicoccaceae bacterium. Lineage (GTDB taxonomy): Bacteria > Pseudomonadota > Gammaproteobacteria > Granulosicoccales > Granulosicoccaceae > Granulosicoccus. Next base: position 66,950 of record CALHNS010000014.1, on the reverse strand, counting down.
ACCACAGTGAAACGGTAACTCCGTGTAACCGCGCCAAATACCGTACACTTTCGAGCAAATTTGAACGAAGGAGCGCTCCAGAAATGGTAGATCCGATCACGCTATTAAAACAAGTTTATTTATTCAAACACTTAGATGATGCCGCATTACAGGCCATAGCCACCCAAACTCGTGAAGTGACATTTAAGAAGAACGCTATTGTCATGACCGAGGGCGATGTGGGTGAAACCATGTACGTGATTCGATCAGGCTCTGTGAAAGTGTTCGTTAGCGACGATGAGGGCAAAGAGCTCATTCTTTATCACCAAGACGCAGGTTCCATTGTTGGTGATATCGCACTGCTTGACGATGCCCCCCGATCGGCATCTGTGAGTGCACTGGAAGCAACAACCGCGTTGATGATAAGCAAACAACGGTTTCTGGATCTTTTGCGTGAACACCCCGATTTATCCATCGGCATTATCCGCTCTCTTACCCACCGATTACGCGAAGCCACAGAAGGCAGCCGACGTTTAGCTCTAGATAATGTTTATCAACGGTTAACCGATAAGCTAACTGAACTAAAAGTTACCAACAGTAAAGATCAGGATCATTTGCCACGTAAATTTTCTCACCAAGAACTAGGCAACATGATTGGCGCATCCCGCGAGATGGTGGGAAAAGTTATGGCAGAACTCATTAAAGGTGAATACGTAGAACTTGATGACGGGATTTTGTATTTACTGAAGAAATTCCCTAAAGACTGGTGATCGTTAACAAACTAAAAGCCGCCCCCCCAGTACTCATAGGAGTACTCTAGGAGAACTCTAGAAGTGAATTTTGGGGAATGAATTTTTTTGTTATCAACTAGAGCAGTTTCAATCTTTTGGGTCGTCTTTCGCATGGCTTGTGGGTTGATCGGTATCGACTTGGTTTCGATCTACCTTTCTACGCTGCTCTGCATTGGTGTTACGGGTAAAGCGCTCATGCGGTAACACCACTTTCCCACTCTCTGGGCGAAAAGCGGTAGTGGGCAACCATCGGCTAAATTCATAGCCGTACAACTCCCAAACAGTTACAAACAAAGCGGCCACGATGGGGCCGATAATAAAACCCATAAATCCAAACAACAGTAAGCCGCCTAAGGTACTGAAGAAAATCATCAGTTCATGTAGCTGAGTATCATTACCTACTAATTTAGGGCGTAACAAATTATCTATTGCGCCTACCACCAGAACACAAAACAACCCAACGACGATGGCCGTTACTTGTTGCCCTGTAAAAAATAAGTATAACGTGGCTGGTATCCAAACAATGGCACCACCAACCCCTGGCACAACGGATAAGAACATCATGGTGACCGCCCAGAATAATGAACTGGGGATACCGGCAAAATTTAGCGCTAAACCGGCTAAACCACCTTGCAAAATACCAATTACAGCAGTGCCTTTTAAGGTGGCACGTGTGACCGAAATAAAGCGCTCAAGCAGTTTCTTTTCATCATCATCGTTTAGCGGTATGTAGTACAACAGATAATATAAAAAACGATCGCCATCAATAAAAAGAAAAAACATGGTGTACAAAATGATCAATAACGACAACGCAGAACTGATGGTGCCACGCGTGAATGACTGTGCCATATCAACAGCCCACCCACTCAAACTTCTAGAGAAATCACCGGCAACATTCAATAACATGGATCGATAAGGTTGCAAAGTTTCATAAAACGGCAGTGTAGACAGCAGCTCGCTTACAGCTCCTGGGGTTGAGATGAACTGCTGAATAGTGGGCACCGTTCGATCGGCCAAATCGGCGGCCTGTGATACCACGATGGAGAAAACGATACTTAGCGGGGTTACTACAAAAAAGATAATGATGAGCAAGGTTGTGAGTGATGCAAGCGTTGCACGACCCCCCATAATGTTTCTCAGCCATCGATACAGCGGATGAAACAAGGCTGCAAAGAGTGCTGCAATAAATACCGCCTGAACAAAGGGCTGAACCACTTTGAAAAATATTGCCGAGATCAGCACCAGGACCAGTATTAGGACCCCGCGATTGACTGTGCGCTGCTGCATGTTGAAACTCAACTGGAAAAAAGAATGCGTTCGATGGCTTAGAGTAACTGATGCTTAACCATTAAGGCAGCACCAAATGCAGGATGAATGGCAAATACACTAAAGAACCCAAGTGAGTCATCAGGATTAATCCCGACACCTCTCCCACATCTCTACCATGTTTTTGCGCCAAAAGAAAATTAAACACCGCCACTGGAACCGTTGCCTCAATAATTAAAACGCCTCGGGCGGTACCTTCCAGTTGAAACAGCGCCGCCACGGTGAAGGCAACCACGATAGCCACACTTGTGCGCACCACAGACCAAAAAAAACACGTTGAGAAATGGTGCACTTTGAGCGAGGCAAGACTCACCCCTAACGTGATGAGCATAATAGGAATAACCAACCCACTCAAAATGGAGGTGGTGTCCATAATAATGTCGGGTGGTGATACACCTGCTAGGCGAACCAAAACGCCTGCCACAACCGCTGCCAATACCGGAGAGCGCAGCACCGTTTTCCAAGTAAAGCGGCCAGCGTAAATCGCATCACCTAAGCTGAACATCAATAAGCATTGAACTGCAAAGTACGCCATCGCAAAGGCAAGCCCTTCATCACCAAAGGCGAGTAAACACAGGGGTAAGCCTAAATTGCCGGTATTGCCCACAACGTGCGCCACCGACAATCGCCAATCTTTACCCGCTGTTTTTAATAAGGTAACGGCAACCGCTGTGGATAAAATATGCACCACCAAAGCGGCAAGCCCAATTTGCCCTAAAGCAGCCAGTTCCACTGTTGACGTGGACAGCGTATGAAACAGTAACGCAGGCAACCCAATGTTGATGACCAGCGTGGTGACAAAAGGAACGGGGTAGTCACCACCAGAACGCACCCACACGTATCCAATCACGGCCATAAACACCGCTGGCATAAGAATGCCTGTAATAACGAAAACGGAATCAAGCACCGGATTAACGCTTCGGCAGTTCAGTTGTTAGTTCGGTTAGCCATTCACCTCTTGGCGTACTCCTATCTAAAGAGGTAATGTCGACACGTTGTAAAAATTTTTGTGCAGGACGTGTGTTTAATGAACACTTGATGTTGCCGTACACCAATATATCGTCGTTGGTGTATAGCCCATTACTTGCCTCAACAACCCTTGCCTCAACAAAGTGTGCAAATTGCCAAATGAGATCGGGCCGACACGTTACACGATGAGTTTGGCGGCGGTTTAAATAATCTTTTGGGTACACCACACGCAAGCTGTTCTCTTTTTCATTACGAATCATGAAACTGGCTTCTCCGCGCTTATCACGAAGCTTCATGCGCCAACTGAAGTAATGCCCGGCTTCATTCCAAGCCACTGGCCCCTCGTACCATAAGGGCCTTGTGGGTAACAATGCTTGCACCAACAACCACAGGCAAACAAACGAGACAATGAACACGCCTTTTGCATTGTAAAACCCACCGCCACTATTGAAGTAATCGGGTACTGGAGGGGTTACCAGTGCATCCGATGGAGAAGATTTCAATTTTGCCCATAACTTCAATGGCCAATCGGGTGCAAACAAAAGTGTTGTAGCAGCAATGGTCATGAAAGGAAAAATGCCAATATTAAATACGATGGCATTCATGGAATGAAAGCACAGATAGAGAAAAAACACGGGCAATCGGGTTTTAGACCACAACAACAATGGCGCGCCCACTATATGCAGCACAATGACACCGTATGCCGCCAATGCAATGCCTGCATCTTGAGTTAACCATTGTGTTAATTCACTGGTGTTGCCACTGTGCCGCGTCATCCAAAAACGTAGAGGTTCTAATTGCAGCCAATCGGGGTTGAGCTTAACGATACCCGCCCAAATCAACACAATCTCAAGTTGTACGATTAGCCACACACGCGACCAATTCCTTATATACGGCGACGAGGATGTAAATTTTTTGGCATCTAAAGCCCAAACTCGATTGGCGGGAATGAAGCACAGAATGCCTAAGAACAACAGCGTTAAGTAATAGTGGTTTAAGTACAACGATGCATCGAGCAGAAAAAACCAAGCAAAGCACACGGTTGCAAGCACAACACTAAAGCGGTACCACAGGCCCAACATAACGCCAACGGATGCCACCCCCATAACAAATAACAACAGTTCCAGCCCTCTTCCAGGCGGTACGGCCACCCAATCGAAATATTGGTATTTGAACACCATCTGCGGGTCGCGATAAATGCAATCCAGACAATGAAACACACCGTAGTTCACGCTTTCGAAAAGTAGCAAGGCGCCCATCGCAATCCGAAATACAGCCACCGAATAGCCTGGAACCGGCGTGGCCAGCGATTTCACCCAATTTCTAAGCAATGTCGTGATCATGATGCTCACATGATAACCGCGTGCGCCCTTGAGTAGTGCACAGCAGTTCTTTACTGAAGTATTCAAGTGCTGGAAGGTGGTGTCGACAACCTACTTGATGAGGTTTGGCTTCTTTTTCGACTCGGTTGAAATCGTGAGCCTGCGTACACTTTATAACAAGGATAAATTCATGCGATCCCCACTATTGCTGAAACAATGGGCAAAGTCAGCTGTACAGACTGGAATTGCAGCAGTATTGGTCTCTACCACTGCATTGGCCGACGATACTGAAATTTATCGTGGTGACATTCGCAACAGTGCGCCACCCAATCTTCTCTTCGTGCTTGATTACTCAGGCAGTATGAATTTTGCCATCGACGGAGCATATCCTGATCAGCCTGGCGAGCAGTCAAGGGCTACGATATTAAAAAGCGCTGTGCGGCAGGTGCTAAAGAATAACGCAGGCTCAGTTAACATCGGATTTGGTAGCTTGTACAGCACTACGCCCTCTGGTGTTCAGTGGCCCATCAGCGACCTAACAGCCGATGCGAATGATTACGATCCTAGCATCCCTGAAGGAATTACCACCGCTGAGATAATGTCGCGCCAGTTGGATTCAAGACAGGTTTTAGGCGCCACCGCAACCGTTGATGCATTGACAGAAGCTGCCGCATACTTTGGAGGCGCTAGCGTATTTCATAACGGCTCTGACACAAAGCACGCCGAATCCCACAGGCCGGATAGGTTCAATCCAGCGACCGGGCAAATCATAAACGGATACCACGATGCAGCCATACCAGCAAGTTACTCACCTGTTGATGCCTATAGCGCAACAGGCGGTGATGGCTCTTTCTATTCAACGTGCTTTGATTACACGATTAATGGCACGGTACCGAACGAAGTTAATCATTGTGCAAACCTGCCGGTAACCGGTTGCCGAATTGCACCTAGAGGTACAGTTACATTTGATGGTGGTCGCACCAACAGACAAAGTCGCCAATGCCGATACAGCACGCAGGAAAGATGGACGGGGGCAACTTATAATTCTCCCATCAACGCAGAATGCCAGGTAAACGCCATAATTTTAGTAACAGACGGCACTCCTACCATTCAAAGAAATCAGGCGAATACCGCACAATTAATAGGTAAGGGCCAAAACGGATGCGATGATTTAACAGAGATTTTTGGCAACGGTAACGATGATGAAACCGTAAGATCACGAAATTCAGGCCGGTGCGGCCCTGAAATAGCTGAATACCTTGCCAATAACCCGCAAGTTCCAGGCATCGATGACAGCACAGTAAGAACTTACACGGTTGGGTTTAACGCACCGGGTGCGGCTCAAATATATCTTGACAGAATAGCCGAATTGGGCGACGGCGACTCTTTTCACGCCACAACGCCTGAATCTTTATCGAACGCGCTAGATCAAATTCTTATGGAGTTATCCACCACCAGCCAAGGCTTTGCACCCTTGGCTGTTGATGTGGACAGAGCCAATCTATCTCACGACGATCGGCTGTTTTACTCGTTGTTTGAACCTTCTGAAGGTGGCAGCTGGAGCGGTAACTTAAAGGGTTATTTCTTACGCGAAAACGGGCTAACTGATATCAACAACGCTGAAGCCACTAGTGTGATGAACGGTGTTCGTTTGATGAAAGACGGTGCACAAAGTTTTTGGTCTGCCTCACCTGATGGCGACGATGTGCTCAGTGGCGGTGCAACCGAATTGATGCAATCGGGTAAACGCAATCTTTACACCTACACGGGCGGCAACAACATCCCTAGAGCAGGGGTTAATTTAACCACATCGGGTCAACACGATTTGGTTGCTAGTAACAACCGAATTAGCGCTGGTTTATTAGGCGGCACCAACAACCGGAATGCCGTATTAGATTGGGTTCAAAATGCTCCCATGGGCGATCCTTTGCATTCACAACCGGTGCAAATAGATTACGGCAATCAACAAGTGATGTTCGTAATGACCAATCAAGGCTTTTTGCACGCAATAGATTCATCTGAACCAACAAGACCTAATGGATCTATTCAGGGCGGTGAAGAGCTGTTTGCTTTCATGCCGAAAGAGCTACTTAAAAATTTACCTAAGCACTACGAAAACGTGCCTTCAATTCAACGCACCTACGGGCTAGACGGTGCCTTGGTACGTTGGCACGACGACGCCAACCAAAACGGCATTGTTGATGGTAACGATAAAGCGATGCTGATATTCGGCATGCGACGAGGCGGTAATCATTATTACGCCGTTGATGTGACCAACCCAAGATCGCCTCGATATATGTGGCGTATCGATGGCGGCCAAGGACAATTCGGCCGTTTAGGTGAGACATGGTCACGACCTACATTAGTAAACGTTAAGAGAGACGGTGTTAAAACCCAAGTCATAGCGTTCGCTGGTGGCTACGATGCAAAAGCGTTAGACGGCAGTACGTCACGAGTGGAAAACGTTCGAGGCAACGCCATATATTTCGTTGATCGTAACGGGGAACTGGTATTACGCATCGACGGTACCACCGAAAGAGACATGAAATACGCCATACCATCCGATTTAACCGTTGTGGATACAGACGGTGATTCACTAACCGATCGAATTTATGTGGGTGACCTGGGCGGTCAAATTTGGCGCGTAGATTTTGATGATATCCGTAACGGTGCCGAAGCCACGGTAATCGCAGATTTTAGCGATCAACCACACACCACATTTTTCTACCCACCCAGTGTTGCACTGAATTCATCGGTATACGGTGACTTCCTATCGGTGTCCATCGGTTCGGGTAATCGAACTAATCCATTACGGACAAATTCGCAAGATCGAATTTACATGATTCGAGATCGTCATGTTAATGAGCCATTGCCTGCTAACTTCACCAGAACTTATACGCGTGATTTATTTAATGCAACATCCAATGACATCGGCTCTGACAATAAAAGAGTTGCTGATATCGCACGAGAGTTATTGAATAGAAAGAACGGTTGGTTTATTGAACTGGGCCTTCACGAAAAATCACTTTCACAGCTGGTTACTTTCGAAGGAAGAATCCTTGCCACCACTTTTGACCTTGATGCTGCAACTCTTCTGGATCCTTGCGGTTTCACATCAACCAATCGTTTCTATGGAATGGATCTGGCCACAGCACAGCCATTGCCTAACACCAGCGGATTAGGTACAGCCAGCACCACAGCCCTTACACCTGAAGATCGATTTTCTACGGTCAATGGCGATGGCATATTATCGCAGCCAGTTGTGGTGTTCACACCGACCAGCGACGATGTGCTGGTTCTTGTTGATAATGAAATCGTGACTAAATTTGATCGTGTATCAAGACGCATTTATTGGTACGCGCGTTAAGCACGAATCACCATTAAGTCCGCTTACATCATTGTGGGGCCAGCTCAATACCTGAGCGGCCCCATTTTTGTTCAACAGATTCTGCGCTGATAAGCTGAAAAAACTCAATCTTCTGAATCAGCTTGCAATTTCACAGTTAATGCATCAATTAATTCCGATTTAAGACGATATCAGACGTATTCCAAAGACTTTTAAAAACGGATAACATGAGCTTTTTCGACTACCTCAAGCGCCTTGCCGATGAAGATGGTTCTGACCTATATTTATCGACAGGGGCCCCACCAAGTGCGAAATTCTCAGGTGCTTTAACGCCTTTATCAGACGAGCCTTTGAAAAAGGGTGATGTGCTGGAAATAGCCAACAGCATCATGACTGATGACCAACGAAAGGAATTCGAAGAAGAGCTGGAAATGAACCTGGCAATTTCCAGAGAGGGTATTGGTCGTTTCAGAATCAATATTTTTCAACAACGCAATGAAGTATCGATTGTTGCCCGTAACATTCAAACGGATATTCCTCAATTCGACGATTTAGGATTACCTGAGATATTAAAAGATGTGATTGAAGCCAAGAACGGATTGGTTCTGTTTGTTGGTGGAACAGGCTCTGGTAAATCAACCTCGTTAGCTGCGCTCATTGATCATAGAAATTCTTGTAAGGGCGGGCACATTATTACCATTGAAGATCCGGTGGAATACGTTCACTCTCATAAAAAATGCATCATCAATCAGCGTGAAGTGGGCGTAGATACATTGAGCTATCACAAAGCGCTTAAAAACACGTTACGCCAAGCCCCTGATGTAATTTTAATTGGTGAAATACGTGATCAAGAAACCATGGAACATGCAGTAGCGTTTGCAGAAACTGGACATTTAGCGATTTCCACCTTGCACGCAAACAATGCCAATCAAGCCATTGATAGAATCATTAACTTCTTTCCTGACGAACGAAGAAAACAATTGCTGCAAGATTTAGGTAACAACATTCGCGCAATCGTTTCACAACGATTAATACCGACTGTCGATGGAAAGCGTTGCGCAGCCATTGAAATTTTGTTGGGCTCTCACACGGTGAAACAAATCATCATGAAGGGTCAGTTGAACGAAATAAAAGAAGCCATGGAAAAATCTGGCAACTTAGGCATGAAGACGTTCGACGGCCATTTGTTTGAACTGGCAATGGAAGGTAAAATCACGCAAGCAGAAGCGCTTCGAAACGCAGATTCTGCTAATAACTTACGCCTACGCTTCAAACTCAGTGGCAAGAGCGACCCAGAAGCCGAGGAAGACAATCCGCTTGAAAAAGGCCAGATGCCAAGTGATGCAGCAGCAGCAAAAGCAAAAACCGCTGCATCCTCTGCGCAGCAAAAATTGGAAGCACTGAAAGCTGCAAGGGCCGCTCAGAAAGAAGCCCTAGCAACCAACCCAGATGGCGACAATAGCCTTGAAGCCATTCATGCAGCCATGACGGCGCAAGCGGAAAAAACGCCCCCAGCAGAACCCGCAGCGCCAGAAGAACCCGCAGCATCTATGGGTGGCCTGTCCTTAGAATTGGAACCTGATCCAGAGCCAGAAGAACCAGAACCAGGCGAAGGCGAGGATGACGGTGACATGGGCAATATGGGAATGGGCCGAATCGGCTAACCCTTCAACGGGCATCAATTCAACGGCCACTGCGTATTGAAAACAATGCACAGTGGCCGCTCATAGGCATTAACCGCGATTACTCATTGTTCGCAAGTTAGGAAACGAATAAGATTCGATTTCCTGGTCTGTGAGTTATGAAAAATGAATGAGGTCATCTGCCCGAATTGTCGTAAAGCCTTCAAAATCGATGAATCCGGTTACGCAGATATTAAAAAGCAAGTTCGCGATGAGGAATTTGAAAACCAGCTGCGCGAACGATTAGAGCTTGCCGACAAAGACAAAGCAAATGCAGTTGAGCTCACTATAAACAAAGCCAATAGTGATCTTCTAAAAGCTACTGCATCCAAAGATTCTGAAATTCAATCGCTAAAAGCTGAGATGGAAAAAACGCAAGCGGCGTTAGCGGCTGAAAAAGATGCGTTAATTCAGCAACTGAAAGCTCAAATCGATAAAAGCGAGGTGGCAAAATCGCTTGCGGTTAAAGATGCCATGAGTGAGATAGAGAAAGAAAGGGATTCTCTTGCAGCTGATCTTGAACAAATCAAACGCGACAAACAGGCTGCCCTAGAACTTGCCGAAGCAAAGCGAGCTAAAGACCTTCAAGAAACGGCAGCCTCTAAAGACATTGAGCTTAAAGACTTAATGACAAAACTTCACACCAGTGAAGCTGAACAAAAAATTGCATTAATCAATGCCGTAGGGTCGGTTGAAAAAGAACGTGATGAACTGAAAAATAAGTTCAAGCAAGCCGAACTTGAAAAAGAACTATCAGAAAAATCATTAAAAGATAAATACGAAACTCAAATTAAAGATCGAGATGAGGCCATTGAACGACTCCGAGACATGAAAGCTCGTATGTCAACGAAAATGGTGGGAGAAACATTAGAACAGCATTGCGAAACTGAATTCAATCGCATTCGTTCAACCGCTTTTCCTAGAGCTTATTTTGAGAAAGATAATGAAGTTAAGGCAGGCAGTAAGGGCGATTACGTTTTTCGAGATACCGATGAAAATGGCACAGAAATCATTTCCATCATGTTTGAAATGAAAAACGAAGTGGACACAACCGCCACTAAAAAGAAAAATGAGGACTTTCTAAAAGAATTGGACAAAGACCGCACGGCTAAAGGCTGTGAATACGCCGTGCTGGTATCGCTGCTTGAACCAGAAAGCGAACTGTATAACTCAGGCATCGTGGATGTGTTTCATCGGTTTCCAAAAATGTACGTTGTGCGTCCACAATTCTTTTTACCCATGATTACGTTACTGCGTAATGCCAGCATGAAATCTCTTGAATATAAGAATGAACTTGCCATCGTTAAAGCACAGAATTTAGACATCACAAATTTTGAAAACGATCTGGATGTTTTTAAAACACAATTTGCCAAGAATTACGACCTAGCCTCTAGAAGGTTCCAAACAGCTATTAATGAAATCGATAAATCCATCGATCACTTGCAGAAAACCAAGGAAGCGTTACTGGGCACCGACAAAAATTTACGGCTGGCCAACGAAAAAGCGCAGAAAGTTACTGTGAAAAAACTGACTCGCACTAATCCTACGATGGCGGCAAAGTTTGAAGAATTGGCCGAAAGTAAAAAAACACCCAGCCCGAACGCCGATCTATTTGACGAGTGACGGCAAGCACATCATTGAACAGCGATCATAGGTGCTGTTTGTTACTCGATATCTAACGAGGACCCAAACAACCAAGCGTCTAACACGCCGTGCGCATCCGAAACTCCTTCAGATTTCAGCGATGAGAAATCTTGAATGGTGGCTTCAACGCCTGCTTCAGCTAAGGTGTTCTGAACCTTTCGAACCGTTTGAATTCTGGGCCCACGCGCCAATTTATCGCCTTTTGTTAGCAACACGTGCAATTCAGTATCGCCTTGTTGCTGTAGCTCGATCATTTGCCAATCCGAATCGGTCAGTGGGTGGCGAATATCCATCACGAGAACCACGCCTACCAGTGGATCGCGCTGTGTGAGATAACGCTGCATGGCAGCCTGCCATGCCTTTTTCTTCGATTTTGACACCTCAGCAAAGCCATAACCTGGCAAATCAACCAAAAAGTGCTGATCATCGCCCACCGCAAAGTAATTCAATAACTGTGTTCGGCCCGGTGTTTTACTGGTTCGAGCCAATTTCTTCTGCCGAGTGATGGTGTTGATCGCACTGGATTTGCCGGCATTCGAGCGCCCAGCAAAGGCCACTTCTCGTGACGCAGCAGGACAACGAGGCAGCGCATCAGCACTTTGGACGAAACTGGCGGAAAAGTAGGCTTGATTCATGGGGTTCGTGCCACTTGGATGCGGCCACAGTCTGATAAAATTAGTGGATTGATAGTTGGGCGAAACCCCACTAGTTTATAGCTTTCTACTATTTAGGAATTTTCCATGTTCAAGGCGTTGTTAAATTCAGCCGTTTGCCGCATGAGCGCACCGCTAATCGCTTCAGCCCTCTTACTGGGTGCAGCCCCCGCTATGGCCGAAGGTGATGCCGCAGCAGGTAAAGCTAAAGCGGCCGCATGTGCAGGCTGCCACGGAACTGACGGTAAAGCATTAATACCTGAATACCCCAATTTAGCCGGCCAACACGCCAGCTACATTGCCAAGCAGCTGCAAAATTACCAATCGGGTGAACGCGCTAACGCCATCATGGCAGGCATGTCTGCGGCTTTGTCTGAACAAGATATTGAAGACATCAGCGCTTATTACTCTAGCTTGCCTCCTGTGACAGGAATTGCAAATGAGGAAAACTTAGAATTAGGTCAAAATATTTATCGTGGCGGTATAACCGCAGCTGGCATTCCGGCTTGCTCTGGATGCCACGGAGCAGCAGGTAATGGCAATCCGGCAGCAACGTGGCCAGCTCTGGCCGGTCAAAACGCCAACTACACAACGCTTCAATTACAACATTTTCGCTCTAAAGATCGCGCAAACGATCCAAACGCCATGATGCGCAGCATTGCTGAGCGTTTAACCGATGCAGAAATTCAAGCATTGGCAAATTACATTCAAGGCTTGTACTAAGCCAAGCTCTGCAATACTTAAGCGTAACCGCCCCTGCGGTGATGGCATAGGGCAATGGCAAAGTTAGAAAGTAAAAAAGGGTGTTGACGTGTAAATCGTCAACACCCTTTAAGCCTTATACGGTTTATAAAAAATCGATAACACGCCTTACAAGCAGTAGTCTCAAACTCTATTCGATAGGTTACTTGCCTAAAGCTTCATCCAACTCTTTAATAGGAAAAGCTTTTAAAAATTCAATCGCTTCATCACCCGATACGCTGGTTGATTTTACCGATAATGTGCCCCCACTTTTCAACGTAACCGCCAAAGAGGCATTACCGTTCGAGCTGGTGTTCAATACGGTTCGGCGCTGAATTCGCAATTTCTCTCCTTCAGTACCCGCTAAAGTTCCTAGTGAATTGAACAGCTGCCCAAGTGATCCTAAACCTGCCACGCCACCACTAACGAGTTGTAAATCAATCGTTTTAGCGCCATTTTTATACTGGCGCCCCATGGTGACCATACCCAATACGTTCTCACTGGTGACATCAGTGCCAGAATAGCCACCCACGTTATCTGGGAACACAGCCAAGGTTTCAGACTGCTTCATTTGCAGTAAACCTTCTCGACACCATTCGGCCTCATCCAATGCGCCATCTATATCGTCGGCTTCTAAAAGCCTTGCAGCCTCTTCGCACGCAGCGATAGTGTCTTCTTTACTTTCCTGCGCAACCACAGTGGCAGGCAACACAACCACCGCACCGCATATAAGACCTGATGCGGCCGTATGTAGCCAGGTATTTTTCATCATTCTTAGGTGCATTACATATCCTTTTTCCGTTTAAGGGTTAAAAAGCGTGTTGCCAAGCAAGGTCATAAACTTAAAGTGTATAGATAACCGGTTGATTCGCAATTCGGTATGACTGATTCATGGTGCTAACATTGAGAAAATCAATGCCATCACGATGGATTGATCCATATTCTTCATGAATATGCCCGAAAATATGCGTTTTCAGCTGAGTGTTGAGAATTGTTTCAAGCAGCTGCGGACAACCGGTTTGCTCCTCACTGCCATCAGCACGGCGTACATAATCAAGAATGCCAAAAGGCGGGCCATGAGTAATTAGCACTTGAGTGTTTTTGGGAATTAGCTTCCAGTGCTGAGCAATGTCATCACCGGGATTACGCATGAACGCCCAGTCGTGAAAACGTAACGTGATTGGTGAGCCCCAGAACTGCACGCCTTCAATAACAACACCAGAATCGTTCAACCAAACGATATTGGTTTTATCAACGTATTGTTTCGCTTCAGCTGAAGAATTTTCTAAAAAACCATCATGATTACCCGCAACAAACATTTTATGTTGGTGTGGGTGGCCGTCAAACCATTCCAAAAAATCCTTTACGTTCTCTTTCGTTCCATGCCCTGTTATATCGCCAGCATGGATGAGTACATCACCGTCGGGCACCTCAACTTGTGCATGATCGCCATGGGTATCACTGATACAAACGAGCCTCACGCCACTTCCCTAGAATTGGCCAAACAGCATTTCAATTCGAATACGCCCGCCGAACTCTCTTTCAAAGTTCGAAGAAACTGGAAACGATACCGTGGGCCAAATTTCATAGTAAAACCACGGTCGCCATATATTTTGACGAAATCGAACACGATATTCAGATCCTAAAAAGTTCTCATCAAACTGATCATCTTTTGATGTTACAAAACTGAACAGCCCCTCGAACGCTATCGCTGTGCGGGAACTTAAATCAGCGTATAAACCAAGTGTCTCATTGATTACTAGCCCACCGATACCTTTCTGGCTCTCTAATGTGGTGGAACTGCGTAAAAATACATTCACAGAGTCTTGTAACGATCGTCTGATATCGTAAGTTAGGCGATTTTGATAGCCCGATGCAGAAAATAGGAAGAAGTTATTACTGATTTGTTGTTCAATATTCCAACGCAGCTTCTTCACATTCGATGCTGAAATTCTTCCAAATACTTGCCCTTTACGATCTCTAACTCGTGCACCCAAATCAAAATTTAGGCTTAGCTTATCGTTTAGCGTTCGAACAAATCGAAGCGCCAACGCCACATCTTGTTCGTTGGCATTCGCATCCACACTACTGCGACCTCGCCCGCCATTAACATCATCGTCTTCGGTACTTAACAACAACCGCAATCGGCGCTGCGCCTGCGGCAACACAACACGTAATTTCAATCGAGCTTTTAGTTCAACGCTGTCATCATCAGGATCAACACCATCGAAGCGAAGCCGCCCCCAACTTCTATTAGATTCACCATTCGATTCAGCACCGCCAAAAAAATCATCAATAGACAACACAAACCGATTAAACCTATCAGTGGTTGCAGCTTGTGCATTGTCGGCAAGAGAACCTACGTTGTTAAAAACAGAAGCAGGAACAGTGGTATTGGAATCAACACTATCTTTCGAATCAGCGTTCTCATCACTTTGGGCCATTGATGAGATCGGCAACAGCATAAAAATAGACAGTAAAAACACAAACAAGCATTGCCTGTTTCTATTGTTCTTATACGAATTTTCGTTGCGGTGACTGGTCATATTAAGTTGATTGCTAAAGCTTAACCATGCTCGGTGACGACTTGATCGATGGCGTTTAACAACAAGGTTATCTCTTCATCCGTGCCAATGCTTATTCGCAGCCAGTCTTGTATAGGGTCTTTAGGCCAATAACGAACGAGCACGTTGAGGTTATTTAAACCTTCATATAACGTTTTAGCATCAATAGGTACGCTCTTTGGCGAAACAAAAATAAAATTTGCCGAGCTGTCTAGCACGGTGAACCCACGAGATTGCAAAGCGTTTGCCAGAGTATTTCGGGTATGTATTATTTTTTGTTTGCAGTTTTGGAAGTAGGCTTCATCGGCCAAAGAGGCAATCGCAGCGCTTTGAGCAACAGCATCAAGGGGGTAGGAATTAAAAGAATTTTTTACAGCCGCTGTGGCGCGAATTAATTCCACATTGCCAAATGCTGCCCCCACACGCATACCCGCCAAAGAACGACCTTTTGAAAATGTTCGCGTAACCAGTAAATTAGGATACTTATCGATCAAAGATATAGCCGACTCTGCACCGAAATCTGAATAGGCCTCATCAACTAACACCACACCTTGGGTGTATCGCTGCAATAACTGTTCTATGTCAGTTAGTGGCAAGCTTAAGCCTGTGGGCGCGTTAGGATTCGGAAAACAAATCCCGCCTGCATCATCTGTAAAGGCGTTTACATCTAAGGAAAAATCAGGGTTCAATGCCACTGGGCTGGCTTGAATATCAAACAGTTTGCAGTAGACCGGATAAAAGCTGTAACTGATATTGGGAAATTGCAATGCGGCTTTGTCGGTAAAAAAGGCCATGAAGGCTAAACCTAAAGTTTCATCCGAACCGTTTGCTACGTAAACCTGATTAGATTCAACGCCTTCATAATCGGCTAAGGCTTTACACAATGCGGACGCTTCAGGGTCGGGGTAACGCCGTAAATCGTCCCCTTCGATGTTAGCGATCGCTTGCATTACTTGTGGTGAAGGAGGATACGGGTTCTCATTGGTATTAAGCTTCACCACATCAGCACCATGTCGCTGTTCACCCGGCACGTAAGGGCTTAAACGGCTCACTAACTTAGACTGAAAACTCGTCATGGCAATTTTTGAATGATGTTCGATAAATCCGCGCTGGCAGCTTTAACCGCAGGCAAAAAATCAGTAAGTGACTCAATAGGTATACGCATAACCGGCGCTTGAAACGACAATGTTGCATACAACCTTCCGTTTGCATCGGTTACCGGCACCGCTAAGGCCACCATCCCGTCGATGTACTCTTCTTTATCGGTTGAATAGCCATTTTTCTCAATTTCAAGCAGCTCGGTGAGCAGTGCATCACGATCAGTCAAGGTATTGGCCGTGCACGGGATAAGCTCTAACGAATCCACCCACTGCTCCCGCCGAGCCGGTGTTAAAGAACTCATGTACATTTTCCCGCTGGCCGTGGCATGCAGCGGCACTCGGCTGCCCACTTGCAATTGCACTCTTACCGGCCAGTGGGTTTCCACGCGATCGTAGTAAATCATTTCGGTGCCGTGAGGCACAGCCAAATTGCAGGTTTCACCGAGCGTTGAGGACAGTCGCTGCAAAATTGCACGGTGGTCGGCATTCAAATCCCCTCGAGACAGCACATCGAACGCCATTTGCTGAAGCTGAGGCCCTGCAACCAAGCCTCTAGCGTTCAAACGAGATTTTAAGAACCCAGCGTCCTCTAAAGTGGCGCACAGTCGATGAGCGCTTGCCTTAGGGATATTCAGCGATTCGGACAATTCTGTGGCGGTAACAGGCTGCTCTGCCGCTGTTACAGTGGTTAGAATGTCTAAAACACGGGAGACTGTAGACCCTTTCGCTGTTCGGTTGTCAGACTCTGTCATAGAGATTACTGTATCAATAATGAGAATTTAAGTACCATTATTGTAATAATGCAGGTTCGCTACTGGCGATTTGCTCAAAAATGGCGCTCTAACTCGCGAGACAACCTATGACACGTCAATTTGACTATGTAGTAATTGGAGGTGGTTCGGCTGGGTGCGTGCTGGCGAATCGCCTGTCAGCTGATGGTACATCAACTGTAGCCTTATTGGAGGCTGGAGGGCGCGATTGGAATCCTTGGATTCACGTACCCGTAGGTTATTTCAAAACCATCCATAACCCGAATACCGATTGGTGCTACAGCACGGAACCTGATCCGGGTTTAAACGGGCGCTCATTGAAATGGCCACGCGGCAAAGTGCTCGGCGGCTCCAGCTCCATAAACGGGCTGCTGTACGTTCGAGGCCAGAGAGAAGACTACGATCATTGGGCATCACTGGGCTGCACAGGTTGGTCGTATGAAGAAGTGCTGCCTTTTTTCAAGCGCGCAGAAAACCAGGTGAATGGCGAAGATGAATATCACGGAGTTGGGGGGCCATTAAGTGTAAGCAACATGACATTCAGTAGGCCCATTTGCGATGATTTTCTAAACGCTGTGGCCGAAAACGGCACACCGATAAATCATGACATTAATGGCGCAACGCAAGAAGGTGTGGGTTACTACCAACTCACCACGAAAAATGGCAGACGTTGCAGTTCAGCGGTGGCCTATTTAAACCCTGCGCGCTCCCGCCCAAATTTAACCATCATTACCCACGCCATGGTGCACCGCATTGGCTTTACGGATAAAACAGCCGATCGCGTGCACATCACACGAAAAGGTGAGCCTTCAGAAATTATCGCAAATAAAGAGATTGTGTTAAGTGCCGGCGCGATTGGTTCGCCACAAATTCTGCAATTGTCGGGCATTGGCCCAGCTGATTTATTACAAGAACACGGCATTAAAGTGGAACACCATGCCAAAGAGGTGGGTAAAAACCTACAAGATCATTTACAAATTCGCACGGTTTATAAAACCAATAAACCCGTTACGTTAAATGATCAATTGTCTAACCCTCTACAAAAAATGGGCGCAGGATTACAATACATTCTGCAACGTAAGGGGCCGTTAAGTATGGCTGCAAGTCAGGTGTATGCGTTTTGTAAAACCAGGCTGTCGAATAACCGGCCCGACATTCAATACCACTTTCAACCGTTAAGCTCAGATTCACCCGGGGAAGGCTTGAATAAATTTTCGGCGTTTACCGCCTCGGTTTGCCAACTGAGGCCTGAAAGCCGTGGCGAAATCAACATTCAATCAAACAACGCGATGGATCATCCATCCATTCAAGCAAATTATTTGTCTACCGAGTTAGATTGCCAAACAGCGGTTGAATCCTTAAGGTTCACACGAAAAATCATGGAAACCAAAGCCATGAGTGGTCACATAAAATGTGAACATTTGCCTGACCCAACAGCACAAACTGATGCAGAATTATTGGAACAAGCCAGAAACATTGCCAACACCATTTATCACCCCACCAGTACTTGCCGCATGGGTGTAGATGAGTTTGCGGTGGTTGATGAGCGATTGCGCGTGAAAGGGGTGAATGGGCTTCGCGTGGCAGACGCCTCAATCATGCCGGAAATCGTATCTGGTAATACTAATGCTCCAGCCATTATGATCGGTGAGAAGGCTGCTGATATGATTTTGGCAGATCGATAATCATCGATCCTTCTCAAACGAACCAATATAAATAGATTACCTTATGTCGAAGTTTGATCAGCTGTTTGAGAAAGCCAAAGCAACGCCACGTAAAATTCTATTGCCTGAAAGCTTAGATATCAGAGTACTTGAAGCGGCTGTTACCACTAAGAATCAAGGTACAGCCATCCCTGTGTTAGTGGGTAGTCCTGAATCAATTAAACAAGCTGCCAGCACAGCTAACATTGATCTAGGCGAAATTGAAATCATCGATATCAATGATGCAGCTTTATGCGAGCACTTGGGCAACGTCATGGTAGCCAAACGAGCACCAAAGCCTGTTAAACCTTCTGATATTGAACAAGCACTTCAAGACCCAGTTAGCGTTGCCTGTTTGTTACTCGGAGACAATCAAGGCGATGGCTGTGTGGCAGGTGCAATAACCGCAACAGCCAATGTTATTCGAAGTGCATTGCGTTACGTTGGAACTGCTGAAGGCGTATCACTGGTCTCCAGTTTTTTTGCCATGCGCATGGCTGAACACCATCCCGTTAAAGACCTGATGTTAATCGGTGATTGCGGATTAATGGTAGACCCAAGCGCTGAAGAATTAGCCGTTATCGCAGAAGCCACAGGCAACAGCGCAGAAACGTTATTCGGTATGAAACCCGAAGTGGCTATGCTATCGTTTTCCACCAACGGCAGTGCTCGCCATCCACTGGTTACCAAAGTGCGCGAAGCAACCGATTTACTAGTTAAGAAAAAACCTCACTGGCGTATCGTGGGTGATGTGCAATTAGATGCGGCTGTGGTGCCAGAAATTTTAGCGTCAAAGTTCCCAGAACACGCATCCAATACCCCTTGTAATACCTTAATTTTTCCGAATCTGGATGCGGGTAATATTGGCTATAAGCTCATTGAGCGTTTTGGTGGGGCACAAGCTGTAGGCCCAATTCTGCAAGGGCTTGATAAGCCAGTGAATGACTTAAGCCGCGGGTGCTCTGCAGACGACATTGTGAATTTAATAGCCGTTACAGCGGCTCAGGTAAAAGATTAAGTACCTGCCAAATTTCTACAATAGCCAATCTTCTCGAACGGTAACCGATTCCCATTCCGATGAAGCTTCCATTCGCCCGATAGCTTCACCACGTGAATTGTTTAATGTAGGAGCGATGTAATGTTGAAGCGCTCGGTGCGTAGATTCATCGATTTCGCCTAAAGCATTAAGCACCGCACCCAATACCACGTTCACAGCTTTCATACTGCCGTCGTCCACCTTCACAACAATACCCAAACCCTTCTCAGGTACACAGGCTGCGTACACGCCATCGGCACCGATCTTTGCAAGCACCCTGGGTGCTAATTGCTGCGCAAGCTCAGTGCAAAAACGTTCCTTACCGGCAATGAGATACGCGTTTTCAGTTACCGCTGCACTGATCTTTGCAACCGCATCTTGATCATCTTGCGGTAAGCCTGATGGATCAGCAAATCTTGCCATACCTAATGCCAATCGCTGCAAAGGCATGGCTATGCACGGAATACCACAACCGTCGTAACCCCACGGTAAGGACGTTGCGCGCACTGAACACAGACGTTCCATATCCTCGAACCAACGTCGCTGAACATCGTGTTGATACAATCGGTAGTTTTTGGTGCCTAATTCTTTATGACAACAAGTGGACAACATACCCAGATGTTTGCCAGAACAATTGTGATGTGCACGAGTTGGGGCTTTACCTTCACCCATCAATTCAAAAGCGGTTGCTCGGTGGGACGGCAACTCTGCACCACACTCTAAGTCGTTTAAATCCAACTTTAATCGTGATAACCAATCGTTAATTATATCAACGTGCTCAGGTTCACCATTGTGTGATGCACAGGCCATAGCAATATGGCGATTGTCTAAGTCATAGTGCTCAATAGCGCCAGATTTTACAAAATTAAGACCTTGTAAAAACTTAATGCTTGAACGCGGAAACACAGCTTGTTGAACATCACCCACCGTTAACACTGCACGGCCCGCAGCATTCACCACAGCAACCGCACCACGATGCCGACTTTCTATGGCCGAACCGCGCCAACAATTGACTAAAATTGGATTCATGAGGGGAAATTCACGGCTTTGGCTTAAATACAGTTAAGAGGCGATACCGACAGCGCTTCTTATTTGATTCAAATAAGGCACGCTTTCAGCCCGAGCTTTTTCAGCACCTTGATTCAATATCACTTCCACGTCCTCAGGTTTTGCCATTAATTCAGCATACCGCTCCCTAGGTTCTGCAAGAATACCGTTTACCAATTCAAACAATTGCTGCTTAGCATCTCCCCATCCAATACCATCGGCATAGGCTTTGGCAAATTCGGTAACTTGTTCGGGGCTTGCAAACGCTTTATACAATTCGAATACAGTGTTGTCTTCTGTGTCTTTGGGTTCGCCAGGCTCCTGTGAATTGGTTTTCACTTTCATAAAGCCTTTTCGCAATTTCTTTTCAGTATCAAACAATGGAATGGTATTGCCATAGCTCTTACTCATCTTGCGTCCATCAAGCCCTGATAATACCGCTTGCTCAGAAACAACCACTTCGGGTGCTACTAAAATTTCCCCATAATGGTGGTTAAAACGCTGCGCAATATCGCGTGCCATTTCTAAGTGCTGAACTTGATCTCGCCCAACAGGCACTTTAGTACCCTTGAACATTAATATATCGGCCGCCATCAGTACGGGGTAATTGAACAACCCCATGGTGATACCTTTGTCAGGATCAGAGCCGCCATTTTCTTCATTCGCTTGTACTACCGCTTTATAGGCGTGTGCTCGATTAAGTAAGCCCTTGGCGGCCATACAAGACAATATCCAATTTAATTCCATAATTTCAGGAATGTCGGATTGTCGATAAAAAGTGACTTTATTGTGATCGAGCCCCAAAGCCAGCCAAGTGGCTGCAATCTCGCGCCGAGATTGCCTAACCTGCTCAGGATCTTGGCACTTTATCAGTGCGTGATAATCGGCTAAGAAAAAATAACTCTCATTGCCTGGCATTTCACTAGCTTGAATGGCGGGACGAATCGCACCCACGTAGTTACCTAAATGCGGCGTACCCGTGGTAGTTATTCCCGTTAAGTAAGTTTGTTTAGACGTCATATTTGGTATTGTAACGCCGCCAGTAACTTCAGACACAAAACTGACCCACAAGTAAGTCGAGAACCCACCCATGCCACGTTTTTTATTACGACTGATCACCGGCACTGGCAACCTACTGATTTGCGCAATGATTGCACAGCCTCTATTCGCAGCATCGGCTACCAGCGATGCTTTATTCATTGTGAGTGATGATGGAAGAAGCGTTACGGTGCAACATACTATCGCCTCGGATGGCCCTCTGGTGGCCCTCGATATTCCCGTAGAGCCAGATGCCAGACATCTACGCTTCCTCGGGCCTAACAAAGCGATGCATCAAGAAAATGCATTTGAGCGAACGAATCCTATTCAGCTGTGGGATGGCGTTGCCTTAATTCGCTATCAATACCAGTACGAAGACGAACTCTTACAAACCGGCCCCAATACTTTTCAGCTATCCATCCCTTCGTTACCTCAAAATTTTGCTGTGGAAAATGGCGACATCACACGCTCAAGCTACACATGGGTATTCCCAAACAGCATTGAATTAACCAGCTATAGCGCTATATCTGAGGATATGGGTAGATGGCAACTCAGCGAGAACGAATTATCGTATGAACAAACAGAGCGCTTCGCCGTTACCTTAACCATCGAATACAAAACGACAAGTAAGCAACCTACGGGAAAAAAACTTAGCCAAGCCGAAGTTAACAACGTATTTTGTTTTCCAACACCCGACAACCCTGATTTATGTGCAAAAGATATCGACAATGATTCTGTGCCAGATTATCGCGATGTGTGCAGGGAAACGCATACGAATCAGTCTAGTGTTGATGCCTTAACAATCAACGCAGAACCTATTGCAGAACCCAAAGCAGAAATTGCGGCTAACGCAACTGCCCACCCTGCCAACAAACACACAGCAACACAAAATCTTGAAACCGAAACATCATCTTGGACCCGTTTATTGGGTTGTGATGATATGACTAACATCGTTTTAAAAGACGTTCGATTCCCCAGTGGTTTCAGTTATTTGGATATTGGCTCAAGAGAAGCATTAGATCGATTGGCTGAAGCATTACAACGTACAGATCAGCATTTCGAAATTGGCGCACATACTGATAACGCAGGACAAGTTGACACCAATCTTGCACTTGCAAAGAAGCGATCAGAAACCGTGCGGTATTACCTTTTATTGCGCGGGGTCAATCCAAATCAAATACGTGCAAAAGGTTATGGCGAACAGTTTCCTTTATTTGATAACGCCACCAGCGATGGCCGCTTAGGCAATCGCCGTATTGAACTAACGCTCATTCAAAAAAATCAGTAAATATTAGTGGTGCACTTCCCCATCAGCGGTTAATGCCGCTACTTGCCCAATATAAACAAACAAAGCCGTATGGGCGGGTGCGTCTTGTGTCTTCAATTCATTACTGGCTGCGGTAAATCGTTTCACTTGCGCATCATGGTCTGATAAAAGATTTTGTAGCAACACTCGATCATTTTCTGTTGGATCAAGATTAAATTTCTTCTTCTTATTTTCTAATATTTGTAGCAAATCGTAATGGCGTTGTTTAGTGGTTTGCATAGCGTTGTATGCCTGCCATGTATCAGCTGCCACTCCATCAAGAATGCTTGAGGGCCTGACTAAATCTTTGGACATTGGTGTTTGTGTACTCATGGGGAAACGTTATCACATCTACCCGTTTCGACGCCATTAAGCCCCATCTAGGGCCATGAAACCTCAGTAAATTAAAGACAAAAAAACGGCCCTTACTATGAAGGGCCGTTTACACGTACATTGTGTTCGGCAAATTAAGAATTTATCCGAACACACCTAACAGACTGACACTATGCAGGCAGTCCGAACTTTTGCTTAGTGGCATCTGAAACAGAACCATCGGCGTTCCAACCACGAAGTTCATAATACTCAGGCAACATCTCTTTCAAGCCAGAGACCTTACCTTTTGCAGGCCCAGAATTTGCGCCATCATTGAGTAGTCGTGGTGGCAAGGTATCTTGATCACCACCCACACCGGCTGCGGCATTGAACACACGTTCCATATTCCAGATACGTTCACCCACTTCCATCATGCGCTCAGCAGACCAATCGCCTTCACACGCGGCATCAACCTGTGGCGCGATGTCATCCATCGTCCATGCAAAGGTAGTGAACACGCACAGACCAGCTGAATCAACGGCCGCAGTAGCATCTTGGAAGGCCTTAACCAAACCCGGCTTACCAGCAGTTTCCAGTGGATCGGTTTTCTCAGGAATACCCAAAATTTCAGAGGCAACTGTGTAACCACGTAAGTGACACGCACCACGGTTTGATGTGGCATAAGCCAAGCCCATACCTTGAATGCCACGAGGATCGTAGGCGGGAAATTCTTGCCCTTTAACCGTCATGGATAATTCAGGTCGGCCGTACTTTTCACATAAACGCTTTGAACCCAGGCCAATGTCTTTACCGAAGCCCTCGCCCTTGGCTGTCATTTCAGCTGCCCAACACAGTGCTTCAGCAGAACCAAATTTCAGTTCAACCCCACCGGTATGCTCTGTCGTTATGGCGCCTTCTTCAAACAATTCCATGGCAGCGGCAACGGTTGAACCAAATGAGATTGGATCCATACCGTCTTCGTTGCACAAGAAGTTAACGTAGGTGAGTGCATCTATATCATCCACTCCCGTATCGGGGCCCAAAGCCCAAGCGGCTTCATACTCAAGCCCACCAGAGGCGATCCAGTATTCAGGCTTGTCTTTTACCGAGAAGTGAGTTCGATCGATAGTAGATATTCGACCACACGCAATGGTGCAGGCGTAACACGCACCGTTGGTGGTTAAGTTTGGCTTACCATCAGATTTTCTAGGTTCGTGCATTGCTTCACCCGAAACATCAGCCGCACCCTCGAATTGCGTTTCACGCATGTTGCGAGTAGGCAACGCGCCAACCTCATTGATTACGTTCATCAACACTTGCGTGCCGTAAGTGGGTAGGCCTTGCCCAGTAACAGGGTTTTCAGCTAATACCGCTTTACCTGCGTTAGTGGTTTCCATAAAGGCTTTCGGGTTATCGACATTACCAACGCCTTTGGTGCCACGAATAACCACCGCTTTAAGGTTTTTGGACGCCATAACCGTGCCCACACCACTTCTACCTGCCGCACGATGCAAGTCATTAACCACCGCTGCGTATAAATTGCCTTCTTCAGCGCTTCGACCCACGGCTGCGATACGAACTTGGGGGTCTGTGTGCTTGGTACGTAGCATTTTGTCCGCTTCCCACACCGATTTTCCCCACATATCATCGGCTGGTAGCAATTCTGCTTTGTCGTTTTCGATGTTCATGTACATCGGGCTGGAGGCTTTGCCTTCGAAAATGATCATGTCCCAACCAGCAAACTTCATTTCAGCACCAAAAAAACCACCAGAATTCGAACACGCAAGCGCGTTGGTTAGTGGGCTTTTACACAAACAGGAGTAACGCCCTGCTGTGGATGCATTGGTGCCGGTTAAGGGGCCGGTTGCCATGATGAATTTGTTGTCGGGCCCTAATGGGTCGCAGGTAGGGTCGATTTCTTCAACTAAGTAGCGTGTGGCTAAACCACGTTGCCCGAGGTAGTCGTTCGCCCATTGCATATTGAGCGCTTCTTCGGTGATGGTGCCAGCGGTGAGGTTCACGCGCAGGAGTTTTCTTGTCCAGGCCATGCTTGTGTCTCCGGTTATTAGGCGTTAGCTGTGTTGTCGGTTTTAGCCGCCCACGCACGCATTTTATCGAGGCCAGTTGCATTGGCGTCAATGTAAGAAATGGCATCGGTTGGGCATGCTGTCGCACACGCAGGATCTCCGCCGCAAAGATCGCACTTGATTACTTTGCCGGTATCGGCGTTGTAGTTGATAGTACCGAACGGGCAGGCGATGGTGCAGACCTTACAACCTACGCATACATCGGATTTCACATCTTTCGAACCATTAAGGGGGTTCAGAACAATGGCATCCACCGGGCAGGCTTGCATGCACCAGGCTTCATCGCATTGAGTGCAGGTATAAGGAACGAAACGGCCCTCATCATGGAAGGTAAAAACCTTAATTCGGGATTTTGAAGGGTTGAAGAGCCCTTCGTTTTCAAGCGAACAAGCCGATTCGCATTGCAGGCAACCAGTACACTTGCCTGGATCAATGTGCAGGGACTTTTGCATGTGTGCTTTCCTCCAGTTAAATTTCTTATTTATTTTGCGTTTTCCCGAAGATATCAGAGAATGGGTACTAACCACAAGAGAAATAGGGTTATTTTGATAGAGGGTGCGGGCACCTTACGTCAATTAACTTACACCATTAAAGCAACCGCAGCCGAACCATCTAACGGCTCGGGCCGCTCACAACGCGTGCTGATAGAAACTAGACCGCCCGTCTCTCCCGCTGTAAGAATGGACGTCATGACATCCACAACATGATGAGAGAATTCTGCCGAACAGCGATGGGCACGATCTTCTTGGATCGCTAACGCCATATCCGATAAGCCTGCGCCTCGGTAGTTGGCGTGCTCGTTGTCGTCTCCAAAGTTCTCTTTCAAAAATGGGTGTTCCCAAGTGGGTAAAGCCACATTCTCCGCTTTTTTAGTTACGTGAACCTCACCACCAAAAAAATTCGGATCGGGAATAAACAAACTCCCGAGCTCCCCATACAACTCCATATTGCTATGCGAATGCGACCACACATCCCAAGACGTTAATAACGTTATCTGAGCGCCGTTCTCAAAGCGCAAGATTGCGTGGATAGTTGTGGGCGTTTTTACAGGCACTTGTTCACCTAATCGCGGACCATTACCAATGGTTCTTTCACTTTGCGCCGTGCTGGACATCGCCAGCACTTCTTTAACAGGACCAATTAACTGCACCAGATTGGATATGTAATAAGGGCCGATATCCAACACAGGCCCTGCACCAGGCAAAAAGAAAAAATCGGGATTAGGATGCCAATCTTCCATGCCATGACCTTGCACAATTGCGGTGCCCGATAGAATTTTACCAACCTCTCCTTGGTCGATTAAGTGACGAGCCAATTGGTGTGAGCCTCCAAGAAAAGTATCTGGCGCAGAGCCTATGCGTAAATCAGATGCCGATGCTTTTGCTAATAGCTGCTCACCTTCAGAAACACTTAACACAAACGGTTTTTCAGAATAAAGATGCTTACCCGCATCTAAAACCCGCATGCCGATTTCAAAGTGGGCAGCAGGGACCGTTAGATTGACAACAATATCGATGTCTTCACGAGCGAGAAGCGCATCAACGCTTAACGCATCAATACCAAATTCTTCACTACGCGCTTTGGCAGCGTCGATATTCATATCGGCGCAGGCTTTAACATCAATGCCTTTAAATAAAGGCCCTAGCGACATATAGGCGCTTGAAATATTTCCGCATCCGATAATGCCAACACCGAGATTGGTAGTCATTTAATTGAGCCTTTAGATATCAGTAGGAGTTGTAGTTGTTAATGCTTTTGGAGGCAAAGCGCATAACATCAGAAGGATTATCGTGCTCCATAACATGCAATGCCTTGGGCGCACATTCGCAAACTTTTGCACTCAATGCTTTCCAACCGATAACCCCTTCACCCACATCAGCCCAACCATCTTCATCAGTTTTTTCACCGGCAACGGCTAAATCCTTAACGTGAACCGCACTGATTCTTGAACCCCAACTTTCCACATAAGCAAACGGATCAGCCTTTGCAAAGGCTACCCACGCTAAATCTGCCTCCCAACTCATCTCGGGTGCTTCATTCAGCATTACTTCCATTGGGATTCCGCCATCATCCAAGGCCACCATTTCAAATTCATGATTGTGCCAACCTAAGCTTATTCCCTGATCGCTAAGCGCCTTTAACAATACCGACATGCGCTGAGCAATACCTTTATATCCTTCGCTATCAACGGGTCGTTTATCTGCATCTAGATAAGGAACGTAAACCTGTTTAATGCCCAATGTATTGCATATTTTTATCTGGCTATCCAAATCAGATTCTAATGAATCTAACGCTATGTGCGCAGAAGGCATAGACAACCCAGCCTCATCCAGCGCGGCTTTATAACGAACAGAATCTTCAAAAACGCCCGGATACCCTTCAACCTGTGTGTAACCCAAGCTAGCCAGCTCTTTTAAAAAAGAATACTGATCGGGCATTGAACGAGCAGAATACAATTGGAAGGATACGACCATTACGCAACAAACCTATAAGCTAATGAGTTAATGAGTTAATGAGTTAATGAAAATTGAGTACTTAACCGAAATAAATTAAAGGCGAATTTCAGTGTCTATATCAAATAACGATGTTCGCTCAATTTCAAAGCCAATTGAAATTTTATCGCCCTGTTTAATATCGGTTTGACCTTCCACCCGAAAACGAAAGGGATTATCTTGAAGGGTTGACCAAACTAGGGTATCTGCCCCCATTGGCTCAACCAAATCAACCACCACTGTGGCATTAAAGTCACAGTCGTTTGCATCAGAACCAGAACGAACATGCTCTGGCCTGATACCCAACCAGGCTAAACCGTTATAGGGTTTATGAAAATCGTATTTAGCCAAACTAACCGATTCGTTATTGATTTGCATGGCTCCGTTTTCCACAGGGCCTTTGAAAAAATTCATTGACGGAGAACCGATAAAATCTGCAACGTATTTATTAGTGGGCTTTGAATAAATAGTGTTGGGGTCGCCTAGCTGTTGAATGACACCATCTTTCATAACCGCTATGCGATCAGCAAGAGTCATTGCCTCTACCTGATCGTGAGTCACATAAATCATGGTGTTACCTAATTTACGATGCAATAGCTTTAACTCAACCCGTAAATCGGTTCGAAGTTTTGCATCTAAATTAGACAAAGGTTCATCAAACAAAAATACATCGACATCGCGCACTAACGCCCGCCCAATAGCGACTCGCTGGCGCTGCCCACCTGACAATGCAGCGGGCTTACGCTTAAGCAGCGATTCAATTTGAAGTATTTCAGAAGCCTTACTGACTCTTTTCTTTATTTCTTCTTTATCCATACGTTGGTTTTTCAAACCAAACGATAAATTACCTTCTACCGTCATTTGCGGATACAACGCATAGCTTTGGAATACCATGCCAATGCCGCGCTCACTAGGTTGCGCCCAGGTGACATTCTTACCTTGTATGAAAATTTGCCCAGCCGATACATCCAACAAACCAGCAATGCAATTTAATAAGGTTGACTTCCCGCACCCTGAAGAACCCAGAAGAACTAAAAATTCCCCTTGAGCAATATCAAGATTTAACCCAGCAAGAACATTAACCGTACCGAAAGACAGATCCAGCTCTCTAATTTCAACAGAATTCATAGTGAAGCCTTTGCCCCTATCCCTTTACCGCACCAGCGGCAATACCGCGCACGAATAATTTTCCAGATATAAAATAAAGAATAAGTGGCACGCCACCCGTTAATAGAGTTGCAGCCATATTGACGTTGTATTCTTTTATACCTTGCACTGAGTTAACGATATTATTCAGCTGCACGGTCATCGGATACGTTGCAGGCTTGGTGTAAATCACACCAAATAAAAAGTCATTCCAAATACCCGTAACTTGAAGTATTAAAGCCACAACAAATATCGGTAATGACATCGGCAACATGATTCGAAAATAAATACCCCAAAACCCTGCACCGTCCACTCGCGCCGCTTTGAAAAGATCTTCTGGGATTCCTGCAAAGTAATTTCTAAACAACAACGTAAGGATGGGCATGCCGAAAACCGTATGCACCAGCACAAGACCGCCTAATTTTCCCATAAGGCCCAACTCGCGCAAAATGATTACGAGTGGGTACAACATAGTTTGATAGGGAATGAAAGCGCCCACAATTAAAATACTAAAAAATAATTCTGAGCCTTTGAATTTCCAGCGAGCCAGCGCATATCCGTTGACAGAAGCAACGGCAATAGAAAGCGCACAAGAGGGAACTAATATTTTTACCGAATTCCAAAATCCACGACTTAAGCCATCGCAATTTATACCAGTACACGCTTCTGACCAGGCTTTAACCCAAGGCTCAAACGTAACCTCCAACGGGGGTGCAAAAATATTACCTAGTCGAATTTCAGGCATCCCTTTAAGGGATGTAACCACCATGACATACAACGGCAGCAAGTAATATATCGACACTACCAACAAAGTGCCGTACAGCATGATATTGGTACGAGAAAAAATTCTTTTAGGTGGTGGCCCTGACGGCCCAGTGAGCGCATCAGCCATTATCTTTTCCTCCAAATTCCAAATAGGCCCAAGGAATCAAAATTATGGCCACCGTTACCAACATCATGGTGGAAGCTGCAAAACCTTGACCTAAGTTTTGAGCTCGAAACATGTAATTAATGACGTACTTAGCAGGTACTTCAGAGGACAAACCAGGCCCGCCGTTCGTTAACGCAACCACCAAGTCATATAGCTTGATAATGCCACTAGCAACAATAACCAAGGCAGTAACAAACACGGGGCGCATCATCGGTATGATAATTTTTATGTACGTTTTAACGGTACCGATTCCGTCCACACGCGCAGCTTTCCAAATGTCATCATCAATGCCGCGTAAACCCGCCAACATGATTACCATGATTAGCCCGGTGCCTTGCCACATCGCTGCAATCAGTAATCCGTAGATCACTGTATCGCCACTGTTCAGTGGATTAAATTCAAAACTTGTCCAACCTAGGTCATGCATGACTTGCTGCAAACCCAAATCTGGGTTCAATATCCACTGCCAAGCCAAGCCTGTAACAATGAAACTCAGCGCAAACGGGTATAAGAAAATGGTGCGGAATATATTCTCACCGCGCACTTTCCGATCTAACAAGGTGGCCAGGAAGAAACCGATCACCATCATTAGAATTAACGAGAAAAACCCGAATACCGCTAAATTCTCAATGGATATCAACCAACGACGAGAACTCCACAAGCGCTCGTATTGGTCTAAGCCAACAAAGTTTAATTTCGGCAGTAACTTTGAATTAGTAAACGAATGAACCACCGTCCAAGTGGTACCGCCGACAAACACCACCATAGTGGTGAGAATCATAGGAATGGACGCAATTTTCGCCGATAAGTTTTTAAAAAGCTGCGGAGGCCGCTTCGAATGGTTTGTTTGATTCACTGAATATAATGGCTCAGGTTATTGAAATGATGTGCCTTGCGCGCAACCGCGCAAGGCACACTCATCGCTACGACACAAAGCGTGTTTTACTCAGAATCAGCAATGATCGCTACGTAGGCTTCTTGAGCATCGGCAGCACTCATAGTTGAAGACCAAAATTCAGCCATTAAATCTTCAATCTGGGTTTGCGTATCAGGAGATAAGTTTTGATCACCAGATGGCAAGACGTTTCCATCGGCCAAAATCTTTAACCCTTTCTGCATGCAGTCATTGGCTGAAGATAAGTCGATGTCGCCACGAACCGGCAACGAGCCTTTCTTTAAGTTAAACGCCACTTGAACTTCAGGTGAAATCAACAAAGAGGCTAGCTCTAACTGTGCTTTTTTAGTTTCTTCATCCTTAACAACGGGGAAATAGAAAGCATCACCGCCCGTATCTAGGATTTCATTAATACCCAGCCCTGGTAAGCATGTGTAGTCTTTACCAGCAACCTGTCCTGCAACTTGAAATTCACCTTGAGCCCAATCACCCATGATTTGACCACCCGCTTTATTGGTGATGACTAAGTTAGTGGCTTGGTTCCAATCTTGAACGTTCGACTCACGCGCTAATTCACGCGCTGCGGCTACCGCTTCGAAAACGGCCTTGTATTCAGGGCCAGCAGCTGCCGATGCATCTCGCTCAACCGAAACTTTTCGCCAAGCATCGATACCTGCAACACCAATGGTGATTGCGCCGAATGCAAGATTCTGTTGCCAACCTTGCTGCCCCATTGCTAGCGGCAAAATGCCAGCTTCTTCTAATTTTGGTGCGGCGGCGACAAATTCATTCCAATCTGCAGGTACATCCAATCCTGCCGTTTCAAATGCTCCGTGGCTTAACCAAATCCACTGGCCAGAGTGAATATTGACTGGAACACAATAGATGCGCCCTTCGAACGTGCACGAATCTAGTAAAGACGACGGATTAACAATATCTTTCCAACCTTCTTTTTCAGCCAACTCGGTAAGGTCAGTCATAAGGCCTGCTTCGATTAATTCTTCTGCTTGCCGACCATGATTTAATTGAGTTGCCGCCATGGGGTCACCACCCAGAATACGACTGATAATGATCGGACGAGCGGTTCCACCAGAACCTGCAATAGCGCCGTCAACCCAATTATTGCCGGTTGCATTAAATGCTTTGGCGAATTCTTTTACCGCAGCAGCCTCTCCACCTGATGTCCACCAATGGGTGACTTCAAGATCAGCTGATGTGGCCATTTGGGGTACGGCCAAGGCCATTGATAGCCCTAGTGCTTTAACATGTTTTTGCATATTTCTTCCTCCAAGAAATTAATTTACTTTCGAACAGATACGAAAACGGGCTTCGAATCTACGTCGCTTAGATACTAGCGCAAATCGACCGACCATCGGTAAGACAAAATTTTTATCGATAGGCCAAAGGCACAGTTGCATTTTTGAAACGGCGCTTTAACAACCACAGTAAACGTCTGGAAGCTCTTAAAAAAATTTGAGCGAAAATGTGAAGCTATTGGCATAAGCGCATTGCGCGCTCAGCCGCCGATAAAGGACATTTCCACTTTAGGGCGCAAGGTGACCACTTGTGTGCGAGTTTCTGAATAACGATCTTCACGCACCTGCCAAATTCGCTTCAGATGATTCTCTAACAACTGCGCATCGTTTTTTTCTAAAACAGATCGTAGATCATGGCCTTCACTGGCAAATAGGCAGGTGTATATGCTACCGGTGGCTGACAATCGAGCTCGGCTGCAATCACCGCAAAAGGGGTCGGACACCGAGCTGATGATGCCAATTTCACCACCACCATCGACGTAACGCCAGCGCTTTGCAACTTCGCCGCGATAGTTCGCCTCAACCGGTTCAATCGGTAATTCCTGATTGATTGCATCGGCAATTTGCTGGCTTGTCACCACATCGGTTAAATCCCAAGCATTGGAATTCCCAACATCCATAAATTCAATAAAACGTAATGTTTGATTGGTGCCATGAAAATGCTGGGCCATGGGCAAAATACTGTGATCGTTCAGCCCCTTCTTAACCACCATATTTACTTTGACGTTTTCAATGCCTGCCGCCACAGCGTTATCAATACCGGTTAGCACAGAAGAGACATCAACGTTCATGTCGTTCATGGCGCGAAAGGTTTTATCGTCCATCGCATCCAAACTTACGTTAATTCTTTTGAGCCCAGCTTGATTTAATGATTCGGCGCGCTTACGTGTTAACAAAGCGGCATTGGTTGTCATGCTGATATCTGTGATGCCATCAACCGAGACAATGCGATCTATAAGCTCTTCTAAGTCATTTCTAATCAGCGGCTCGCCACCGGTTAATCGAACCTTTCGAACCCCCAAAGGGGCTGCAGCCTTTACCACATCAACGATGTGGTCCCAAGACAGAATTTCATCACGATTTAAAAATTTGTAGTCTTTATTGAAAACCGATTTAGGCATGCAATACACACAGCGAAAATTGCATCGATCGGTCACTGATACACGCAAATCATGCAATGGGCGATAGAGTTTATCCACCACAGTGCTTGGGTTTTGCATGCTTTCATCACTCATAGCGCTTAACCACCACCACGTTGAAAACGTAAGTCGAAGTACTGCATAAACTGGGTGCGATCATCTTCACTCACGTTAGTAAATGAAAAACTAACCTCGGCAAATGGAATGGCCATCAGTGCAATTCGTCGAACCTGTTGCTCGCCGATCTCAATGGTTACCGCACCACCACCGGATAATTCCCCCATTACTTTCATACCTTGAACCGTAAAAGGGGTATCCCCCATGGCGCGCGGCAAAAGGCGAAAAAAATCGGCGTGGCTAACACCCATCTCTTTAGAAAAATTCTCGGCAGTCATAAAATATTATCCACCGGCAACGGGTGGCCAAATAGCAAGTACATCACCTTCTACCAAGGCACCGGTTTGATCGCGATCGGTATCACAAACAAAATGACCATTAACCAAAACCAAGTGGGCTAATTCTCGTGGCACTTTGTATTGATCAATGATGCGGTTCAGTGTTACGTCTTCGTCCACCGAAATTTTGGCAGCGTTCTTAACCGCGCCCGAAGGCAGCAGATCAGACAACGTGGCATAAAGTTTCAATGTTATTTGCATAGGGTTTACTTAATTAACGCTCCAGCGTTTTGTTCTGAGCCTGCGCACTAGCAAGATAGGCTTCTGGCAAACGATTCGGCTCTTCCAGCAATTTATCTTTCCAATCGCCCAAACGAGCACCGGTTTGGATAAGACCTCGCATACATCCTACATGCTGCGTCATGCCTAAACTGCTGGCACCCACTAAAACATCGTCTTTGAACTGCAAATTTAGATATTTATACCGCTCTGTGTCGACCAGTTCCGCCTCTTCACCACCGTCGGTGCCCATCCACAAACCAAACGATGTGGAGATAAGACCCACCGTATCGAGAACGTTCATATTCAACTTACCCGGAGTTGGGCTGGTATGACCATGAACCATACTCCAAGCAGCAAGCTTTGCATGCTCAACCGCGGTGGGCTGAATAGCTTGCACGTAATAGTCGCCCGTTGATAAATCTTTGCCTTGGGCCACATCGCCAGCGGCGTACACATCGGCAACACTGGTTTGCATGAAGTCATCAACCACTATGCCCATGTCAATTTTTATATTGCTTTTATCTAAAAACGCGGTATTGGAACGCACGCCAGTGGCGCAGATCACCAAATCGGCGGGCAGAGTCTTGCTGGTGTTCGTTGCGACCGATAAAGCGCCACCATTTTCTTCGATGGAATCAACTCGGGTACCGGTAAGCACCGTGATGCCTTTATCTTCACACCATGACTTAATCATGTTGCCCATGGTTTCATTGGTCATGCGCGACACCATGCGATCTTCCATCTCGATAACCGTTAAGTTAACTTTTCGAGCCGCTAGTGCCTCTAGAATGATGCAACCGATAAAGCCTGCACCCATCAGAATGACATTCGACCCAGGCGCTGCGCGATCAATGATTTTGTGGGCATCAGCCAAAGACCAGCAGTTGTAAACACCTTCCAAATCAATACCAGGCACGGGCGGTTTCACAGCGGTTGCACCCGTAGCGACCAGCAGCTTGTCGTACGCCAAACTATCGCCGCCTAACAATTGGATGGATTTTGCTCCGGTATCTACCGAACTGACCCGCGCATGTCGAACATTAATACCCAGCCGAGAGTAATGATCTGCATCTTTTCGCAAATAGGTGCCTTCGGCCGAGATATTACCCACCAGAAAATACGGCAGCGCCATGCGCGAATAAGGCGGCGCATCTTCAGCCGCAAGCAAAGTGATTTCCCCAGACGGATCGTTTTTTCGAAGGTGCTCTGCTGCGTTAACGCCCGCTGGACCGGCTCCGATAACCACGTAATGCATGTTGTGTGCTCCGCTGTTGCTCAAGATAGGTAAGGATTCAGACCACCATTTCCCCATTTTGTAGCGCTTCTGTCAATGGGTCAGAGAAATAAGGCCACAAAAACACCTCAATTCAAGAACGCGCAAAATTCTTGGTAAAGCAAAGAGATCAGTGGGCCTCTTCCCAACTATTACCAATCCCCACATCAACCTCTAAGGGTACGCTAAGGCTTGCCGCCTGCACCATAAGATCTTTTATGCTTTCGCCCACAGACTCAAGCTCACCAGATTCAACCTCCAGTACCAATTCATCATGCACCTGCATAATGACTTTAGCTGGCACTGAATTGGATTCTAACCAGGCATCCACCGATAACATGGCGCGCTTGATGATATCGGCAGCTGTGCCTTGCATGGGGGCATTGATGGCGATGCGTTCTGCGTAGTTTCTTAGCTGTGCATTCCGGGCGTTAATGTCGGGCAGATACAAGCGCCTGCCGAACACCGTTTCCACAAAACCTGTCTCGCGTGCTTTTTCCCGAGTACTTTCCATGTAATCGCGAACCCCAGGATAACGATCAAAATACACGTTGATGTAATCCTGAGCTTCACCGCGAGCTATGTTCAGCTGCTTTGCAAGGCCAAAAGCTGACATGCCATAAATCAAACCAAAGTTTATGGCCTTCGCAGCGCGGCGCTGATCGTCTTCAACATGTTCTACACCCACACCAAATACTTCAGCCGCCGTAGCACGATGCACATCCAGCCCTTTAGCAAAGGCATCATTCAATCCGGCATCACCGGACAAATGCGCCATTATTCTGAGTTCAATTTGAGAATAATCGGCAGCGAGTAATCGCTGACCTTTTTCAGCAACAAACGCTTCACGAATTTTGCGACCCTCTTCTGTTCGAATGGGTATGTTTTGCAAATTAGGATCGGTGCTAGACAAACGCCCAGTGGACGCGACTGCTTGATGATACGAGGTGTGAACCCTTTGCGTATTCTCATCCACCTGCAACGGCAATTTATCGATATAGGTTGACAGCAATTTCGACAAACTACGATGCTTTAAGATTAATCGCGGCAGTTCGTAA
This sequence comes from uncultured Granulosicoccaceae bacterium, assembly GCA_938035125.1. Classification (GTDB taxonomy): domain Bacteria; phylum Pseudomonadota; class Gammaproteobacteria; order Granulosicoccales; family Granulosicoccaceae; genus Granulosicoccus. The sequence continues at coordinate 30,607 of CALHNS010000014.1, read as the reverse complement.
TCTTGCGCCAACTGCTCCAGCACATCTTCTGCGGTTGATGGCTGCCCTTTAGGGGTTTTACGAATGATGGGAAATTGCTTTTCTGCGAAAAAGATTTCTTGAATTTGTTTTGGTGATGACAAATTAAATTCTTTACCAGCATCAGCATAGGCGTCAGCCACAATTAATTCCAAACTGGCGGATACCTTCTTACTCTGTTTTTGCAACATGGCCGCATCAATACACACACCATCTCGCTCAATGCGCGAAAGTACTTTGAGTAAAGGTAATTCAAGTTCTTGATATAACTTTACAAGCTCTGGAAATTTCTGCAGCTTCTCCCACAGAACATTATGTAAGCGCAAAGTAATGTCAGCATCCTCAGCGGCATAAGTTGCTGCGGGTTCTATTTCTATCGCATTAAACGTTAATTGCTTCTTACCCTTGCCAGCAATGTCTTCAAATTTTATGGTGCTAACGCCTAAGTATTTTTTGGCCAACGAATTCATGTCGTGTCTTGTTGCGGTTGAATCTAAAATATAAGATTCAAGCATGGTGTCGTGCGCAACATTGGATAACTCGATGCCGTGATTGCGCAACACGTTAATGTCGTACTTAATGTGCTGCCCAACTAAATTACATTGTTTACGGGCAAGCAGTGGTTGCAACGCTTGTAATGTTTCATCACGATCTAACTGCTTAGGTGCACCCTCGTAATCGTGTGCCAATGGCACATAGGCAGCCTCTCCTTCAGCTACAGCAAACGACACCCCAACAACGCTTGCTTGCATGTAATCTAAGCTGGTGGTTTCGGTATCAAATGCAAAAACATCGGCTTTTTCTAATTTTTTTATCCATTGTTTAAGCGCAGTTTTTGTGGTTATGGTTTCATATTTTTCTGAGCTTACTTTTGCAACGTCAGAACTTGATGCATCAGAGCCAGCTTCTTTTGAATCTTTATCACCGCTAGCACTAACAGAATCGGCAGCTGAAATATCAGCAACCGAACCTTTGCCAGCATCTATCTCACGACCCCAAGTTTTAAACCCTTGCTGTGCGTACAATTCGGCTAATTTTTTCGGATCGTGATCTTTAAATACAAGCTCATCAATCGAAAGCGCCATAGGCACATCGGTTTTAATGGTGGTTAGCGTTTGCGATAAAGGCAGATGATCTAAGCTTGCGCGTAGTTTTTCACCAATTTTTCCTTTTACAGAATCGGCCTCTGCCATCACCGTTGCCAAATCATTGTGAGTAGCCAGCCACTTCACAGCCGTTTTAGGGCCACAACTGGGTACACCCGGGATGTTGTCTGAGGTGTCACCCACAAGGGCTAAGTAATCGATAATTTGATCAGGACGAACACCAAACTTTTCTACCACCCCAGCCTCATCCATTACTGTATTGGTCATGGTATTAATGAGAGTGACGTGCTCATTGACTAACTGAGCCATGTCTTTGTCGCCAGTGGAAATGACTGTTTTTAATCCTTTTTCTGTTGCTTGGGCTGCAAGGGTTCCAATGACGTCATCAGCTTCCACACCCGATTCAATCAACAATGGGATACCCATGTTTTCGATGATCGCGTAAAGAGGTTCTATCTGCACACGCATATCATCGGGCATTGAGGCCCGGTTCGCCTTATACTCTTTATACAGATCATCTCGGAAAGTTTTGCCTTTCGCATCGAACACCATCACCAAGCTGGTCGGTTGGTATTCACGAAATAAACTGCGCATCATATTGATCACGCCGTATATGGCGCCGGTGGGCTGGCCCTCAGGATTGGTCAATCTCTGCAAGCTGGGAATATGGAATGCACGATAGAGATAGGAAGAACCATCCACTAAGATGATCGGTTTATTCGACTGGCTGGGCATGCCCGCACCTTATAGGGTTACTGGTTCGATAAGTGTACCGCCAGATGCACCTTTAAAAACTACTTAGACACAACTTAACTAAGCGACACAGCAAACCATGCGACAACTTCCTACACATAATCAGATGCGCGCCGATGCTCGCGACAAAGCCCTCACTCGGGACTCTTGGAAAGTGTTCCAAATCATGGCTGAATTTGTGGACGGCTTTCAACAGATGGCAGACGTTAGCCCATCGGTAAGCATCTTTGGCTCAGCACGATTCAAACCCGACCACGAGTATTACAAAGTCTCTGAAGAACTTTCGCGATTATTATCCGATTCTGGCTTTGCAGTGGTTAGCGGTGGTGGCCCAGGGGTTATGGAAGCCTCTAACAAAGGTGCTTTTGCAGGAAAGTCTGCAAGCGTGGGTTTGAACATAAAATTGCCACACGAGCAATCGGGTAACGCTTACCAAGATATTGGCATCAACTTTAAATACTTCTTCGCTCGAAAAGTCATGTTCGTTAAGTACGCGTCCGCTTATGTGGTGATGCCAGGTGGGTTTGGCACACTGGATGAAATGGCCGAAATTCTTACATTGGTGCAAACCGGTAAAACGAAGAAAATCCCCATCATTTTATTTGGAACCCAGTTTTGGGATGGCTTACTGCAATGGTTTCAAGATTCGTTGATTGAGATGGGCACTATCAGCCCGGATGATATGAATTTATTCACGGTTACTGATGATGTTCAAACTGTGGTTGATACCATCTTCGACTTCTACGAAGGCGTGGATTTAGACAGCCTCATCGATGCCTCTCAACTGTCTATGGATTTGTAAGATATCGATTTTCTGTAAATCGAACTTCATAGCCACAGAATCAGACCACATGTGTGGTCTGATTCGCATTTTCCTCTCACCAGATACCCTCGCACTTCAGTATCAACCTCGGCAAGCCGTTTTCCAATACACACCTGTTGTTAACATACTTGGGAAGGGTTGAATGAGCTCGATTTCTAGATTAGGCCCGACCTCCGCTTTGGCCTACGCCATAGTTGCCGTGATTCTGTGCACGCCGGTTCAAGCTAATGAGCTGGACATGCCTTTGGAATGTGACCCTCCTTCGGCTAAGACAAACGACGCTAAGGCTCTGGGCTATTCCTCATCACAGCAAAAGCAACCACACCAAGATAACGCCATCAGTGTGGTGTCCTCGATATTGGCTGGGCAGGCAATGTACGCTCAAGAACCTGGAATTGGCGCAGCTGTCCCAAGCGCTGCCGCGTCTTATGGAACGCTAACCGCTGCCCAACAAGCCAACGCCCAGCTAGCGGCATCAGCCTTGGCCCACCGCGCTCTAATCAATACTCACAGCCAGAAATTGACGGCCTTGTCAAAATCAGAAAATAAGAACGATGGCAGCGCTTTCACTCAGCCGAAGGTATTCGTTAATGCGATTGGGGCATCTAACCCCTCGACTACAAAGGGGCTGACGATTAATATCGAATTGCCCAATGAGGTACTTCAGCCTGATGCGAAAGGCAACCCTCAGAACATCACCATCAACCTCTCCTTTCCAGAAAATCAGGCTCGTTAGAGGCAACCCTCAGCGACATCTGTGGCGAACACCGAAGAAAATCGTTGACGCAGTTCTCACAGAAGAATTTTTAAAAATCACTGATTTTTTCGTTCACAGCCTGAAAATATCACTCCATCAGCGAATTTCAATCTGCTTCGTAAAGGATTTAGCTGGACTAGGTCCGATCACATGCGGTATCTTGTACGGTCCAGCATAGGCTTTTGTCTTGGCCTAAATGCTGAAATTCGATAGTTCAAAATAAAACACTAATTTGGAGAAGGGCGAGTCATGTCTAGACGTAAGTTTCTCAAAGGCAGTGCTGGCGCAGCCGCGGCAACCGCTGCAGTAGCCGGTACTGGCGTAATCACTGGAGCTCCCGCGATCGCACAAGGTCGTGAGAAGCTTGTTCTTGTTACTAGTTGGGGCCGAGGCCTTGCTGGTGTTCACGATGCAGCTCAGCGTTTTGCTGATTCTGTTAATGCCATGTCCGATGGCACCTTAGAAATCGATCTAAAAGCCAATGGCGAATTGGTATCAGGTTTTGGCCAATTTGACGCTGTAACGTCTGGTCAGGCCGATATGTACCACGCAGCCGATTACTACTACGTGGGTCAACACCCAGGTTTTGCATTCTTCACCGCTGTGCCTTTCGGCATGACAGCTCCTGAACTGCACAACTGGTACTACCACATGGGTGGGCACGAAATGCATCGTGAGCTGGGTGAAGAATTTGGCCTAGTGTCATTCTTAGCCGGTAACACCGGTGCGCAGGCTGGCGGTTGGTTCCGTGAAGAAATCAAAAGCGCAGACGATTTCAAAGGCTTGAAATTCCGTATGCCAGGTTTAGGCGGCAAAGCACTGGGCAAGTTAGGTGCATCAGTACAAGCCATTCCAGGTTCTGAGGTGTATCAAGCTCTAGCTTCTGGCGCACTCGACGGCACAGAATGGATCGGTCCATGGGCTGATGAAAAAGCAGGCTTCCAAGAAATTACTAAGAAGTTCTACACATCAGGCTTCCATGAGCCAGGTGCTGGTTTATCAGTAGCTGTTAACGCTGATCGCTTCAACGGCCTAAAGCCATCACATCAGAAAATGATTGAAATCGCAGCCGCTGAATCTAATCAGTACACATTGCATCAATTCCTTGCTAACAACTCTCAAGCTCTTGATCGCTTGACAGCTGGCGGTGTAGAAACTCTGCAATTTCCTGATGATGTTTGGGATGCGTTTGGTAAAGCTTCTCAGGAAGTCTTGGATGAGAACATGGATGATGAAATGTTCGCCAAGATTAATGACTCGGTACAGGCAAGCATGAAGCTATCTTCTCGCTGGACTGGACTGTCTGACAGTGCATACACTGCGCAGCGCGATCGCGTTCGCGGCTAAGCAACCAATGTGCAGCTTTGCTGTTTCATTTTGAAGTAGTCCAAAGGCGTGTCTCCCTAATAGGGGGCGCGCCTTTTTTCGTTATCGGAGAACCTTGTGTCCCTTGTTCTTGAAGTCTTAAAAGGGTTAGTGAATGGCGCGGTAAATCTTGCCATGCTGCCAAGCACCATCAACCAATGGTGGCAACTAGAAACCTTAAAAGAAAAAATGACGGCCTTAACACTTGCAGGTCAGTCTTTAGATTTTTTATACATGATGATGGCATTACTACTCATCATCTTTATTCTCAGCCTAATCAGCCGACGCTTTCTTAAGGCTACAGTTCTAGGGCTTGAAGGATTCAATCGCTCGGTTGGGCATTTCGCGTCATGGTTCGTATTGCTATTAATGTTTCAACAAGTACTTATCATCGTTATGGGGCAAGTGTTCCGAGGCAATGAATTATTGTTTGCCCCGTTTGGCATGCAACTAGCGGATAACGAATTGCAATGGCTTTCAGGGCAATTAAAATTTTACAATGCCATTTTAATTGCGATGGCTTCAGGCTACACCTTCATTGAGGGTGGCCACGTGCGAGTTGATTTGGTTTATGGCGGCTTAAGCTACAAAGCTAAACGCTTCATGGACTTTTTAGGCTCCATCATATTCATGCTACCCACCACTATTTTAATTTGGTGGTTTGCTTGGCCAATTGCTACGAATTCTGCCTTCAAACAACGGCCTATAAATATCTTCAGTGATAAAGCCAGCTGGCGAGGATTCAAATGGGAGTCATCAGGTACGGCAGAATTTACTTGGGTATGGGCATTTAAAGCCATCATTTTAGTTTTTGCAGCGCTTCTTTTTATTCAAGCGGTAGCGTTCATGTTAAGAAATCTATGGGGAATGTTAGAACCGGATGTGGAATCACACCCCAAGTTTACCCCTGATGTTGTCGATGAACTGCTTGAAAAAAATCTAGCAGCAGAAACATACGATGACATACACAATGTTGATGTTGATATCGACCTAGCGCCAAGGAGCAATTGATATGTTCTTCGGTTTAAACGGTGTAGAAATATCACTGATCATCACATTCGCCTTTTTGTTTTTCGGCATTATGTCCGGGTTTCCCGTGGCGTTCGCCATTGCAGGATCTGCAGTGCTTAGTTTTGGCGTAATCGCCATCATGAGCCATCATGGGTTGTTGTACACCTTAGAAACGTTTAACGGTGCTGAGGAAATCGTGCCCGTCTTACCCAAAGGCTGGGACGGTGCCATGTTGTCAACCCTGTCCACCTGGGCGCAAGGAATATTTACACGCGCGTTTGGCGGTAACGTTGAGGTGCTTTTAGCCGTACCCTTATTTGTATTAATGGGGATTGCGTTAGAACGCTCTCGCATTGCAGAAGATCTTCTTACCACTATGGCCAGAACCTTTGGTGCCATGCCTGGTGGTTTGGCTATCTCTGTTGTGGTTGTAGGAACTTTACTGGCAGCGAGCACCGGCGTGGTTGGTGCAACCGTTGTCACTATGGGGCTCATTGCCTTACCCACCATGCTTCGAGCGGGTTACTCAAAATCACTGGCCACAGGTGTTATCGCAACTTCTGGAACCTTAGGGCAAATCATTCCACCCTCTATCGTTATCGTGCTATTGGGGTCCATTGTTGGCGACATGTATTCCATCGGCCAAGAGAATCGCGCTAACGAACTGGGCGTAACCGTTATCGAGATGCTGGGCGAACCCGCCGTTCTCTCCACAGGCACTTTATTTAAAGCAGCCTTTATTCCCGGGGTTGTACTTGCGCTTTTATACGGTTTGTACGCATTGTTTTATGCACTATTAAAACCCTCTGCAGCACCGCCTATAGCATTGATTGAACGCGCACCGGGTGAATTCGATGTAGGCGCGCACTACAATCATCGAACCGGCTTAATGGTGTTTCTTGCACTTGCACCAATCGCGGCACTCATTGCTGCGTGGATCGGCTTAACCTCTTCTGGTTTAATCAGCTCTCAAACGCTAGCAGGTGATACTGCACTAATATCACACGGCACGATGTTCATAGCCGTTGTATCGGTATTTGTATTACTACTGGCGTTGTTTTTTCAACCGCAATTTAGCGCAACACCCTTATTGATCGGTCTTATTGGTGTAGCTGCCTACGTAGCTGTGGATGTATTGGTATTAGGCCCTGCTGAAGCACCAGGTAAAACCTTCTTGTACTACGCAATACCAACAGTATTGATTCTTTATGGAATGAAGAGCGGTATTGCTCGTTTAAATAATATTGAAGTACTAAGGGTTGTTGCACCTCCGGTTATTCTTATCGTCTCTGTGTTGGGATCTATCCTTGGTGGAATAACCAGCCCAACGCCTGCCGCTGCATTAGGGGCAGCGGGTGCCATCATGCTAGCGGCCGCTCGATTATCAGGAAATAACAACACGGGGGCAAAAGGTGCGGCGCGAGTTATCACTATGGCCTCGTTCGCGGTGGTTGTGATGTTACTAATGCGCGGGAACTTCGATTTGCGCATGACATTAGATGATATTTCTACCGAAAACCAAATCGCTATTTGGGTGACGATAGTCGCCTATCACGTAGCCATCTTCGGCTTAGTGTTTTCATGCATCATTTTAGCGATGCAAGGGGTTATGTCGCAGGTGGTTAGAGAAACCACCAAAGTCACCAGCATGGTGTTCATGATTTTAATCGCCTCATTGTTCTTAAGTTTAACCATTAGAAGTTACGGTGGTGAGCACTACATACAAGAGGCGTTACGATCCATTGAAGACCCACGAGTTCTATTACTTGTGGTGATGGGTGTTTTATTTGTGTTGGGCTTTGTGCTCGATTTTATTGAAATTATTTTTATCGTTATCCCCATCGTTGGGCCAGTAATATACGCAGCCGACCCAGCCTTGATGCCACCAGAATGGATTACCATTTTGATAGCGGTGAACTTACAAACATCGTTTATCACGCCACCGTTTGGCTTCGCTCTGTTTTATTTACGCGGGGTTGCGCCACCATCGGTTACCACTGGCGATATCTATCGCGGAATTTGGCCCTTTGTCATCATTCAAGTCGTGGGTTTATTTATTTTGTGGCATTTCCCGCAAATCACTACGTTCTTACCTGATCTATTACCTGAGAACTAGCAACACGGTTTGGGGTTTTCATCCACTGGAACTCAAACCCTCGCACTCATTCCATCGGAAAAGCGCTTGCTCACACCGCATGAGCAAGCGCCCCGATGGCCTATTTGGCTGCAAGATCACAAATCAGAGTTCAATTTAAAGACAAGCCCGCCGCCATATGGGATAATATTCCCAACTATAAATTACCCGCAAATTTATGTCGACAACACTACAAAAGGCGATCACACGTGTTTTATCGCCCTTAGTACGACTTTTATTGCGTCATGGTGTCTCGCACGGCGAATTTTCAAGCTGGGCAAAACAAGCCTATGTGGCCGAAGCTTCGACAAATTTTGGCATCGATGGGAAGAAGCCTACCGTCTCTCGCATTGCGATAATTACCGGCATCAATCGCAAAGAAGTTAAACGGCTTTTAGAATTACCTGCTGAAATTGAGCCTGCCATTGCTAAACACAACCGAGCGCTTCGGGTCGTTACCGGTTGGCTACAAGATGCTAATTTCCATAATGACAATGGCGACCCTGCCACACTAAGCTATGGCTCGAACGATGACGAATTCAATGAACTGGTTCGTCGTTACGGTGGAGACGTACCTGCGCGCGCGCTATTGGATGAACTCATTCGGGTAGGCACCGTTAAGCAAGATGGCGACAACATAAAGCTACTCACATCGGGGTACATACCTTACGAAAGTAAAGACGCTATGTTGGATCTTATGGCCACCAGTGCAACCGATTTATTGGAAACATTGGATTACAACATCAGTGATGTTGATAACAACCGTCTTCAACTTAGCGTAGCTTATGACAATGTAAGTGATGATGCACTTGTTGAATTTCGCATATTGGCGCGCGATAAATCGATGGTGCTATTGCGAGAATTAGATGAATGGCTAAAACCCCATGATCTTGGTGCGAAGACAGCATCGAAACAAAAAACCAATCGCGTTGGGTTGGGTTTGTATTTAATTGAAGATGCTGGAAAGCAGGAGCATGACAGTGAACAGTAAATTGATAAAAAACATACTCAATACGTTTTATATCACCGGCATTTGTTTATTTATTAGCGCCTGCGACGGCGGAATATTCGGTACAGGAGACGGCGGTTCCGACTCCTTAATTATCAACGGATCATCAACAGCCGATGCGGATATATCCGGCTCAGATAATTTGGATGCAGCAGGCGATGCTGACAGTACAGGTGATGACGTAGATTCAGTTGAGGATTCGAACACGGTCGATACCCCAACTGAAAGTGCAGGAGATACACCGGATGCGATTCCACCGAGTTCCTCAATCTCTAGCCCACAACCGCTTGATAACACGACAGAGAGTTTCGTGGCGACAGAACACGCAGCGGCAAGCATTAACGGCTCATTAAGTTTTACTAATACATTTGCATTGAATAATTCGCCAACACAACCAGCACAGGTGGTGTTTTCGAATCGTTCTGACAATATCGTTAACCTATTCGATTCTCAAGACGGTGATGCTCAATCGATACTGACGATACAACCTAACAGCATAAGCGTGGGCGTTCTTCCGCTAACTTCAGAAGCATTGTTTGTTGACTTTATTAATGGCCAAGGTGTGCGAATCAATCAAATAACAATCGACCCACTAGCCGCTGTTGACGACTCAATATCGCTGTTAATTTTCAGTGAAACTAGCGCAGGAATCAGGCTGCTAGCTATGCCGTCTTTTAACGAATCGGCAAACAATGGGGTGTTGCCTATACGCTTTGCATCAACAGGGTTAGCCGGTGACCCTAACGTATCATCAACACTCGTGTTAACACCTGATGCAGCTTTTGACAGTAGTGAATCACTTCCAACTCTATCGTTCAGCCCTATAACCAACGACTTACCTATAACGAATTTTCAGAATGTGCCGGTAGGTAATTATTTATTGAGCGACGATGCAGGAAGATACTCAGAGTTGAATTTCAACATCAGTGAGAGCAGTGCCGTAAACACCATTATATTAAACCCTGATAACCCAAGCTCCTCTGTAAATATTGAATTCTAAGGGTATATCTGCACAACGCTACTGATAATTTTATGCAATTCATCTAAGCCGTCAGTTAATGCTGCAGGCCCAGGCTGTAATATTAACGGTGATTTGATTTCATGCAGCGCATTGTTCTTAACGGCGTTAATCTCATTCCAACCTGGGCGCGCAGCCACTTTTTCAGGCCTGAATTTCTTGCCACACCATGAACCAATAATCACATCCGGGTTAGCATCAATAACCCGTTGTGGCTCTGCAATAATTCTATTTTTTGCGTGTGACTCTTGCCCTAATTGAGAGAAACAATCTTCACCTCCGGCAATTTCAATTAGTTCGGACACCCATTGAATAGCCGAAATCATAGGCTCATCCCATTCTTCAAAATACACTTTGGGTTTACGAGCCAACGCCTCCCCAGCTGAGCGAATACGCTTTATACGATCAATGTAACCATCAACCAGCTGCTGCCCCCGATCACTACAGCCCACTATTCCTGACAAAGTTAAAATCATATTCAGAATTTCCTGAACTGAACGCTGATTGAACACTAAGGTGTTAATACCCGCTGCCACCAGATCCTTTGCAATATCCGCTTGTAGATCTGAAAACCCAATAACAAGATCAGGCTCTAGTGCGATAATTTTGTCAATTTTTGCAGACGTGAACGCCGATACTTTTGGCTTCTCTTTCCTGGCTTGTGGTGGGCGAACCGTGAACCCTGAAATACCCACTATTCGATCCTGCTCGCCGAGCAGATATAATGTTTCTGTGGTTTCTTCTGTTAGGCATACAATACGGTTTGGATACTGGGCACACCCATCATAGATAACTTTGTTCATGACTTCTAAAACCTTATTAATCGTATGCAACACCCCTTCACCAAACACAGAACAGCTAGCCCAAGCAACCTATAACGGTGCCTCTGATGAAGCAATTGAACACGTCACCGCCATTTTTAAGACGCCGTTAGAGGCAACAGCAAATGATGTGTTAACAGCTTCTGGCATTGTATTAGGAACCACAGAGAATTTTGGGTACATGAGTGGCTTGATGAAGGATTTTTTAGAGCGAATTTACTACCCCTGCTTAGAACACACCGAAGGAATGCCCTATGCGTTGTACGTAAAAGCGGGCAACGATGGTGAGGGGGCAAGAACCTCGGTTGAAAGAATCGTTACCGGATTACGTTGGAAACCCGTACAGCCGGCAACTCTACTCAGCGGGGATTTTAACAGTGAATTTATCGATACCTGTTTTGAACTAGGTATGACTGTCTCAGCAGGAATTGAAGCTGGAATTTACTAAACGGCGACTCGGTCTACAAGTTTTGGGTCATGAGCTATTGACAGCCCACCATGAAATGCGACAATTCCATCCATTCAATTTGCCTCATTTGAGCCGATTACGATGAAAGACCAAACAATTGAATTGTCGCAAGTCATGCAAGAGGTAAAAAACGCTCGGGGCTTACCTAACGAGCATTACACCAGCCAGGCAACGTTTGATCTTGAAAAACGCAAAGTATTGTTTGCCAATTGGTCGGGCATCGGGTTCGCTAAAGACGTACCGAACCCAGGCGATGTAAAGCCTATTACATTTCTTGGCATGCCGTTATTACTGGTTAGAAGCCCTGAAGGTGAGGTTAAAGTATTTCAAAATACGTGCAGGCATCGCGGCATGATTTTGGTGGACGAACCTAAGAACGTTAAAAAGGTTATTCGTTGCCCGTATCACAGCTGGTGCTATGACTTAAATGGCAACTTAAAAACCACACCTCATGTGGGTGGCCCAGGGCAAAACACGCATGAGAATATTTGCACTGAAGATCTCAGCTTGTTCACCATTCGCACCTTCGTTTGGCACGATGTGGTCTTTGTAAACATTGATGGGAACGCAGAACCATTTGATGTAATAAATAAAGAACTAATGGAGCGCTGGAAAGAATTCGCTCAACCGGCCTATCACGGCGGTGAGAAATCGTCGTTTAAACTGACAGTAAAAACTAACTGGAAATTAGCGGTAGAGAATTACTGCGAAAGCTATCACCTTCCTTGGGTGCACCCAGGATTAAACAGCTACTCACGTTTAGAAGATCATTACCACATTGAAGAGCCCAATTTATATTCAGGGCAAGGCACATTGGTATACCAGCAACTTGAAAATAAAGACGGTGACAATTTTCCTGACTTCAAGGAATTATCTGAACACTGGGACAAAGGCGCTGAATATATTGCTGTTTACCCCAATGTATTGTTAGGTGCGCACCGTGATCACTTGTTTGGCATTGTGTTAGAACCATTGGCAAATGATCAAACAAAAGAACATATTGAACTTTACTACGCAGAAGACCCCAAGCTATCCACTGAACGCGAAAACTTAAGAGCTGAAAACGCTAAACTCTGGAAAACAGTGTTTGAAGAAGACATCTTTGTTGTTGAAGGAATGCAGCGAGGTCGCCATGGGGAACACTTTGATGGCGGCAGATTTTCACCGGCAATGGATTCACCCACACACAATTTTCATCATTGGGTGGCCACACAAATGACTACGGATTCTTCAAACTGAATATTTCAATTACGCGTCAACACAAAATATAATCATGACGTTGTCTGAATTGAACCATGCACTTCTGATCGCACATGAACAGGCTGGCAAAGACTCTTTAAAAATATATCTATTAGTAGATTTGTACTACCAAGCTTATACGCTTACTTTGAAACACGATGAAACTGCGGCCTATTTTTACCTTACCAATGCTTATGTTTATGCGCTAGACACAGACCATGGCATGGCAGACGACATAGAAGTATTACTTAAAAACGCTAATCGTTTGTAGATTCTGGGCTATTAGTTTTGCACCATTTACTAGCAAGGCATGCACCGCTTAATGACACATCATAGGAATAATTTGTTGCTTCATAGCTAACACATAGGGCGAATTTTTAAGCTTATTGATACTGCTTGCATCTGCTCGATTAAAAGCAACAGCTGCCTTATCAGGAAATTCATACACTTCAATACCTAACACGTCATCGTATTCAAGAGTAAAAGCTTCAAGTTCTTTATACCCCGTGTGCTGAACCAAATAGGTTACAGGCCCTGCTTCACCTGTCATCGTTAGGTATTTTTGCTGGCTGGACTGCAATAACAAATCCGCGATTTCTGTGCGTTTAATCCAGCTAAAGCTTGCCATCCAGCCGATTGCCACGCAACACAAACACAGAACCACAACCCCTAACATTGAGCTAGAGTTGGCTTCATTTTGCGTATCGATTGTGTCAGTTTTATTATTCACTTACCCGTTATTATAAGCTTTGTAGGCAGTTCAAGTATAATAAAGGCCCGTTCGGCGAACCGCTAGAACGTATTTTACGCGGGTCGGTGTTCATCATGATTGCAGTGCTTTGGGGCTTATTAGCCGCCGTTTTTGTTGGTACATCCGATGCCATCGCAAGAAAAACTTCTCAACATTCTGATCTTAATGTTTTAACGCTATGCGTTATGGCATTGTCTACCCTGGGAATGACTGCAGGGTTTATCGTATACGGTGAGTGGCCAGAATGGCATCTAACGGCCTGGATAGCCTCAGCCATATCCGGCAGCTTGAACATTGTTGTGCTGTACTTTTTATATCTTGCACTAAGACGAGGCCCAGTTAGCGTAGCCTCACCTGCCGCGTCCACTTTCACCATTATGCTGGTTTTCTTAAATGCTTTAGCAGGCGAACCATTCGCCATAAGCCAACTTATTGCCGTGGTGTTGGTTTTTACAGGCATCGTGATGTTAGCCAAAAAGAACAATAACCCCGGTGTAGATGACAACTACGACAATCAATGGATAAGAAAAACAGCACTAATCGGTTTAGCTGCAGCGGCTGCTGTGGCACTACGGATGTTTCTAGCTCAAGACGCAGGCGTGGTTTTAGGACCTGTAAAAGCCTTGTATTTAAACCGCGTATTTGCACTTATTGCCGCATCAGCATTGGTAACCTATTTAGTAGTAAAGAACCCTTCTATTCAATGGCCCCATAAATCCATTTGGGGTTTAATCGTTTTACAAGCCACTTTAGAAGCTATGGCCTTGGGATTCTTTTTGATTGGCAGTGAAGGTGATGGAAGAATTGGAGCCTCTATTGGCTTTTCAGCCTTTGCAGCGGTTACCGCTATTGTTACCAGTTACTGGTTAGGTGAAAAAATAGGCCGCTCAAGAGCCATATGGATGGGTGTTGTGGTTATTGGGCTTATGTTAGCTGCAGCGGTATAACCCAAATTACCAGTCAAAACTTAACTGAGAACTAGAGCCTCGCGGATTGTTTTTCTTTTTCTTTGTTTTCGTTCCTCTAGCTTTACTAGAAGAACGGTTGCGATCATTGTTAGATAATCTTGAACCGTGCAATTCAAGCGTTGTTTTCGCAGCCGCCTTACCTTCAACACTACGCCGAACCGCATACAACTGATCTTTAATTCCTTTGGCGTTACTGGCAATATCAGTTATGGGCCGAGGGTAATCGCCTAAAGCTTGATGTTCGTAGTTTGCAATTTCAGCTGCATTATATTTTTCCAACTCTGGAATCCAGCGCCGAACAAACGCTGCATTTGGGTCTTGATCAATCAATTGTTTATGCGGGCTGTACACTCGGAGTGTATTAATCCCCACAATGCCCGCCTGCATTTGAATTTGGGATATATGAATACCTGGTTCATAGTCGGCAAACACTTGCGCCAATGGGTGAAGCAGGTCTTTCCAGTGCAATTGCAACCCAAAGCACGCTGTAGTTGTAAGCATGGCCCGCATGCGAAAATTTAAATAACCCGTTGTCATGAGGCATCGCATACAAGCATCCACCATTGGAATACCCGTTTTGCCTTCGCGCCACGCACTTAGCCTACGCTGATATTCATCGCCTTCTGCTAAATATTGAATGCGCGAATAAGCTGGATTCAATGCAGTAAATTCCATAGACGGCGCTGATTCCAAGCGCTGTATAAAGTGATCATGCCAATGCAATCGAGCTTGAAAACCACGTAAGCTTCTCTTCCATTGGATTGCCTCAGAGCTTTTATCTTCTTTCAAATGTCCCATACGATCCATCGTTTCGTGAAAAGCTGTTCTAATACTTAACGTTCCCCAAGCAAGATGCGTTGACAAACGGCTCCCCGATTGAAACGCCTTATTAGGAGACGATATTCCACCTGAATAACCTAACCCACGATAGTTCAGAAAATCTTTTAGCTCAGCCCTAGCTGTTGATTCATCGACTTGCTGCCTACCCAGTAAAACATCGTATTTATGATTAACCGATAGTGGGTGTCCGTTAGATTGCGCCCACTCAGAAAGAAAAGAAGCATTAAGCTTGTTGGCGTCAGAATTTGTACTTAAAGATTCATTGATTTTTCTTGTTTCGATAGACCAAGGAAGGATTTTTCGTGGCGCCCGCTGAATTGGGGTATCCCAAATTCTTTGCCAAATTACCTTCTGCCGATGGTCACGACTTTTTAAGCCTCGCACCACGCCATTTTGTGGAAACTCCAACCATTGGATACGATTATTCTTAGCCCAACGTGCCACAGCCTTATCTCGCTTAAACGTGATGTCAGAGCCTGTCTCCTCATGGCTTACGATGCCTGTAAATGGTGCGCAGCGATTTATAGCGTCTAGAACATCAACCACCTCTCCATTAGCGATCATCAACTGAGTGCCAAGAGCATTCAGATTGCTTTGTAATTCGGTTAACGCTTCACCTTGAGCCAAGGCATGAAACGCAGAAGTTTCAGCAGCCTCCCCTAATGAAGGTTCGAACACAAACAGAGCTAAACATTCATGATCACTATCGACTAGATGGCGCAATGCGGCATTGTCATGAATTCTTAAGTCACGCTTTGCCCACCATAGCCAACGTTCTTTCACGATCTAGTCGATCTTCTGCATCGCTCAGAACAATAGACAATGGATTCCCATAAACCGCGAGCTTCCCATTTACGTCTATTTTGAAACGGTTTCATGCAAGCAGGACAAACTTTACTGTCTAATCGGATGTCTTTTGCGCTGTGTTTTTTTCGTGATGTGTTAACACCAGCGTTAGCACTGGGCCTTCGGCTCACTTCACTTGCTTCCAGAACTGCGAGAAGCTACGGAAATTTTTCTCAGGCAAATCATAATAAAAGGTTCGCTCGGTAACATCCCCTGGCCAATGAGCACAAGCGGGGTATTCCTCATGAACGAACTGAACTCCTTGATTAGCTAACTGGTTTAGCTCTTCTACTGAACCACGCCAAACCTCAATACCCAGTTGCTTCACCCAATGTTCAATGAAATCCCAACGATGCTGCGCCATAGGCCATTCATCAATTTGAGATTGTTCAATGAACAATACCGTTTCATCTACCGGGCGGCTAGGCGCCCAATTGGGGTTTAAATTCCACAGAGATCGTAATGCTATTTTTCCATTCACCCGATTAGGCACGTCTGACCCAAGAGTGTTTTGACTTAAATGTAGATCTTCACAGCGTTGCTGTAACTCAACTGGCGTAGCGATTTTGGCTAAAGATTCGTAATCCCTATCTAGCCAAGTGTCATGCTGTTTCGAGCGACTGTAAGTGTTTAAATTGTTTTGATTCGCAATGTATTGTTTATGACTGAAGGTGCCTGCTATCCATTGCCAACTTAAGGTATTACTGGCTAAGTCTCCATCTAATAAATGATAATAAAGCCAACGCGCCGGTTGCTTCCAATGGGTATGCGCCACATTACACAGCGTGCCGGCTATCCACATGCGTAAATGGTTGTGCATAAAACCCGTATCTTTTACGGTCTTGATGCCATCGTCTAGAACCAAGATTCCAGTTTCTGCATCAATAAACGGTTGGGGTATATGAGTGCTCTCTACACCAGCTTGAGGGTGATAGATGTCATCAAAAATATCATCACCAAACTTTTGCCAGGTTCGATGAAAATACTCACGCCACGCCAGTTCGTACAGCAATTGGTAGCATGCCTCGGGGTTATGTTTTTCAAGCAGCCGAGCGGCCACAGTGGTTGTGTTGATTACCCCATGGGTTATATACGGGCTAAGCCAAGTCACAGCCCCATCGAGGTAATTTCGAGTTTTTTCGTATCGATTGGGATCAATGCCATCAATACGGATCAACACATCGTCAATCGTGCCTTGGAAGGGCTTATCGGCTGGAATCAGCCTAGGTTCATAGAGTGGTTTCGCAAGCATAGTGAACCTTTTACGGCCCACATGAGCGACTGTATCTTCGTAATTGATCGATTTTTAGCCGCTGAACTTATGCAAAAGTATAAAAATAAGGCTCATTCGCAACAGATTGACGAACTACCCCATGGGCGTAAGATTCGCATAAGCCATAATCAAGCACTTACTGCCTGCATCCTCGAAATTCACATGCACACGGGCGTTTTTACCACCCCCTTCAAAACTAATCACCATGCCAGCGCCGTATTTGCCATGTTCCACCATTTGCCCAATCTGAATGCCGCCGTATTGGTTTTCTTGCTCAATGGGTTGAAATCGCGTGGATTCGTAAACTGGCACACTGACGTTCATTCGAGGGCGAATTTCATCTAATAAACTTGCCGGTAATTCGCCAACAAATTTAGACGGCGGATTGTATTGATCCCTACCGTGCATTCGCCGTTGCTCCGCCATCGACATATACAACTTTTTCTCTGCCCGCGTAATACCAACATAACAAAGCCTACGTTCTTCTTCTAATTTGGCAGGATCTTCAATGCTTCTTTGATGTGGAAAAAGCCCTTGCTCCATACCCGCCATAAAAACCACAGGAAATTCCAACCCTTTGGCTGAATGCAAAGTCATTAATTGAACGGCGTTGTCATCGCCTTCGGTTTGTCCTTCACCAGCCTCTAATGCAGCATGAGCCAGAAAGTTGTCCACCCGATCGATATCCGGATCTTCTTCATTAGCGAACATAAACGCCCGTGAAGCATTGCCTAATTCTTCTAAGTTCTCAATGCGCGCCTCACCACGTTCACTTTTATCCTTTCTAAAATGATCTAGTAAGCCACTAGCTTCAATGAGAACTTCTACTTTTTGAGGCAATTCTTGTTCGGCTAAATCATCTTGAAGCTGTGTGATTAGGTTTAAAAAATTTCCAACCGCGGTGTTTGCTCGTCCACTTAGCCGTTTTGCTGCCACCAATTCTGTTGCAGCTTGCCACATAGTGATGTTTCGACCTCGCGCCTCATCACGCACCAATGAAACGGTTTTATCACCGATACCTCGCGGGGGTTGATTCACAATACGTTCGAACGATACATCATCACTGGGGTGACTAATAAGCCTTAGGTACGCCAAAGCATCCTTGATTTCAGCGCGTTCGAAAAAGCGCAAACCCCCATAAACGCGATAATTAACCCCGGATGCTACTAAGTATTCCTCTATGGCACGAGATTGTGCATTAGATC
The DNA here is from genome assembly GCA_938035125.1 of uncultured Granulosicoccaceae bacterium. Lineage (GTDB taxonomy): Bacteria > Pseudomonadota > Gammaproteobacteria > Granulosicoccales > Granulosicoccaceae > Granulosicoccus. The sequence goes on along the minus strand of CALHNS010000014.1, from coordinate 12,201 downwards.
GATATAACACGGCGCAGTCGCGTCTATCACCGCCATCGGCTGTGTAATCTAAAATGGTTTCTACAATGAATCGAGCTTCATCTGTTTCGTTGTAAGCGTTATATAAAGTGATTAATTCACCGTCTGAATCTGCTGTCCAGAGGTTTTTTCCTAAACGTCCATCGTTCTTTTCAATTAACGCATTAGCCGCTGCTAAAATGTTGCCTGATGAGCGATAGTTTTGCTCTAATCGAATCGATTGCGCATTAGGGTAATGTTTACTGAAATTCAGTATGTTTTCTATGCGTGCACCGCGCCATGCATAAATAGATTGATCATCATCACCCACCGCGAACACGGTGCCTGTGTCACCTGCTAATAAACGTATCCATGCATATTGAATGGTGTTGGTATCTTGAAACTCATCGATTAATAAATAACGTAATCGCTTTCGGTAGTGTTCAAGCAGTTCTGGTGAATCACGAAGTGTTTCTAATGCACGAAGTAACATCTCTGCAAAATCAATTGCCCCAGCCCTTTCACAAGCGGCTTGGTATGCGGTGTACACACGAACGTACTGCTGGGTAATCATATCTCCTTGGTCATCGATGTGCTGTGGGCGACGGCCCTCATCTTTGTGGCCATTGATAAACCATTGCACTTGCCTTGGCGGGTATTGCGCCTCATCCAACTCTAGGCCTCGCATAGTGCGCTTTAATAAACGCAGCTGATCATCACTGTCTAGAATTTGAAAGGCTTGAGGCAACTTGGCTTCTTGCCAGTGCGAACGTAGGAATCGATGAGCTATGCCATGGAAGGTGCCTATCCACATCCCGCCTAAGGATTGGCCAAGGATGTCTTCAACGCGCTGGCGCATTTCGCGCGCCGCTTTGTTGGTAAAGGTAACGGCCAATATCGCAAAGGGCGATACGTTCTCAACGCGATGCAACCAGGCAATGCGATGAGTTAACACACGAGTTTTGCCGCTGCCGGCTCCAGCTTGCACCAGTACGGGATTTAGGCCCGCTGTGACCGCTTCGCGCTGGGATTCGTTAAGCGGATTTATTAGGTCTGAGACGTCCATGGGGTATGGTAACACTAACTGGTTATATATCTAGTACCCCTATTGAACCCCCAATTCGAGCATTTTGGCAATTAAACCGGTTGCCACAATCCTTCAAACGCTTTTAAGTCTTCATCGCTCAATCGGCCTTTAGCGTAAAGCTCGTTCAGCGCATCTTCGTCCAGCTCTTGCTCAACGCCGTCATTGTCAGTGAACTTCCATTCACCATAAATGGACATCAGAAACAAGGTTTCTAGAATATCGCCAATGCGAATCGCATTTTCATTGGCAAAACCGCGTAGGTCTTCAATGGAAAACGGCTCTTGGCGTTTATCGTATTCGCCATTCAAAAATAATGAAATACCTTCGTCCCACAAAGGGGCAGACATAAGTTGTTGCATGGAAAAAACCAGTACTTAAGATTTACGTTACCGGTGGTTATGCAAGCTCACTGCCACAAACCGCGCAGTAACATTACGCTGCCAATCACGATGCCGATGATGCCCAGTGTCGGAATTCCAGCAGAGCCAGAAGCTGCCATAGAACCTGCGCTAAGGGCCGCTGACGCCACAGTGACACTGCCACCGACGATGGTTTGGCGCGTGGATTGTTGGGTTTTTAATAACGCAGCCTGCTCCTCAGCCCGTCGTCTTTGCCCACTTTCTCCTTGTTCGGCCAAAAATCCGTGCACTAAATTGGGCATATCGGGCAGAAGTTTTAAAGCATCTGGCACTGAACTCATCAGTTTTTTGCCAATGACTTTGGGGTCGTTACGTTTCAGCATCCAATCGGTTAGAAAGGGTTTACCGGTGGCCCATAAATCCAAATCGGGATACAACTGCCGCCCCAGCCCTTCGATGTTTAATAAGGTTTTCTGCAATAGCACCAATTGCGGTTGCACTTCCATTTCAAATCGGCGAGCCGTTTGAAACAACTGCATAAGCACTTGCCCAAATGATATTTCAATTAAGGGTTTATCGAAAATGGGCTCGCACACCGAACGAATGGCGGTCTCAAATTCACTGACTCTGGTATCTCTTGGCACCCATCCAGAATCTACATGCAGTTGAGCTACACGGCGATAATCTCTATTAAAAAACGCCAACATGTTCTCGCCTATGTAGCGCTGGTCTTCTTCTGTGAGGGAGCCAATGATGCCGAAATCTACCGCTATAAACTGAGGATGAGAGGGGTTTTTGTCTGAAACAAAAATGTTTCCAGGGTGCATGTCGGCGTGGAAAAAATTGTGATGAAACACTTGCGTATAAAAAATCTCAACCGCGTGTTCTGCCAACTTCTTCATGTCCATGTTGATAGCGTGCATGGCATCCACATCACGAATCGGAATGCCATAGATACGCTCAAGTGTTATCACATTAGTGCGGGTTAAATCCCAATACACTTCTGGAATATAAAGCGTGTCAAATTCATCAAAATTTTTCTTCAATACCGATGCATTGGTGGCCTCTAAAACCAAATCCAATTCATCGTGAATGGTTCTATCATATTCACTCACCACCTCAACTGGGCGCAAGCGCTTGCCATCTTCTAGTATTTTTGATGCAAATGAGGCCATGGTGTACATCAAACCCACATCGCGATCGATTAACTGCGCGATATCGGGGCGAAGAACTTTTACAACGACCTCTTCACCAGTTTTTAATACCGCTGGATGCACTTGAGCAATCGATGCAGACGCCATGGGTTGTACATCAAACGATGCAAATAACTCATCGGTGCTTTTTCCTAGTGCAGCTTCTACCGCCGAACGAGCCACTTCTCCATCAAAGGGTTTCACTTTATCTTGTAATAAAGCAAGTTCTTGGTATATATCGTCGGGTAAAAGATCACGACGTGTAGAGAGCACTTGGCCCAGCTTTACAAACACGGGCCCAAGCTCTTCCAAAGCCAAACGAATACGTTCGCCACGAGGCCTTTCGCGCAATTCTTTATTTAACCAGCGCGTAGGTGATAGCAAAAAGATATAACGAAGTGCGTTGGCTTTAGTACCTTGCAAAAACAATTCATCTAAACCGTATTTAACGAATACTCGTTCAATACGAAACATACGCATTAAACTAGAAATCATAACGGTTTGCGCTCAGCCAGTTTCTGTTGCTCAAGCCTTCGAAGCCGTGCATCAAGCCGATCCACCCCTTCTCGTAATTCGGTTACATGCTCTGTGAATTCTTCAGCCAATGCAGGAGGAACCAAAACGTTAGCTTCTTCCTGCAAATACTCTTTCGTATTTAGCTTTGTTTTCTCTGACGTACTTTTAAACCAAGAAGAGGCTAAATCAACAAAACGACCGGCTTGATGGGCCACAGTTCCACCGGCAATAGGTGCCAACAATGATTCAGTGTCGATATCCAATTGGCTAACAATGCTTCTTAAATGCTCGGCAACACTAAGCTGGCCTTCAATGCGAATTCCAGAGCCATAAAGGGCATCGGAAGATTTCATAAGCCCCATTAACGATGAAAGCTCACCGGTTAGCTTTACATCGGATTCGCCATCAAATTCATTCAGAATTTGAACCTCATTCGACACAATGGAAATCCCAATACACACATCGAACGTAGTTTCGTGAACCGCAATCACCTTATCGTTTAATTCACCCAACCGATTTCGACTGATTTCATCTGATGAAAGCGCAGCATTCACAAGCTTTTCTAATGGCAGTAATATCGGCAACAATAATGGGGCAGGAAACGCCATGATTTACAGTTTAAACCCTTTATGTAGCGCCACAATTCCACCGGTAAAGTTCTGATAGCTGGCGTTCTCAAAACCAACAGCTTCCATCATGCCTTTCAATGTTTCTTGATCGGGGTGCATGCGAATAGATTCAGCTAAATAACGATAACTTTCAGCATCATTAGCAACTAGCTTTCCCATTGCAGGTAAAGCACTAAACGAATACGCATCGTAGGCTTTACTTAAAAGCGGCAACACAGGTTTTGAAAACTCCAACACCAACAATCGCCCGCCCGGTTTCAGCACGCGAAAAATAGACGCTAGCGCTTTATCTTTATCGGTAACGTTTCGAAGCCCGAAGGCCATAGTAACGCAGTGAAAAGAATTATCATCAAACGGCAAAGCTTCTGCGTTGGCTTGTGCATAAGTTACATTGCCCACTATGCCTTTATCGGTAAGCCTGTCTCGCCCCACAGACAACATAGAGGCATTGATATCAGACAACACTACAGAGCCTGTTGGGCCCACACGTTTTGATAATTTTATGGCCAAATCGCCCGTGCCACCTGCCAAGTCAAGCACATGCTGGCCTGGGCGCACACCACTTTGATCAATAGTGAGTTGCTTCCAAATGCGATGCACGCCAAACGACATCACATCGTTCATGACATCGTACTTAGCGGCTACGGAATGGAACACGCCTGCAACCATATCCGCTTTCTTTTCAGCATCAACCGTTTGGTAACCAAAATGCGTGGTGTTGTCATCTGTCATTGTGATGCGCCTTTCGCGAATTTAATCTCGGTGTGTATCAGCTTGGCGTTCAACGCCAGCAGCCTTTAGCTTGGCAAGGTAGTTCTGCCAATGCTCTTCGTAATGCTTACCCAATCCATGTAAGTAATCCCAAGTATATAAACCGGTGTTGTGGCCATCGTCGAAATGAATCTTTATGGCGTAGTTACCGGCAGGTGCAATTTCTGTAATACCCACCTCTTCTTTATGCACTTGCAGCACTTCTTGGCCGGGGCCATGGCCTTGCACCTCCGCAGAAGGAGACATCACTCTTAAATACTCACACGTTAAATTACAACTGAAATCATCATCAAATTTCAGTTCCAGTACGCGGCTCTTTTGATGCAGCTTTATTTCAACAGGTCTTGGCATTAGAGTATGTACCGACTGAGATCTACATCTTGTACGAGATCGCCCAGATTACTGTTCACATAATCGGCATCCACCGTTATTTCACTGCCACTATTATCCGCAGCATCGAACGAGGCCGATTCTAAAAGCCGCTCCATCACTGTGTGCAGTCGTCTTGCACCGATGTTCTCTGTGGTTTCGTTTACTTGATAGGCCACTTCGGCAATACGTGTTAATCCGTCGTCAGTAAACGCAAGCGATACGTTTTCTGTGGCTAGTAGCGCTGAAGACTGCTCCGTTAATGAGGCATCAGGCTCTTTTAATATACGCACAAAATCGTTGGAGGTTAGTGCTTGCAGTTCCACACGAATGGGCAATCGGCCTTGCAGCTCAGGTATGAGATCTGAAGGCTTTGATACATGGAACGCACCACAGGCAATGAACAGCACGTGATCAGTTTTCACCATGCCAAACTTGGTTGATACCGTACAGCCTTCTACCAATGGCAGTAAGTCACGTTGCACGCCCTCACGGGATACTTCCCCGCCCTGCCCTCTGTCGGTGCCACGAGCCACCTTGTCGATCTCATCAATGAACACAATGCCATTTTGTTCAACGTTATTTAACGCATTGGTTTTTAGTTCATCTTCGTTCAAAAGCTTTGAAGCTTCCTCATCAACCAATAGCTTCATAGCATCAGCCACACGCATCTTTTTAGTTTGAGTGCGTTCAGATCCAAGATTTTGAAATAAACCCTGTAACTGTTGAGACATCTCCTCCATACCGGGAGGCGTCATAAGCTCTACCCCAGCAGGTTGCGCTGAAATCTCAATATCAATTTCTGTGTCGTCTAAATCGCCTTCACGTAATTTTTTACGAAATTTTTGCCGTGTGGAACTCTCTTCACTTTCCACAACTTGTGCAGAGCCAGAAGGCTGAGGCAGCAACACATCCAACACGCGATCTTCAGCCGCGTCTTCTGCGCGATTTCGCACACGAAGTTTTTCACGCTCACGAGTCTCTTTCAACGAGACATCGGCCAAATCTCGAATGATAGATTCCACATCACGGCCAACGTAACCCACTTCAGTGAACTTGGTGGCTTCCACTTTGATGAACGGGGCATTGGCAAGCTTGGCTAAACGACGTGCAATTTCGGTTTTTCCCACCCCGGTTGGGCCGATCATCAAAATGTTTTTGGGCGTGACTTCATTTCGTAAGGATTCGTCTAACTGCTGACGGCGCCACCGGTTTCGCAGCGCAATGGCAACGGCACGCTTTGCAGCGTTCTGACCAATGATGTGCTTATCCAGCTCTTGCACGATTTCTCTGGGGGTCATGTGTGACATGGTTAATCGCTACTTAATGTTTCTATCGATAAATTGGTGTTGGTATAAATGCAGATTCCAGCAGCCGTTTGCAGGCTGTACTTCACAATGGATTCTGCATCCAGTTCGGTGTGATCGAGCAGCGCCATGGCAGCAGCCTTGGCATAGTCACCACCTGAACCCATCGCAATCAGGCCATGTTCTGGCTCAATCACATCCCCATTACCCGTAATTAACAACGAGGCTTCCTTATCAGCCACGGCCAATAAGGCTTCCAATCGGCGCAGCATTCTATCTGTGCGCCAGTCTTTCGCCAATTCTACCGCCGCGCGCGTCAGTTGACCGTTATGGGCCTCCAGTTTTGCCTCAAATCGCTCAAACAAGGTGAACGCATCGGCCGTACCGCCAGCAAAGCCTGCGATAACCTGATCTCGGTACAGGCGCCGCACCTTCTTGGCATTGCCTTTCATCACAACGTTGCCCAAGCTCACTTGGCCGTCGCCGCCCATCACCACCGTGTTTCCCACTCTCACAGAGCAAATCGTCGTGCCTCGATACTGATCCACGTTATTCCTCGTTAAAATTGACTATATTCGCAGTGTACCGGCTCACATCTGAGCCCGGTGTGAGGTGACTGTGATAGCCTCTTTCCTCTCAGGCCTAACCCACCTCTAATCCCACTATCAATGCTTCTTGCTTTACCACCACAAACTGCCCCAAATTCCAGCAGCTTCCCACAAAATCGTGACGCTGTTCGCGCTTGGCTGAACAATCTAAACCCATCAGATTCACCCGATGACGCCTCAGAGCTGCTTCGAGGGTTGCGACACAGTAATCGGCTGACTAGCGACACCGAAAGTAGGCGCTCAGTAATTGAAGAATTTCGCCCTGTACTGAACACACTGACTATGAACTTGAGTCAATCCATCAGCCCTCAACCGCTACCGATGGCTGCCTCATTTCGGCACGCATCCGCACTATTGGATGAACTGTTAAGAGAGGAGGCGAACGCCTGGAAGATCTTACTTTCCTACAGCGACAATCCTGAACTTGATGATGCCAATCAGGCGCTAACGGCGCTGTACCGATTGGCCAAGGCTGCGGTGCAACAATATCGAGAAGTGCCTAAGCATTGTATGCGCGATGCAAACCATATCTACGCATTGGCCGAAGACAGAGGCTTACTAACCACTGGAAAAAGTGGCTTTGATGCACGCGATGCAACCAAAGCGAACCTACGAAAATCCTACGCAGGCATCATCACTTTAGCCACACTGAATTTGCGCCAAATTCGAGCAAAGCAATTGGATTTAACACTCTCTTTTCTCGCCGATCAATTCGATAAAGTGACATTAGATGCCACCGCACCAAGTGGCGTATGGCGCGAAACAAACTACGTAATTAATTTGCACTCAACCGATAAGCCTGCACCTGCATCAAGTTACTTGGGTGAAATTACTGCCCAGTCATTGCGCTGGATAGATTTTTCCGCACTGGTTGAAGCAATCGAAACACGTTTAGCCAAAACGCGCACCACGCTATCGGTAACCTTGGGTGCCGACACACTGGAAAGACAAACCTTAAGCCGGCTGAATTTTGAATTCACCAATCATCGTGAACGAAAAGTAGCTCGCTGCGTAAGCTATACCGATGCTAATTTATCGTTTGGGCATCAACAAATAAGCAACCAATTATTGCGTGATATTGACGTAATGCAGTTCTTTGATGAACAGGCTCACGTTACCCATTGGACATGCATCAATCGTTCTCCCAACGGGGCAGCGTTTTCCTCTATTGAAGCCAACGCTGGCACTGTGCAAGTAGGCGAACTTGTTGCGGTTAAAGAGGACGACGAAACTAGCACGCTTGGTGTAACCCGCTGGGTACACGCACGTGAAGATGGCACGCTTCTTTTTGGAATGGAAAACTTATCTAACGAAGTTGTACCTGTTGAACTAACCCGAGACAATGCCGAAGATGGCGTAACCGACGAGGCATTAATCATCGCTTGCAAAATCAACGGCAAAGTGACTCAAACTATTTTACTACCCGGATATCGATTCCACACCGGCGATAGGTTAACTGCAAGCCAAGCTTCTAGAAAGAAGCAGATTAAACTGGGGCAGTGCTTGCAATCGAACGGTATGTTCAGCCAATTTATTTTAAGCGAAGGCTAAGACAACGCTACTTATCTTGGCTTAGCCTTTCTCTGGTGCTTGTGGGTTAGATCGCGCACGAGGATGCGATTCATCGTACACACGAGCCAAATGCTGAAAATCAAGATGGGTATAAATTTGTGTGGTGCTGATGTCTTTGTGCCCAAGTAGCTCTTGAACCGCACGTAAATCCCCACTGCTCTCCAGCATATGGCTAGCAAAAGAGTGCCTAAGCATATGTGGGTAACAATCTCGCTTAAGCCCTTGTGATTCTGCTAATTTTTTCAAACGCATTTGCACGGTTCGCGGAGCGATGCGCTTTCCACGAGAACTTAAGAACACGGCTGAATCATCGGCACCAGGTAAACTGCGCCGAAAACCCAACCATTTATTAATGGCATCAATAGCAGGTTTTCCAACCGGCAAATCGCGAGTTTTGCCGCCTTTACCTGTTACCCGAACTTGTTCAACGCTTAAGTCTAAATCGGCTAAATTTAAGCTCACTAATTCAGCTAACCGTAAACCAGAGGAATACATTAATTCAAACATAGCGATATCACGACACACCATAGGGTCGGATATATTTTGTTTGAGTAAACGACTCACTTCATCAGGGTTCAATGTGGCTGGCAGTGATTTTTTATCTTTTGGCGCCAAAATATCAATGGCAGGATTTATCTTCGCCTGACCCAATTTAATTAAGTAGTTGTACAGCCCTCTTACAGCAGACAAACGCCTGGCTAAACTTCGGCCCGATATCCCTTCGCGATGTTGTTCAGCAATAATGGATCGAACGTCTGCTGGCTCAACCTGATCCCAATCGGATAAGTTACGCGCCTGTGCAGACCCTGCTACTGATCGCAAATCACGAGCGTAATTGCTTACCGTGTGAGGGGAGCAACGTCTGGCAACGCGAAGCTCTTCCAGATAAGACTCAATAGCCAGTTCAAAACTAGACATTGGCCAAATCCCCAACTTTCTTCTTTGTTTTGCGCGGTCGTTTGCCTAGCACCAGCTTGGAAGACTGCAATTCAAATGATTGCACTCGGCGACTAAGCACTTCACCCAACTGGTTTAAAAACATGACGCCTTTACCGGCCGAGAATCGCGTGCTGTCTGAGCTTCCCATAACCAAAAGGCCTTGCCGACCGTTATATTGAAGCGGGATTACAGCAGCGGATGCGAGTTCAGTTTCACAGCCTGTACACAACAACGCGCGCTGTTCATCGTTCAAAGGCCCACAGAAGGTTTCGTTGTCGGCAAAATTCTTTGCAAACATATCGAACACAGGGTCTTTGGAAGATAAAGTGAAGTAGTTAGATTTCTTCTCTCTGGCGAATGACTTATCATCGCCGTCCTTTTCGTCGCTAGACGTTAAGAACAGTCGAACATCGTCTGCTTTAAAGTTATCTTTCAAGCTTTCGCGGCTGGAATTCACCAATGCATCCATTGAATCGGCGGATACGATATCTTGGATGAGCCTATGTAAGCGCATGTGTAAACGCTCGTTCTCACGAGCCACACTGATCAAATCTCGAAGACTGGTTTCTAATCGATTGCACTTACCTCTCAGCACGCTAACTTGTCTTTCAATTAGCGAAACCGTACCACCGCCTGCGTCATGTGGAATGTGCAAACGAGGAAGTACATCGGAATGCTCGGTAAAGAAATCAGGGTTCATCGTTAGGTACTGACGTACCATCGACGGATCTAACGTCTTCGGAGAATCTTGTTGTTCAGGGTGCATGGTTTACATTCTTGTCTGGCCCTCAAAGACTGTAGAACATGGTCCGGTCATTTCAATGCTTTTGTGGTTTTTTGGCCACACAATTCTCAACTTGCCACCCAGCAGATTTACTGCTACCTCACGCTGCAAAATACCTTGCTGAATGCCAATAGCAACCGCTGCACAGGCGCCTGTACCGCAGGCTTTGGTTTCACCCACACCACGTTCAAAAACGCGTAGCTGAACTTCTTGATCTGTCAATAGTTGCATGAACCCAACATTTACGCGTGCTGGAAACACCGAATGATTTTCTAGCGCAGCACCCCATAAATTTACCGGAGCTGTGTGAACGTCTTTCACCCACAATACGGCGTGAGGATTACCGATATTTACCGATCCAAAGTGCATGAGCTGATTCGTTGGTAACACATCATTACCGGCGTTTATAAAGTTTTCAGTAATGATGGAATTCGATTGAATCGCGTTGCTCTTTGAAATATCCAATTGATACTGAAGATATTCTGCATCAGCTTTTAGGGGAATGTTGGCAGGCGAAAAATTTGGGATGCCCATATCGACGGTTACTTCTTCATTATCTTGTAGCCGCAGCGTAATGATGCCTGCCATGGTGTTCACTGGAATGGAGGTGGCATCCGTCATATTTCGATCGGTAACATAGCGTGCAAAACACCGTGCACCGTTACCGCAATGCTCCACTTCATCACCATCGGCATTAAAAATTCGATAATCGAACAACGCACCTTCTACCGATGGCTCTTGCACCATTAAAAGCTGATCAAATCCAATACCTGTGTTTCGATCAGACCATTTTTTTATAACGGCTGAATTTAACGTGTAGGAATTTGACCGATTATCAATGACCATAAAGTCATTGCCTAACCCATGCATTTTGGTAAACGGTACGTCCATTACACAAGCGATTCCAATTCAAACAAGGATTCAACCGATTCTCGCTGACGAACAACATGAGCTTGCCCGTCACTGACCATCACTTCCGCCGCTCGGCCTCGAGTGTTGTAATTTGAACTCATCACAAAGGCGTAGGCACCTGAATCTAATACCGCTAAGTAGTCGCCAGCATCAATTGCCAGCTCTCGGTCTTTACCTAGAAAATCAGCCGATTCACACACAGGACCCACAACATCATAGTTCTGCTTTTTTCGATCTTGTTCGCTCACTGGCACGATGTTCTGCCAAGCACTGTATAACGCAGGGCGAATTAAATCGTTCATTGCACCATCCACAATCGCAAACGACTTCTCGGTGTTACTCTTTAAATACTCTACTTTGGTTACCAGCACGCCAGCAGGGCCAGCAATGGCACGACCGGGCTCCATCCAGATTTCTAAGTTTCTAGAACCCACGGCATCAATTGCCGCTTTTGCTAATTGATTGGTATCTAATGGGGTTTCATCGCTGTATTTAATGCCTTGGCCACCACCAAAATCGATGTGTTGCAATTCAATTCCATCTGCAGACAATTGATCAACCATGTCTATCATTTTCTCAAATGCCGCCTCATACGGATCAACCGTTGTAAGCTGTGAACCGATATGACAATCGATTCCACACACCGATAAATGCGCATGGCTTGCCGCATTTTGATAGGCCTCTCTTGCCTCTTCCATGGCAATACCAAACTTATTCTCTTTTAATCCAGTTGAAATATAGGGGTGCGTTTGCGCATCCACATCCGGATTGATTCGAAAAGATACCGGCGCGATTGATCCGTGTGCTTTAGCAACATCACCTAGCCGCACACTTTCTGCCACTGACTCAATATTGAAACAGTTAATACCGGCCTCTAATGCTTCTGCCATTTCATCGGCTGTTTTCCCAACCCCAGAAAACACCACTTTGTTGGCTGCAACACCTGCAGCCAATACGCGTTTCAGTTCTCCACCCGAAACAATGTCAAAGCTTGAACCCAGCTTTTCTAAAACACTCAGCACCGCTAAATTAGAATTTGCTTTCACGGCGTAACAAACCCGGTGAGGATAATCACCAAAGGCGCTGTCAAACGCTAACCAATTTTTCTCTAGAACATCTCGGCTGTACACATACAAGGGCGTACCGTGATTACGGGCC
>CALHNS010000013.1 GCA_938035125.1 uncultured Granulosicoccaceae bacterium | reverse complement strand
GTTTTAAAACGGTTTTGAAGACGCATGCGCGCAACCGATTCAGGATCAATGGCTGACCACTGGTTACCGTTTGCTGAAATGATGTTGGTTGCGTCTGTAAGCGCTTGTTTATAAGTTGTCATGTACGGTTATGTCCTTTTTCTAGGATTATTCAAAGCTAAAGTAAATCTGTGTTACTGATAAATTAAATTGGGTAGGCCATAGGGTTTAGGCGCTCAGCACCATTTCCACATGAACTTTGTCAATGCAAGGATGCTGGTTGTCCGAACGTAATGAGCAGTTCTGCAGGTGGATTTGAACCTGCGTGTCACCAGAACTCAAAGATATTGCGGTGGGGCCGTCTAGGGAGCCATCGGCGTCCTGGAATTGAGCAGGCGTTACAAGGCTTGTGGTTGAGCCGTCGGTTCTGATGGCCATTAAGTGATCGAAATACACCAGATAGGAGCGCACGTCGCTGTGGGTTCCTGTACGCAGGGGAAATTGTTTATCCAGAAAATCGGTTACCGCGGCATTAGAGAAATCGGCACTGTTGATTGCGTCGTTGTTGCCCATGTCGTTCTACCTTCTATTCGTGAATGAATATTGCTTTTTCGTGGATAAAGAACCGCGAAACGTTTGTTCCTTATCTGTTAGCGATGAATTCTAGGGAGAATTAAACTAGAATTGCACAAGAAAAATTTCACAGTGTGAATTTTACAAACATGGCCTCACCCAGCAAGATACGTAATGCTCATTTCCTAGGTACAAAGATTCGTAATCTTAGGAAAAACAACAACTTAACTATGGAGGACTTGTCTGCGCGTTGTGTGAAAATAGACGCAGAATCAGCGCCTTCTGTGTCCTATTTATCCATGATTGAGCGTGGAAAACGGCATCCTAGTGAAATGATGCTGTCGGTAATCGCGGCAGTTTTTCAAAAAGATGTGAAATGGTTCTTGGATGATGTACCCGAGCAGGAGGCGATTGTCCCCGATAAAGGCAATCGTGGCGGGATAGCAGGAATGGCTCTTGAGCCCAGTTTTCTGTTCTCTAATGACATCTTGCAGATCGCTATTCCAGAGATGCTCTCTCAAACTGGCGTGTCAGGGCGGCAGTTCGCTCACCTACTGATCCGTGCCCATCAAGAGCATCATCAAAACCACTTCCCCGAAATAGAGCGTGCAGCGGAAGGGGTCGGTAAGAAGCAATTACCACTCACGGTCGATGCACTGAACGATATTTGCGGGGAAATGAATTTGGCCATCGAGTGGTTTGAAGAATTGAGTCCTGCTGAGATAGACGCCATAGGTGCGCGGCATGATTCAACGGTGCGCTCTTATTTCAAAGCGCCAAATACCATTTGCTTGAATAAATCATTGAAAGAGCAGCCTAGACGTTTGAAATATGATTTAGCCGTGTACATTGGGCATCGTGTTCTGCACGCAGGCGATGGCATTAAAAGTCCTGCGTATGCGGGCAGCCGAGCAACCGCCACTGGCCGGGGCGATATGGCCAATGCCGATGCCTCAAGTGCGGTTAACGCACAAGATATCGTGCACGCTTGGCGAGATTTTGAGTGCAGCTTTTTCGCAAGCGCCTTGCTGTGCCCGAAGGTAGCGTTTCGTCGATTACTGGAAAGACATGCGCACGAAGTAAGCGTTGCGGACATTGCCGATGTATCCACATCGGTAGCTATGAGACGTATGACGGCCGTATCGTCTTATTCGCATTGGCATTACTTCGATGCCTACCCACCGGGTCGTTTAACAGCAGTTTATCGCGGTAACGGCATTCCTTTGCCGTGGGGCAATATGCGTTTGGTGCAAGATCCTTGTCAACACTGGGCCGTGTTTCGCATGATCAGTTCGGCCGATACGGGAACCTCTGCCCAAATTTCTGTTCTGGATGTTGGCGACGAACCCAGAATTTATTGCTGCGAATCGGTAAAAGTTGAAGATATGTTAGGGAAAAAACACGTGCTGTGTGCCGGTGTTGATTTAAATCCTGCCTTGGCGGCGCAAGGCAACGATGCTAAAGAAATTGCAAACGAACTAAAGCAAGCGTGCATTAAAAACGGTGGATCAGTTGAAATACCAACATCCATCCGACAAGAATTCAGTCGGGTATCTAGAATTTTAAACATTGCATGGCTAGAACGCGGCATTGAAAAAGATGCGCGGTTGATTTGCCCTCGAAGTGGGTCGTGCCCTCGTCATCCTAAATGCCACTTGTCAGGTTGAGACATGCGTTTTATATTATTAATGTTGATGTTTTTATTGTCGGCATGCGCAACGGTTGATGTTGAACCTGCGAATAGGGCGTTGCTGTCTAAGCCTGGTTTTTTTCCAGCTTTTGATACGCCAGTTAATCTTTGTGCCGCGGTGCCTGTAAATGACCAAAGCACTCAAATACTTGCACCTATTGCAAAGCCAGGTTACTTAAAGCCCTACACCGATCCAAGCTTCGGCACTCGTGTGATTCGCATAAGTAATAGCGCAAACAATGGGGTGCATAAACCTTTGTACAACACTGTACAAGCATGGAACGCTGATGAGTCAGTGCTGATGTTGTTTCGTCGCGGTTTTGACAGCGGCGATTATGTACTTCTTGACGGGCACACCTATGAGCCTCTTGGCAGGTTAGACATAAACCCTGCTGATGTTGAAGAAGTGTTTTGGAGCCGGCTTGATCCCAACCGTTTGTTTTATGTAAGCGCATCACCAAGTACACAAAGTCAATTCTTTAGCTACGACATAGCAACCAATAAACGCTCGTTAATAAAAAATTTGGCACCGATGTGCCACATTGGCGATGTTGCCCGCGGCGGTGGTGATGTGTTCATGCAATCGTTAGACGATGATTTGTTCGGATTTCGTTGTGAAGCGCCCGACGGTAACTATCGATTAATGAGTTATCGAATCAGTACCGATGAACTGAACGTTGTGACGGCAGGTTCAGGTAACCGTTGGGATGAATGGACCGCACCCATGCCCACACCCAGTGGACGTGCGATGTGGTTACAAGGCGATATAGTTAACCCTCAAATGAACGCCATACAATATAAGCTCGACTTAGCTGAGCCAGGTGAACACAGCGACATGGGTTTAGATCATAACGGGCAGGATACGTTGTATCAAACAGTATTCGATCCTTCGCCCAATGGGTGTAATGGCGGCACTGATAGAGGTGTTGGCCATTTAGGTATTCACAATTTGGTCACAGGTGCTTGCCGCCCGATGTTGACAGAGTCTGAAGGATGGCCCTATACCACAAGTGGCACACACGTTAGCGCAGGAGCTTATAAGCAACCGGGTTGGGTGGCACTATCCAGTATTGGTTATCGAGAACAATTGCCTTTTCTAACGAATCAAAAACCGGCAACGCCCTTATTTTCTGAAATTTATGTGGTGAACACAAACCCTACAAAGCCACAAATTTGTCGTGTGGCGCATCATCGTAGTTTGGGTAAATTTGCACAAAATGGTGACTATCCTGCCTACTTCGGCGAGCCGCATCCGTCTCATAGCCCTTCAGGAACTCGCGTGGTGTTTGGCTCAGACTGGCAGGATTCAGGTTCGGTAGATGCTTATGTGGTCGAATTACCGAGTTATCGCCCACCCGTTACTCGGTAGTGCTTAAGCATTGCACCTTTAATATAGTGAGCGGTTGTATCACAGCGTTAGAAAGTCGCACTGTTTGCGTAAATATCCCCCAATGATTCCCTGCTGACAACGCATTGTTATTCGTTGCACCTAGTTGACAATGTGTTGTTTCATGATTTCTGTTTAGCCAAAGTTTGGGTGGAAGCTTAGGCTTAAATTGGTTTGCATCCTATGCTAAAGCTCAGGATGATTTTTCACACGTCGTTGTGAACAGCGCATTTTCAAGTTTTGGCACCGTGGCGCACGAAGTGGCTAACAATCATTGGTTAACGTGGTTATTTCAATACCCAGCACAGTGGCTTTTAATAGACGAAATTGACCCCGTTGAGTCGATACAGAAGCTCTCTAAGCCAATCTTACTTTTGCACAGTCTGGATGATCAAGTGGTGAAGTACAGCCATTCTGAGGCCTTATTAAGGGCTGGAGGCCCCAAAGTGAGGCGTATTCAAGGCCGTGGCCCTCATATCGCCATGTTGCAGGATCCGACTATTAAGGGGCGAAGCCCTTTCGTGGTTGTCCAAGCCCTAGTTTAAGACCGGTAATTCTCAATTGAAACGAGAATTTTCGATTCAAAATTGACATTTTGGAATTTTTTTGGGTAATTTCTTCGATTTGTGCTTGTGTTGCGGTGAATCTGTCCTTATGCTGGTGATAAGCGTGAGGCGGATCACGCGTTATTGGCTAGGTCAAGTGCCCATCCATAACTCAATCCGTCGGTAGTGCACTTTTAATTTTTTATAAGGTAATTGTTTGTGAGTACTGGTACTGTCAAGTGGTTCGATGCGGCTAAAGGTTTTGGCTTTATTTCTCCCGACGAAGGTGGAAAAGACGTATTCGTTCACCACTCATCCATCAATGGGGACGGCTATAAGACCCTAGACGAGGGGCAAAAGGTTTCATTTGAAACAGAACAGGGCGCGAAAGGTCCTGCGGCTGTAAATGTTACACCTGCCTGAATGACATCCGATCTTAGGATCTGAGAAATTCGAAAACCCCGCTTCGGCGGGGTTTTTTTATGTTCAAAATACTGTATCAAGACGAGAGCCTGGTGGCTATTCACAAGCCTGCAGGTATGCTTGTGCACAGAAGCGAATTGGATGTTCACGAAAAGCGCATTGTATTGCAGCTGTTGGGCGAGCAGCTCGGTCTGCATCTATACCCGGTTCATCGATTAGATAAGGCCACATCAGGCCTACTGGTGTTCGCATTGTCTGCACAGGCCGCTCGTGGTCTGCAAGCGCAATTTGAAACCCAAGCAATCCAGAAAACCTATCTTGCAATTGTTCGAGGTTACTTAACGGGTGTTGGGGAAATCGATCATGCGCTCAGTGAAAAACGAGATCAACGCCGTTCCAAAGGCACACTCAGCCCTCGTGAATGGCCGGGAAAACCTGCCATCACAAGTTATGAAGGGTTACTAACCAGTGAAGTGCCCATTGCCTGTGGCCGATACAGCAGCAGCCGATATTCATTGGTTGCTTTGCATCCGAAAAATGGCCGAAGGCATCAATTACGAAGACATTTAAAACACATTAATCATCCCATTATTGGCGATACCACCTACGGCCAAGGCACTCATAATCGTTTATTTCGGGAGAATTTCAATTGCCACCGGTTACTGCTGAGTGCCATGAAACTTAAATTTCAGCACCCACTGGAAGGCTCGCCTTTAGAGATATCAACACGGTTAGATGATGATTTTTATTCAGTTATGAACGAGCTGGGGTGGGGCGAATTGCCTGACATTCCTGAATACGAATCTTAAGCGGGAATCCAAACTAAATGCTGTAGTTAAACCTCAGATACAATTGCAAAGAAAACTTCCTTCCTCCTTGCTTGCTTGATTCCGGCCCCTTGCATACTGGCATTCTCAGTCGGTGGGTTACAAGCGCCCCTGTTTTTTAATCGCCAAATATTCGGTGATCAATGAGGCTGATAATTGTTCGGGTAGAACGTCCACCAGTGTTGCACCGCCAGCTCTAGCCAGTCGATGTTGTTGCTTTCGTTCAACTTTGTAACCTGCAACGCTAAACCATTGAACCGCATCATTAACGGTTTCGATGGATTCTTCTTCAGCGCGATCTAAATCTTCTTCGCGTAAGTCAGCGATCAGTACTACGTGTTTTTTCGATAATCTTTGCAAAGCGTTGATGGCGTTTTTACCGTCTTCGTTTCGCAAATTGGTAACCAAAATGATCAATGCTCGACGCTTTACTTGGTTTTGAATATTTTCAACGGCGGCATCGTAATCGGGCATTTCATGCGTTGCTTCAATATCGTAAATGCTGTTCACTAATCGATTGGCCGCTTTTGGCCCCTTGGCCGGTGCGATCCATCGCTCAATACCACCAAATGTCATCAGCCCCGTAGCATCACCTTGGCGCAACGCCACATTGGCTAACAACACTAAGGCGTTTAAGGCGCTGTCCATGTGAGAGGCCTCATCGCTTTGATGACGCATGCGCATACTACAGTCCAGTAAAAAAATGATTTGCTGGTCTCTTTCTTGTTGAAATTCGCGAGAGATTAGTTTTCGTATTCTAGACGTTGCTTTCCAATCGATTTGCCGCAAAGAATCGCCATCTCGAAATTCACGCAGCTGCCGAAAATCAGAGCCCTCACCTTGTAACTGTCGACGCACGATGCCCATTGCCGTTAAGCTGTTTCGGTTCAGTAGTAACCCAAATAAGCGATTGGCTTGAAAATTAGGGAAGACTTTTATTTCGTTTCCGCTGTTTAGCGTGCATTTTCTTCGTAATAATCCCAGTTCGGTTCGTACCCTACAATGAACCGAGTCAAATCGCAGTAGCCCACGTTGGTTTGATTGAAGCCGGTATTTAAAGGTGCTGGAATGTGTTGGCTCTAAGGGGAAGCTAACGGGCTGATTGTCCACCACACAATGAGCAGGATGACCATCATGGGCTTCAACCATCAATGATGCGTTGCTTAGATTGGTAACCGTTACATCGATCTGGGTTTTGTGTCGATGTGCGATAACGCTTGGGGCTTTTCGCTCCGCGGTTAATGTAACTCGGCTTAAACGAAAGGCATCCCACAGAACTAAAGCGATCACGACCCCCAAAAGGATCTGCCAAATTGGCCACAAGGCCGCTATCAGCGCTGGAGCTATACTCGCTAGCGCTACAACGGTTAGTAATATGATGAAACGCCGGGTCGGAGTCACTGGCGGGGCGCGTTGGTGTCGTTTAGTAAATTAGCCACCATATCGTCAGGCTTATAGCCTTCAATTTCTAAATCAGGGGTTAATTGAATTCGGTGTCGCAGCACAGCCGGCGCCATCGACTTTACGTTATCCGGGGTAACAAACGATTGACCTTGTAACATCGCGTGCCCGCGTGCAGCGCGCAACAAGGAAATACTGGCTCTAGGCCCTGCGCCTACATCAATACCGTTCCAAGCTCGTGTGGCACTGACAATATCAACGATGTACTTTTGCACTGAATCGTCTACAGAGATGAAGCTGGTTGCAGTTTGTATGGCAATAAGATCAGAAGTGCTCGCCACGGGTTTTAAATCTTCTAACGAAAATTGGTTCGCCACTTGTTCGTGGGTAACCAGTTTTAGCATGCGAATTTCGTCGTTGGGTTCAGGGTAATCGATCAATAATTTACATAAAAAACGATCGAGTTGTGCCATGGGTAAGGGGTAGGTGCCTTCTTGTTCAATAGGGTTTTGTGTGGCGATAACAATGAAGGGATTGGGCAATGCGCGGCTGTCGCCTTCGATACTAACCTGTTGTTCTTGCATGGCCTCAAGCAACGCCGATTGAGTTTTGGCAGGGGCGCGGTTAATTTCATCGGCTATAACAATGTTGGCAAAGATTGGACCCTCTCGCACGATAAACTTGTTGGTGTCTTGTTCAAACATTGTATGCCCAGTAATGTCGCTAGGCATAAGGTCCGGTGTAAACTGAATTCGCACGTGTTCAGCATCAGCCGATTGAGCCAAAGATCGTGCTAATAGTGTTTTAGCAAGCCCTGGAACCCCTTCAACTAGTATATGGCCACCTGCAGCCACACACGCTAGCACATCATCCACAGCCTGCTCTTGGCCTATAACAACGGAGTTAAAATTCTCTTTTAGTGCCAGTAACAAAGAGTGAGACGTGGCGATATCAGGTGCTTGGGTCATCATGGGCTAAGCCGAGTTGTGTGTTGTGAACTTGATGAAGGATTACTTAGGATTTTTTTCAACAAAATGGCCGCATTGGGTAATTCAACTTCAGACAAAATCGCATCACTGAGCACCCGTTTTACGTTCCGTTCGCTAGCCCCGGTGGATTCAGCTATGTCTTTAATTACGTGATTGGGCAATGCTTCAATTGAATTGCTGGGTATACGATAATTTTGTCTTATTTTACGTAATGCGGCGTGTTTCACCGGATTGGTTAATGGAGCAAGTTGCCTTCTTCGTCGCCAGAAATGCCCGCGTGCGCGAAGATGGGAAATTAAATTAGTGCGCCCAGGTGCTTGTTCTTCTCTGATGGGGCCCAAGCGAGCGCCTGCATAAAATGCCCATGCCGCTAAAGATATACATAAACCAATAACAGTAATTGGAAAATTTTTCCATAAAGTTTCCAATAAACCTGGTGTGTAGCGCTCTTCAATAAAGTAGTTTATGTTCTTCCCAGGATGTGATGCCAACAGATGTAACAACAAAGCGCCGTTGTCGTATTCCTTTAAACGGCGGTTGTTGAACATCGCAGCATCAGATAAAACGGTTAAAACGCCTTTACCGTATGTTTTTTGCAATACCACGAAAGCTCTTTCTTCTTTATCGTTTTCTGCGATTTGTTTGATGCCCTGAATGTAATCACTGGCGGTGGAAATATCGGCGCCTGCAAAAAATTCAATGGTGATTGCATCAATTGCATTATTAGGCCTAAGCGTTACAACGCTCGATTTTTCAGCTAACGTATCGTCAGTAACGGATACGCTGAAATTCGATAAGGCTGTTTTCAATTGCGGTGTAACGGGTGGCAAGATACCCAGCATTAGGTGCCCACCATTTTTTGTCCATTGGGCTAATTCTTCCAGCGTGCTGCCTTCACTGATGGCATCAGCCTGCAATACCCAGATAACCTCGTCTGTATCAATAGCGTTCAGTGCGTGGGGTAGCACACTGTTCATTTTTTCCGACGGATACCCAAAAGACTTCACTAATAAAGTGCTGGCTAACAAAGGGTTTTCTCGTGCCGCCTTTGAATAAGATTTGGTTTCCGTTCTTTCAACCCATTCCATTTTTGTCAGGTATAACCACAACAACGCGGCCATCACCAACAGGGTGAGTAGTAACTTTATCCAAGGCACTTGTTGTAAATTCACGGCAAGCCCTTTACCGGTTCGTTCGCGTTCGCGTTCGCGTTCGCGTTTGCATTGGGGTTGGCAAATTTAGCTTTCCAGTAGTCAATTAATTCCAGCGTTTCCGCTTGGGTCGGAAACCGATTGGCGTAAGCGATTTGCGACCATTGATGAGTAATTCGATTGAAGCTTTGAGTTTGCTCTGTGTTGTTGCACTGGGCAACAAGCTGCTGGCATTCTGCTTCTGTTGCACTGGCAGGAATGGAGAGGCTATGTTTGCGCATAACCGAACCCAATGCCCCTCGGTACAATAAACTCAATGCTTCTCTTGGGTTGTTGTTGTTCAGCGCCGCCAATGCACTGGCTTCGATATCTTGCGGTAACGATCGGGTAAGTGGGTGGTGTTCAACATCCAATGTTTCAAGCGTTGGGCGTCTATTAAGATGAAAACCTTTTGGGCCAAATTTTAACAACGCCCATACAATTAATACCAATATAATGCCTGCAGCAACATAAACCACTATGCGTGAAGCCGCAATAATTGCCTTAACGATAGCGAGAACTAATGCACTGTCGGGTTTATCCTCTTTGTCATCATCGTCGCTTGGGATGAAGCGCAGTTTTTTTACTGTTTTTGTTGAACCAAAACTTTCATTAGTGAAAACAGATTTTACCTCCTCTCTAACTTCAGTCACACGTGGTGTGCTTCTTTCTTGTGCATTGACAGGGGCAACTGATGAGTAAAGAAGCATGCTGAATAGAAGCCCCAGCGTCATAGTTGCCAAAGCTGGCACCGAAGCTCTAGATGCGCCCAATGTTGTTTTTTGTTGGTGTCGAGATTCAAGAGTGAGAAATTGATGCTCAATGTCCCAGGCCTCTAGCCTCATTCGCCTGTTAATGTACAAAAGAAAACCAGCTCCTACGTACATAGGTGCAACCAGTGCTGCGACCACGGTAGGTATTAAAATGACTATCGCGACGACAGTGTTGCTCAAACCTGAGAGATTACCTTCAAATACTGCCTGCAATTCTGATAGAGAATAATTAAACGGCGATTGCGTAAGTGCTGTACCGAGTAATACGTAGTAGGCAATACCTTCAACATTTAACCACGCCATCATCAGTGTGTAAGCGCGCGTAGTCTCAGCCGTTAAAATAGACACCCTTGCACGTCTTGTACGTCCTTTTAAGTTTTCCAAAAACACCACAGGTGCGGTGATTGAGCGCGCGGTGCTTAGCCGTGAGAACGTTAGGTACGAACGTAGTAGGGCAGGTAATTGAGTTCTTGTTTCTTTTAAAACATCTTTTAACGGAGCGGGTTGGTTAAAAATTACCTTTGAAAGATAAAGTAAAAGCGGTAGTTCATACAAAGGCTTAAACCACCAATTGATGAACAGCACCCAATAAAGTGATAGATCGAAAAGCAGAAACACGCTGCTTATTAATAATACAGGCACAGCGAACGTAAGCCACAATAAAACGAGGTTGGTATAGTGCGCGCGAGCCAACAGCATGCCAGCATCCATGGCTTGCCAGTGGCTTCTGGGGCGAGGTAAAACGGACAGCGTACGAGAATTGATACTCAAAACTGGGTGCGGCTCTGGCTGTGGCCCAAAGTGTGGTTATGGGTGCGGTTCTGAGTGTTAGAAATTGCGCTGCCTTTACTTGAGCGGCCAGCGAAAATAAAATAGGCCAAGAACAGAACCCAAATCATTAGGCCCACAGAAATTTTTATCGTTAGTGCTAAATCACGTGGTGACCAATAAGCCTCAATGATCGCTGCAAAGGCTATCATGCACGATGCCCCTAACACTAGGGGGAGTGCCGATCGCGCTTCTTCAAGTAAGGCTAACCGACGTGTTCTTTGCCCAGGGCTGATTAATGCACGCCCAAGCATTAACCCGGCAGCACCGCAGATAACTAAACCGAGTAGTTCAGGCGCGCTGTGCCCGGGTACAAAGCTCCAGAAAGTGTTCCCGTATCCGATGCCGCTTAAATGCCCAGCTACCGCACCAATTACCGTGCCGTTGAAAACAGCAATGAGTGCGCTTCCCACGCCAAACAGCATGCCGCCAGCAAACATTTTAAAGCCAATGCTGACATTGTTATAAATATAAAAAGCGAACATATAAAAAGAGCTGCTGTCTTCATTGCCTTTGGGGCGAAAGGTTCTTTCGGCAGGGTCGTACATAGCTTCCATTGATTGGCGTTGCTCGCTGCCTAAAACTAAATCGGTGATGCTTGGGTTATAGGCACAAACAATCAGCATAATGAAAAAAGGCCCGAAGAATAGGAGGGCTGCGAGCGACACCAATCGCCATTCTCTTCTTATGGCCATAGGGAATCCACGGGCAATAAAGGTAAAGGTGTTTTGAAGCCAGTTTCCGCGGTAACGATAGAGTTGCTGATGTCCTCGCCGAATGATGGAGTGAAGCCTGTTCGTCAGACTGTGGCTATAGCCTCGGCTTGTGGCAATAGCGTGGTGTTGGCATAGGGTTGCATACAATTGCGGGAAATTTTCAGTATTAACGGTGTGTTTTCGCCAGAATTTACCACTTTCCAGAACATCCAAAATGTGTTCTATGGTTTTCCAATGCTCTGCATGGGCCGCTTCAAAAGCCTGTTGATTAAGCATTGGTTTGCCCCCTTAGTATCCATTCGGCCCAGCATTTTAGTGTGTCGACGGGGTCTGCATTGTCATCCATAAGGTGGGAGAGTTTCTCCGCCAGTTCTTTTTGACGTTCCTCGGAGATGTACGCACTGCGTTCGGCAAAATCGACTATCGCTTTTCGTTCTGCTCGATTAAGTGCATTGGGCGGAGCAGCGCTGCGTTTGTGGGAAAATTCGTTAACGGATGATTTATTGGAATCTTTATAAATAACAAGGCTGCCAGCTGCCAAATCACCGAGCCTTCTGAAGCGATTGTCGGTTAAGCAGGTAACTAACCCTAGGAAGTACATGAAGGGGAGCGTATCGACAATACGCAGTAAATTCCGGATGATGGATCCACCGACGCTTAATGGTGTTGCGTTGTCATGAACAACGATTAATTTGAACAGCCGTTTACCTGGAGTGGTACCTGTTGTTGCTTCGAACACAATGGTGTACAAATTACTGATAAGGAAAAAAATTAGCGTAAGCGCACCGACGAAAAACGTGGGCGAATCAAACAGTTCGTCAGATGAAGTTACCGACGATTCGAACACCGTGGCCCCCAGCAACATGATGGCTGCGTAAAAAACAACAGCACGAATCGCAACATCAATAGACCAAGCAATTCCACGTACAACAGGCCCTGCAGCGGTGAGGTGCATCCGTGCACCTTCTGCTGTTTCCACCGTGTGACGTGAGTCGATTGGTGGGGTTGTTAAGTTAACTTCATTCACTAACGTATAAAAAGCGCTGTTAGTTTATGCGCCTAGCGCTCCTATACCGCCGAAACCACCGAGAGCACTCAATCCTAAGAATGGGCCGATTAACATTAAGGCATAAAGTAACAAGGCAATTACCCCCAGTATTTTCTCCCACATTCTGGTTTGCCGCCAACCGCCAAAACGATTAGGTTGACCTTTACTGGGAATGAACAATGCGATGAATCCGATCACAATTAATAAGGTAAGCGCCCACCAACCACTAAGATTTAAGTCGTGGAATCGTTTTATGACTTGGCAGGTTCCGATCCACAACATGGCGATAAGAATAATAAGGACTGGGATAAACAGCAAAGGGTTTAAATTTTCAAGATTAAAGGCCTGTTCTAAAGAGGCCCCACCACCCATAAAATAAGCGCCGGCTCCAACGATGATTCCAATTAAGCCATAACCAACAAAGGTAAGCAGCATGGAACGAGCCCAGTAAGATAAAACACTGAGACGGCCACTTTTTCTCCAAATGCTGGTGTTCTGAACATCGGCGGCGAATGTGGTTACATCGGATTCAGGCGAAGCGTAGGGATTACTAGACATAGTCGTTTCCTTAAAAATATCCGTATTAGAATTGAACTTTTTGTTCATACCGTACCATTAACAGTATTACTTACCTAAACGCATCGATTTAGATTTTTTAACAAAAAAATTGGCTAATTGGTTATTTATTGCAAGGCCATCAGATTATGCGCAAACAAATGAACAATTTTTGAGCATCTCGTTGTGTTAAAAAAACGGATGAGTATAAAAATCAGCACAAAGTGAGGCGATATATCAAAGATAAGCTGCCTATCGATAGTTCGCCATTTACACACAGTTTATGGCTAACCTATACACAATGAGTGATACAACAACAGCCCCGCCTGATGACCCCATCCGCCAACGTTTTGTTGTCTTGCTGGCAGGTCAATCGCCGGCTGAAGCGTTGGCCACAGTGGAAACTAAGGCCGAGCTGATGCGTGAAGCCGCGGCGAAAGGCGCTGTTTGGGTAAAGCGGCGAAAACCAAATGGTCAAATGGCCAAATTAGTGCGGCTTCGTGATTTGGATGAACCCGTTCTGGATGGTAGTGAGCTCTTTGCGAACATCAATGAAGATATTTTAAAAAGTAGCGTCACTGCACCCACTTTGCTGGAACAGCACCCAAATTATAGCTTTTGGTACAAACCTCGAGGGGTTCTGAGCCAAGGCAGTAAATGGGCAGACCATACATCCATGCCATTTATAGTTGCGAAGAATTTAAGCCGTCCAGCGCATTTGGTGCATCGTTTGGATCGTTTTGCCTGTGGAGTTATTGTTCTGGCGCATACTCGGCCAGCGGTTAAAGCATTAACGGCTTTATTCGCTCAGCGAAAAGTCATAAAACGATATCGCGTGGTGGTAGCGGGTGAATTCACTTTGCCACTGCCGTATCAATGCGATGCATCGATAGACGAGGCTAAGGCGTTAACTGAAATTGAAAGTGCTGAGTACTCTAAAAAGCATCATCAAACGCTCTTAAGTATTCAGTTGCACACTGGACGTAAACATCAAATACGTAGGCATCTATCAGATATGCATTTTCCGGTTGTGGGTGATAAACGCTATGGTGATCGCTCAGACACCGCAGAATTAGCATTAATGGCAACAGAGCTTGAATTTCAATGTCCGTTTTCTAATCGTCGCGTTCATTGCACTGTACCCGTTGAACTTCAAAAAAACCTGTAAGGAATCACTTCTATGCAACAACGAAAATTAGGTCCTTTTCAAGTGTCAGCTATAGGCCTTGGGTGCATGAACATATCGTTTGGCTACGGTGAATGTTCTGATGAAGATGCCGGGAAACTACTTAACGAAAGCTTGGATGCAGGCTACACCTTCTTAGACACGGCCGAATTATACGGCGCTGGGCGCAGTGAAACGTTAATGGCTAAATTTTTACACAGCCGTCGAAACGACTACACATTGGCCACAAAATGCGGGCTTAGCGCTGAAGGTATGAAAGGCTCACCAGCGCAAATTCGCACCAGCTGCGAAGGCAGTTTAAAGCGATTAAAAACCGAAGTGATTGATCTTTATTATTTACACCGAGCCGACCCGAAAGTGCCAATTGAAGAGAGTGTTGGTGAAATGAGTCGCTTGATAGAAGAGGGCAAAGTGCAAACCATTGGGTTATCAGAAGTTAGCACTGAGAATTTAAAGCGTGCCCATAAAGAATGCCCAATAACGGCGCTGCAAAGTGAATATTCATTGTGGTCAAGAACCCCTGAGCGAGGCATCTTAAAAGCTTGTCAGGAATTGGGGGTTACCTTTGTTCCATTTTCCCCTTTAGGTCGTCAATTCCTAACCGGGCATTCACCCGATGTTACCCAGCTACCTGATAATGATTTACGCTGCACCATCGCACGTCCTAGGTTTGAAGCTGATGCGTTTGCAAAAAATACAAAGCTTTTGAAACGATTTGGCGAAATTGCCGATGCGAATGGTTGCACCAAGGCGCAGTTGGCTTTGGCGTGGCTGCTAAACATAGAAGAGGGAGCCTTGATTCCAATACCAGGCACAAGAAATCCCGATCATGCAAGAGACAATGCCGGCGCGGCGAGCATTACACTCAGCGAGCCGACATTGTCTGAACTTAACGAACTGATTAATGAATCTACCGTGGTGGGTGATCGATATACCGCCGATCGCATGGCCAGTGCAGATTCTGAAAAAGACTAGTTCGTCGCTCCGTTGGCGTTACCCGTAAAGGTGGTGTTAGCGTCAACGTTTACTACGCAACCTGTATCGGATAGGTGTAAACCAAAACCTGCGCTGTTCTCTATCCGGCTGTTGGTAATGGTTAACCTTGAAGGAGATGATGTAGTGCAATTAAATCGAGCATTCGCCGCCTCATCGATACCGCCTGCGCCATCCCCACCATCAGCTAATAATACGTAATTCAGTTGATTCAACGGGCTAGCTGAGAACGCAAACTGTAAACCATTCCAGAATCCTGGTAGGCGGCGTTCACCGATGATAGATATCGGCGCCGCTGCAGTGCCGTTCGCGGTTAATGAACCCTCTCCACTAATTCTAAAATTTGCCCCCGCTTGCATTTCAAGTGTTACACCAGCTTCCAGTGTTAGTGAATCATTGACACTTATATCCTCGATGCTGTAGGCAAGATCTGCGTTTGATAATGTTAGGGGTTGCTCAAGAGACCGGTCGATGACTTCGACTATATTTTCTGTATTACCTGTATAGCTCCCCGCGTTATTAAATACATCAGCAACTGCAAATGGAACTCTAGCTACTTTTGCGTTACCACTTAACGTGACATTGGTAAAGTCGGTAAAAAAGGTGCCTTGAGCTGCAGAAATCGCAAAATCGGTACTGTTTTGAATTGTGACGTTATTTAAAGCAATGCGAGTGGGTGAGTTGTTTCCAGAATTGGAGGCCAGCGCACCAGGATGTGCCGACCTTTCAGGGCTTGCTCCATCAATAGTCACGTAAGTGAATTTATTTTCAATTTGCGAGAATGTAAACGAGACACCTTGCCAAGCGCCCGGTAACCCAGAGATAGATGACAAAAGAATAGGTTGTTCCATGGTGCCAATCATTTGAACAACGCCTTCGTCTCTGATACGCATAGAAGCGCCCTCTTGAAATAAAAGAGTGGCCCCAGCGTCTACGGTGAAGAAATTTGTGATGTCTAAGTCATCTACATGATAGGGGATGTTAAAACGAGGCCAAGTGATTTCAGAATTGACAGTGGATTCAGTGACGTCAATCGCATCGACTTGATTACCTATATAGCTACTGCGCGTATCAAGTAACGCAACGCTTTCTGCTGATACTTGAATACTGATTTCATTATCAATGTAGCGATTTCCATCTAATGTTGAAAGGCTGGCTCCATCGGGTATAGTCATCGCGGGCCCGTCGTTCCTGCGAAACGTGGAATTACTAATACTAACGCGTGCTGGAGTACCTACGCTTGAACTTAACGATAGTGCGCCTGGCCGATTGACAGTGCCTCCAGCGTATTCAAGCTGTACATGATCGAATATGTTGTTGAGGCTATTGGAAAAAGAAAAGTGAACGCCGTTCCAGAAGCCGGGGGATGGTTCAAGTCCAGAGAGAACGATAGGATTTGTTACCGTTCCTTCAGCCGTTAAGCTGGCCCCATTGTCTATATCAAAATCCTCGCCACTACCAAACTTAATCACTACCCCTGGTTGTAACGTTAAATTTGCAGGTTCGAAGACTCTTATCCCTCGAAGTGCTGTGTAGCAACCTGCCGATATAGTTGTACTTTCAAATACTGCTTGGGGTGCTTCTTCAGTACAAACCAAATTAGTCACATCTACTAACGGTGCTGTTAAGTTGGTGTTGGCAGGTGGCGCGACCGTCACCGGAGTTTCCACAGCTGGTGGCAAAGGCTGAGTAGTGGTTACGACTGTTCCTGCAGCGGTTTGACAAGACACCGATGTTGGTGTTGATAGATTACCACTGCCATCAACTGCCCGCACGTCGTAGCAATATTCCACGCCTGCATCGACAGCACTGTCAATATAGAAAGTGGATGTGACGTTACCAACATCCATTAACATGGTTTCGTTTAAGCCGCGGCGAATGGCAAAGCTTGCCACATCGTTAATGCCTGTTTGCGTCCAACCAATATCCAAGGCACCGGTGCGCGCCGAGATTGATAAGGCACCGGGAGCACTGGGTGGTGTTGTATCTAATTCAGCCAAGGTCTCTGAACTAACGGCTGTAGATTCTGCGGATTCGTTACCAGCACCGTCTATGGCGACAATGGTGTAGGTAAAATCGGTGCCGCCCGCTAAGCCGCCATCAACAAACACAGGATAAGGAGAGGTATCGATTTCTTGTCCATCGCGCATGATGGCGTAACGAGCAATTCCGACATTGTCGCTTGCAACATCCCAAACCAGCGTGATTTCATCGGTTGCCGATGGTAAGGCACGTACCCGCTGAGGCGCCGCTGGGGCGATGGTATCGGCTGCTGAAAAATCGGTGGAAAGATCAATCTCATTTGCTGCCACCGATTGGGTATCGGTGCTAGGGTCGAAGATAACAATGGTAAAGCTATCGCCGTCTTGCAGAATAGGGTTTTGCGTTAAGTACGCATCAACACCTGAGCCGTTGGCCAGATATTCAATCGTACTTAAATTCGTGTTTTGAAGATTGTATGCAGCTTGCACATCATTAACGACGGCCGCTAACCCATTTTGGATGGCAAACAATTCAGCGGTTGTGGGTGTGTTGTTTATCGCACCTGCAGAATTGAACAGTAATTCGATGTCTAACCCTTGTGTGGCGTACCAATTACGCGCAATAGCGTCGGTATAGCTGTGTATGTTTTGTACGATGTTGCTCAGCTGTAAGTCGGCAGCAATGCTGTACATGAAATTACCATTGCCTAAGTCTGCTCGAAGAATCCAAGGCCCGGTGCCAGATAAATTATCAAAGGTGTAGCGGCCTTGATCATCAATGGTGGCGGTAGTCATTTCACCCGATTGAGCGCGGGCCAAAATTTCGGCCGTGGCGAATTGTTGATCGCTGGATGTTGTTCCTCTTAACGATTGGCCTGATGGGGCGTTCGGTGCCGTTGTGGTGGGAGCAACGGGAACCATTGCAGTGCTGTCAGTAGCAGCATCACCACTACTGCCGCCACAAGCGGTTAAAGCGAGCAGAAAAGCTGTGGCAAGGCTTGTCTTGGCTGTTCTTGAATAATAGGTTTTCGGGACAATAATTGTCATGGTCTTATCGTATCCTGATGTTGCGTAATTTAAGGAGCTGCAACAGAGATAACGAACGTACTGACAACATTCAACAATATTCATGGTCTTATCGATTCCTTTTAAATAACCCGTGATCCGATCATCAACGGGATGCGGGGGGGATGTCAAATAAAACCTACAAAAAAGTTCCCTAAAAACTGAAATTTCTCGCCGAGGATTTCGTTCGGTACAATAATGCAAATTGTGTCAAAAATAGATTGTGATTTACGCTTTTTCCTAGTTTCCTAGTTTCCTAGTTTCCTAGTTTCCTAGTTTCCTAGTTTCCTAGGGCAGTAACGCCCATGCGCCAATCTGTTCTTGGTTTGTAACGACATTCATTGCAGCGACATCACTAATAAATAAAGGGTTAAGGCAACACCATGAGATTGATTAAAAACACCGGTATTTTCCTTATTTTTAGCTCAATGGTGGCACTGTCATCGGCCATTGCTCAAGAGCTTGTAAAACAGAACATTGAGATAAATTCTGAAAAATTCTCTGTGCGAGTTCCCAAGGGTTTTGAGCTTCAAATGCTCACCACCGATTTGTCTGGGCCTAGGGTGATCCATCGTTACGATAATTCTCTTCTTATTGGCAGTAAATCAGGCTCGGTTTACCAACTGGATGCACCGTACAATTTCCCCATTGAGATTGCCGTTTTAAATGACTACCCACACAGCGTGGTTGTTTTTGAAGCTTACTTGTATGTTGCCCATACATCAGGCGTTATTCGAACCCCTTGGCCAATCGATAACGACAATCAATCATTGCCATTGGACAATAGTGATTTTGAAAAAGTGAGCGCTTTGCCAGGTGGCGGTGGGCACAATAGCCGAACGTTGAAACTTGGCCCGGATAACCGCTTATATGTTTCACTGGGCATAACGGGTAATTGCAGCAATGAATATTTAGACAATAGCTATCCGTGGAATGCACAGCGTGGAGGCTTGTTTGTACTTGACGCCATAACGCAGAACAAAGAGGCAACAACGTCGCAACAAAACACCCATCGCTTGACCCCTTATGCCAACGGGCTGCGAAACCCAGTGGGTTTTGATTGGCATCCGCAATCGAAGATAATGTACGCCAGTAACAATGGCCCTGATCATTTAGGCTATGAACTACCGCGTGAAAGTTTTGCCAAAGTCACAAAGAATTCGTTTCACGGCATGCCATGGTTTCAATGGAATGGCAATCAGTTAATGCAAGACCCTTGCATTAGTAAACCACCGCCTCGACCCGGTGCTGAAGTTGTTATGCCAGTAGCCACGTTCCCCGCTCGCATTGCGCCGATGGATGTTGGTTTTATTCGCACGAGCAATGCTGCATGGGAGTCTTTTCGTCACGATGCCATAGTCGCCTTGCATGGTTCGTGGGCAACATCTGACGGCACGGGCCGAGGCGACCCTGCCAGCCGTCGTGAGCCCATGCTTGTGCGTGTGGAATTCGATGAGCAAGGCGAGGCCACAGGCGATGTTCATCCTTTCATTGAAGGTTTTCAGCTAGAAGATGGCTCGCGTTGGGCTCGGCCAATGGGGGTGGCGTTTGGAGAAGACGGTTCTTTATTTTTTACCAGTGATGGTGGAATTCATGGTTTATTCCAATTGAAGCCCACTCAATGAAACACTCGCCGTTGTGGGTGTTTGGCTATGGATCATTAATATGGCGCCCAGCCATGCAATACCAACTGGCGGTTAATGCAACCGCTTTGCATTGGGCAAGACGATTCTGGCAGGGTTCGCACGATCATCGCGGCACGATTGATGCCCCAGGGCGTGTATTAACGCTTGTTCCTAAGCGCGATGCCTTGTGCGCAGGGCGAGTGTTTCAAATCGCTGAAGAACATGTGAATAAAACCTTAGATGAATTAGATTATCGGGAGAAAAATGGCTATGAACGTCAGTGGTTGGATGTTTCTACCGACGAATTTGGCATCATAAAAGCGCTCACATACATCGCACCTGAAAATAACCCAGCGTGGTTAGGCGATGATTCAATTCAAGCCATTGCAAAACAAATTTATTATGCACACGGGCCATCGGGTGCAAACAAAGATTATGTTTGGGAGTTGCACGATGCGTTAACAAAAGATGGTATTCACGATGCACACATCACGCAAGTGGCCGTTGAACTTAATCGTCTGGACGAATTAACTCAAACACCTGATTAACCGATGAAAAGTCGCGGTATCCGCAACGGGCTAAGGGTTGAGCTTTCGCGGTATCAAATAAACCGGCATCGGTTAAATAGTTATCATCAATGTGCACACCAATTATTTGACCGTACACAAGGTGTGTATCAATTGCGGTGCCATCTAATGCTGTTAATGTTTGAACCTGCAGAGTTTTACATTCAAATGAGGCAGGGCTTTCCCCAACGCGCGGGGCTTTAACGTGTACACAATCGGCTTTGGTAAGCCCTGCCAGTTCATATTCATCAACATCAGCAGCAACACCTTCACTGGTGGCGTTCATTTGTTGTTGCAGTGGTGCGGTCGACAACGAAAACACAAATTCACCCGAAGACGCTGCATTGCGTGCTGAATCTTTTAATCCTTCACTAGAAAACATTAAAATCCCTGGCACGGTATTCACAGCGTTAAAAAAACTATACGGCGCTAGGTTCACAACGCCATGTTCATCTAACGTTGATATCCAACCTATAGGCCTAGGCGCAATGATCGCTTTCAGCGGGTTGTAAGGAAGCGGGCAGGGTTCATCGGCTGAATAAAACATGGCAGTTTTTAATATCCTTTATGGCTTATGCGTTAACGTCAACCACTACGCGCCCGCGTACTTGCCCTTTTAAAATATCTTTACCCAAGCTGGGTAAATCAGCCAAGGTGGCTTCACTGATCATTGCTTCTAAGATTTCTTTGGGCAATGTGCTGGCGATACGTTCCCATGCGATAACGCGATTTTCATACGGCTGCATAACACTATCAATGCCTAATAAATTCACGCCACGAAGTAAGAACGGAATGACGGTTGCGGGAAGTTGGGCACCACCTGCTAAACCTACCGCGGCAACCGATGCACCGTACTCCATCTGACCTAAGAGGCGCGCCAACATATCGCCGCCCACCGCATCAACACAACCCGACCAAGATTCTGATTCTAGCGGGCGTTTAACCGTTTCATTGATGGTGTCGCGCATGACAATTTCTGTTGCCCCTAATGACTTTAAATAATCACTGGCTTCGGCACGCCCTGTTACGGCAGCAACCTCATAGCCTAAGGCCGAAAGAATGGAGGTGGCCACAGAACCCACACCGCCAGCGGCGCCAGTAACGAGCACAGGTTTTCCACCAGGCTTTAAGCCGTGTGCTTCAAGCGCATTGATGGCTAACATTGATGTTAAGCCAGCGGTTCCCACAGCCATGGCTTGGCGGGTGCTTAATCCGGCGGGCAAAGGCACCAACCAATCGGCTGAAACGCGAGCTTTTTGTGCATAGCCACCCCAGTGTGCTTCGCCTACGCGCCAACCAGTGAGAACGACAGAATCTCCTGCCTTGTATCGATCGTCATCGCTTGATTCCACGGTTCCTGCGAAGTCGATTCCTGGGATGTGGGGGTAATTTCTAACTAAGCCGCCACCTGGGCCAATACATAGCCCATCTTTGTAGTTCACCGTGGAGTATTCAACGGCTACGACCACATTGCCCTCAGGCAATTGATCTATATCGAGTTCCTCTACGGCTGCGCTGGTGTTCTTCTCAGCATCTTGGTTAACGACGAGTGCCTTGAAACTCATGGTTTTCTCCTGTTAGGGTGGCGGCGCATTCACAAGAATGGCACCAGTGTTAGTTGCTTTTGCAGCATGATAGACCGTTTTCCTTATTCCTCACTCCAAATTGGGTAAATCAATGAGTTCAAACGAGGCTAATGGCGCGCTTGAAGGTATTCGAGTGATTGATCTCAGCCGAATTCTCGCAGGGCCTTGGGCCACTCAAGTGCTGGCGGATTTAGGCGCAGAAGTGATCAAAATTGAATCACCTAATGATGGCGACGGCACGCGCGCTTGGGGGCCTCCGTTTGTGGCCGGTGCGGATAGTGATGCGGCTTACTTCACCTCCTGCAACCGAAATAAACGTTCTGTGTGTATCGATTTTGCAAAATCTGATGGCGCAAGGCTCGTAGTTGATATGGTAAAAACAGCCGATGTTGTGGTGCAAAATTTTAAAGTGGGTGGGTTAGAAAAATACGGCTTAGACGCAAAATCCTTATGTGACATTAACCCCAAACTTATCTACTGTTCCATTTCAGGATTTGGCAGCACGGGGCCCTATGCATCGCGTCCAGGCTACGATTTTTTGATTCAAGCCATGGGAGGTTTGATGAGCATAACCGGTGCTCCTGATGGTCAGCCTGGTGCGCAGCCTATGAAAACCGGGGTGGCTATATGTGACTTATTTACCGGGCTTTATGCAGCCAATGCAATTCAAGCTGCGTTGTTTCATCGAGAGCAAAGTGGTGTGGGTCAACACATTGATTGCTCTTTGCTGGATTCGCAAATAGCCATGCTGGCTAACCAAGGCAGTAATTGGTTAGTGGGTAATCAAGTGCCACAGCGAATGGGAAATGAGCACCCTAACATCGTGCCGTACAAAGCCTATGCCGTAGCTGATGGTCATTTCATCTTAGCGGTTGGAAACGATGGACAGTTTCAACGTTTTTGTCAGGTCATTGAACGCGCTGAATTAAGTGATGATGAGCGTTTTAAAACCAACCCGCAGCGGGTCACGCACCGACGAGCGTTGGATGACATCCTAGAGCCAGTACTTAAACAATGGCAGCGCGATACGTTGCTTCAAGCATTAGAAACAGCCAATGTACCTGCTGGGCCGATACGTCAGGTTAATGAAGTGCTAGAAGACCCGCATGTCGATGCCCGCAATCTCAAAGTCTCACAAGTTCGCTCCGATGGCGTACGCATCGATTCGGTGGGCTTTCCTGTGCAATTATCTAAAACACCGGCAACCTATCGCCATCCACCGCCCGTTTTGGGCGAGGGTACCGATACCGTGTTGGAACAAACGCTCGGATTGTCTGCCAAAGCATTGGATCAACTCCGAGACGATGGCGTGATTGGCTAATGCCTTCGGTTGCCTCGGTGTTTGAAAGTCGCCACAATACAACTGAAATTAATATGACTAAAGGAAAGCGTTAGTGAATATAGGAACCCCGCGCGAAACCTTTGCTGGAGAGGCGCGAGTAGCGTTAACCCCCGCATCGGCAGCCCAGTTGCAAAAGCTGGGGCATAACTGTTTAGTTGAATCGAATGCTGGACAAGCGGCGGGTTTTACAGACGATGCCTATAGAGAGGCGGGTGTCACCGTTGTGAACAGCGCAGCTGAATTATTCAATCAATCCGATTTCATAACCAAAGTGCGTGGGCCGAACGACGATGAAGTCAGGATGCTTACCAAGGGCAAAACGCTCATCTCTTTTTTCTGGCCGGGCCAGTCCGAAGAGCTTTTGAATGCCGTGTCCAGAACAGGTGCTAACGTCATTGCGATGGATATGGTGCCGCGAATCAGCCGCGCGCAGAAAATGGATGCCCTGTCGTCCATGGCAAACATAGCAGGCTATCGGGCCGTTATTGAAGCGGGCAACAATTTCCCTCGTTTTTTTACAGGACAAATTACTGCTGCGGGTAAGGTGCCTCCGGCAAAGGTATTGGTAATTGGCGCTGGCGTGGCAGGGCTTGCAGCCATCGGTGCAGCGCAGTCTTTAGGCGCCATCGTTCGAGCGTTTGATGTTCGCCCCGAAGTGGCTGAACAAATTGAATCCATGGGGGCTGAATTTCTTTTCCTAGATTTTGATGATGCCAGCGACGGTGCGGCAACCGGTGGATACGCAGCACCTTCCAGCCCTGAATTTCGTGAAAAACAATTGGCGCTATTTCGTGAACAAGCACCTGATGTGGATATCGTTATAACCACGGCGTTAATTCCTGGGCGTGATGCGCCTAAATTGTGGTTGGCTGATATGGTGGCTGCGATGAAGCGCGGTTCTGTGGTTGTCGATTTGGCTGCTGAACGAGGCGGTAACTGCGATGCCACCGTGCCCGATGAGAAGATTGTGACCGACAACGGCGTTACGGTCATTGGTTATTCGGATTTTCCAAGCCGCATGGCTACCCAAAGTTCTGAGCTTTACTCCACTAACATTCGCCACATGATCCACGACCTTACCCCTGAAAAAGACGGTGTGGTGGTGCACGACATGGAAGACGATGTGATCCGCGGTGCAACGGTTGCCTTTGAAGGCGATGTGACGTTCCCGCCACCCCCTCCAAAAGTGCAAGCGATTGCAGCTCAAAAGCCTTCGGTGCCTGAAAAG
Source organism: uncultured Granulosicoccaceae bacterium (assembly GCA_938035125.1). Taxonomy (GTDB): domain Bacteria; phylum Pseudomonadota; class Gammaproteobacteria; order Granulosicoccales; family Granulosicoccaceae; genus Granulosicoccus. The sequence goes on along the minus strand of CALHNS010000013.1, from coordinate 10,688 downwards.
ACACCAGAAGAAATTGCTGCCGAAGAAGCCGCGGCGGTTAAACGCGCTGGGCGCAATCAAGTGGGTTTATTAGCCATAGGTGCTGTGTTGATGTTTTTCGTTGGTCAATATGCGCCAGCAAGCTTCATGAAGCATTTCATTGTGTTTGTGTTGTCGGTTTTTGTGGGTTTCCAAGTCATTTGGAATGTATCCCATGCGCTTCACACCCCGTTGATGGCGGTTACCAATGCTATCTCGGGCATCATCATCTTGGGGGCCTTGCTGCAAATTGGCTCCTCCAGTGTCATCGTAACCATTCTTGCCAGCATCTCAGTCTTGATCGCAACCATCAACGTCGTTGGTGGTTTTATGGTCACAAGACGCATGTTGCAGATGTTTCAAAAGAGCTAAAGGGCGAGAATAACTATGTTTGATTTAAGTTCAGAGATGCAAACCGCTGCGTATATCGCGTCAACGGTTTTATTTATCTTATCCCTTGGCGGATTGTCCGATCAAGAAAACGCAAAGCGTGGCGTATGGTTCGGCATAGTGGGTATGGCCACAGCCGTTTACGCCACTATCTTTGGCCCAGGAGTTGAACTGGGCCCTGTACTTATCATCATGTTGTTGATTGGTGCTGCGGCAGGTGTTTATGTTGCGCAAAAAGTTGAAATGACGGGCATGCCAGAATTGGTCGCAGCGCTTCATTCGTTCGTGGGATTAGCGGCCGTATTTATCGGCATAAATTCTGATATTTCCCCTCCCGATCTTGCCACCAATGCCGAACGCGTTATCCACGAAGTGGAAGTGTTTTTAGGGGTGTTTATTGGTGCGATAACCTTCACTGGTTCTATCGTAGCCTATGCCAAATTGGCGGGTAAAGTCGATGGTAAAGCGCTCATTCTGCCAGGCCGCCACCTATTGAACATCGTCATGGTGGGTTTGTGTTTATTTCTTCTGTTCCTTTACATGAACCACGCAGGTAGCTGGACGCTGTACCTCATGACACTCATTGCGTTCATCATTGGTGCGCACTTAGTGTTAGCTATCGGTGGTGCCGATATGCCGGTTGTTGTGTCAATGCTGAATTCCTATTCAGGTTGGGCTGCCGCTGCCACGGGTTTCTTATTAGGTAACGATCTATTAATTGTTACCGGTGCTTTGGTCGGATCATCGGGTGCCATCCTGTCGTACATCATGTGTAAGGCTATGAACCGTAAGTTCTTGTCGGTTATTTTGGGTGGTTTTGGTGGGCCTAGTGGCGAGGCTATGGCTATTGAAGGTGAGCAAATTGCCATCGATGCCGACGGCGTTGCTGCTTCACTAGACGATGCTGATCAAATCATCATTGTGCCAGGCTACGGTATGGCGGTTGCACAAGCACAGCAATCGGTATCTGAATTAACGCGTCGTTTGCGAGCGGCAGGAAAAACCGTTCGGTTCGGTATCCATCCTGTTGCTGGTCGTTTGCCGGGTCACATGAACGTGCTGTTAGCTGAAGCCAAAGTTCCATATGACATCGTGCTAGAGATGGACGAAATCAATGACGATTTCCCACAAACCGATGTTGTCATTGTCATTGGTTCTAACGACATCGTGAACCCTGCAGCGCAAGAAGATCCGAATAGCCCCATCGCTGGTATGCCGGTATTGGAAGTGTGGAAAGCCAAGCAAGTGTTTGTTTCCAAGCGAGGTCAAGGCACGGGTTACTCAGGCATTGAAAATCCTTTATTTTTCAAAGAGAACACACGCATGTTCTATGGCGATGCAAAAGCTTCGGTGGATGCGTTGTTGCAAAAAATCAGCTAGTTATACAAGCGATACCCCGGCGGTCTTTCCACAAGGCTGCTGGGGCGTTTAATCGCTTGCCCAACAGCGCATTTGTTGTGTCTTAGCGTCCGCGGTCGGTGTACCATGCGAACGCATGAGCACCATATTAATTACAGGCGGAACGGGGTATTTAGGGCAGCGATTGTTACCCATTGCAGCCGAACAGGCAAAAGTTGTTGCTACAGCGCGTAACCCTCGTGCACTAAGCCGTCTTTATAACCCTTGTGCAATGGATCTGTGCGATAAGGATTCGGTATTTAACCAAGTGAACGCGGTTCAACCTGCCGTGATTATTCACGCCGCAGCCATCAATCCAGGTATTGATGATTCCCTATTGGAGCCTGTAAATCACATCGGTACAGGCTACCTTGCAGAAGCTGCAAACCGCATCGGCTGCCGGTTAGTGTTGGTGTCCACCGATATGGTGCACGATGGCCGATCTGCTCCCTATGCCGATGATGCCGATCCATCGCCCATCAATGATTATGGTCATTCAAAAGCCAATGGCGAACGTGCAGCGCTTAGTGCAAATACCAACACCGTAGCGGTTAGAACCTCATTGATTTATGGGCTAGATTCTGTAGATCGAGGCACGCTAGGGTTTGCAAATCGGTTAGCTGATGGGCACACGTTAACGCTATTTAGTGATGTTATGCGCCAGCCGGTGTGGCGAGACGCTCTGGCAACGAGCCTTGTGCATCTTGCTCTAACGCACAGCGATGAAACCGGTGTAATCAATATTGCGGGTAACCAATTAGTTGATCGCGCCACATTTGGTGAAATGATGTTGAAATTCTGGGAAATTCCGGTAGCCCATGATGCTATCGAGTACATTCAAGCAGCAGGGCGTAACGACCTTGCTGGGGTGCCATTGAACGTAGAAATGTCGCTGGCACGCGCGCAGGCTTTGGGCCTACCAACGCCAGGTGTAAACGAAGTTATTGAACAGCACAGGAAAGGGCTATAACCATGCCATTAGAAATGAATCAAAATGTGTTTATCACCTGCGCCGTTACCGGTGGTGGTGCCACTCAAGATAAAAGCCCGCATGTGCCCAGAAGCCCTGCGCAAATTGCTGACAGTGCAATAACGGCTGCCAAAGCGGGTGCAGCTGTTGTGCATTGTCATGTGCGAGATCCAGAAACGGGTGCACCCAGTCGTGATCTAAAAATGTTCAGAGAAGTCACGGAGCGCATTCGTGATTCATCGGTAGATGTGGTGTTGAATTTAACTGCTGGCATGGGTGGAGACATGGTTTTTGGACCGGCTGAATCTCCTTTGCCACTAACCGGTGCAACCGATATGGCAGGTGCATCAGAGCGTGTTGCGCACGTTCTGGAATGCCGACCTGAGATATGCACACTCGATTGCGGCACCATGAATTTTGCAGAAGCCGACTACGTGATGACCAACACACCAGGCATGCTGGACGCGATGGGCAGCATGATGACCGAGATGGGAGTGATGCCTGAAATTGAAGCGTTCGATACCGGGCACTTGTGGTTAGCAAAAAATTTAGTTGATAAAGGCATCTTAAAGTCTCCTGCGTTAGTGCAATTGTGCATGGGCGTACCTTGGGGTGCACCGGATGACTTAAATACATTTATGGCTATGGTGAACAATGTACCTAGCGATTGGAATTGGTCAGCATTTTCCATTGGACGCAACGAGTTGCCTTATGTAGCAGCCGCTGTTTTAGCTGGTGGTAATGTCCGCGTCGGTTTAGAAGATAACTTGTATTTAAAGCGTGGTGTATTAGCAACCAACGAAGATTTAGTGAACCGAGCTGTCACCATTATTGAATCAATGGGTGCACAGGTAATGGATGCGGCCGGTGTGCGTGAAAAACTAGGTTTAACTAAAAGAGCCCCAGTATGAGCGCTGCAATCATCGGAGCAGGTGTTATAGGTGCCGGTTGGGGCGCACGCTTTGCGTTAATGGGTTGGGATGTATCTATTTACGATCCGTCGAACGGCGCACGCGAACGCTTTGAAGCGGTGTACGCCACAGCGTGTGAATCGTTACCTGCATTGTTTGAACATACTCTGCCTGAACCTGGAAAAATTACTTGGTGTGACAGCGTAGCCGATACGGTTGCCAACGCGCGTTGGATACAAGAAAGCGCACCAGAGCAGCTGGCCATTAAGTACAAGGTATTTGCAGAAATCCAAGCGCATTGCCCAGAAGATGCGGTGTTAGCATCATCGACCTCAGGCTTTATGCCATCTGAATTACAAAAAGGGGCGCTGCGACCCGAACAAATTATTGTGGCTCACCCGTTTAATCCAGTGTACTTGCTGCCTTTAGCTGAATTGGTTGGCGATGAAAACACCATAGCGCGTGCCAAGCCTATTATCGAAGAAATAGGCATGCACCCGTTGCACATTAAACAAGAAATTGAAGCGCACATCGCAGATCGTTTTTTAGAAGCGGTATGGCGTGAAGCGTTGTGGTTAGTAAACGATGGGATTGCAACCACAGAAGAAATCGATAACGCCATTCGTTATGGGTTTGGTATTCGATGGGCGCAAATGGGGTTATTTGAAACCTACCGCTTAGCCGGTGGTGATGAAGGGATGCATCATTTTATTGAGCAGTTTGGCCCCACATTAGAATTTCCGTGGACAAAGCTCATGGACGTACCAGAGCTTACTCCAGAATTAATAAAACGCATTGCCGATCAATCCGATGCACAGTCTGGAGCATACTCTATTCGTGATTTAGAACGGGTTCGAGATGCAAACTTAGTGAGTATGATCAGGGCGTTAAAGCCTCGCCAATACGGTGCGGGTGCCTTGATGAATAAAATCGATGAACGCTTAGTCAATTCGTCTGCAAGCTATCACGATGATCAGTTGGTAACCGTGCATCGAACCATTCCTGTTGATTGGATGGATTACAACGGTCATATGAATGAAAGCCGTTACGGCCAAGTGTTCTCCGATGCTGCCGATACGGTGCTGCGACTATGCGGTGCAGACGAGGCCTATGTTGCCAGTGGCGGAAGTTTTTTTACGGTGGATTGCCACATTCAGTATCGCAACGAAACCTTGCCCGGTGAAACAGTTCGCTGCTTAACCGTCATTGCACCATTAGACGGGAAAAAACTTAAATTAAGCCACGAGATGCGCCGAGCCAGCGATGAAACGGTTCTTTCAACTGCTGAGCAATTACTGGTGCACGTTGATATGAGCACGCGAAAAAGCTCCTTACCGCCTTCGCACATTGCAAGCGCGTTAACAGAATTACGCGAGGGTCAAGCGTAATGGATTTCGGATTAAGCGAAGAACAAGATCTGATCGTTAGTACGGTTAGGCGTTTTGTTGAAGAAGAGATATACCCACACGAAGCTTTGGTAGATCGCACGGGTTCTGTACCTAAAGAAGTCGCCGATCACATTAAATCAAAAACCCAAGAACTAGGATTTTATGCCTGTAACTTTCCTGAACGTGTGGGTGGTGCTGGTTTGTCGCATGTGGATTTTGCTTTAGTGGAGCGTGAGCTAGGCCGAGGAAGTATGGCGCTTAACCATTTTTTTGGTCGCCCACAAAACATTCTCATGGCGTGTGAAGGTGAACAGATAGAACGCTTCTTAATGCCTGCTGTAAAAGGCGAGAAAATGGATGCACTAGCCATGACTGAACCTAACGCTGGCTCAGATGTTAGAGGCATGCAATGCACGGCCGTTCGGGATGGTGGCGACTGGGTAGTTAACGGAACTAAACATTTTATTTCAGGTGCTGAACACGCTGATTTTTTCATCGTGTTTGTTGCCACAGGCGTTGATGACACCCCACGTGGGCCTAAAAAACGGATCACCACTTTTTTAGTCGATCGCGGAACCCCCGGTTTTGAAGTGGCCCCAGGGTACGATTCGGTGTCACATCGAGGTTATTTAAATCAGGTACTGCACTTCGATAATTGCCGTTTACCCGATGCGCAAGTGTTAGGCAAAGTAGATGGCGGTTTTGATGTCATGAACGAATGGCTATACGCCACACGCATTACCGTTGCCACCATGTGTGTGGGTCGAGCCAGACGTTGTTTTGATTTGGCGCTGCAATACTCAGCCGATCGAAAACAATTCGGGCAAGCGATTGGTAAATTTCAAGGGGTCAGTTTTCAATTGGCCGATATGATTACCGAAATCGATGCCGCTGACTTTCTAACGCTAGCATCGGCGTGGCGATTAGATAAAGGGTTGCCCGCAAATCGAGAGATCGCCAGTGCCAAGGTTTATGCGTCTGAAATGCTAGCAAAAGTAACCGATGCCGCACTTCAAATTCACGGTGGAATGGGCTTAATGGCTGACTTACCGATTGAACGCATGTGGCGGGACGCACGAGTTGAAAGAATTTGGGATGGTACTTCTGAAATTCAGCGCCATATCATCAGCCGCGATTTACTGCGCCCACTGGGTGCGTAAGGTAGCTTTCCATGTCGCTTGAACGTCTACTTCGGCCAAAAACCATCGCGGTTATTGGTGGTGGTGCTTGGTGTGAATCGGTAATCGAGCAATGCATCAAAAGCGGCTTTAAAGGCGAGCTGTTAGCCGTACATCCAAAACGTACAGAGGTGGGTGGCGTAAAGGCCATAGCTTCTGTGCAAGATTTACCCTGGTCACCAGATGCCAGTTTTATCGGTGTGAACCGGCACATCACCATTGATGTATTAAATGAACTATCCAAGCGGGGTTCTGGTGGTGCGGTTTGTTTTGCTAGTGGCTTTTTAGAAAGTGAAGACGCCGATGGCGCAGGGCTGCAAACCGAGCTATTTCATGCGGCAGGCGATATGGCCATCTTGGGCCCAAACTGTTATGGCTGCATCAATAATTTAGACGGTGCCGTCTTGTGGCCAGATCAGCACGGGTTAAAAAGGGAAGAATCGGGGGTGGCGATTCTTACGCAATCGTCAAACATTGCCATTAATCTCACCATGCAACAGCGTGGCTTGCCCATTTCGTACATCATTACTACCGGTAATCAAGCGCAGCAAGATTTGGCCTCGGTGGCGATGAGTTTACTCAGTGATAACCGGGTTACTGCCATTGGGCTTCATATCGAAGGCTTTAAAGATATTGCAGCCTTTGAACGCTTTACCAATGAAGCAAGAAAAAAAGGGGTGCCGATTGCGGCGCTAAAAGTAGGTGCGTCCGATGAAGCTCAACTCGCCACTCAGTCACACACCGCATCGGTTGCAGGCAGTGAGGCAGGTTCTAAAGCGTTATTAAAGCGCCTTGGCGTGGCATCGGTCGATACGTTGCCAGAGTTACTCGAAATATTGAAGCTTATGCACGTTTATAAGGAGCTGCCGGGCGGGCGTTTAGCCTCTTTAAGTTGCTCTGGTGGAGAGGCCAGCTTATTGGCCGATTGTGTACACAGAATCGATGGTTTAAGTTTACCGCCAGTGCCGGATGCTGCATCAAAAATCTTGCACGACAATCTTGGCCCGCATGTAACTAAAGTAAACCCATTGGACTATCACACCGATATCTGGCGAAACCGAGAGGCTATGGCCACAGTGTTTGGTGCTATGACGGGGGATCCTTACGATTTAACCGTGTTAGTACTGGATTTTCCACGTAATGATCGATGCAGTGATGAGGATTGGTTAATCACGATCGATGCGATTATTGATGTAGCGAAGCTTCCTGAAGCGAAAGTGGCGGTACTATCCAGCTTAGCTGAAAACATCCCTGAACATCACTGCAAAACGTTGATGGACAATGGGGTGGCGGCGTTGATGGAATTCGACGTTGCCTTACCCGCTGTTGCAAAACTTGTAGCCAGTGCCCGATATGCAAACGATTTAGTATGGCCGCCTAGACGCGTTGGTAACCTATTCAATTCGCCTACTGTTGGCCATTCTGAGCCTGCTAGCACCGCTCAGTTAATTGATGAAGCGACGGCTAAACAACTGCTGGCAAAACAGGGTGTTGCCATACCAAAAAATCAGCAAGCCATTTCTCCTGAAGAGGCGCAAAAGGCTGCAGAAGCATTACGCCCACCTTGGGTGTTAAAAGGGTTAGGGTCGGCCCATAAATCAGAATTGGGTTTAGTGGTGTTGAACTTAACCTCAGCGGCAAGCGTTGCCGCATCGGCGCGAACCATGAGTGAACACGCTAGCCGGTGGTTAGTGGAAGAGATGGTTACCGATACACTGGTTGAGTTATTGGTGGGTGTTGTTCATGATCCTGCTCACGGTTTTGTGCTGACGCTAGCAAGCGGTGGGGTATTAACAGAAATTATGAACGATGGCGTATCACTGTTATTGCCTGTTACATCTAATGATGTAGAGAACGCTTTGCATTCATTAAAGATTTCACCACTATTGAATGGTTATCGTGGCAAACCTGCGTGTAATAAAGACGCCATTGTAGAACAAGTTATGGCGTTACAAAAATTTGTTCAAGAACATGTGGATTCGCTTGTAGAAGTGGAAATTAATCCGCTGCTGTGTACAGCCACGTCGGCCATTGCTGCCGATGCCTTACTAACGTTAGAAGGAAGCACATAAAATGACATCTCCGATTAAAACTGAACGACGCGGCGGCGTGCTGGAGGTTACCTTAGATAGGCCTAAAGCTAACGCCATTGATCTTGCCACCAGTAGAATCATGGGAGAGACGTTCCAATCTTTTCGTGATGATGACGAACTACGTGTTGCGCTCGTTACCTCGGCCGGTGAAAAATTTTTCTGCCCGGGTTGGGATTTAAAAGCGGCCGCTGATGGCGATGAAGTCGATGGCGACTACGGTGTGGGTGGATTTGGGGGCTTGCAAGAGCTTCGAGATTTGAATAAACCTGTAATCATGGCGGTGAATGGCATTTGTTGCGGTGGTGGTTTAGAGCTTGCGTTATCTGGCGACATCATCTTATGTAATGAAGATTCCACCTTTGCCTTGCCTGAGATTCGTTCTGGTACCGTAGCCGATGCAGCCTCCATTAAGCTGCCTAAACGCATCCCATATCATATAGCCATGGAAATGCTTTTAACGGGTCGGTGGATTGATGCAGCTGAAGCCAATCGCTGGGGCCTTGTGAATCATGTGTACAAGAACGATGAGTTGTTAACAGCTGCGCGTGATATGGCAGACTTAATCGCCAGTGGGCCACCGCTTGTTTATGCGGCCATAAAAGAAGTGGTACGCACGGCCGAAGATTCCAATTTCCAAGATGCCATGAACCGAGTCACTCAGCGCAAACTTCGATCAGTGGATATTCTTTATGGCTCTGAAGATAATTTAGAAGGCGCTAAAGCGTTTGCAGAAAAACGCGACCCGGTTTGGAAAGGCCGCTGATGTGTTAATGCCTCTGGTGTTGTTGCCGGGCATGAAGTGTGATGCAAGTTGGTAACAACAATTAGGTCGTTTGGATGCTCAAGAGCAATCGCAGTGGCTCTTGAGCATACGGGACGCTCTATTGTAGCATTACAAAATTGGTTAGCTTAATTATCACGTCTTATCCAATTGCCACGTGCATCTCGCTGATAGTTAACAACGACAGTATTAGTAATGCCGTTAACGCCGCGGGCAAAATCTAGATTGCTAGCGTTAATGTTGTTACCTTTTAATGACATATCAATGGTCAGTTTTACAGCGTTATCGGCCTGTTTTTTTGCACCACGAATGGTGAATTTATTGATCGATGCAGCGCCATTAGAGATTAACTTCACCATAGATTTAAATTCATTTAGCACTTGAGCTTCCTCTGGCGCGCTGTTTAGACCGTGTTCATTTCTTAATCGAGTATATTCAGATGTGTTGTCGCTGATTTCAATGAGTTTCCAAGCACCGAAGTTATTGATTTGGTAAATGGCTTTTATCGACTCAGTAGTACCGCTTTTTTGCAAAGCCGATTGACCAAGACGTTCCAATCGCGCTACTTCTTCTCGCCAATTCGCAGCCAGTCGATTTGTTTTCGCATGCGCAATTGCATCATTTATTCTCTGTTTATCAGCCTTAACCGTCATAGACACATCGACTTGAAATCGGCCTTCGAGAATTTCTTTAGTATCGGTTATATCAAACGAATCGACGACCAACATGGCGGCTGTGGCCTGAGCTAATGTGCTGTTCAAATCTTTACCAACGCGAGTTTTATCCAAACCAACTTGAGCGACAGCTGTTGCGGTGATGGTCAATAAAAATGCTAACGAAAAGCCAAAGCGTTTATATGATTGCAGGGCGGTTTTTCGATTCATGGGCGGCTCATACGTGCAGGTTGAATTTCTTTAACTTTACCACTGAATTTGATTTAGGCAAAATGAAGCGGAGTTATAACGCATGAATTAAGACGTTTTGGAAGATCATTCTTAAGCGAAAAAATTCGTTACTATGGGGCTGTGACTAAAAAACAGCGCCCTCTGCCCATTGTGAATCCTTACTCCTTAGAGAAAATTAATTCCACTTGGCAAGCTGTTCATAAGGCCACTTTGATTTTTGTATTAAAAGACGATCAAGTGCTGTTGATACGCAAAAAACGCGGCTTAGGTGCAGGGAAAATCAACGGGCCAGGTGGTAAGGCCGAAGGTGATGAATCACTGCAACAATGTGCGCATCGAGAGCTTAAAGAAGAGCTGTGCATCAGTGTGAATGATTCAAACCATCGAGGTAGGCTCAGGTTTCAATTTACCGATGGGTATTCATTGGATGTGCAGGTGTTTGTTGCCACACAATACGAGGGCGTTCCAACCGAAACCGAAGAAGCTATCCCTTTGTGGTACTCGTTAGATAAGATCCCGTTTGATGAAATGTGGGAGGACGACAAGATATGGCTTCCTCGTGTCTTGAGTGGTGAAAAAGTTAACGGGCGTTTCGTTTTCGATGGTGACAACATGCAAGAGCATGAAGTGTTATTCAGTGCCTCTTAAAAATTCCA
>CALHNS010000012.1 GCA_938035125.1 uncultured Granulosicoccaceae bacterium | reverse complement strand
TCAGTTATTCGAGGTGGCTTTTTTATTAAATAGCGGCAAAAAGTAAAACAAGGTGCGTTATTGAAAATAAGCCCGTTTAGTTTTTAGCTATCTGCAAAGGAAAAACATGAAACCAATCTACAGAACCTCTTTACTCTCATTTATTGCCGCCGCTGCCGTTTTCACATCAGGTTGCACTGCTGAACAAGTTGATGCGGTTCAACCGATTGTGAATACGCTTAATGAAGGGCTAAATCCTAACAGTCTTGCCGCTGACCCTGACCTTGATCCAGAAGTTGAAGTACTTAATGACCCTGCTACGGGCACAGCAGTTCTGGAGGCCACGGGTATCGTTACTGAGGTGGCTATTGGGGAGATCGAAGGGGTGTTTTTCGCAGGCCTTCCACCAGAATCACTAGGCAGCATAAATCTAGATCCATTGGTTGTTGATTCGCAGCCAGTGCAGTTCATAAGTGGTGGATCAACGCAGGTTCCATTGCAAAGTGATACTCCATTTGTCACAGCTTATATTGCTGCAGATTCAGAAGGATATTTTCAAATCGATTTGCCCAACGCGGTTACAACGGCCGATCTAATCATTACGTTTAGCACCATTCAGCTGAACGGTGAAGTGGGTGATATCGATGTTCAAGTGGGCAGCGCAACGGGGGATGTTAGCGGTGCGCAGGAGTTACCTGTAACCAGTGTAGTGGTGGGCACGGGAGACTTACAAGTAAGTGTTAGCTGGAACACACCAGCAGATGTTGATCTGTATTTGCAAGAGCCCAGCGGTGAAACCATATTTTTTGGCAACAGCGAATCTGAAACAGGAGGTATTCTAGATTTAGACAGTAATGTCGGTTGCCCTGAAAATGAGCCCCAGAATGAAAATATTACCTACGAAAACGTTGTGCCTCCCAGCGGCGAATATACCGTGGCATTGCGGTTATTTTCAACTTGCGGAGTGGTCACAACGGACACAGACTACGTGGTAACCGTTCGTGTTGGAAACGATATACAAACATACACAGGTACCTTCTTGGCAGATTCATCTAACAGAGATGCTTTGATTACCACCTTCGAAGTTCGCTAACCATCCATCCCTGAATTCCCTATCTCTCCATTTCATACAGCGCCCCTTGCGGGCGCTTTTTTTTGCTTTTTAAGAAATCAGATAAGTCACTGAATTTAGACACATTTTTGACACGATTGGATTTTATACCCTGTTGTTTGTTGCAGGTTGTAAATTGGTATTTGATTGGATCATTTTTGATTTTGCTCAGACTAATTAATTACCTCTTGCCACAGTCCTTTGCAAATACCGAAAAATTGAATGAATCGCGCCCTAGAACCCGCATAGCTTCGTTGTTTTTTTAAATTAGCGTGGCGAAGCGATGCAACATCCTACTTGTTTAGATTGTTTTTTTCTTAGCTAAGCGTAATGAACTAAGCGTTATTGCTGGTTCAAAAAACAATCGGTGAAATAATAGATGCGCTACGTTCGAGACGTAGATTAGTAAAACTAACTATTTAAAGTTTCTTGTTGCGGTGCATGGATAAGACGTCATGGCAGCGCATTTCATCGATGTAAGGAGTTTATCAATGTCGTTCAATCTTGTTGACTTAGTAAAAGGTCAAATGACGAATGCTGTTCTTGAAAAAGCTGGCGGATTATTAGGCGGCGATGCTGCTAAGTTATCCGGTGGTTTGGATAGTGTTATTCCAGCTTTGTTAGGCGGGTTAACCGGTGCGGCAAATGCGCCTGGTAAATCTGGCGCTTTGTTTGATGCTGTGAATAATTCAGATGATGGTGTGTTTGGTGATTTCGCCGGTGCATTGGGCGGAAGCAATTCAAACAACATGATCGAGCAAGGCTCCAATGCTTTGTCTGGTTTGATGGGTTCTGGAATGATGGGCGGGCTAGGTTCTGTTCTGTCGTCAGTAACGGGTATGAGCCGAGGCGGAACAGGCTCTTTAATGGGTATGTTAGCGCCGGTTATTTTTGGTGTTCTTAAGAAGCAAGTATTAGGCGGTGGTTTGGATGCCGGTGGCCTGATGTCGATGCTGAACGGCCAAAAGGCCAATGTGGCGAATGCAATGCCTGCCAATCTGCGTTCGCAGCTAGGCGGTATCGACGGTTTTCCATCTTTTGATGATGTGCCCGGGCTTTCTGGTATTGCTAGCGGTGCTGCGGGTGCGGTATCAGGTGCTGCCAGTGGTGTTAGTAATGCGGCATCTGGGGCTATGGATTCAGCTGAATCTGGATTGGAAACAGCCAAAAGTTCAAGTGGTGGCCTAGGTAAGTTTATCGTGCCCTTGTTGGTTGCTCTCGGATTGGGTTGGTTAGCGTTCACTTTCCTTGGTAAAAAAGATGTTGATGCACCCGATGTTAGTGGTGCAGCGTCCGATGCAGCAGGTGCTGCCACCGATGCCGCTGCGGGTGCTACTGATGCTGCAGCCAATGCGGTCGCTGGCGCAGCTGACGGCTTAAACCTTGATGGATTAGGTGATGATGTTACGGGTATGTTCAATTCTGCGTCTGAAACCTTAGGTGGCATTACCGATGTTGAATCTGCAACGGCTGCGGTTCCAGGGTTAGAAGATCTGGGCAGTAAGGTTTCTGAATTACCCGCCTTATTTGACAAAGTGCCGGAAGCTGCTCGCGGACCATTGCAGGGCATCGTAGGTGAGGGCTTAGGTTCTCTACAACCTATCATTGAAAAGGTAACAGCCATTCCTGGTGTTGGTGGCGTTATTGGGCCAGTACTTGACCCGATCTTAGAAACCTTGGGTGGTTTAGGCGGTTAACCAATAACTGGCCTTATATCCAATGATTGTATGTAGGTAATCTAACAACCTACTACGTAATCAATAGTATGTATCCAGCCCTTGTTCATATTGCATGAACAAGGGCTTTTTTTTGGATAGCTTTTTAGGTTGGTGTGATACCGCGTAATCGTTCTGAACGCCTTCGTAACAGTTCCAGCACTGTCAGTAACAATATCGATATGGCGATCATGATGGTGGCTACCGCTAAGATAGTGGGCGATATCTGCTCGCGCAACCCAGTAAACATTTGCCAAGGTAAGGTTTTAGTTTTCGCAGAACCTAGAAACAATACGGCAACCACTTCATCAAAAGAGGTGATGAATGCGAATAAAGCACCTGATACCACGCCGGGAATGATCAGTGGCATTTGCACTTTAAAAAACGTTCTTACCGGCGTTGCGCCAAGGCTTGCTGCGGCTCGTGTTAACGATTTATCAAAACCTACTAGGGTGGCCGTTACGGTGATAATAACGAACGGTGTGCCTAAAACCGCGTGTGCAAGAACAATGCTCCAATAACCTTGTAGGTTTATTCGAGCATAGAAAAAGTACATTCCAGCGGCTGAAATAATCAACGGAACAATCATTGGGGAAATTAAAATCGCCATGATGGCTCGCCGAAACGGAACGTGCGGTTGTGAGAGGCCAATGGCGGCTAATGTTCCAAATGCGGTGGCAAGTAGTGTTGCCATTGGCGCAATTCGAAACGAATTGCGCAACGCTAACTGCCAATCGTTATTGGTGAAAAAGTCCTGATAGTGCTTAGTTGAATATCCTTCAGGATCTAACTTCAACATTTTTTCAGTAAAGGTGAAAAAATCTTGCGCATTAAACGACAGTGGAATGATCACTAATATAGGGGTGATCAGATAAAAGAAGATGAGCCCACAAATGCCGTAACGGAATGTGTAATGCCAAATACGTTGGCCAGTGGATGCGTAAGCGGGTAAAGAAGACATAGATAATTACCCCAGCTTCACATTGTCGATGCCGACGATACGATCGTAGGCCCAATACAAAATTAACACAGCCACCAATAGGATTGATCCCAACGCTGCGGCCAACCCCCAATTCAATGAACTGGATATGTGGTAGGCAATACGATTTGAGATGAACACCCCTTTAGTGCCTCCAACCAGTTCAGGCGTAATGTAGTAACCGATCGATAGGATGAATACCAGTATGGAGCCTGCACCAATACCCGGAATCGTATTCGGAAAGTAAATTCGTCTGAAGGCATACCAATCGGTTGCGCCCATAGATTTTGCTGCACGCACGTAGCTTGGAGAAATCGTTTTCATAACAGAGAACAGCGGCAGTATCATAAAAGGCAACAAGATGTGAGTCATCGTAATGATGGTGCCCGTCATGTTGTTGATTAACGCTAAACGATTGTCATCACCTACAAGGCCTAACCAAACGAGGATGTTATTGATGACCCCTTGCTGTTGCAGCAACACTTTCCATGCGCTGGTTCGAACCAGAAGTGATGTCCAAAATGGCAACAGAACAAGAATCATTAAAAGGTTTGATGTTCTCGTAGGTAAAGTAGCCAGAAGGTAGGCAATGGGGTAGCCCAATAAGATGCATGAAAACGTTATCAATAAGCTCATCAGTAGCGTGCGAATGAACAATGTGACGTAAATACGTTCATTCTCAGGTTTTTGAACCACACCATCGGAGGTGCGCTCTCGATCCACTGAGGCCCAGTAATAACTGTCTACGACTTTTGGGGATAAACGGTGAATCGTTTGCCAGTTGTCTAGTTCACCCCAGCCATCGTGCATGTCTAGAAATTGTTCTTTGTAATTGCCATCGGGGAAACTTACTGAGGCTTCTTGCAATCCGTTAAACAAAGCACTGAGTTCACTGTTGTCGGATGAACTTAGTTTATTCCATTGTTCGGAGCTAAGCTTTTTTAAATCATGATGCAACGCAGAGTAAGTGAATCCGTAAGGGGATGTAGCTGTTGGATCAGCATCATCACCTTCATCGCTTTTTACAAACTTTGCCCAGTTGTTCCAAGCGATCGAAGATGAGGGGAAAGCTTCTGGCCATAGGCTGTGCTTACGAAGTGCTGTCCAGCTAGCAGGTGTTGCCCATGCTGCGTTTACATTGGTAAAAGCATCTAGATGGATTTCTGCATCAAGACGTTTAATTCTTCGTCCTGATTTTCGGAACATAGAGGCAATGCCCGGTTGGTCGTAATTCAATCGGCTGCCGAGCCGAGTGTGAATTTTTACTTCTTGCGCCAGCATCATGTCATTGGCAAGTGATGCGTACACCTCTTCGCTAGGTAATTCATCACCCAATGGATCCCAACTTTGCAATGCGCGTGTGGTGTCTGGAAGTGTGTCGGCTACGATGCTGTTTTCAACGGAACGAAACAGCATGTCTAGAATGGGGGAGACGAACGTTAAAAGAACAAACACTAACAGTGGTGCGATGAGCACAAGCGCTCTTAGCTTTTCTCGCCTTAAAGCTTTTGCCAAGCTTTTATGCAGTGGTTGGCCGTCGTGGGTGGTGAGTTCTGTTGCCATGAATTACCTAAGTTGGCAGAGGCTTAAAGAAAAAAGCATCAGGGCATAACACCCTGATGCTTTGACTTACCGTAAAGATGCTAGAAGCTTAGTTAGCTAACCAAGCCTGGAACTTTGCATCCATATCGTCACGGTTATCAGCCCACCATTCGTAGTTGTATAAGAAGGTGTTCTGAGCATTTGCAGGATCTGTAGGCATGTGCGGAGCCATGTCAATTCCTAGATCAGCATGCTTACCTACTAACGGTGCAGACGATGCACGAGCAGGGCCGTATGAGATGTATTTCGCTTGATCAGCTAGACGCTGAGTATCGGTTGCGAACTTCATGTAATGACGAGCACGAGCTTCACGCTCTGGGCTTAAGCCTGCTGGAATGATCCAACCGTCAAGGTCGAACATCTGCGCATCCCATAAGATTGCGATTGGCTGATCTTGCTCTTCAATTGCAGAGAACAAACGACCGTTATAGGTTGAACCGATAGCAACTTCACCATCAGCAAGAAGCTGTGGAGTTTCTGCACCAGCTGACCACCAAACAGTTTGGTCTTTGATCGTGCCAAGCTTGGCTAATGCACGTTCAACACCTTCGTCTGTTTCAAGTACATCGTATACATCTTCAAGGGCAACACCGTCACACATCAATGCCCATTCCATGTTCGCAATAGGACGCTTCTCTAAAGAGCGTTGACCTGGAAAGCCATCGGTGTCAAAGATTGCGCAAATATCGCTAGGCGTTGCACCATTCCAATCATCGTTATCTGTGCGGTAGCCAAAAGTTGTTGAATAAACAATTTGCGGGATGAAGCAATCAGAAACTAGTAAGTCACCGAAGTCTTCTGAAGCCGGTGTGCCATCAGGAGCAGCGGCTAGATCTTCGTCAGGATTGATTTCTATCGCAAGGCCTTCGTCGCACAGACGGATGGCATCAGATGCAACTACATCAACTACATCCCAAGTGACGTTGCCAGCTTCGTTCATCGCTCGTAGCTTTGCAACCGCTTCTGCAGAAGACTCGTCGTTAATGATCTCTGTGCCAGTGGCTGCACTGTAAGGCTCGTGATAGGCTTTAAGCTGTGATTTTGAGTAAGCTCCGCCCCAAGAAACGATAGTCATGCTATCGCCGCAGTTTTCGCACTCAGCCATTTCGGCTGCAGTGACTGTTGCACCAACACCCACTGTTGATGCCAAGGCAACACCTGTTGCCAGTTTGATTATCTTGCTCATATTTCTCGTTATCTCCAAAGGGTTTGACGGTCGGTTGTATTTTCCGACTTGGCGTAATAGTAACCCACCTAAGGGCTCATACCCAAACAGTTCCTGACTTGGTAAACAACGGCTGCAGGAAGGTAATGATGCCTTAAACGTATCTATTACCGTTTATATGAGCAGAATTGGAGTCGATTAGCTCACAGTGCAATGACTAATAATTCAGGCGGTAAAATCCAAGGCTTTGCAATCTATGGAAGCCCAGCCCAGAGTGTGGACTTGTCCGTTCTCTAAGACTCGTTGATCGCCTCGGTTTCGAACCTTCACAATAAATTCATCGTTTCCAGCCACGCTCATGACCACGCGCAGGTGATCACCGTGGTAAATCACTTCCTTGATCGTACCCTTTATGAGATTGTCCATCGATTCTGTAGGGTCGAATTCGATGCGTTCTGGTCGCAGCGACACCGTGGTTTGGTCACCAATAGCGCCAATATTGACCGCTTCAGCAGACAGCGTGGTGCCGTCAGCTAATTTTACTTGGCAGTGATTATTATCGATGGACGTTACGGTGCCTGAGAGTTTGTTGTTTTCGCCGATAAACTGTGCAACAAACGAATTCTGAGGATTCTCATACAGCTCATCAGGCCCCGAGAGTTGCTGGATCACGCCGTCCTCAAACACAGCTACACGATCAGACATGGTAAGGGCTTCCGATTGATCGTGCGTGACGTAAACCACCGTGATGCCTAAATTCTCATGGATGTGTTTTATTTCATACTGCATTTGCTCGCGCAGCTGCTTATCCAAAGCACCCAAAGGCTCATCCATTAACACTAAATCTGGATCGAATACTAATGCGCGAGCTACGGCAACTCGCTGCTGCTGGCCACCAGATAATTGAATAGGGCGACGGTTGCCAAATTCTCCCAGTTCTACCATATCCAGCGCTTTCTTAACTTTCGCGTCTCGATCTGATTTCGACAGTTTACGAATTTGCAGTGGAAAAGCTAAATTCTCTGCAACCGTCATGTGGGGGAACAAGGCGTAATTTTGAAACACCATACCAATGCCACGTTTGTAAGGAGGCACGTTATTAATGGGTTCGTTATTTAAGAATATTTCGCCGTGAGTGGCTGGTTCAAAGCCTGCCAGCATCATTAAACAGGTGGTTTTGCCCGAACCTGAAGGACCCAGCATGGTGAGGAATTCACCCGGAGCGATATCCAGATTCAAATCTTTTACAACGAGGTTTTTCCCGTCATAGCTCTTTTGAACTTTTTCAAATCGGACAGCAGCGCCGTTGTTCGTGCTCATGAAAATCCTAGGTAATCTTAGAACGCCGAGCCTTATTGCTATAGGGATCTGGCTATTGCCGCACACGGTAACCGATTATTTGATGTGACACCATGCCAACGACGCCAGATCTGTCGCAAACTGGGTGCATTTTGGTCGATAAGTCGCGGTACACTATAGACCATGAACACATTTTCCTTTGCGAATTTGGCTTTCTGTGCGTCTCTGGCCGTTCTATTCTCTGTGCCTTCATTAGCCAGCACAGCAGACTCAGAAGGTTGCCTTGTGGAGAACGCTGCCGATTCTGATTTCCCCAATTCCCTAGTCGTGAATCTCAATGCTGACAGTGAAGGCGTGGTAGCCGCTTGGTACGATGGCGCTACCCGAAGATACCGACACGGTGTGTTAGGGGACGACATCGAAGCTGGCGAGTTACACGTCATTGCCAATAAGGGCTCAGAGCAGTGCGGCCAAAAATTGGTTCTGGATCAAAACGAAGTATTTGAAGATCTTGCACCTCGATTGGCTGACATGGATGGTGACGGTGAGCTCGATGTGGTGGCCGTGGTGAGCGATGCTCGATTGGGCGCAAAATTGGCGGTATACGGCCATCTTGACGATGGTCATGACACCTTGTCGTTGAAATCAGCCACGCCCAATATTGGGTCGTCAAATCGTTGGCTTGCCCCAATCGGTATGGGGGACTTCAATAATGATGGGGTTATGGACGTTGCCTTTATTGACCGCCCGCACTTAGCAAAAGTATTGCGTGTATTTTCCTATCAACCTGACACCGGTTTGCAGCAAATTGCATCAACATCGGGTTTGACTAATCACCGAATTGGTGAGGATTTCATTACTGGGGGCGTTCGGCTTTGCGGCGGGAACAGCCAATTAATTACGGTAGATTCCAACTGGAAGAATATCGTGGCAACCACGTTGAATGGAACCGAACTCACCAGTGAAATATTGGGCGAATTCACCGGACCTGACAGTATCCAAGAAATGCTGAAATGCGCGAATTAGCCCGAGGAATTTCAAATCTGATGACAGTATGAGCTAGGCTTTTGCTTAACTGAGCCTGAAGCGACATTTAATTGGCGATTGGTGGGTGCAAAGCCTGCCGTCCCGAAAATTTATTCCCATACTTACCTGCCGAAGTGGTTAGTTGCCTAGTCATACTCAGTCCGTCGCCAAGCTCTTTTTACACTGTGTAACATTCTCATTGAAGCCACGGATGAGTTTTCGTGAGGTAAGTCTCAACGCTTCTGTCCACTGTGTTAATTCTCCAAGGCAATTTTTGCCAATGGCACGGTTGTTTCTATTGTTCTTTCGTTAATCCATAACGGCAGTTAGGGCCCTCTTGATCGGCCCGAAAAACAAAGGACGACCATGCAGAATCAAAGTGAAGGTGCCATTTTAGTTACCGGTGGGGCTGGCTATATCGGTAGCCATGTTGTGAAACTACTGGGTGAGCGCGGTGAAAAAGTCATCGTGCTAGATGATCTATCTACTGGCAATCGCGAAGCGGTTCTGTACGGTGAGCTTGTGGAAGGCAATACCGGTGATCAAACGCTGGTTAGCAATGTGCTGAAACGCTACGGTATTAAAACGGTGATGCACTTTGCAGCGCACACCATCGTACCCGAGAGTGTTGAAAAGCCACTTAAGTATTACGGCAACAACACAGCCTGCACGCGTAGCCTTCTAGAGTGCTGCGAAGAAGCGGGTGTTGAAAATTTCATTTTCTCATCCACGGCAGCCACCTACGGAATTCCTGAAGACGCATCTAAGCCGTGTGTTGAAACGCTGCCAACAGCGCCAATCAACCCTTACGGTATGTCTAAATTAATGTCGGAAACGATGTTAAAGGATTTAGATGCGGCCTCATCAATGAATCACGTGATTCTTCGCTACTTCAATGTGGCAGGTTCAGATCCTGACGGTCGTATTGGTCAGTCAACCAAAAATGCCACATTGCTGATAAAGGTTGCCGCTGAAGTTGCTTTAGGTAAGCGAGACCAACTGTATGTGTACGGTACCGATTATCCAACAGCAGACGGTACTGGAATTCGAGATTACATCCATGTTACTGACCTTGCGTCTGCGCATTTAGCTGCATTGGATTATCTGAACAACGGTGGTGAATCAACGTTAGTTAACTGTGGTTATGGCAATGGGTATTCAGTACGTGAAGTTATTGATGCCGTTAATCGCGTTCACGGTTCTCCCATCAATGTTGTGGAAGAGCCTCGACGTGCGGGTGATCCTCCAGCGTTAATCGCAGGCGTCGATAAAATTCATCAATCGTTTGATTGGACTCCGAAACATAACGATATCGATGTGATTGTAAAAACTTCCTTAGATTGGGAGCGGCATTTACTGGCAGGTGGTAAGCCAGGGGTACCTGTGTAATGAAGACTCTTGCTCTTGCATTGATTGCGTTAGTGCTTGCATCGTGCAGCACGGTTACCTCATCGCCTGCGATTAGAATTGCTAGCGCAGACAGCATTGCCATTTTACCGATAAAGAATCTATCCAGCACACCATTAGCCGGTGAGCAGGTGGCGGTTCTTGCTGAGTCAACTTTGCGTTCCCGGGGTATCAGTGATTTGGCTGCGTATGAAGCGGTTAATGAAACTGGCCTTGGTGCACTACTAACCACTTCATCACACGACTCCACAGCTACAAATTGGGCGCGTGAAGCGGGTTTCGATTTCGCTTTGTCAGGCACTGTGCATGAATGGCATTACAAAGCCGGACCGGATCGAGAGCCTAGCGTGGCATTGAGTCTAAGACTGGTTGATGTAAACAGTAATCGAGTGGTTTGGCAGGGAACATCAGCTAAAGCGGGTTGGGGTTTTTCCAGCTTATCCACTGTGGGTCAAGTGCTGGTTAAAGACTTGTTAGCGAAAGTGCGCGTTGATTAAACCAGTTAAAAATTTATGAATTCTTCCAAAATATTACATGAAGTGCTAGGCCGAGCGCGTGCGTTTTTCGCAGATTCGGCAGATCGAAGCACGCAACATCGGCTCATTGAGTTGCCGTTTTTTGCTGTGCTTCCTGCATTAATTGGCGCGGTTCTATTCTCGGAGCGTTCACTTGGATTGGCGTCAGGTTATCTTTGGGTGGCTGCACTTCCCGTTGTTTATGCTGCAAGGTATGGCAGTGGTTGGGGTGCTTTTTGTGCGTTAGTTGCAGGTGTTGTTTGGGTTCAGCCATTTATGGCTCTAGAAGGTTCACTAACCCAGCGCACGATTATGGCGATTGGTACCTTGTGTTTATCAATTATTGTGGGTGCATCATCGGATCGTTGGCGCACGCGAAGCAATCAATCCGAAGCTGAAAATGCGTATCTTCGTCATCGATTGAAAGAATTTTCTAATGACTATCACGTGTTAAAAGTATCGCACGGTCATTTAGAAGAATTTATGGCCGGTCAGCGGTTAAGTTTGCGATCTGCGTTGCAGGCGCTTACACCTGTGTTCACTTCATCAGAAGAAGGGATTAAAGCTGGTAGTGATCTTATGGCTGTGTTTGCACAGTTTTGTTCGGTGCAAGTGGCGGGGCTTTACGCCATGAAATCGGATACGCTGGTAAATCAAGAGGCTATTGCAACACACGGTAATATGGGTCAGTTGCCCATGTTCGACCCTCTTATTCGTGAGGCTATCAAACAACGAAAATTGGTGAGCTTACGCTTAGATAGCGTCAGTGTTGATACAACGGATGACTCATTGCTAGCGGTTGTTCCCATATCCGATTCCAGTGGACGTTTGCATGGAATCTTGGCCGTGCGCGACATGCACTTCATGGCTTTTCAGCAAGAAAATTTAAACGTTCTTGCGTTACTCGGTGGGTATTTTGGTGACTTACTGAGCCGCTCTGAGGGGCGTGATAAATCTAGAACTGCTTGGTTCTTAGCTGAGATTGATAGCGCGTTACGGTTTTGTAAATCGCATTCGGTTAAATCCACATTGGTTTGTATGCGAATGGTGGATACCGAACAAGCGCGCTCTGTTGCTCACTGGATCAGTACAGATCTTCGAAGTCTTGATCGGTCTTGGATTTTGCCATCGAAAACGGATGGGCCTACCGTGTCTATCTTATTGCCGTTGCAATCCAAACAACAAAGCGCTGACTACCTGCGACGAGTGGCAACTGATTTGTTGAAAAAGCATGACATTGCTTTACCCTCGGTTGTGGTTGAGGTTGATTCAATGCAACTCAGTAGAATGGATACTCGGGCAAGTTGTTTGAAATTTGTTAATCGTATGTCTGGTTTAGTGGATGCAGACGTCAAAGTATCTACCGATCGAGGCAACAGTCGTGTGGCTTAACCGCATGTTATTGCCTCTCATGGCCATTGCCGTATGCCTACAGTTCATTGTGGTTTGGCAGTTAATTGCGCCGTCCTTCCAGCTATTTGCATCGGTTTGGGTCTGGTTGTTTTTGCACACCATAACCGCTGCCTTTTTCGGTTGTGTGGCCGGTGCGTTTATCGGTAGGTCCACGCAATTGAACTGGGCCGCCATGGCCTTTTTTATTACTTTTTGTGGGTTGTGCATGCCAGGCGTTGGCGGGCTCGCTTGCACCTTAGCTTTATACGTCGGCAATTCTGTGTGGCTAGCCCGAGAGGGGGAAGTCACCGATTATGTGATAACCGAAAACACAGCGCTTCCGTTCACAACGCCTATAGGTCGCAAGGTGAAGGCGCCGGATAGTCGCGGATTTGTTGAGCAGCTTAAGTACTCTGATGATGCTGACGCAATGTATCAAAAAGTACTGTCTAGCAGCTACATTCGTAATTCATTGTCTGTCGATGTATTGCGAGAGGCTGTAAGTAATCCTGATGAGCGTATTCGATTAACCGCTTATCAAATTCTTGATCGAAAAGTAAATCAGCTGAACGCTGAAATTCAGCGATTAGAAATTAACGCACGGAGAGAGTCTAAAAAACATCAATCCACAACGTGGTTGCAAATCGCCAATAACTATTGGGAGCTTTTAACCATTGAAAAAAGTGACCCAATCGCTAGGAAACAGCTTTTAGAAAAATCAGTAAAAGCTGCGAAGTTGTCTGTGTCTCATGACATGAAAAATCGAAATGCTCATTTGGTTTTAGGGCGTGTGTGTTTAGCATCTTCAGATTTTGCAACCGCTGAAAGAGCGTTGCTTACAGCAATGAATTTAGGTATGCCCAAAGATAAAGTAGTGCCTTACCTTGCAGAAGTTGCCTTTGGAAAGCGGCAGTACGGCAAAGTTAACTTGTTGCTTAAATCTCTTGACGATGCGTTTAAACAATATCCGCCGTTGAAGCAAGTTGCGGAGTATTGGGCATGAACAACGAGCTACCTTTTGCGCCTCAAGCAGAGGCGGATGTTTGTCTACTTCTTGAAGGGACCTTCCCCTATGTTCGAGGGGGGGTGTCTACTTGGGTAAAGCAAATAATAGAAGGGTTGCCTGAGCTTTCATTTTCAATAATATTTTTAGGTGCCAGTAAGAAAGACTTTGAAACCTTGGCTTACGAGATTCCTAGTAATGTGATTCATATTGAATGTCATGTATTACTGGCATCACTAGATGAGCCGGAAAAAAACAAGAAACCATGGTTCAAGAAAAATCGATTAAATGCTTCATTTGAACTTAACGATAGTTTGCATGAAAGTTTAAGAAGTGGTGATGTGGAAGACTCAACGCTATCTGGATTTGCAGAGGTTATGAGTGGAAAAAGTCCGGTTACTGAAAATGATTTACAACATCATCGCCTAGCGTGGGAAAGTATTCGTAAGCAATACCTATCGGCTCCTGAAGGATTAGATTTTAATCACTATTTTTGGACCGTAAGAAGCATGCACGGGCCGCTTTTTGTATTGTCTAAAATTGCTGAAAATGCACCACTTGCGAAACGTTATCACTCTGTCTCCACAGGGTATGCAGGATTCTTAGGGGCGTTGCTTAAAAAGAGAACGGGCAAGCCGTTGTTAGTTTCTGAGCATGGAATTTACACTAAAGAGCGTGAATTAGATTTAGCACAAGTAAATTGGATTCCCGAAGAATACGATCCGTTTCGTGTGGGTTTGAATGATCAAATGAGTTACTTGCGGCAGGTTTGGATTCGTTTTTTCAAATCGTTAGGTCGTATGACATACGCAACATCAGATGAAGTATTTACTTTATACGATGGAAATCGGCAACGCCAGTTAGTAGATGGCGCAGCAGACGAACGCTTACGAATTATCCCCAATGGTGTGGCTATAAAACCTTATGCAGCTGTGCGCCGAGCGGCCGATGCGCCTGTGCCGCCAGTAATCGGATTGATAGGTCGTGTGGTGCCGATAAAAGACATTAAAACGTTTATACGAGCCATGCGAGTCATTCGCGCAAGAATGCCCGATGCTGAAGGCTGGTTGATTGGGCCTGAAGAAGAGGACCCTGAATACACAAGGGAATGCAAATTACTGGTTGAAAGTTTGGATTTGCAGGATGTTGTTATCTTCAAAGGTTTTCAAAAACCTGCTGAGATGTTTCCTCAGCTTGGTTTATCGGTTCTAACGTCTGTGTCTGAGGGGCAACCACTGGTAACGCTTGAAGGATTTGCTGCTGGCATTCCGGCTGTAACCACCAATGTTGGTAGCTGTTCTGAATTAATTTTTGGTGTTTCAGAAGAAGATAGAGCGATTGGCGCTGCAGGAGATGTTGTGCCCATGGCAAGTCCAACTGAATTTGCAGAATCGGTACTTAAATTTTTAGACGACAAAGATGCATGGAAATCTGCTAGCGAAGCGGCCATAAAACGTGTTGAAACCTACTATGCCGATGAGCAAATGATTGATGCTTATCGTGATGTTTACCAAACCCATAGTGGTGCTGGAAAACTATTCGAACCGCAACGGAAGGCTTCTTAATCATGGCGGGTATAGGATTTGAGCTTCGTAAGTATTTAAACGATGACACCTTCACGGGGTCAATGAAAGCTTACGGATTCGCAGGGCTTATCAGTGCTGGGCCGTGGGTTCTGTCCATTGTTGGTGTCATGTTAATCGGCATCGTAGCGGTTTCTTTTGCGTTAGTTGATGAGCAGGTGCGTCAGTTCACCACGTCAGTTACTTGGTTGATGGGAGCCTCTCTCATACTCACCGGTTTTTTGCAGTTGATGTTTACCCGATTTGTCGCCGACAGGCACTTTGAGCGCGAATTCGACATCATCAATGCGAATTTCTTTGGTGCCTTATTGCTCGCCATTGGCGCAAGTGCCGTGTTGGGTATTGTGTTAGCCCTTACGCTTTTCGATGAATCACTGGCCTATGAAGTATTGATGATCGGTAATTTCTCTGCGTTATCGGCCGTTTGGATTGCGGTAATTTTTGTGGCTGGTTTACGCCGATTCAAAATCATTCTTTGGACTTTTGGCATCGGTTACACAGTAACGGTATTACTGTCTCTGTTGTTCATGTCAGCTGGGCTTGAAGGTCTATTACTTGGATTGTTTATAGGGCACGTTACCTTAGCGTTTCTAATGGTGGGTGCCATCGTTCCTGAATACCCCGTCGTAGGGAAGGTGCGATGGGATTTTCTCTCGTTGCCAAAAATTCACCCTATGTTGATTTGGGTCGGTTTCTTTTACAACTTAGGTATTTGGTCAGATAAAATAATATTTTGGTTGCATCCCGATACGTCTGAATTCGTTATTGGGCCACTACGTACATCATTGATCTATGACTTGCCGATATTTTTAGCTTACATAAGCATTATTCCAGGCATGGCCGTATTTCTTTTAACCATTGAGACTGAATTTGCAGAGGCCTACGAAGGGTTCTTTGCTGCGGTCCGTGGTAATGCCAGTTTGCAAGAGATTGAATTATTAGGCAATGCAATGGTTGTTGCCGTGCGTGAAGGGCTTTTTCAGATTGTTCGAGTGCAGGGCATTACGATATTACTGCTTTATGTGCTTGGTCCTAGCATTGTGAAATGGCTAGAGTTGCCCGATAAATTTGTGCATTTGTATTACGTAGATTTAGTAGGTGTAGGCGCACAAGTGCTTATGCTTGCTGTGCTCAACGTTGCATTTTATCTAGACAAGCTCAAAGAAGCGCTTGTCATTACCGCGTTTATGTTTGTAACCAATGCTCTATTTACCTGGCTATCCATCCAATGGGGCCCGGTTTACTTTGGCTACGGTTTTGGTGTTTCAATGGCTCTCACTGCCCTGGTAGGTGTTGTGCTAGTAGGGCGAGAACTAGACAGTATTGAGTTTCATACCTTCATGCGTGAACGGAAAATTCGTTCAACTGTGCCAGAATTATCAGGAGAGGAAGCATGATTCGCCGTCTTATTGAAAAGACACTGCAATGTGTAGCCATATTAACGCTGGTAGGCTGCTCATCTGGTTCCCATTACTCAGGCGAGACGTTAGCGAATCCTGAAACTTGGGTGTTAATGCCACTAATAAATGAATCTGATTCATTAACAGCGGATCAAAGCGCTACTGATTTGGTTGAAAACCATCTGTTCCAACGCGGGGTAACGACCTTACCTTCCACTTCCGATGCAGCTAATAGTCACGTGTTGAAGCATGTGGTAACCGGCCGAATAATGGATTGGAAATACGATGGTTTGAACCGTTCAAAGCCAAACGTAAAAATCGCTTTGCACGTTTACGATATTAAAACCCAAGAATTAGTGTGGCGACAAGAAAATTCCAAAGTCGGTGGTGCTGGAGAATCAATCGTTAGTGTTGCTGATGATGTGTTAGCAGGCTTAGTTTCTCAAATTGATATATCTCATGCTACTGGTATAGAAAGCGTTGCGGATGATTCTGCGGTGAATGCTGCAGTAGTCGCATTGGCTTCTCAGGTAGATACACCTCAATTAGCGAGTGCCACGGGTACCGCGTTGCAAGTGAATAACGGCATTCAGAAAGAGGTAACGTTACCTACAACCAAGCAAGTACCAAGTCAGTATGCGCCTGGTGGCAGTATCGCGTTGTATTACGCTGTGAATCCACCTGTAAAAATGTTGAACGAGTTTGACCGCGTAGTCTTAGAACCTGATGCAGTAACACAGGGTGAATTAGCAGAATTCAACACGAATAAAGGCACTGTTTCTACCTTGTTTGCCTACTTAAGTGTAGGTGAGGTTGGTCCCACTCGACAATGGCGCTCGTCAATCGATTCGTCTTGGGTGTTAGGGGTTAACGATAACTGGGCTAGTGAAGTAATGGATTTAGCCAATCCAGGTTGGCGAGCGTTTCTATTAAGACGTGCTGATGAGTTAATTCGTGCAGGTTATCAAGGCTTCTTTCTAGATACGATGGATAGCTATCATTTGTTTGCTAAAACCGATGAACAACGGCTGCGTCAGCAACAAGGGCTTACCACATTTATTGCTACATTAAAAACCAAGCACCCTAACTTACAGCTGATTGCCAACCGGGGTTTTGAACTACTACCCTCCATCGCGCCCTATTTAGATGTAATGGCGGCAGAATCGTTGTACGCACGTTGGCATGGTGGTTCAGGTGGCTATCAGGCTGTGCCTGACAGCGATCGTGCATGGTTGCTAGGGCAATTAAATACCGCTCGCCAGCAATATGGATTAGAAGCCTTATCGATAGATTACGTTGAACCCTCAAATCGTGAAAAAGCTCGGCGCGTAGCCACACAAATTGCTAATCATGGAATTATTCCATGGGTGAGCACCCCAGGATTTGATCAGATGGGTGTCGGTTTAGAAGAGGTATTTCCGCGAGACGTGATGATGCTGTTTGACAGCACGAAAGACGGCGCGGTACAAGACTCTACCGTTCATATTATGGCGGCTATGCCATTGGAGTACTTAGGTTACGTGCCTAAGTACGTTGATTTGGCAAAAACATCGTTGCCAACAGGGAATTTATCAGGCCGGTATGCCGGAATAGTGAACTGGACAACCAGCGCTTATCAACAGCCTAATTGGTCGACGTGGTTATTAGAACAAAAAAAATCTGGTGTGCCATTAGCACTTCTGGGTAACGTCGGTGCGGGAGTAGCAGCCGATGTATTGGCAGAGTTTGGCTTAAAGCGAAGCCCTTTCAAAATGGGTTTTATTACACCAAAAACTAAAACATCCCTAATGGAATATGAACGTAAATTACCCCCTCGAATCAGTGCGCTGGCAGCTCCATTAAAAAGTCTGGCACAAGATCATGAGGTTCAATTGTCGTTGTCAGATGCAACTGGTAATGAAATTGATGCGGTTGCCTTCACCTCTTGGGGTGGGTATGGGGTAACGCCAGGCTTAATGGACGTTGATCTTGATGGAAGCTTGCATTGGATGATCAATCCGTTTGAATATTTTAAAGGTGCATTAAAATTAGCTGATATTCCACAGCCAGATGTAACCACACAAACAGGGCGCCGCATAACACTTGCACACATCGATGGCGATGCACTTCCTTCTTGGGCTGAAATGCCGGGTAAGCGTTTGGGTGCTGAAGTGATCTATGACGATGTCCTAGAGCCTTACGCTTTGCCGCACACCATATCGGTTGTGGAAGGTGAAATGACGAATCCGCTTTACACCGATCGACGAGAGCGAATGTTTGGTGTGATGAAAAAGATCTTTCGTGAAGATTACGTTGAATTGTCAACCCACACCTACAGCCACCCTTTCAAATGGCAATTGATAAAAACTGGAATGCAATCTGGCCGGTTCAACATGAATTTGCCAAGTTATCAATTTTCCTTTGAACGAGAAATTGATGGTTCTGTTGATTTTATAAATAGAGAATTAGCGCCACCTGGGAAAAAAGTAGATGTTGTGTTGTGGAGTGGTGATGCTTTGCCCCCAGAAGCAGCGCTTGAGCGTGTTGAAAAGCTTGGTTTATACAACATCAATGGTGGGAAAACGTCTATTACCCATTCTAAAAAAGGTTTAGGGCGGGTTTACGCCATGATGCGTCCTGCGGGTAAGTATGAACAAATATATGCCCCAATAATCAATGAAAACGTATACACCAACGATTGGTTTGGGCCTTTTGATGGTTTTCGTAAAGTGATTGAAACCCTAGAGCTTACCGAATCGCCAAAGCGATTAAAGCCTATCAATATTTACTATCATTTTTACTCGGGCACCAAAATATCCTCGATGCGCGCTTTAAAAGAAGTGTACGAGTGGACGGTTAATCAAGATATTGCGCCTATGTATTTAAGTAGTTACGCAAAGCGTGTAGGTGAATTTAGAACCGCTCAAGTGTCTCGTTCATTGGATGGGTGGTGGACGGTATCTGGTTTGGATGAAATCCAATCCATTCGTTGGCTGGGTGCGAAATCGAATGTTGATGTTGCTAGCAGCGTAGGTGTGGCTGGGCAAAGAAGGTTGCACGATGGTTTGTATTTGCATCCTGTTTCCGATACGCCTGCCCGTTTTCGATCAAGCGAGAATGTAAGGCCTGTGCCAGAACTTGTATCGTCTAACGGGCAAATTTCATCTTGGGTTCGCAATGGGCGTTCGTTGTCGTTTCGAATACAAGCGGGTGTACCTGCTGAAGTGGTTTTAAAAAATACGCAAGGTTGTCGGTTAAGTGGTGCTAGCGGTTCAGCATCGTCAATTCAAACTGAAGCAGGCCAACAATTCACTTTCACGCAAAAGGATACCGGTAATGTCTCGCTCGAATGCCCCGCGTGAACAGTTACTAAAGCCATGGCACTTAGCTGTGGCCGTGATAGGTTTTGCCGTTGCTTTTATATGGATTGCTCCTGGTAAGCAGTCTCTTTCACTGCAAGATGCCCAATTAGATTCAGGTATCAGTGAATTAGATTTAGCCTACCTTAAGGCTGAACGTGCGTCGTCTAAATCTTCTAATGAGGATGTGTTGAAAGCGGCAACCGCATTAGTGCGTGAACAGCGAATCGCTGAGGCTGAGCAGCTGTTGGCGGATAACCCAGATGTAAGAATGTCTCATTCCGATGAGTTAGCGTTTTCTTTAGAGCGCTCGATGGTGAGGTTTAATGAGGAATTAGCCAAAGAGAATTCGGATGAAACCTTAGTCAATCAACATAAAAATGCAGCAATCATTACGATAAACGATTTATACAGCGCATCGAATATCACTCGAGTGGATGTGTTGTCTCGATCTTACGAAGTGGCTATTTGGTTTGATCAGCACGCTATGGCTGCTGGTTTTGCACAGCGTTTAAGTGGACTGGATAGCAAACGTGCTGCCCAGTGGTATCGTCACTGTGTTTCATCCTCTGTCATGGTGGGTGAGTACGAACAGGCAATGGAATGCGCAACGCGCCAAAGTGCCTTGGCTGCAACCGATGAAGAACGTTTTGATGCGCAAACTAATGAATTAAACGTAGCGTTTAAGTTAAATAATTACCATCGAGTCGAAGAACTGTTTCAACCGTTGCTTGTGTCTCCTGCAGCAAGCGTTCCTGGGCTTACCTCGTTGGCTGAACTGCTGCTTGCCAATGAAAGGCCTTTAGAAGCAGCCAGAACCTATGCGAAATTAGCTGAGGTTGATAAAACAGAACAGACGGCACATTGGTATAAACAAGCGGCACGTTGGTCAGAAGCCGGTGGAAAATTAAAAGAGTCTGCAGATTATTTGTCATTGGCGCGTAATTGGGTCAATGAAGATGAACAAGATAAGGTCGACGATAAAATCGCAAGCCTTCTTACTGCATCGGGCAACAGAGGTGCCTTGCTCGATCGTAGTCGTAAAAAGATAGCGCAAGGCGATAGATCATTAGCCACGTTAAGTTTGGCTGTTAAGCACGCAATGGGTACAGGAGATACTGTGCTATCAAAGCAGTGGAATGATCTATTGGTTCGCAACCATCCAGAGGTTTTGGAGGGCTGGGTAAATCAGTACAACATCAGTTTAGGAGAGTCAGATACCCAAGGTGCTCTATCTGCAGCACGAACGCTGGTAGATTTACAACCTAAAAGCGCTGAACACCGTATGCGCTTAGCCCAAGTGGCAGAGTGGTCTGGTGACCCAGATTTGGCAACCGCAGAATGGCTTTGGTTAAGTGAGCGTTACCCGACATTGGATTCATTAACCGAACTAACGCGATTATCCACCTTAACATTACGCCCAAATTTAACAGCAGAAGCACTTCGAAAACGGGCCATGTTAAAAAAGCCTACGCAAGAAGAGGTTTCTCAGCTGTTAACTGCGTATGAACTTGAAGGTACACCTAACCAAGCGGCCAAGGTGTTAGAGGTTTTATTGGATCGTTACGGCCCTGATGTGGAATGGATGCGGCTATTGGCCGAGCTACACGCCAGACACGAAAAATATGTTGATGCGTTAGCGGTATGGGATCGATTCGAAGATACTTTTCAACCCTACATCTATAGCAGTTTGCAACGAATGGAGATGTTGTGGCGCATACAAGAGCCTGAAAAATCAAAGAATGTTGCCATCAGTTTAGTGGATCTGGTGGGCGATGATGCCAGAGTATTAGATAAAGCCAGTGATTACCAAATAAGGCTCATTGCAGAATTAGGTTGGCGTTACGACCTTCCTCAGTTAAATAATTTAGTGCAATTTCAGTTAACAAGAATTGAGTCTGACAGCCAGCAATTACTCTATCGAGTGCGAAGTATTGATAGCGAAGCTAAGGATGGGCGAATTCAACGAGCAGTTGAAGCTGCAGGTCAGCTGCAGGCTGATGAAGGTACCTTGTATTCCTCTTTATTGCACATGAGATTGCTGCTCGAAGCCATAAAAACCGACAGTGAAAACGCACCGTCATATGATTCAAGCTTTCAACCCTATTTGCAGGGAAACAGCGATACGATCGAGTTGCGCCAGGATGCGGGTTACTGGGAGTTAGTGGCTCAATATCACGTGATGAAAGGCAATATCGCCGAGGCGAAAACAGCTTATGATCACGCTTTGGAACAATCACCGAATAATCCTGATTACTTAGCCAATTTGTTGTGGATGTACATGGGTGAGAATGATCAATCAAAAATCAGAGAGTTTCTTGATCAGCGCAGTGAATTGATTGAAAAATCATCAACGCTATGGACACCTGTGGCGGTTGCTTATAACCAGATAGGTATGCCTAAAGAAAGTTTGCGCTGGTTTTCAAGGCAGTTAGATACCATTGATACCGATTATGGCTTGTTGTTAACCTACGCAGATGCGCTTGATGCTGCAGGGCAAAGCAATACTGCGTTAAAGGTTCGTAATTATGCGATCAACGCTATTCGCCCGTTACTGGTTGAAGGGGCAGCTGAAGACCAAGATGAGTTATTACGGCAATACGCAAGCGTGGTCTCACTGTATGGCACCACCGACCAGAAAGAACGCTTTGCTCAAGGGGTTCTTGATGATTCCAATGCAGGATTGATCAAGCAAGATAAGTTTTGGCAACAAGAGATGGCTATCTCTTGGCTGATGGCCACGCAGCGTCATGATATGGCGCGAGTGGTTTTGGCAAAGTTGCACGAACAACGATTAGAAGCACCTGCATGGCAAGCACTTGCCGTAGCAATGAAACAAAATGACTTGGACACGGTGGCTGAAATTGTTCAGTCAGGGCAAGGCATATCCATTGGTGACAACATGCTTGCATTACGTAAGCTTGGCCGATCGAATGATGCGTTTTCAGTTGCCGTTAACGCATTGCATGCTGGCTTATCTGGTGTTGATGGCGAAATGGCTGCGCAAACGTATCGAGCCTTACGCCAACACAGGCCTGCATTTGCAGGGGCATCCTTCAATAGTACGGTTGGGCAGGATTTATCCATTCTAGAGTCCTCGGTATTGGCTCGGCATACCTTTAAAGGATCTACCTTTGGAATTGCCTTAAACGCAACGCAGCGACAATTTGATTCAGTGCGGTATCGGTTAACCGATGCGGACGATCTTAGCGATATAGCCGTTACCCTTCATTACGGTGATGCTGGCTTCAATAGTCGATTAACCGCTGGGTATTTAGCCGATACGGCAGTGAATAGAACCTACTTTAGTGGCGGTATAACGGGGCAATTGTCAGAAGGAAAACACGGCTACGATTTAGAAGTTGCGCTGGGTGAGGCTGCAACAGCATCAACATTGTTGCAGCTACGAGGTAAACAAGATCGTGCATCGGCAACGGTTAATTTTTCCATTGGAAAAATGGCGTTTGCTCGCTTTAACGTGAATGCAGTAGACATCGCCACTCGAGTTTCGGAGCGCAAAGTGGCCCGAGGAATTAGCACCATGGCTGAATTTGGTTTGCGAGGTTCAATGGGTAGCCACAATTGGAGTACCAGTGTTGTAGCAAGCACCGAGGTTAATGATCGCACCGATCTGGTACCTGAAGAATTAAACCTCAACGATCAAGTGAGTTTGTCTGAAATTATTGGCGATAAGGCGTCTACCTTATCTCTGGGTGCTTCCTTATCTCGCGGTGGTATTGCAGGAAATTATCCACAGGTTAATTCTCCTAGGTACTTTATCAATATGCGAGCAGGTCATCGGTGGCCTGAACGTAACTTTGGGCTGCAAGTACAAGCGGGTGCGGGGATGCGCATCATTGGCGGAGATGAACTGAGTGTTGGCTTGTCACACGATGGTTTAGTGAATAGTTTGGTGGACGAGGGGCGTTCGCGCATCGGTATGAATTATCGATACCATTTCTAACCTCGGCTAATAACCTGCAAATGTTCGCATTGTTCTCGGCTGCTGCGTTATAAGCGCGGCAGCTGCTGCGAATACGGTATGCTCATGCGGTATGAGCACACACAAAAATCACCCTGCCACGCTGGTTGCAAAAGCTGACGATTTTCTGGATACCACCACGGGGGCAATAGTTCCGCCCATTCAGCCGTCAACCACATTTGCGCGCGATGATCGATACCAACCGATTAATTCTGCCAACATCTATACCCGAGACTGCAACCCCACTTTTTTAACCGCTGAGCGAGTGATTGCTGAGCTAGAAAACGGTGAAGAGTGTGCCTTGTTCGCCTCTGGCATGGCAGCGGTTGCCTGTATATTTTATACCCTGCCAACAGGGGCGCATGCTGTCATTCCTAATTCCATGTACTGGGGTGTGTTGTCTTGGACCAGAGCCTATTGCGAGCGCGTGGGTATCCATATTAGTGAATACGATCCTGCCAGCATAGAAAGCTTGCAACAAGCGTTGGTGGGTCATGCTAAAACCTCGCTTATTTGGGTGGAAACACCGTCTAACCCCATGATGAGCGTGACCGATATTGCTGCTGCAGCTGATGTGGCCAACAAGGTGGGTGCTTTATTGGTCGTTGATAACACAACGGCTACGCCTGTGTTTACGCGCCCCTTAGAACTTGGTGCGCACATCGTTATGCATTCAGCAACTAAATCGTTAAACGGGCATAGCGATGTGTTGGCAGGTGCCTTAATAACA
Organism: uncultured Granulosicoccaceae bacterium; assembly: GCA_938035125.1. Taxonomy (GTDB): domain Bacteria; phylum Pseudomonadota; class Gammaproteobacteria; order Granulosicoccales; family Granulosicoccaceae; genus Granulosicoccus. The sequence goes on along the minus strand of CALHNS010000012.1, from coordinate 6,204 downwards.
GCCGATGCCAATTCGCCTTCGTGGCAATTAATTAAACAGGAGCGACATGGGGCAGGAGCATTACCTGGATCTTTTGAGGCTTGGCTTTTACAACGTGGCTTGCGCACACTTTATGTGCGCGTTGAGCGCGCCGCCAGCACAGCGCTTGCCTTAGCGAAACAACTTGAATCTCATCCTTCAGTGTCATGCGTCTTATACCCTGGCTTGCATTCTCATCCTGCACATGAGCTAAGTAAACAGCAGATGCATGGCGGCTTCGGTACGTTGTTATCGTTCGAAGTCAATGGAGGTAAGAAAGAGGCGTTGGCTGTTGCTGGTGCGTTGCAGTTGATTGTTAGTGGAACCTCGCTAGGTGGGGTTGAAACCCTAATTGAACATCGTCATAGTGTTGAGCCACCTGAAACGAATTTGCCAGAAAATTTATTGAGGCTGGCTGTAGGAATTGAAGACCCAGCTGATTTATGGCAAGACTTAAACCAAGCGCTGTCAACGTTGTAAGTGCGGCGCGAAGTTTTCAAAAAATGCCTTAGCTCTGGTGCCTTTTAACAAATTGTGTAAGGCTGCAAACAGTTTCTTGTTTATTTTTCTGTTGTACCTTGAATTAGGCCTTTTTTAGGAGCTCAATTATGCACGTCGGTTTTATTGGTTTAGGCAACGTGGGTGGTAAGTTAGCCGGTAGCGTTATTCGAAATGGCCTGTCATTAACAGTGCTAGATCTTGATCGTTCTGCGGCAGATTCACTTGTTGAAAAAGGGGCTTTATTTGGCACTAGCCCTAAGCAGATGGCAGCCGATTGCGATTTAATCATCACGTGCTTACCTTCTCCTGCAGCCAGTGCTGCGGTGCTTGAAAACGAAGATGGTGTTCTGGCAGGGCTAACGCCTGGAACCATTTGGGCAGAAATGAGCACCACCGATGAAAGTGAAGTGTTGCGATTGGGTGCAAAGGTAAAAGAGGCCGGAGGTTATGCGGTTGATTGCCCCGTTAGTGGAGGTTGCCACAGGGCGGCAACGGGAAACATCGCCATTTTTGCAGGCTGTGATCGAGACACCTTTGATCGAATGTTGCCTGTGCTAACCAAGCTTGGGCGGCGGGTGCTACATACCGGTGGGTTAGGCAGTGCATCAAAACTTAAAGTGATGACCAACTATCTGGCCACAGCCAACTTACTTACCTTGTGCGAAGCGTTAGTAACCTCAAAGGCTGCTGGGCTAGATCTTGCCACCACATACGAAGCGATTCGAATATCCAGCGGCAATTCTTTTGTGCATGAAACCGAAAGCCAAGTTATTTTAAATGGCTCAAGAGACATTAATTTCACTATGGATTTAGTGCTTAAAGATATTGGATTGTTTCAACAAATTGCTGAAGACCATAATGTACCGTTAGAAATTAGCCCATTAATGATAGAGATTATGAAAGACGGAGCTTCGCGTTATGGTGATAGAGAATGGTCACCCAATATTATTCGGCGGTTGGAAGATGCGTGTGGCTTAAAAGTATTAGCTGATGGGTTTCCGGCAGAAATTGTTGATGATGAGCCAGAAGAGGCTGGCTATGAAGTGCGGCCTAAATCGTAGATATTTTAAGATGTTTTTAGGCGAGTTGATGGGCCTGTTGAATCTCGCTCAATAAGCTTGGCACTGAACAGTCGATGATCTATATCGATGTCATTATCGAGTTTGTTTATTAATGCCTTGGCCGCTGCTCTACCCATTTCGCTGGTGGGTAGGGCAATGGTGGTTAGTGATGGTGTGCAACAAGCGGCCCAGTCAAGATCCTCGAACCCCATAACCGAGAGTTGATTGGGTATATCAATTTGGTGTTTATTGGCTTCAAAAATTACGCCAAGCGCTAGTACATCGGCCAAGCATAAACAAGCATCTGGAATGTCAGAGTGTTCAAGCCAGCTACGCACCGCGTTGCAGCCTCCGGCTACGCTGAGTGATACTTCTTCCAGTGTGACGGAAATTCCTGCGCGTATTCCAGCACTTTGAAGGCCGGCAATACGCAATCGCATTCTGTCGTTGTAATCCAATGGGCCATGAATAGCTTTAATGCGCTTATGCCCCAGCTTGGCAAGATAATCGATTGCTTCAGAGCCCAGTGCATAGTTGTCGTAACCATAGGAAGGGTATGCGCCATCGGGTTTATAGACACTAGTAAAAAGAACCGGAACGCCTGAATTTTGAAGTGTATTTAACCAACTGGCATCATGATCAGCACCGGATAAAACAATCGCTTCAGCACCAAGACGAAGCGCTTCGTTGCAGCGATGAGTTTCACTTTCTTTATTAAACCCATGTGTGGCAATAACCAACCCGTAGCCATCTTGTGCCAGCTGATCTTCCATAGCGTTCAGAAATACCGCAAAAATCGAGTGTTCAAGGGTTGGAATAACGGCTGCAATGGTTTTAGTGCGGCGAGTCGATAGGGCTTTTGCTGCGGCGTTAAGTCGAAAATCTGATTGTTCTAGTACTTTGAGAACTCGGTCCCGAGTTTCAATGCTGACTTTGCTGCTGTGATTTAGCACACGAGACACGGTGGCCGTTGATACACCTGCTGTTTGCGCAATTTTTCTGATGCCACTTGTGGGGTGGCTTAGGCCTGCGGACTTTTTTGTTTCCGACATATTGTTTACTCGAACTTGACCTGCCGTCCCGTGAGCAGATAGTATCGTATGTAACCGGTTACATTCTTAGCTTTTTTTCGTGGTTAGCACCTACTAGCTGGAATGAGGTAATCGCCAAGTGTTGATCTATGGGGTTTAGTATCGATTCTCTATACAGGCCAGAACCGCTATCGTGGTTGTATCAGCCGCCATCGGGCGGGCTGGATTCACGTTCACGAAGTTATCGCGGCTACGATCGTTCGAGCAATGTTCGAACGCTTCGTCCTTCTCGTCCTGTGCTCCTTAATTTGCATTCAGGTGATTTACTTACCCTGTGGAATACTGACGGTGCTACGCCGGTATTGGTTTATGCCGTTGATGAGCAAGGTAACAATCATTTTTCGGCCATCGGCCTTGCTGATAACCCATCTGTTGTTTTACAGAATGCGCAAGCTTCAGTAGCCTGCGGCATTGAAACCATTGAGCAGTGGTATCTAGGTCAGGGTGGAAAACAAAAGTTAGTAAATTTAAAACCGGTGCGTCTTTTTGACGCTAGCACGAAAGCGGCAGAAGCTTTCACTATCAGGGCAACTTCACCTGTCTCGCTGTGGCTCATCATTGATCCTTTACAGAATCTAACCGATGATCATCTACTCTCTGGAGGCATGGGTGGGGCGATAAGCTTTGAACATGTTCGTAACGGAACTCCTGCAAACGCTTTACCTGAACCCTTAGCCGATGTGCGTGAAGAATTTACTGTGCCTAGGGGAACTGCGCTGGCCTACACCGTACAAGAAGGCGAGACGGTACAAATTATTGATGTTGATGGGCAGCAATGTTCAGACTTCATGGCAATGAATGCGCATGCACTTGAACAAGGCCTTGAGCGCTACATAGATTCTACGGTTACTCGTTCAATGGTAAGAGGGGCCTACCCAATCCCTGGATTACTAGACAAATTTTACGATCAAGATATTCGCCCACTACTGAAGTTGAAGCAAGATACGGTTGGCAGGCACGATACATTTGCCTATGCCTGCACGGCTCGCGGCTATGAAGAACGAGGTTTTTTTGGTCATTTAAATTGCTCTGATAACATCAGCCATGCCTATTCACGCTATGGCATACAGCAGCGTGCCGCTTGGCCTGCGGTAAACTTTTTCTTTAATTCTTGGATAGATCACAGTGATAACCTAATCCAATCAGATGAGGCGTGGTCACAACCGGGTGATTATGTGGCCATGGAGGCCATGACAGATTTAGTTGCAGTGTCGACAGCTTGCCCCGATGATGTGGACCCAATAAACGGTTGGAATCCGACAGATATACATGTTCGCATCTATAAAAAAAATTCACCGATAAGACATGCTGTCGCTTATCGTAGTGAACCGGACGCGGAGCCCATCTTGACCGAACATTCTGCTTTTCATGAAAGAACGAGTGCGTTAACACGCGATTATCGTGTAGCGCGTGACCTTTGGTTGCCGCACACTTATGAATCTACGCGTAGCCATAAAGAATACGATGCGTGTCGCAATGCGGTCACCATTCAAGATATGTCGTCCATACGAAAATTTGATGTACTGGGCCCAGATGCAGAAGCGTTGCTGCAAACGGCGTTAACAAGAGACATTACTAAACTCTCTGTTAATCGTGGAATTTACGGATTAATTTGCGATGAAACTGGCAGTGTTATTGATGATGGCACCTTGTTCAGGCTGACTCCAGATGCCTTTCGATGGTGTTGTGGCTCAGACGATAGTGGCTTGCACTTAAAGGCTGTGGCAGAAGCTGAAGGTTTGAATGTGTGGATAAAGTCGTTGTACAGTTCAATGCCAAATCTTGCAATACAAGGCCCTAATAGTCGCAAATTATTGCAGCGAATCTCTTTTACACAACCCACTCACACGAGTGTGGAACAACTGAAGTGGTTCGGATCCACCATCGCGCGGTTGCATGATCGAGAAGGTGAGCCATTCCAACTGACACGCAGTGGGTACACCGGTGAGTTGGGTTATGAAATTTTCTGCCATGAAAAATCGGCATTGGCTATTTGGGATGCTGTTATGGATGCAGGTTCTGATCTTGGCATTACGCCAATGGGTTTGCATGCGTTAGACACCATTCGAATAGAAGCTGGATTGATGGCAAGTGGGGCTGAATTTGCTCCCGATATAGATGCCTATGAGTCAGGGTTGGGTTTTGCTGTTGATTTAAATAAAAATCATTTCATTGGCAAGGATGCATTAAAGAGAAATGCAGAGAGCCCGCGCCGTGTGCTTAAAGGGCTTCGATTCAAAGGCCATGAGGTGCCCAGTCATGGTGACCCGGTGATGGTTGGTCGTCGCAGTATTGGCGTTGTAACCAGCGCAACGGTTTCTCCTGCATTGGATTGTGCAATAGCCATAGTTAGGTTGTCGGTAGAACATGCGAAAACCGGCACTGAAATAGAAACTGGCAAGCTTGATAGCCACGGCAAGCGGCTTAAAGCTGAAATTTGTGACATTCCTTTCGTTGATCCAACGCGCAGTCGCGCCAGAGCATAAGTGAGAGCATAAAGTATCCGATGAATTCAAATAACAACGAACAGGACACACGCGACGCAGTAGTGCAAGTGCGTAATGTCTGGAAAATTTTCGGTGATCGTGCCAATGAGGCACTTGATGCGATCAGAAACGATAATCTCTCGAAAGCCGAAGTACTGGAGCGTTATCAAGCCGTAGTCGGTGTGCAAGATGTATCGTTTGATGTGCAGGAAAGTGAAGTGTTCTGCATCATGGGATTATCTGGCTCTGGTAAGTCAACGTTAGTTCGACATATCAATCGTCTTATTGAACCCACCCACGGTGAAATACTTATCGGTGGAGTAAACGTTGGAAGCTTGAATGCTAATGAGTTGCGGGTGTTGCGAGCTGATCGTATCGGTATGGTGTTTCAGAACATGGCGTTATTACCTCATCGAACCGTTCGCGATAACATCGCTTTTGCGCTTGAATTGCGTAACGTTGATGCCTTTACTCGAATGCAGGTGGCCGATAAAGTGATAGAAACCGTCAGCCTTCAAGGGTATGGCAATCGTTTGCCGGCCGATTTATCTGGTGGTATGCAGCAGCGTGTAGGTCTTGCTCGAGCATTAGCCGCTGACCCCGACATCCTGCTAATGGATGAGCCTTTCTCTGCGCTAGATCCATTAATTCGTCGTGGTCTTCAAGATGAATTTTTAGAATTATCTAAAGTGATGGGTAAAACCACGTTGTTTATTACTCATGATCTTGATGAGGCCATTCGCATGGGTTCTCGAATTGCCATAATGAAAGACGGCGTTATTGTGCAAATTGGCACACCGGAAGAAATTGTAACTGAGCCTGCCGATGAGTACGTTGCCGATTTTGTGCAAGGCATTTCACGGTTAAAGCTGGTGTTTGCTCACACCGTTATGCTTGATCCGAATGCTTACGTGCGAAACGGTGGCAGTTTGCAAGGCAGCGATGAATGGCCTGCAGCATCTACCGAAGCTGATCTGGATACACTGATCGGTTTGTCCGTTGATCGTGATACTCCAATTTCAATTGTTGATGATGGCAACATGGTGG